>JANNKH010000077.1:0-22699 GCA_031396205.1 Rhodoferax sp.
GCAGGCTTCCTGCTGTCGGACGAGGCCAGTGCGATCACCGGCGTCAACCTGCCGGTCGACAACGGCTGGCTGGTCGCCAGTTCGTGGGTCCCGTTCGGTGGCCTGCGTGCGCGGCCGAATCCGGCCTGATCGATCAGCCAACATGGCGGGCTTTGATCCAACCATGTGTCTTTGCCGAATCGACCGCGCTCCATAGACTGGACGCAGACCCAAACACCCATCGACCCAAGGAGCAAACAATGAAACTCGGAATCTTCACCATGCCGATGCACCCGATCGGCAAGGACTGGCGGCAGTCGCTGCGCGAGGACCGCGAAGCCTTCATCCTGGCCGACCAGCTCGGATTCGCGGAGGGTTATGTCGGCGAACACACGACCGATCCGGAAGAGAACATCACGTCGTCGGCACTGTTCATGGCGACGCTGGTGGATGCGACCAAACGCATGAAACTGGGCACCGGCACCATCAACATGCCCAACCACCATCCGGCGGCCGTGGCCGCGCAGATCGCGATGTTGGACCACCTGCTGGACGGCCGCTTCATCCTGGGGATCAGCCCCGGCGCCTTGCCATCCGACGCCGAAGCGCTGGGCAATTTCGACCTGCCGCGCCCGGCCATGTTCCTCGAGGCGATCAACCATGTGCTGGCGATCTGGGCGTCCGAGCCGCCGTACAATCTCAAGGGCACGTTCTGGAACGTCACGACAGCGCGTACCCACATCGCCGAGACCGGCATGGGTACCATTCCCAAGCCACTGCAACGCCCGCACCCGCCGATCGTGGTGACGGCGGTGGCGCCATTCTCGCAGGGCATCACCGAAGCAGCGGCGCGTGGCTGGGAGCCGATATCGGCCAACTTCCTGCTGCCCAAGTGGGTCAAGAGCCACTGGGGTAAATATGTCGAAGGCTGCGCGCGCGTCGGCCGACCGGCCGACCCGGCCAACTGGCGCGTCGCCAAGACCGTGTTCGTGGCCAAGGACGATGCCACTGCCAAGGCTTACGCGCTAGATACCGACGGTCCTTACTACTACTACTATCGTTCGCTGTTCAACAAGCTCAAGCGCCGTGGTGCACTTGGCGTGTTCAAATCCGATCCGAAGCAGTCCGACGACAGTGTCACGCTGGAGCAGGTGATCGAGGAACTGGTGATCTACGGCTCGCCCGCGCGGGTGGCGGACAAGCTCCACGCCTTGAAGGAGGTGACCGGCGACTTCGGCACCTTGCTGTATGCAGGCGTCGACTGGACCGACCCGCAGCTCGGACGCGAGTCCATGGTGCTGATGGCCGAAAAGGTGCTTCCGCTGATGGATGCCTGACGCCACTGCAACGAACACGGATACCGACATGCAACAGGTACTTCTGGACGGAAGCCACGACAGCCGCCAGCTGCGCAACGCACTGGGGCTGTTCACGACCGGCGTCACGGTCATCACGACACGCGGTCCCAGCGGGAAAATGGAAGGGCTCACCGCCAACTCGTTCTCGGCGTTGTCGCTCGATCCGCCGCTGGTCTTGTGGAGCCTGAGCCGGCGCTCGCCGTCGATGGCAGGCTTCGTCGATTCCGGCCATTTCGCAATCAATGTGCTGGGCGCGGCGCAGTCGGCCTTGTCGCACCGTTTCGCCACACCGCAGTCCAACAAGTTCGACGGCATCGAGGTCGAACACGGACTGGGCGGCTCGCCACTACTGAAAGACGTGCTGGCGCGTTTCGAATGCCAGACCCACAGCACCATCGACGGTGGCGACCATGTCCTGTTCGTCGGCCGGGTACACAAGGTCGCCTATGGCGCCGGCGAACCGCTGGTCTTCCATGCCGGGCGTTACTGTACGGCGGTGGCGCTGCGCAACCAGGACGCCTCGGCGGAATCGGACCTGAACGGGATCTGGGGCGGTCTGGGCTGATACCGGCAATCGACAGCGAAGCCAGGAACCGCCACCAGAAGGGTGACGCTGATCGGCGGCCCGATCAGTCCCGGCTCCATCCCCACGCTGTGCCCGTCCACCACACCGGCGTCTTGCACCCAGCCGGCGAAGTCCCTGGTCAGGCGACTTCGAACAACCCCGCCGCGCCCATTCCGCCACCCACGCACATCGTGACGACGACAAACCGGGCACCGCGCCGCTTGCCTTCGAGCAGCGCATGCCCGACCAGACGCGCGCCGGTCATACCGTATGGATGGCCGATCGAGATCGCGCCACCGTTGACGTTGTAAATGTCGGGATCAATGCCCAGTTGGTCGCGGCAATACAGCGCCTGGCAGGCAAACGCCTCGTTGAGTTCCCACAGGCCGATGTCCTTGACCGACAGTCCATGCTGCTTGAGCAGCTTGGGTACTGCATAGACCGGGCCGATGCCCATTTCTTCGGGTGCGCATCCGGCCACCGTCATGCCGCGGTAGACACCCAGCGGCGTCAGGCCACGACGCTCGGCCAGAGCCCGATCCATCACCACACAGGCACTGGCACCGTCCGACAGCTGGCTGGCATTGCCGGCCGTCACAAGGCCGCCTTCGATCACCGGTTTGAGCGACACCAGACCCTCGATCCTGGTGTCGGCGCGGTTGCCCTCGTCGCGCTCGAGCGTGACCTCGCGGTAGCTCACAACACCGGTGGCCTTGTCGGCTACCGCCATCTGGGTGGTGAACGGCACGATTTCCTGATCGAACCGACCCTGTTGCTGGGCCAGCGCGGTGCGCTGCTGCGACTGCAGCGAATACAGGTCCTGCGCCTCGCGGCTGATCGCGTATTTCTTGGCGACGAACTCGGCCGTCAGCAGCATCGGCATGTAGGCATGCTCCACATGGCCAGAGACATTCGGGTCCTTGGCCGCCATCACGCCATCGAAATAGGATTTTTGCTCGGAAGTGATGTTTTCGTGCCCACCGGCGACGACGACCTGCATGCCGTCGACGATCACCTGTTTGGCTGCGGTCGCGATCGCCATCAGGCCAGAGGCACATTGACGGTCCATGGTCTGGCCGGCGGCCGTGACCGGCAACCCCGACGCAAACGCAGCGTTGCGCGCCAGGTTCATGCCGGCGGTACCCGAGGTAAGCACCGTGCCGATCACCACGTCTTCGACTTCGCCGCCCTCCACGCCCGCGCGCTGGACGGCATGCGCGATCACATGGCCCAGCATGCTGGGGGACCTGGTATTGTTCAACGAGCCCTTGTAGGCGCGGCCGATGCCGGTACGCGCAGTCGAAACGATGACGGCTTCTCTCATATCTATCTCCTTGGTGGATGGTGTAAAAAAAGGAACGATGCCAGACGGCCGCAACGCATCAGGGCGCACCGGATCGCGGGTTTGCCACGGCGCCAGTGCGGCGATGCAGTTCCAGGCCGATGACGCCAAACACATGGTCGGCCATCACATCAGCAGCAGGCACCAGCCTGCCCAGGCTCAGCAGGCCGTGCATCTGGTCATTGCAATGGAGCGCCACTACGCGCACGCCGTCGCGATCCAGCCGGGCCGCATAGGCACGTCCTTCGTCGCACAGCGGATCGTGGGCGACGGTAAGAACCAGGGCCGGTGGCGTGTCCGCCAGCGAGCCCGCGCGACAAGGCGAGGCGCGCCAATCGAGCCGATCGGCCACACGTGGCGTGTAATGATCGATGAAATAGTGCATCGTCGCCGCGGTCAAGGGCAGGTCCGACGTGACGCTGCGGTAGGAGTCGCTCGTGGCCGTCAGGTCCAGTGCCGGATAGATCAGCGCCTGGTAGCGGCTCGCCGGCAGCGTACCATCACGCCCCATCAGGGCCAGCACCGCAGCCAGGTTGCCACCCGCGCTGTCGCCGCCCACACCGATCGCCGCCGGATCGATGAACTGTTCCTGCGCGTTGACATGCACCCAACGCCACGCAGCCGCGGCGTCATCCAGAGCCGCCGGAAACGGGTGCTCCGGAGCCAGCCGGTAGTCCACCGCCACGACGCAGATGCGGGCCGCAGTTGCCAGGCGCCGGCACATCCGGTCGTGGCTCTCCAGGCCCCCAATCACCCAGCCGCCGCCGTGCAGGAACACCATGCAGGGCAGGAGTGTTTGCGGCTCGGTGCCAAGGCCGCGGTACATGCGCAGTGCCAACGCACCGGCCGGCCCTGCGATCGCGATGTCCGACACCGACGCCACTTCGCCGCCCGGCGATTGCATCGCATCCCAGCTGGCGGCATAGGCGATACGGGCCGCGGTCGGCGACAGGTTTTCGAACGGGGGATAAGCCGCCTTGCGCGCCAGAGCCAGCAACCGCGCGGTGTCGGGATCAAGCGGGTGCACGGTGCGCGACGGGGTGGCCGCCAATCCGACGGCGTGGGTGTTCTCGCTGGCGTCCATGTCTCAGCTGCCGGTCCAGCGCGGGGCGCGCTTCTCGCTGAACGCCAATGCACCTTCGCGCGCGTCATGGGAATGAATCACCTGTTCGAGCAATTCGCGCTGGCGCGCCCACACCTCGCCGGGAGCCCAATCGGGTGCCTCGACCATCACCCGTTTGGTCATCTGCACCGCCATCGGCCCATTGGCGGCGATGGTCCGGGCCAGCGCACGCGCCCCATCGAGCGCGCCACCAGGCGCCGTGAGCCGGTTGACGAGACCCCATTGACGCGCCTCGCCGGCCGGCATCAGGGCACCGGTCAGCGCGTACTCGAGCGCGATCTGGCGCGGAATGCGCTGCGGCAGGCGGATCAGTCCGCCCGAGCCGGCAATCAGGCCGCGCTTGACTTCAGGAATGCCGAACTGCGCGTTGTCGGCGGCCACCAGCAGATCACAGGCCAACGCGATCTCGCAGCCACCGGCCAGCGCATAACCCTCGACCGCGGCGATCAGCGGCTTGCGTGGCGGCGTCACGACGATGCCGGCCAGGCCACGGCCGTCGAGCTCGACCCGTTCGCCGCGCAGGAACGCCTTGAGGTCCATGCCGGCACAGAAGTGGCCACCGGCACCGGTCAGGATACCCAGGCTCAACGCCGGATCGGCGTCGAGTTCGTCCATCGCCCGCGCGATCGCCTCCGATGTTGCTCGGTCGATCGCGTTGCGTTGCGCCGGACGGTTGATGGTGACGACCAGCACCGGCCCTTCGCGCGACACAAGAACAGTCGGCGCGCCGATCGTGGTGTCAGGGGTGGTCATGCAACCCCTTGTTGCAGCAATGCTGCACGCAGGCCGATGCGATCGCGGATGACGCGTCCCGCATGGACCTGGCCATCCTGTACCCGCACGATGCCATTGCAATGCAATACCGATACGGCGGTACCGGCCAGGACACCGGCAAGCCCGCCCCGGTAACGGCCGACCTGACGCACATGGAACGCGACCTCGGGGCCCGACGAGAACAGTTCGCTGATCTCGCCTGAATCCACCTCGAAGCACAGCGGCTCGCCGGTGATGTGCTCATCGTCGCAGCGCACGGCGCAGTCCGCGATCGGCCAGGACTGCGCGAGCCAGCGGCGCACCACGGCTTCGGCCTGCGGATCGGCCGGCAAGGCTGCGGTGTCCCACGGCGCAGCGGCCGGTGGCTCGACCGGGTCGACCACGCCGGATTTGAGTTGACGCAGCCGGGTCAGGTAGTCCTCCTGGGCTACGCAGTTGGTGAGTTGCGCCCCGTTGCTGCGGTAGATGCCCACGCCGGACCAGACCGCCATCCGCCCGCCGACGCCACCCGAGGCGCCATGTTCGCTGAACAGGGTCGCGACACGGTCGCTGCCCACCAGCACCTGGTGCACCGTCATGCCCATGCCCGGGAAAGTCTGGAACTGCTTGTCCACCGCCGGCAACCACTGCGCGTCGCGTCCGGCGAAAACGGTCTCACCGATGCGCAGGGTGTAGTCAGGCGCGATGAACTGCGCACACGCACCGGCATCCTGGCGATTGAAATAGTCCACCACCCAGCGTCGCATCAACGCCAGCACGGTCATCGGCGCATCGGCAGCAGCGGTCATGGCGCTGGCTGCTCCAGATAGATGCGCCGCAATTCGCGCTTGAGCAGCTTGCCCGACGCATTGCGTGGCAGCGTGGTGGCAAATGCGACCGAGGTCGGGCATTTGTAGCGCGCCAGGTTCTCGCGTGCAAATGCAATCAGTTCCTGCTCCGACGCCTGCCGGTCCGGCTTGAGCACGACGATGGCCTTGGGTGTTTCGACCCAGCGCGGATGCGGCACGCCTATCACCGCCACTTCCAGTACGGCCGGATGCCCGTACAGCGCGTTTTCCACCTCGGCCGGGTAGATGTTCTCGCCACCCGAGATGATCATGTCCTTGAAGCGATCAAACAAGTAGATGTAACCCAACTCGTCCAGGTAGGCGGCATCGCCGGTGCGCAACCAGCCGCCGTCCATGATGGCCTCGCGCGTGGCGTCCGGCTTGTTCCAGTAGCCCTTCATGACCATGCCCGAGCGCAACCAGATCTCGCCGACCTCGCCGGTGACCACATCGTCCAGCGTGGTGGGGTCGATGATCCGCAATTCGACCCAGGGGTAGACCCTCCCTATGGAGCGCAGCAGTCCGGCGCGCGGGCCGTCCGGCTCGTGGTCCTCGGACGGCAGTGCCACTACGGTGCCCGAGGTCTCGGTCATGCCGTAGGCCTGGATGAACTGACACTGCAGCACGTCGAGCGCCTGGCGCAGCAGCACCTCGCCGATCGGCGAGGCGCCATACATCAGCAGTTGCAGGCTGGACAGGTCGGCCTTTTCGATGCCGGGCGTCTGCAACAGCGACTGGACCACGGTCGGGACGAAAAACGCATGCGTGACGCGGTGGCGGGCGATCAGCTCGATCGCATGTGCCGGATTGACCTCGCGCATCAGCACGGTATGGCCGCCCACCAGCATCGTACTGGTGCCGTACCCGCTGCCGCCGATATGGAACATCGGCATCGCGACCAGGTTGACGCTGGCCGGACCCATACCCCAGGCCTCGGCCAGGCGGCGCGTATATGACATGCCATCGTTGCTCAGCATCACGCCCTTGGGCAGGCCGGTCGTGCCCGAGGTGTAGAGCAGCATCGCCACGTCGTCCGGTTGGCCGGCATGGCCGGGGTCGGCAACGGGCGCCGCCGCGCGCCAGGCGTCATATTCCTGGCCCAGCGTCACGACCCTGCGCAGTCCGTTGCTGTTGCGTGCCGGCTCGCTCAAAAGGACCTGTTCGCCCGGACCCACGATGACGACCACCGGGCCCGCATCGGCGACGATGGCGGTGATCTCGGACGCCGCCAGCCGCCAGTTCAGGCCGACCAGGATCGCGCCGATCTTGCTGCAGGCGAAGATCAATTCGTAGAACTCAGCGCAGTTCTTCGTCAGCAGCGCCACCCGGTCGCCGGCGCGCACACCTTCGGCGGCCAGCGCGTTGGCCGACTGCGAGCTCAGCGCGTCGAGTTGCGCGAAGGTCCAGGTGGAGCCTTCGAAGGTCAGCGCAGGCGCCTGCGGCCGATCCACCGCGTGCTGCCGGATGGTCTGGGCGAACGTGCTTGTCATGGCGTCTTCTCGCGTCAGCGGATCAGTAACTCTTGGGCAGGCCCAGGCTGTGTTGCGCGACGAAATTCAGGATCATCTCGCGGCTGACTGGCGCGGTCTTGTGCAGGCGGGCGATGAACCACAGGTCGGCCAGCCCGTATTCCAGTGCCATGCCATTGCCGCCATGGGTCTGGATCGCCTGGTCCAGCGCCTCGAGCGAGGCGTCGGCCGCGGCAAACTTGGCCATGTTGGCCGCCTCGCCGGCATCGTGCGAGCCGGCATCGTACAGCTGCGCGGCGCGCGCCGTCATCAGGCGCGCCTGCTGCACCGCGACATAGGCCTTCGCCAGCGGATGGGCAATGCCCTGGTGTGCGCCGATCGGGGTTTTCCACACGGTGCGTTCATTGGCGTATTGCGCACCCTTTTCCAGTGCGAAGCGGGCAATGCCGTTGTTGATGGCGGCGGCACAGATCCGCTCCGGATTGAGGCCGGCGAACATGTGGCGCAGGCCCTGCCCTTCCTGCCCGATCAGCGATTCAGCGCCCAGCGCGACGTTATCGAAGTACAGCATGAACTGGGTTTCCGGCACGTACAGCGCGGTCTCGATCGGCGTCATCGAGATGCCAGGCGCATTGGTCGGCACGATGAACAGCGACAGCTGCCCGCGCCCGGCCGCATCCAGCGTCTCGCCACGCGCCACCACCATGATCGCGTCCGCCTCGTCCACCGCCGAAGTCCAGTACTTGGTGCCGTTCAGCTTCCAGCCGCTGCCGTCCCGACGCGCGATGGTGCTGACTTTGTGGGTGTTGGTGCCGGCATCGGGTTCGGTGATCGCAAACGCCAGCCGCAGGCTGCCGTCGGCCAGGCCCGGCAGCCAGTGCTGCTTGAGTTGTTCGGTTCCATGCTGCTCGATGATGGGTGCGGTGATCGACCCGATCACTAGCGACAGCACCGGGCAACCCTGAGCCGCGGTTTCCTCGACCACGACGTTGTAGTCCGCCATGCCGCAGCCACCACCGCCATATTGCTCGCCGACGTGCACGCCGACGAATCCGGCCTTGGCCATTGCATTCCACAGCGCGACCGGTTTTTCCTTGCGCTTGACGACGTCCTGGAAATAGCGCCGGCCAAAGTCGCCCACCAGCTTGCCCACGCTCTCGCGCAGCATCGGATGGTGATCTGCGGTATCGACCAGCGTGGAACCAAAGATATTTGACATGAAAATTCGCCTCGTTGAATGAAACTCAGACCGCCGTCCCGGGCGGCCATTCGAAAAAGCCCTTGCCGGACTTGACGCCAAGTTCGCCGCGCGCGACCATTTCCTCGAGCAGGCGCGGCGGTGCATAACGCTCACCCAGCGCCACGCTGAGGTTGCGCGCAATGTCCAGCCGCACGTCCAGGCCGACGATGTCGGAGAGGCGCAGCGGGCCCATGGGATGGCGGTAGGCGACCACCATGGCGCGGTCGATGTCTTCGGCGCTGGCCACACCATCCTGCAGCATGCGCATCGCCTCCAGCGATGCGATCAGGTCGAGCCGGCTGGTCGCGAATCCCGGCACGTCGCGCACGGTGATCGTCGTCTTGCCGGTGGATTCAGCGAAGCCCCGTGCCAGCGCCAGGGTCTGTTCGCTGGTATCGGCTCCACGGATCAGCTCGACCAATTGCAGCGACCATACCGGGTTGAAAAAATGCATGCCCAGGAAGGCCGACGGGTCGCTGACGGAACGCGCCAGTTCGTCGACCGACAGTGCACTGGTGTTGGTGGCAATGACACGCGGATGGCGTGCGTCGATCTGGGCCAGTACCTGCTGCTTCAAGGCCAGCCGCTCCGGCACGGTTTCCACGACCAGGTCCAGGCCTTCGGGCAACTCGGTGGCCGCGCGTACGCGCTGCACCGATCGCGTCACATGCTCCACCTGGCTGGCGTCCAGCTTGCCCCGCTTGAGGCCACCCTGGGCTACGACCGCCAGGGTCTGCTGCACGGACTGGGCCCGTCCGTCATCGGGTTCGACCACCGTGACGTTCCAGCCGGCGACCGCATAAACATAGACGATCCCAACGCCCATGGTGCCGCCGCCGACGACTGCCATTGCAGGCTGGCCATCAGCGCTGCTCATGGCTGGATCCTCCCCCGCGGGGCCGCGCCGCTACGGCCCGCTTGGCGCAAGCACTGCGCCAGCCGGCGTGGCCGTGAAGTTTTCAGGCGGCCTTGGGCATGGCCCTGAGCCTGCGCGGGCGTTTGGCCTGCACCATCGCAAGTGCCAGGTCGGCTACACCCTGCGCCGACTGCTCCTTGGTCAGGCGACCGGTCGGCCGGAACCAGACCTGCGACCAGCCGACGATGCCGATGATGGCCAGCGCCGTCAATGGCACATCCTCGACCGAGAACTCGCCCGACTGCACACCTTCTTCCAGAACCGCCACCAGCCGATGGTCGAATTCCCGCCGCAACAGGTTGATGGCCTCGCGGTCGGCCGGATCGAGTTCCTTCTCTTCCCGGCTGTAGATCACCGCATGTGCCTGGTGGTTGAGTACCGCCAGCATGAAGTCGCGCGCGATCGCCCCGAGCTTTTCGGTCGGTGTGCCCTGCTGTGCAGTTGCACGCAGCAGCGCCGCGTGGGAAAGACGGGTGCCGCGCATGCAGATTTCGGCCAGCAATTCGGTCTTGGATCTGAAGTGCGCATAGATGAAGGGCTTTGTGACGTTGATCGCATCGGCCACCTCTTCCAGCGTGGTGCGGGCATAGCCCTTCTTGTAGAACAACTCCACTGCGGCCGCGACGATCGTCTCGCGCTTGAGTCGCGAAATCGCGTCGCGGATGTCCTCGGGTGCGTTCGGATCGTTCGACGCGGAGCGCGTGGCCCGGCCCGACTTGACCTTGGACACGGATTGATCTTTTGTCGGCTTTTTCATTGGTACGAGCATATCCCAAGAGGAGTGGGCCCCGGTGGGCGATGGACGCGCAAACGCAATGGGCGCCGGCATGCCGGGCGAATCGGACCGAATCATGCATGGCTGCCTCCGTTGATCTGGATCCCCTGCCCGGTCACATGGCTCGCCAGGTCCGAGACCAGGTACAGCATCAGGTTGGCGACTTCCTCGGGCGTCGCATAACGGCCATCGGGGATGGTCGCCGTGCGCTGCGCGCGCAGGGCCTGGGCATTGCCCGGCGCCTGGCCTTCCTCGATGTCCCGGATCATCGCAGTGTCGACCGGGCCCGGACAGACGGCGTTGATACGGATGCCCTTGCGCGCCACCTCGAGCGCGGCGGACTTGGTCAGGCCCAGCACCGCGTGCTTGCTGGCGCTGTACGGCGCCAGGTTGCGGCTGCCGATATAGGCCGCCAGTGACGCGCTGTTGACGACCGCGCCGCGGCGCTGCGCGATCATGACCGGCAACACATGCTTGAGTCCGAGAAACACGCCCCGGACATTGATCGCCATGACCTTGTCGAACAACGCGTCCGGATAATCGACCAGCGGCAGGATCTCACCCTGCCAGGCGGCATTATTCATGAAGATATCGATCCGGCCCCAACTGTCACGCGCCACTGCAACGTAACGTTCCACGTCCTCGGCCTTGCTCACGTCCGCCGGCACGAATGTCGCCGTACCGCCACCGGCACGAATCAGCCGCTCGGTCTCCCCGCCACTGGCCGACGACAGGTCCACCGCCAGCACCTTGGCGCCAGCGCTGGCCAGTGCCAGCGACACCGCGCGGCCGATGCCGCCACCCGCTCCGGTGACGATGGCCACCTGGCCGGAAAAATCGAATGTCATGGCTGCGCCGCCTGGGTCGGGTCGGTCGCGACTGCCTGCGGACGGGCGCGCAGCGCGAATCCCGAATAGCCGTCGGCTGCGCATTTCTGCAGGATGCGGCGATAGCCGCGCACGCCACCCGAATAGGGCATGAACACGCGCGGCTTGCCGGCAACCTCGGCGCCGTTGTAGTAGGAATCGGCCGTCAGGTACAGCGTCTCCCTGGCGCGTTCATTGACATGTGCAACCCATTCCTGCTCGGCCTGCGGCAAGGCTTCGAACTCGGCAATCTGCCTGGCGTCCATCGCGCGAATGAATTCCGCCAGCCAGTCGATCTGCTGCTCGGTCGATACCAGCACATTGCTGAGCAGCGACGGGCTGCCAGGGCCCACGACGACCATCATGTTCGGAAAGCCGGACACTGCCACGCCGAGCTGGGTCACCGGACCGGCGGCCCATTTCTGCTTCAGCGTGATGCCGCCCCGGCCAACGATCTCGGGCCGCAGCAGGGAGCCCGTCATCGCATCGAATCCGGTCGCCCAGATGATGATGTCGAAGGCATGCAGCTTGGTCGTCGTGCGGATGCCCTCGGGCGTGAACGCGACGATCGGCGACTCGCGCACATCGGCCAGCTCCACGTTGTCGCGGTTGAACGCCTGGAAATAGCCGCTGTCCACGGAGGGGCGGCGGGCGGCGAACGCATGTCCCTTGGGGACGAGCTTGTCGCGCAGCGCCGGGTCATTGATCACCGAGGCGATCTTGCGCTGGATGAATTCGGCCGCGGTGTCGTTGGCCGGCTTGGACAACAGGATGTCGAAATAGGTCAACGCAAAGCCGAATCCCAGCCGGTGCCAGGCCGCCTCGTACACCTTTTCGCGCTCCTTGGGGTCGGCATCGAGTGCCGACTGCTTGTTCGGCATGAAACCCAGGCCGGTCGGCGAATTCCAGGCCTGCTCGCGCCGCGCCCGGTATTGCGACTTGACGCGCCGGTCTTCCTCGTCCGAGACCGGTGCATTCGACGCCGGGATGCTGAAATTGGCGGTGCGCTGGAACACCGTCAAATGCTTGGCCGTCTTGGCGATCACCGGTGTCATCTGCATGCCCGACGATCCGGTGCCAATGATGGCCACCCGCTTGCCGGCATAGTCGACTTTGTGCTTGGGCCACACGGCGCTGTGGATGATCTCGCCTTTGAAGCTGGACTGGCCCGGGTAGTCGGGTGTCTTGGTGGTGGACAACTGACCCACGCACATCACGAAATACCGCGCCGACCACTGGCGACCGTCCTCGGCGGTGACGGTCCAGCGCGCCGCCTGCTCGTCGTACTTGGCTTTGGCCATGCGGGTGTTGAAGACCACGTCCTTGCGCAGGTCGAACCGGTCCGCCACATGATTGATGTAGCGCAGGATCTCCGGCTGGGTCGCATAGCGTTCGCTCCAGCGCCAATCCTGCTCGAGCTCGGGCGAAAAACTGTACGAATAGTCGAAACTCTCGACATCACACCGTGCGCCTGGATAGCCGTTGTGGTACCACACCCCGCCCAGGCCGGCACTGGCCTCCAGCACCGTCACCCGCTTACCCATGCCGCGCAGGGTGTAAAGCGCCCGCAGGCCCGCGAACCCTGCGCCAATCACGATTGCATCGACTTGCTCCATCAACTGCCTCCAGACAAATACCGGATAACCGGCGCCGCATCGCGCAGACCCTGCCGCACAACACCGGCAACTACGAACACACGAATCTACCGATGAGTATTTTGTCGTATTCATTGGTAAGTTGCAAGTGCCTTCTGCAAACAACCTCGATTCAGGTTGAGGATATTGTTTTATTCATGGCAGATACAAGCCAGTAGACATGAATACTCGCGAGTATTACAATGCCGACGAAACGACGCGCCAGGCCACGGCCGACGCGATCCGCCCGCCGACGCAAACCGGAAATACCACGATGCCTGCGCGCCAGCCGACCGCCCCGCCCACCGCCATCCTGCGCCAGCAGGACCTCTGGCGCCGCTATCCGCAGTGGCAGCCGCGCACGCTGGATCAGGTGCTGGACGTGGTGGCGGCGGAGCTTCCCGATCGGCCTTTCGTCATCACCGACCAGCGCAGCTGGAGTTACCGCGAGATCCGGCAATGGTCTGAACGCATTGCCGCCGGCCTGGTCGCCAGCAGCGTGCGACCGGGCGACCATGTCGCCCTGCTGCTGGCCAACTATCCGGAGTTCGTGGCTGCCAAATTCGGCATTGCCCGCGCCGGCGCGGTGGCGGTGCCCATCAATTTCCTGAATCGCCGCGACGAGCTGGGCTATGTGCTGCGCCAGTCCGACGCGGTGTTGCTGATCACGATGGACCGGTTCCGTAACCTGGACTACCTGCAGTTCCTCGATGCGCTCGCCCCCGACTGGGAGCACCAGGGCGGCGGAACCGGCTTGCCACGGCTGCGTCAGGTGGTCGTCTTCCCGACCGGGGATGCGCCGGTGCGCACCAATGCGACTCCACTGGCAGACTTCGGTGCGGATGCAGCACCATGGACGGCGATCCCCCACCCCGGCCCGCACAGCAACGCCGACATCATCTATACATCGGGCACCACCGGCCCGCCCAAGGGCGTCATGCTGACGCACGACATGATGCTGCGCACAGCCTTCGGAAGCACCTATGGCCGCGCCTTTGAGGATGGTCGGCGCATCCTGTTCTCGCTGCCGATGTACCACGTCTATGGCTATGTGGAAGGTTTGCTCGCGGCGCTGTTTGTCGGCGGCGCCGTCATTCCGCAGATCCGGTTCGACGCGGCGGATACCCTGCGCGCGGTTGCCGCGCACCGCGCCAGTGACCTATTGCTGATCCCGACCATGACATTGGCGCTGCTGGAGGAACTGAAAAGGCCTGGCGCCGCATACGACCTGTCATCACTGCATGCGGTCATCTCCTCCGGAGGTCGGGCGCCAGCCTATATCTGGCAGGAGATATTCGATTATCTGCAACCCCACGAATTGACTACCGGCTACGGCATGACCGAGGTCACCGCGTCGAGCACGGTCACCCGGCCCGGCGACCCGATGGAACGCCTGCTCGCCAGCAACGGCCGCCTGCGCGATGTCGGCCCGGCCGGCGACCCGGCCAATGGCGGCCTGCTGGTGGTCTACCGGGTCGTCGATCCGGATACCGGCGCCCCGGTTGCCCCCGGGCAGGTCGGCGAGTTGCAGGCGCGCGGCATGGGGGTGACGGCCGGCTACTACAACAAGCCCGAAGCGACCGCGGCCGCCTTCACTGCCGACGGTTGGTTGCATACCGGCGACCTGGGGCGCATCGATGCCGAAGGTTATCTGACATTGGCCGGCAGGCTCAAGGAGTCCTACCGCTGTGGCGGTGAACAGGTGATGCCAACCGAGGCCGAGGACCTGCTGGTGACCCATCCCGCTGTATTGCAGGCCCATGTGGTGCCGGTGCCCGATCAGCGGATGGGTGAGGTCGGCGTGGCCTATGTGGTTTTGCGCGACGCTCCCGCGACGACCCCCGACGAATTGATCGCGTTTTGCGCAGAGCACCTGGCCCGTTTCAAGGTACCGCGCCATGTGCTGCCCATTCGCGCCGAAGACATACCGAGCACGCCTTCCGGACGCGCGCGCAAGTTCCAGCTGGTCACGATGGCCACCGAGACCCTCGGCCTGGCGTGAGCCTCACGCCGTGGCGCTACCGATTCCACTCCCTACCCAGGAACCACGATGGACACATCCATACCCACCCCGACAGCCGTTGCCTATCTGTTCACGCACGACACGCCGGTCGGCACGACGCTGGCAAGCGTCAAGAAGAAGGCCGCAATCCAGCTCATGGGCTCGCGCCTGTGGGGTCGCTTCAATCCTAACCACTGGGACCCGGTCTACGCCGCCGAAACCGGCCTGGCATCGCCGATCCAGACCGGCGAGATGTCGTCAGCCTACCTGGCCGAAATGTGCGTCAATCACTTTGGTGCCGGTTTTTTCCGCAACGCCCGGGTGGTCTGCAAGTACGTTGCATCCACGCTGGCCAACGAGATCATCACCACCCACGGCGTGGTGCGCGAGAAGACGCCCAAAGGCAACGGCTACCGCTTCACCGTCGACATCTGGGCCGACAACGAGGCCGGCGAGAAGAAGACGGTCGGCTTCGTTGAAGTCGACGTCGGCGTCTGAGCGCCCTTTCCTAACCACCACATCAAGGAACATGCCATGAGCCAACACGCCACCACCACCGACGCGCTGCGGCCGATGGGCGAGATCCAGATCCGCCAGACGCGCGAATTCATCGACAGCCTGGCCTCGGAATCGCAGACCTACTGGGACATGGTCAACGTCGGCGACGTGCTGTCACGCGACCTGACCATCACGCCCGAGCTGGTGATCCTGTATGCCGATGCGGTCGAGGACTACAACCCCTGGTACGAGGGCTGGCGCATGAACACCTGGAATGTTGCGGGCGAGTCGCCCTTCGGCGGCGCCATCGTGCCACCGCTGCTGGTATCGCACTTCGTGCTGTCGGTACAGTTCGACCACACCAAGCCGTTTGCGATCGGCTCGATCCACACCTTCCACGATTCGGAGATCCTGGAGCCGATCCCGGTCGGGGCGACGGTGCGCATCACCACCACGGCGATCGACAAGTACGTCAAGCGCGAACGGCGCTATGTGCGCCACGAAGTCAGCGTCACCGATGTGGCCAAGGGCACGCTGTATTTCCGCGAAACGCGCGACATCCTGTCGCGCTGATCGGCACGCACTCCATGCACATGCCCGAACGCATTCCAGTAGCCCGGGACCTGTTCCAGGGCGAAGGCGCCGACACGCGGCTGATCGGCAGCCGCTGCAGCAGCTGTGGCACCCACTACTTTCCCAGGAGCCTGGGTTGTCGCAATCCGCAATGCCATGACAAGGCGATCGGCGATGCGCTGTTGGGCCCTTACGGCATCCTGTACAGCTACACAGTGCAGATCTACCGACCACCCGCATTGTTCCGCATGGAGCCTTGGGAGCCGTATGCGATCGGGATGGTCGAATTGCCGCAGGCCCTGCGTGTCATGGGCATGTTGACCGGTTGCCCCATGGACGCGATACGCATCGGCATGGCGGTCGAATTGACCGTGGAGACCTTGTACCGAGACGAGCAGAACCGCGAGGTTCTGACCTACAAGTTCTGCCCCCGCGCCCATCAGGAGACGACGCCATGAGACCGGTCTACGTGCTGGGCGCAGGCGCCCATCCCTGGGGCAAGTTCCCGAACAAGCCGCAGCTCCAGCTGGCACTCGATGCGATGGGCGCGGCGCTGGGCGATGCGGCGCTCGAATGGCGCGATCTGCAGGGCCTGGTGGCCGCCAGTTCGCGCTTCGAGGGTGGCATGGGATGGGGCCTGCATGCCAACGAGATGCTGCAGGTGGTGGCCGAAACCGGCATTCCTGCCGTCAATGTCGGTGGCGGCTGCGCTGCGGGCGGCATCGCGGTGCATGCGGCGGCCAGCATGATTGCCAGCGGCGAGTGCGACATCGTCGCCGCAGTCGGCGCTGAGCGCATGCCCAAGGGCTTCATTCCGCGCCCGCCCGGCAGCCCGGACGACATCACCGACACCGACTACCTGCGCTGGGTCACGATGGGCGCGACCAACCCGGCCTACTGGGCCATGGAGGCGCGCCGGCGCATGCACGATTTCGGCACCACCGAGCAGACCCTGGCCAAGGCCTCGGTGCTGATGCACCGCAATGCCATGGGCAACCCGCTGGCGCGCTACCGCAAGGAATGCAGTGTCGAGGAGGTGCTGGCTTCGCCGACCGTCAGCGACCCGCTGCATATCCTGCAGATCTGCGCGGTCAGCGATGGCGCCGCCGCCATCGTGCTCGGCAGCGAGGAGCAGGCGCGCAAGCGTGGCGGCAAGCTGGTGCAGGTGGCTGGCTGCGCCACTGCCACCGGGCAGTTCGGCGACCCGGCGATGCGAATTCCGACCGTCTCTACTGCCGCGGGTATGGCAACCTGCCACACCAGCGAGGTGGTGGGCGCAGTGCGCCGCGCCCTGACGATGGCCGGCGTAGGCCCCGACGATGTCGACCTGCTGGAGATGGCCGACAACACCGCCTGGCATGTACTGGCCTGGCCGGAGTTGTTCGGCTTCTATGGGCCCGGGCAAGGCGACTGGATGCTGGAGCACGGCGAGCTCGATATCGCCGGCAAGCTGCCGATCAACCCCAGTGGCGGCTTCCTGTCGTTCGGTGAAGCCACCACGGCGCAAGGCGTGCTGCAGGTCTGTGAACTGGTCTGGCAATTGCGCGGGCAGGCGCATGGGCGGCAGGTGCAGCGCGCGCGGGTCGGACTGTCGGCGGTACTGGGGCTGGGCGCGAATGGGGCGTCGGTGGTATTGAAGGCTTGAGGCCCGCAGCTTGATAGGCGTCCTCTTGCAGCGGACCGCCGCAGCGCCGATCCCCCTGTCGTTTGCTGTGTTGCCCACGAGATGACGCTGCCCTGATCGACTACCCGAAGGCGGGCGAGATGTATACCGCAACGTCTATACCGGACATGCCGTCGGCAGTATTCCCGTGAGGGCGATTTTGGGACATCATGACTGGCAACTGTCGATCTGATCTCCGAGCCAACCACGACCCCATGTCCGACACAACGACTATTGCCATCGACCGACTGCGGGCACTGCCGAAGGCAGAAGTACATGTACACCTCGAAGGCTGTTTCGAGCCGGACTTGCTGGAGCGCTGGGCGCGGCAGGTGAGTAAGCCTATGCCCCGCCCGCGCGAGCGTTTGCTGCAGTTCGAAGGGCTGGCCGACTTCCTGCAGTTCCTGGACTGGGCTTGCGCATTGGCATCGACGCGCGAGCGTCTGGCCGAACTGGCCTACGGTTTCAGTCAAAGGCTGGCGGCCAGTGGCGCCGGTTATGCCGACGCGATCGTCAATCCAACCCACTGGCATGCCTGGCAGGGCCGCCTGGGCGCGATGGTCGACGCGTTCGATGCCGGCTTCACCGCGGCCGAACAGGACGGCCTGCCCGGCGTCGGCCTGTGTATCAGCCTGCTGCGCACCCAGTCGGCCGCGGCGGCGATCGAACTCGTCGACGAACTGGCGGTGATGCGCCATCCGCGTGTCGTGGCCCTGTCGGTCGATGGCAACGAAGCCACCGCCGGCCGGACCGGACCCCGTTTTGCCGATGCATTCCGACGCGCTGGCGGGCACGGATTGCGGCGCACCGTCCACGCCGGAGAATCCAGCGGGCCCGAAGGCGTGCGTGACGCCATCGAGCTGCTGGGCGCCGACCGGATTGACCACGGCATACGGGCCATCGAGGACCCGGCGCTGGTGGATTTGCTGGCCGAGCGGCGCATCCCGCTGGGTGTTTGCCCGAGCTCGAATCTGGCGCTGGGCGTCTATCCCTCGATGGCCGAACACCCGATCGAACGGCTGCGTCTGGCCGGGGTGCGGGTCTCGGTCAATACCGACGATCCGGCCTTGCTGCAGACCACGCTGGAGCGCGAATATGCGCTGTGCCAGGCGGCGTTTGCGTGGTCGGACGAGGTCTTGCGATCGGTCGCGCGCACGTCGATCGAGGCCAGCTTTGCCAGCGACGGGGTCAAGAAGCAGCTACTGGAGGCGGTGAACCAGTGGTCATCGGGTGCCGACGGCTGAAAGCAGTCCGATGGAATGAATGGTCGAGCCGATCCTATTCATGGTGCGACCACACGCTGCGCAGCGTACGGTGTGCTCTTTGGCAAAACCCCCCCATACCGGACCATGCTGGGTATGAATGCTCCGTGCATGCGTACCGTCCGACCCCACTGGCGCTTTCACCAAGAGGATCGACCATGCCTTGCTTGATGGACTCACGCATTGCGGGAACCGAAAGCAGATGCAAAGTCTCCCGGATCGCCGTCCAGTCCTCGGCCGACATTTGAACTGCGCTTGTGCGTTCGCTTGCGATCTGGATCGGATGGTGCGGCACTGCCGTCTGATCCATGAGGCAAACCAAATTGGCCCGGGCTTCGCTGGTGGTGCGCGTCGTCGCGTTTTTTCTGCGATGCGGTCGATCTGGTACGGTATGTATGTACGCAACGTCAGTCCCAGTCGGAAATCACCCGCGTTGCCACTCTGCCTTGACGGCATCAACCTGACCAGCGCAACGCACTGCTGGCGCTTTCCCCAAGACAGGCTCGACGGCCATTGGCGTTTGCGTCGGGCCGTGGCTGCCACGGACTACCCATCGAACAAAACCTGACAGAGGCGCGCGCCTTTGTCAGGTCAGCACGCCCTATTTCTTTGGCACGACGACGATCGTGTCACCGCCCGTGCTGCCTTTTGCGCCAGTAGCGCCCGTTGCGCCGGTGTAGCCGGTTGCGCCCGTCTCGCCCGTGGCACCCGCACCGCCAGAGGCACCCGTACTGCCCGTGTTTCCCGTAGCGCCGGTATACCCCGTGGCACCGGTGCTGCCAGTGGCGCCGGTGTACCCGGTCGCGCCCGTGCTGCCCTTCGCACCAGTATCACCCGTCGCGCCTTGCGGCCCGGCAGGACCCGCGGGCAACGAAAAGCAACCGCTCAACGCGATTGCAGCCAGCCCACCCACCAACAAGTTTGCGTATTTCATGATGATTCCTTCGGTTAGCCTGCGACAGTCAGCCGCACAATGCGTGCCCAGCCATCCGGAATTGATCAGATTCCGACTCTTCAGATGAACGTTGGCAGATCAGGACAGCGCTTTTGAAAGACCACATCGGTCAATGCAGCGTCCTGAGTGTGGCGCCTGGCTGGAGGCGCCACCATCGGACAAGGACGCCAATGCCGGCGGTGGTTGTCCTACGCAGGGGCCCGCTCGGCGACTGGCCGGGGATCCACGGATGCCTCCCGCCGCGCCTGTTCAGTCCCGCAACAACACTACAACGCCCACCCCGAACCCCAGCGCAACTGCGCTGCCGGCGGCCATCGGGTTGTCCGTGTCCGACGATGTGACAAACAACTCACCCAAAGGCGATTGCACGATGTACTCCATCTGCTCTCCGACATAGGTGGCCTTGCGGATCGTGGCCTCCAGACCGTCCGGGCTGCCGGCTGCCTGCAGCGACACGCGGTTCGGGCGCACGGCGACGTGGCGCTGCGACGCGCTGCCTTCGCAGGCATTGGTCTGCAGCACCAAGCCACCGAGCTTCACCATCGCGGGTTGGTCCCTGGCCCCGCTCGATACCACCTCGCAGGGCAATACGTTGGCCTCGCCGATGAAGTCGGCCACAAAACGGGTCTGCGGCAGGTCGTGCAGTTCACGCGGCGTGCCGGTTTGCGCGATGACCGCGTTGTTCATCACGACGATGGTGTCGGACACCGCCAGCGCCTCCTCCTGGTCGTGCGTCACATACACCACCGTCAGGCCAAGCGACTGCTGCAGGTCGCGGATCTCCTGGCGCACATAACGGCGCAGCTTGGCGTCCAGGTTCGACAACGGCTCGTCGAACAGCAGCACCCGCGGCTCGAGCACGATGGCGCGCGCCACCGCCACGCGTTGCTGCTGGCCGCCCGAGAGCTCGTTCGGATAGCGCGCGGCGAACTTGTCCAGGCCGAGCTGCTTGAGCACGTCGTTGGCCTTGGACACGATCACATCCTTCGCAAAGCCCGACATCTTCAGGCCATAGCTGACGTTCTCCATCACCGTCATGTGCGGGAACAGCGCGTAGGACTGGAAAACCATCGACACGTCGCGCGCCGTCGCCGGCAGTTTGGTCACATCGTCGTCACCGATGAAGATGCGCCCGCTGGTGGCCATCTCCAGCCCGGCGATCATGCGCAGCGTGGTGGTCTTGCCGCAGCCCGAGGGGCCGAGCAGCGTCACCAGCTTGCCGGCCGGGAAATCGAGCGATACCCGGTCCACCGCCGCCACGCTGCTCGTGCCATAGCGTTTGGTGACCTGGTCGAAAACGACCCGGGCCGGGCCCTTGCGCGAGACGGTTCTAGGGGGGGTGTTCATGCGGCTCCTGCAATCATCGATGTTTCTTGCTGGCCGTCGCGCCGGCCCAGTTTGCGCTGGCCGACCAGCCACTGAAAGATGCCGATGGCGATCAGCATGACCACGATAAGCACAGTGGAATAGGCGATAGCCACGCCGTACTCGTTGTTCTCGACGCGCCCGATGATGTAGCTGGTGGCCATGTCATGGCGTGCGCTGACCAGGAAGATCACCGCGCTGATGGCCGTCATGCTGCGCACAAAGCTGTACACCAGCGCCGACAGGATGGCCGGGCGGATCAGCGGCAGCGTGATGCGCCGGAAGGTGGTCCAGGAACTGGCCCCCAGCGTCAGCGAGGCTTCGACCAGGCTTTTGTCGATCTGCGACAGCGACGCGATGCCCGAGCGCACGCCCACCGGCATGTTGCGAAACACGAAGCAGATCACCAATATCGCGGCGGTGCCGGTCAGCTCGATCGGCGGCACATTGAACGCGATGATGTAGCTGACCCCGATCACCGTGCCCGGAATCGCAAAACTGAGCATGGTGCCGAACTCGAACGCCTGTTTGCCGCGAAAGTTCTGGCGTGTCAGCAACCAGGCGGTGATCAGGCCGACAGCGGCGGTCAGCGGCGCCGAGATGGTGGCGATCTGGATCGTGGTCCAGAAGCTGTTCCAGGCGGTACCGTCCCAGCGCAGGCCGAACTCGCCCAACGCGACCGAGAACGCCTGCACATAGTGCTTGGTGGTCAGCGTATGGTCCAGGCCCCACAGATTCACGAAGCTGCCGTAAACGATCATCAGGTACACCACGATCGTAAAAACACCCCAGACAGCCGTCATCACGGTGATCGGCCAGGCAATGCGGCGCGGCAGCGGCGGGTGCATGCCGCCGTCGCCCTTGCCGCTGACCGAGGTATAGGAGCGCCGGCCGAGCCAGCGCTGCTGAAGATAAAAAGCGCCGATGGTGTACAGCAGCAGGATGATGGCCAGCACCGCGGCCTGGCCCTGGTCGTTCTGCGAGCCGACCACGGCAAAGAACACCTCGGTCGAGAGCACGTTGAAGTTGCCGCCCAGCACCAGCGGATTGCCGAAGTCGGCCATGCTTTCGATGAAGCCGAGCAGGAACGCATTGGCCAGTCCCGGGCGCATCAAAGGCCAGGTGACCGACTTGAAGGTCTCCCAGCGGCCCGCACGCAGCGTCTGAGCGGCTTCCTCCAGCGACGGACTGATGGCTTCCACGACGCCGATCAGCACCAGGAACGCGATCGGAGTGAACGACAGCAGCTGCGCGATCAGCACCCCGGTGAAACCGTAGACCCAGCGCGACGGCTCCAGGCCCAATTGCGCGGCGACGAACTGGGTCACATTGCCCGACAGGCCGAACAGCAAAATGATGGCCAGGCCGATCACAAACGGCGGCGTGATGATCGGCAGCAGCGACAGCGACTTGAACGCCGAGCGCAAGCGCACGCCGGTGCGCGTCAACACCAGCGCGAAGGCAAGCCCGAGCAGCGTCGACAACACGCCGACCGTGATCGCCAGCAGCAGCG
>JANNKH010000060.1:0-103913 GCA_031396205.1 Rhodoferax sp.
CGGCGGACCGCGCTGGCACCAGCGCAGCAGAGCATCCACGGCTGGCCTGCGGCCCTGGACCAGAACTTCGACGCGCCCGTCACGCCGATTGCGCACCCATCCCTGCAGTTGCAGTGTGCGGGCGGACTCCAGCAGCGACGCACGGAAACCAACACCCTGAACCCGGCCGGAAATGAGCAGATGCTGGCAAAACGTATCGGGATGCATGTCAACGCACGCGAGTCAAACTAGCTGGATGGTAAGCCCGCAAACGGGGTGTCGTCGTCCGGGTGCCTGACGGACACACGCAGTGCCATGCGTCCAATAGTGGTCGTCATGCGCAAGGGGCTGCCTTGCGTTTCAGCATGGCAGCCCCTTGGCAGGTTTAACTGCGGATCGTCAGACCCGGTCGCCCGATTTGGTGAACCACTTGTCAGTGGCCTTGCCGGACCAGGCATCGATCTGCTTCTCGGCTTCGTCCTTGGCGATGCCATAGCGCTCTTGAATCTTGCCGGACAGCTGGTCGCGTTTGCCGGCTATGACGTCCATGTCGTCATCCGTCAATTTGCCCCATTGAACCTTGGCCTTGCCGGTCACTTGTTTCCAGTTTCCCTGGATGCGGTCCCAATTCATGATGAACTCCTTGTGCTTGGGTTGGTAAAAGTGCGGCCGGATGGCCGCGTGCGAAAACGCCCTGGTGAGTCTGCGGTCTTGCGGCTCTCAGTTGCGGCTTGCCGTTCAGGTGGCGAGCCAGTCCTTCAATTCGTCGGCGTGTTGCTGTTCATCGCTGAGGATGTCCTCCAGCAAACGCCGGGTGCTGGAATCCTTGTCGCCGATCAATGTGATCATCTGGCTGTAGGCCTCGATCGCGACCCGTTCGGCGATCAGGTTGGCGCGGATCATCGATTTCAGGTCCTTCGAGTCGTCGTAGGCCGCATGGCTGCGGCGGGTCAGCGAGTCCGGTGAGAAATCGGGCTCTCCGCCGAGCTGAACGATACGGGCGGCCAGCCGGTCGGCATGCGCAGCCTCTTCATTGGCATGGACCATGAATTCCTCCGCGATCTTGGGCGATGCCAGACCGTCGGCTGTGAAATGGTGGCGCTTGTAGCGCAGCACGCATACCAACTCGGTGGCCAGCGAGTCATTGAGCAGGCGGATGACGTCTTCACGCCAGGGACCGTAGTTCGGCGTCACGGCGCCTTCATCCAGGCTCTTGCGCGCCTTGTCGATGGCTGCGCTGTCCAGATGCATAGGCTGGCGGTCGCTGGAATGGGATGCCCCGGTGGAGGGTGCAATCGGCGCTTTTTTCATGGTCTTCCCGGATAGGTGGCTGTTGTTTGCGTGGCAAGTGGCCGGCGCAATGGTTTTACTGTAGGTTGACCGGGCCAGGCCGCCCATCGGCCTGAGGCGCCTGCGCCTGTAGGATCAAGGCCCATCCCGTCGTCGGAAAAGTCCGGGCCCTGCGAGGCCTGGGTTGCCGGTGGATCCCCATGCGTTCGCTTCCGTGCGTGCCCGGTGGCGCGGCGCGGCGATTGGCAAGCAGGTGGGTGCATCAGCGCTGGGTGAGGGCGCCAACGAGGGGTGTGCCGGTCAGGCGGCCGCGCTTTCCGCCTCTCGTAGCAACCGGATCTGGGCCAGGTTGTACTGCACCCCGTCCGCCTGCCGCTGCACCAGCGTACGAACATCCGCTGGCAGGTCTTGTGCCAATGCCCGCTGGTAGTGCTCCAGTGCGGCCGCTTCGCCGCGTTCGCATTCGGCCAGAATGGACTGATCGCGCAACCCGCTGAGCGTGCCGCGCACCGCCACCCACCCCCGGTGCAACGCACCGATGGCCGTTCCGCCCTGTGTGGGCTGACCGCCCAGGCGTAAAACCATCGTGCGCAACTGCGCGCCCGTTTCTTCGCATGCCTGGGCGCGCTGGCGAAACAGCGTGCGGTGCCGACTGGAATTGGAATAGTCCGCGCAGACCGCGAAGCCGTATGCACCGTCGGCACAGGTCTCGATCAGGGTGTTGAGGGTGTCGGCCGTGTCGGATGCGCTCGCACTGGCTTGGGCCGGTGTGTGCGACTTGGTCAAGCTGGGCATGGGTGTCCTTTCACGTGAAGGGCCTGCGACGGGCGGTCGCCTTGCGGCCGTGTTGGGTATGGCACCCATCGTAGGCGGACGAATACGACGCGGCCGTCGGCCGTCGGCATGCCCGCGTGTAGGAAAACACCCCGTGCTGACGGCTCCGGCCAGCGGCGCGCTGTCCGACAGCCGGTTCCGCTGCGCGCCGACAAGCGGGCGTGCCGGACCGCATTACGCTGTACCGTGTACAACTCCAGGGGAAGATCATGTCGCTCGGTACCATTGTTCTGATCCTGTTGCTACTCCTACTGGTTGGCGCGATTCCAGCCTGGCCACACAGCCGGGGTTGGGGTTATGGGCCCAGTGGCGGCCTGGGCCTGGTCGTGGTGCTGCTGGTGGTCCTGCTGATTGCGGGCGTAATCTAGCGAGCGATGGCGCTCGATCGGTGGTTTGCGGTGGTGTTGCGGAAGGCGGCCCGATGGTTGGGGCCTCGCCTCTGGGCTCTGGCCGCCAGTCTCTGGTTGTCCGGTTGCAGCAGCCTACCCACCTTCGTGCCGGATCTGTCGCGGCGCGCAGTGCCGCCGGTGCAACTGGCTGGCTCCCGCGGCCTGCTGACGGCCGCTCAAAGCAAGGCGGTGCTGGACCGGCTCGGGCGCCTGGGCAGGCCAACCGACATCTTCGAACGGCATCTGGCGCTGGAGGAGGCGATCGGCGGCAGCCCGCTGACCATCGGCAACCGGGTGCGCCTGCTGCAGGATGGTCCAGCGACCTATCGCGCCATGCTGGATGCGATCGACGGCGCGCGCGACCATGTCAACATGGAAACCTACATACTGGACGACGATACGGTCGGCCGGGAGTTTGCGCAGGCGCTGATGCGCAAACAGCGCGCAGGCGTACAGGTGAATCTTATTCATGACAGTGTGGGCACACTGGGCACACCCAAGCAGTTCTTCGAAGCCCTGTCGGCCAGCGGCGTACAGATACGCGAGTTCAACCCGGTCAATCCGCTGGTGGCCGGGACAAATTGGGAGCTAAACCAACGCGACCATCGCAAGCTGCTGATCGTCGACGGCCGAACCGCCTTTTTGGGCGGCATCAATATAAGCGCTGTGTATTCCGGCGGTTCATCGATCAAGGGGCGATCGGGTCTTCCCGGCGACCCCCGATGGCGCGACACGGACTTGCAGATCGATGGCCCGGTGGTCGCAGATTTTCAGCGCTTGTTCATCGAATCCTGGCAGTCGCAAAAGGGCGGCCCGATGGCCGCGCGCAATTATTTCCCGATGTTGGCGCCGGTGGGTGATCAGGTTGTTCGCGCGATCGGCAGTTCGCCGGACGAGAGTTACAGCCGGATCTATGGAACGCTGCTGTCGGCCATCCACAGCGCTGAGACCAGCGTGCAACTGACCAACGCCTACTTCGTGCCCGACCCGCAGTTGCTTGAGGCACTGGAGCAGGCGGCGCGGCGTGGCGTCCATGTGGAGCTGGTTCTGCCGTCGAAGACCGACTCATGGCTGGTGTTCCATGCCGGGCGACGCCACTATGCCCGCCTGCTGCGCGCAGGCGTAAAAATCTACGAGCGTCGCGGCGTGATCCTGCATTCCAAGACCGCGCTGATCGACGGTGTCTGGGCAACTGTCGGTTCCACCAACCTGGACTGGCGCAGCTTCCTGCACAACCACGAACTCAATGCGGTGGTGCTGGGTGTTGCATTCGGTCGCGAGGTGCAGGTCTTGTTCGAGCAGGACCGGGCGCAGTCCGACGAGATGACCCTGGGACCATGGGCACGCAGGGGCCTCGACCAGCGGCTGCAGGAACTGTTTGCGCGCGCATGGGAATACTGGTTGTGACACCGTTTTTTGGCTGCTGGCCACGCCGGGGTGTCGTAACCAGTTGCACATCGCCCATGAAAAGCAAACCCCTGACCTCGCCAGGCGAGACCAGGGGTTGCAACCGGTGCGACAGCAGTGACGGTGATCAGCGGCGCTTCGACCTCAGCGCCCGGAACGGGCCAGGAGGCTTGCCAGGCCCATCAGCAAGGCGCCGGTGGCGGCTGCGATCAATACCGACTTGACCGGTTCGTCGCGCACATATTGCACTGTTCCGTCCGACACCTGCACCGCGGTGTCACGCAGGCGCCGGGTCGTATCGCGCGCCGATTGCAGGCCCTGCCGGGCGATCGCGTTGGCCTGTTGCGTGGCTTGATCGAGTCGGGTAGATGCCTGCCCGCGCAGTTCCTCGACTTTGTAGCCGATCCCGTCCAGTGTGTCGTCGGCGGCCTGCTGCGTGCTGTGGATGGCCCGGCTCGCCGATTGGGCGATCTGGTCGACGATATTGTGCGTATCAGTCTGGATGAGATTGTCTTTCATGGATGCTCCTGGGATGGTTGGGATGGTTGGGATGGGAAAGGATGACTCGGCTCGGGGCGAAAGATGCCGTGCAGGGGCCAGACACTGGCCTGGCCCCTGGCAGGTTTCAGCCTTTTTTGATCAGCCCGAACAGGAAGCTGGCAATGGCGAGCACGGCAAAGACCAGGAACAGGATCTTCCCGATTCCAACGGCACTGGCGGCGATACCGCCGAAGCCGAACAGCGCAGCGATCAGAGCGATGACGAAGAAAACAACAGCGTAGTGCAACATGGCAAGGCTCCTCAATGGGGGGTCGTGATCGACCCAGGTTGGTTACGTTCGCAAGCGCGTTTGTTGCGATGGGTCTAGTGTTGTCGCTGGCCTGGATCATGACGATAGGTTGGCAGGCTCGCCACGCGTACGTTGATTGCGCTTAACGGCGTAGGACACATCCCACACATCGAATCACGTGCGCAACGGCAGTCGGCAGCGATCAGCGTGGCATCGACTGCCCGCCGATGAATGCCTCGAACAGGGCATGGAAGTCGGGCGGCGGAACCGGAAAGAATGCGTAAGCGCTGACCATGCGGGCCGGGATGTTCAGTGCGCGGCAGAATGTGATGGCCAGGTGCGCGAAATCGCGGCAAACGCCCTCAGGCTGAAGAAACACATCCGCCGCAGTGGTCGTGGACGTACTCGATCCGATCCGGCAGCGGATGTTGTCGTGGCAATGACGCGGGCATGAGCCATCGTAGGACTTGGCCTACTTTTGATCGCGCCAATTGCGATTGCATCCAGGGTCGAACCCGTGCGAGCATGGGCCCATGACAAATATCGACAATGCGCGCGACAAACCAGCCAACAAGAAGCGCCGCAAGAAGCAACCACAGGCGTTACGCCTGCCCCATGAACGTGATCAGTCGCTTGACATGACCGACGACAAGCCGGACGCTTTGATGCGCCAGGCGCACGAGGATCTGCAGCGCGGCCTGGAGGACACCGATCGCGGACCAGTGATGGACAAGATCTATCGCAGGCTCAAGCGTTGATCGGGCATGGGCTCATTTGAATAGGGCATGGGCTCTATGCTTGAAGTGCTACGAGTCCCGCACAGCCAGGCGCGACCTTGCTATCGCCGCCGCCGTGCAAAAGTTCATCGTTTGTCCGGCACCAGGATGACGGGGTTGTCCGTCCTGGGTGCGATCGTGACCGGCCCTGCGTCAGCGGGCACCACCACTGTCTCGATTGCCCGCAAAATACCGCCCCCGGCGACGCTGCCACTGGTGTTCCCGTGTCCGGTCATGCGCGCCACGCAAGCGGCTCTGGATTCGCTGGTCAACGCCGCACAGCGCTGCAATGCGTTGGTCTGCAGCGCACCGGTGTCCGTGTCCAGGTGGCCATTTTTCCGCGCCGCCTGCGCGCGGGCTGCCTCTGTCAGGCAGGTCTCCCGGTCCTGGGCGGTTCGCCCGGTGTTACAGGACCGGACTTCGCTTGCGTAGTTTCCCGAGTTGTCGATCTGTGTCGTTGCGGCGCCCGACTGCTGTGCGATTGCTGATCCGCCCCCTAGTATTGCAGCGAGCACTGCGGCAATTTGCCCTGCACGATGGCGTGCCAATGAATTGACCATGACGCTCTCCTTCTCCAACAAGTGGTGTCTGCCCGTCAGTCTAGGAGCCGCACCCACTAGCGGCTGCCGGACGCTGGCGCCGATGTTGGGCGACCGCAGCCTGGTTGCCTGTAGGACAAAGCCGGGCGGCGTCGATGCGATGGGGCCGGATGTGGGCGGCCTTAATTGTCCTATTGACAGAACAATTAGGCTGTTGCATCATCAATTCAAGCGTGCTGGAAGGGTGCTTGCCGTGTGTCCCAGCCTGCCGTGTCGGATGCATGGCCGCCCGTATTGGCGGCAAGTGGTTGAACTGTCAAAACAAGGACAAGCTTCGTGGAACTTTCTTCCAAGACCAGTCGCCAGCTCTTCGATGATTTCAGGGCCAACCCGACGCGCAAGCGCTTCGGGTTCGGCGCGATGCCGGCGCTGATCAACATCGACCTGCAAAAGGCCTACACCTGCGTTGGCGAATTCGTCACCGCCTATGAGACCGATCCGAAACAGATCGACCTTGTCAACGCGTTGGCCGAGGCGTTCCGGTCCAAGGGATTTCCGGTGGTATGGACCTATGTCGCCTACATGGAATCGGGCGAGGACTGCGGCGTCTGGGGTACCCGCACCAACACGCCGGACTCGCTGCAGAACATCAAGGTCGGCAGCCGGCGCTCCGAATTCGACGACCGGCTGCACATCGACAAGGTGCGCGACATCATCGTCAACAAGCGCATGGCATCGGCCTTTTTCGAAACCAACCTGGGCTCTGTCTTCACCTTCCACAAGGTCGATACGATCGTGGTCACCGGTGGCTCCACCTCGGGCTGCGTGCGCGCCACCGTGGTGGACAGCCTGTCGCGCAGCTTTCGCACCATCGTGCCAGTGGAATGCGTGGCCGACAAACATGAGGGCCCGCATTTCGCCAACCTGTACGACATGGCGGTCAAGTATGCCGACGTGTTGTCGGTGCACGAGACGCTGGAGCAGTTGGGACGGGTGCCAGGCCGCTCGGCGGGGTCTTGATGCGCGACCCGGGGCTGTACGACTACCTGCCGTACCACGACCGGCCGAAGATCCGCTGGCCGGGTGGCGCCAGGGTGGCATTCTGGGTGGCGCCGAATATCGAGTTCTACGAGATAGATCCGCCGCGCAACCCGGCGCGTGCCGCCTGGGCGCGACCGACGCCCGATGTACTGAACTACTCCTACCGCGATTACGGCAACCGGGTCGGATTCTGGCGCATGCTGGATGCGATGCAGCGCTGCAGCATGCGGGGCAGCGTGTCGCTCAATGTGGCGGTGTGCGAGCACCATCCCGAGGTGATCCGGGCCTGTGCCGACGCCGGCTGGGAGTTCTATTCGCACGGCACCTACAACACCCGCTACCTGATGGGCATGACCGAGGCGCAGGAACGCGCGGTGATCCAGGATTCGATCGACACCATCCGCAAGCACACGGGCCAGCAACTTGACGGGTGGCTGGCACCGGCGCTGACCTATACCGACAACACCTTGAATCTGGTGGCAGAGATGGGCCTGAGCTACGTCTGCGACCTGTTCCACGATGACCAGCCCGGGCCGGTCAAGGTCAAGCAAGGGCGCCTGACAAGCGTGCCGTATTCGCTGGAGATGAACGACGTCATCGTCTACAACGTCAACCTGGTGTCGCCGCGGCGCTATGCCGATATCCTCATGCGACAGTTCGATCGGCTCTACCAGGAGGGTGAACGTTCGGGTACGGTGATGTGCATTCCTTTGCATCCCTATCTCGTGGGGCAACCCTATCGCATGGCGGCGTTCGAAGAGGCGTTGACGTATATCACTGGCCATGACGACGTGTGGCTGGCGACCGGACGCGAGATAGCGCAGCATTTCAACGCGCACTATTTCGACGCATTTGCCGCGGCCAGCCAGCCGGTCGGGGATGCGCCATGAGTGTTTCGGACGAGTACCTGCAGTATGCCCAGCGCCGCTATGGCATGGATCATGATCGCTACGACTGGTCGATCCTGCCCCAGCGCAAACCGGTCCAGTGGCCTGGCAATGCCCGCGTCGCGTTGTGGGTCGTGCCTGCGCTGCAATGGTTTCCACTGGACATGAAAGGGCTGCCTTTCAAGCCGCCCGGTGCGATGCAGACCGCCTATCCGGATCTGCGCCACTACACCCTGCGCGACTATGGCAACCGGGTCGGCATCTTTCGCATCATGCAGGCGCTGGATCACCATGGCATCCGGGCCTCGGTTGCGGTCAATGCGGCGGTGGCGGCGCGTTACCCCTCGCTGCTGCGGCAGTGCGTGTCGCGCCATTGGGAGATCATCGCCCATGGCCAGGACATGGACCATCTGCACCATGGCGGCCTGGCGCCCGAGGCCGAGCAGGCGCTGGTGCGCAACACCCTGCAGATGCTGCGAGCGGCCTGCGGTCAGACCGTGCGGGGCTGGTTGTCGCCGGCCAAGTCGCAGTCGGCCGTCACGCCCGACCTGCTGCGCGCAGCAGGTGTCGACTATGTCTGCGACTGGGTCAATGACGACATGCCCTACCCGATGCGAACGACCGGCGGCACGCTGCATGCGATGCCGCACCCGGTGGACATCGACGACTACACGATCCTGGTGCAGAACCACCACACCGAGGACGACTATCGCGACCAGCTGTGCGACCAGTTCGACCATCTATACCGCGAGTCGCAAACCCAGGGTGGGCGCATCATGGCGGTATCGCTGCACCCCTGGGTGATCGGCCAGCCCTACCGCATCCGTGCGCTGGAAGAAGCCTTGCAGCACATCATGGGCCACGATGGCGTGTGGGCTGCGACCGGTAGCGAGATTCTCGATGCGTGGACGCTTGCGCAGTCCTGATGGTCGATATCCGCAGGCTGCTGGCTCCAACTGGCGGTCGATCATGCTGCTGAGTTCTCTTGGGAAACCCGGCGGTGCCGTAGTGGCGATGACGCGCATGGCGCCGGCCACCCCGGCGGCTGCCTGAGGATCTATCGTGCAGAAGATTCTGGTGATCGTGCCGTTCGTCATGTCGCACGGCAACCTGCTGCTGCGCCAGCAACAATGCGCGGGTCTGCAGTTCGGACCGGATCTGGTGTTCGAGTACCGCACGGTGAAGGCCGGCCCGGTCAACTATGCGAGTCACCATGATTTCGTGTTGGCCGATGTGGCCAACTTCGAGGCCGGCTGCCGAGCCCAGCAGGAGGGATTCGCGGCGGTGTGTATCGATACGATGAGCGACTCCGGTGTCGCCGCGTTGCGCTCGGTGCTCGACATCCCGGTATTCGGCCCGGGCCGGGTGTCGATGCTGACCGCGCTGATGCTGGGCGACCGGTTCTCCATCCTGACCATGGCCAGCCGCTGGAAGCCGTTGTACAAGAAGGCGCTGGACGAACTGGGCCTGCACCACAAATGCGTGTCGGTGCGCGCCATCGAGGTGCAACCCGACAACCAGGCGCTGCTGTCGGGCAAGGAGGACGAGGTGTTTGCTTTGCTGGAGCAGGCGGCGCACAAGGCAATTGCCGAAGATGGCGCCGAGGTGCTGATACTGGGGTCGACCACGATGCACCAGGCCCATGCCTACCTGGCCGATCGCCTGCCGGTGCCGGTGATCAATCCGGGGCCGCTGAGCTACAAGATGGCCGAGGCCGCGCTGGCACTGGGCTACCGACACAGCCGGGTGGGCTATCCCAAGCCCCTGCATCCCCGGCTCGACATGCTCGAGGCGATGCTGGCAGCGGCGGCGTGCAAGCCGTATGGATCGGACACATGAGCCACCGGGCCACTTCCAAGCCCGATCCCGCAGTGCGCAGCGCGAAGAGTAGTCTAGCGAGACATCCCAACGCGGATCGGGAACGGCTGGCGCGCATCGTCGAGCACTATTTCGATGCGGTCGATCGGATGGACCTGGCCGCGGTACTGGCCTGCTTCACCGCAGACGCAACGGTGACGATCGCGACCTTCGAGCTGGAGTACTGCGGACGTGACATCGCGATCCGCGGCATGTACGAGCGGCTGTTCGCCCGGTACGCGCGGGTCTGGCATGGCGACTTCGCGCATGTTGTCGAGCCGCCCAACCGGATCGCCAGCCAGTTCACGGTGCGCAACCTGTCGCCGCAAGGCGTCTCTACCGTGAAGCAAAACTGCAATTTCTTCCATATGCGCGGGGCATCGATCGCCACCATGTCGGTGTACATGAGCGGGGATAATTCATTGCAGTGATGCCCGGGCCACCGCGATATCCGCAGGGCCGCCGTCTACCGTTGGAGAAACCATGGCCGCCTACCTTGTTGTCGATTCGCACATCACCGACCCTGCGCTGTACGAGCAGTACAAGCTGATGGCCAAACCGCTTGCCGAGCAACATGGCGGCGAGTACCTGGCCCGTGGCGGCCCGATGAGCGTCAAGGAATCGGCGTTGTGGTCGCCGACGCGCATGGTGTTGGTCCGGTTTCCGTCCGTGGCCCAGGCCGAGGCGTTTTATCTGTCGCCGGAGTACCAGAAGGCGCTGCAGATCAGCAAGAAGTCGGCCCAGCGCACGTTGGTAATTCTCGAAGGACTCTGACGCGGGGAAATGGCGCTTGCAGCGATGGCGGTGGAGGGCCGGTCGCCGGCAGACTGGGCGCGATCTTGCAATGCAGCATTGCCAGTTGATGCATCCGGGTGTAGGCTTCGCCGGGAACGGTATCGGTCAATCGTCGGTACCGTTTGCCAGTGTCGGCGTCGACACATGCGGGGAAACAAACACAGGAGGAAGTCATGCGAAGTCATGCGCGAGCGGTTTTACATACTCACGGGGCGTGGGGGGTTTTGGGGGCGGTCAGTCTGCTTGTCGCCAGCAATGGCGCGTTGGCCGGTCCGGCGGCGATCGAAAAGGCCGCTGCGAAGGCGCCATCGGCCAGTTGTGCGAACCGGGTCAACAATACGTTCAACAAGCTGCTGGAATGCGTCACGCTTGCGGGCGTGCGCAGCCACCAGACGGCGTTGCAGGACATTGCCAATGCCAATGGCGGCGTGCGCGCATCGGGTACGTTGGGTTACGACCAGAGCGTCAGTTATGTCGTTGCCAAGATGACCGCTGCAGGTTACAACGTGACGCTGCAGCCGTTTCCGTTCGTGTTTGTAGCGCTGCCGACCTTGCAGCAAACGGTGCCGATCGTTGCGTCGTATGAAACGGGAGCGTTCACCGGCAGCGGCTTTGGCAATGCCAGCGCTGCAGTGACTGCGGTCGATATCAACCTCGTTCCGCCGCGCGCCAGCACCAGTGGCTGCGAAGCCGCGGATTTTGCCGGTTTTCCGGCCGGAAACATCGCCCTGGTTCAGCGGGGAACCTGCACCTTTGCGATCAAGGCACTCAATGCCGAGGCCGCGGGCGCGTCCGCAGTCGTCATCTTCAACCAGGGTAACGATCCTGGGCGGGAAGGGCTGATCATCGGGACGCTGGGTGGGCCGAACGTTGTGTCTATTCCGGTCGTCGGCGCATCGTTTGCGGACGGGACGGCGTTGAGCCAGGCCGGCTCGCAGGCCGCCATCACGCTGGCAGCACCGCAGAACATCACGCAGTACAACGTGATTGCCGAATCGCTTGCGGGCGACGCGAACAATGTCGTGATGGTGGGCGCGCATCTGGACTCGGTACTGCAGGGTCCCGGCATCAACGACAACGGGTCCGGGTCGGCCGCTATTCTTGAAACCGCGTTGCAGATGGCCAAGGTCAAACCACGCAACAAGCTGCGATTTGCCTGGTGGGGTGGCGAAGAGGCAGGCCTGATCGGCTCCACAGCCTATGTGGCCGGCCTGGCTCAGGCCGAAAAGGATCGCATAGCCCTGTACCTCAACTTCGACATGCTGGGTTCGCCGAACCATGTGTTCTTTATCTATGACGGCGACGACTCCGACGCAGTCGGGGCCGGCCCTGGACCGGGCGGATCGGCGCAGATAGAGCAGGTCTTCGAGCAGTTCTTCATCGAGCGGGGTATTCCGTTCAAGGGTACGGACTTCAGCGGTCGATCGGACTACGGCCCATTTATCGCCGAGTTGATACCCTCTGGAGGCTTGTTCTCCGGCGCCGAGGGCATCAAGACCGCGACTGAAGCGGCGACGTGGGGTGGCACGGCTGGCCAGCAGTACGACCCGTGCTACCACCTGGCCTGTGACACGGTCGCCAACGTCAACCTGTATGCATTGGAAACCAATGCAAAGGCCGTGGCTTATTCAACGCTGTTGTTCTCGATGAACACCGGGCCGGTCAATGGCCAGCGCGGCAAGGGCAATTTCAAGGCGCCGGCGCTCAAATGGCTTGAGTCCAAGTAATGGAGATGCGCGGCGCCATTCGGGCGCCGTGTCCATTCGCGGTGCGACTCCTTGGTCGTCGCACTGCGTGTTCCGCCAGTTTGCCAGGTGCCGAACCTACGTTCGTTGTCTAGGAGCCTGTCGGACTTGGGAGTCGCCGGCTGCAAACCGACCGCAGCGGTCCATTTTTCACCGTCTTTTTGTCCCATAGCTGGGCTATGGGCCTGCAAATCCGGCAAAAAAACTGTCCTCGCTGGGGTCGATTTTCGCGGTCGGCGCTTCTAGCTCGACAGACTCCTAGTCTGCGACCGCGACGCATTGGTCGATCGCAGCCAGAGGTAGTTCCTGGCCGAACACTTGAAAGTGCGGCGCCACCCGTTGCCGCAAGTCGCGTGCAACCGGCTTGGAAGTCGCAGCCCCCGAGCATCTGCACCGCAAAGACCCGCAGCAGGTTCAGGTCCATCGTCTTGAAGATGCCCTGGTTCATCGCGGCCAACGCATAGTCGATTGGGGTGATATCGGGCATTCGTACAATCCGTTGGAGGCAGCGCGGGTTTGCGGATCCAATGTCCCGTTACGAGAGGAGCAGGCATGGGTGCCTATGTGTTTGTGAATGGCCGGTTGCTGGATCCGCTCGTCGCCGAGCTGATCGAGGGCATGCAGGTGCTGGTGGAGGACGGTGTGGTGCGCGAGGTGTCGGATCGACCAATCCAGTCCGCCTCGGCCCATCGGGTGAATCTGCATGGCAAGACCATCATGCCCGGCCTGATAGACCTGCATGTCCACGTGATGGCCGGCCAGCTGAACCTGGCCGCGCAGGTCAACCTGCCCAATGTGTTCGTCACCCTGCGCGCGCTGCCGATCCTGCAGGGCATGTTGCGCCGTGGCTTCACGACCGTGCGCGATGCCGGCGGCGCCGGGTTGCCGATGAAGCAGGCGATCGAATCGCGACTGGCCCAGGGTCCCCGCTTGTTCGTCGCCGGACGCGCCCTGAGCCAGACCGGTGGCCACGGCGACATGAACCCCCGGACGGATTTCATCGCCAACGGCATGCAGTGCGGCTGTTGCGTGCGGGCCGGTGCCATTGCACGCGTGGTCGATGGCGTCGACGCTTTGCGCCGGGCGGTGCGGGAAGAATTCCAGATGGGCGCGGACCAGATCAAGATCATGGCGTCCGGCGGTGTTGCGTCGCCGACCGATCCTGTCGGTGCGTTTGGCTATTCCGAAGACGAGATCCGCGCCGTGGTGGACGAAGCGCGCGGTCGCGGTACTTATGTCATGGCGCACGCCTATACGCCGGCGGCGATCGAGCGCGCGGTGCGCTGCGGTGTGCGCACGGTCGAACACGCCAACCTGATCGACGACGCCACTGCGGCGCTGATGGCACAGCTGCAGGCCGTTGCGGTGCCCACGCTGGTGACCTACGAGGCGCTGGCGCTTGAGGGCGCGCGCTACGGCCTGCCACCGGAGAGCGTGGTCAAGATTGCCGAGGTCAAGGATGCCGGATTGCGTGCGCTGGAGATACTGCGCAGGGCCGGCGTGAAGATCGGGTTTGGCACCGACCTGCTGGGCGAGTCACACCGTTTGCAGAGCGACGAGTTCCGGATTCGCGCCCAGGTGCTGGGGGTGTCCGACATCATTGCGAGTGCCACCACGACTGCGGCCGAGGTGCTGGGCATGCAAGGAAAGCTCGGGCGCCTGCAAGCTGGCGCGATCGCCGATCTGCTGGTGGTCGAGGGCAATCCTTTGCAGAATCTGGCTTGCCTGGCCGGGCAGGGCGATCATATCGCGGTCGTCATGAAGGCCGGTCGGGTCGAGTTCGGGCAGCTGGATACGCTATGACCGATGGCACAACTGCGGCGTCTTGCCGCTGCGCGAAGGCTGCGATTGGCACGGCGGCCGGGCCGTCCGGGCGGTGCCGATCGCGCTGCCCCGCACAAGTAGTTTCCTTTGCACTTGGAACAGGTTGCCCATGAAAACCGCACTGCTGATCGTCGACGTACAACAGGCTCTGATCGAGGGTGACCAGGCCTGCCATGCCTCGGACGCCGTGATCGCACGCATCAATACCGCCGCCGCAATGGCCCGTGCCGCAGGTTCTCCGGTTGTCTTCATCCAGCATGAGACACCCTCGGGTCCGTTCGCCCATGGCTCGCCGGGCTGGCAACTGGCACCGGGCCTGCAGACCGGGCCCGATGACTTGTTCGTGCGCAAGACCACGCCGGACGCCTTTCAGCGGACCGTTCTGCAGTCGCTGCTGGTCAAGCATGGGGTGACCGAGGTGGCTGTCTGTGGCATGCAAAGCGAGTTCTGCGTCGACACCACCACCCGGCGCGCCGCCGCGCTGGGATACCCGGTGGTGCTGGTGGCCGATGCGCATACCACCAACGACAAAGCGCATCTGTCGGCACAGCACATCATCGCGCACCACAACCAGACCCTGTCGAACATCGCCAGTTTCGGCCCGCGGATCCGGGCCGTGGCGACGTCCCAATTGCGGTTCGCGCACTGATCGTCGGTAGGGGCGTCGCTTGCCCGCAACTCGGCGATTCGTACACCCCATCTACCGGTATTCCTGCGGCGCCATGCGGCGCCGCGTTTCAGCCGCTGGGCGCGCGCTCCAGCAGCGCATTCCAGTGCGCCATCGACCCGTTGCCATCGGCCAGGTCCAGCGTGGCCTGCAGCACGGCCCTGGCGTGGGTGCTCGGCCATACCCTTTCGCTGAGGTCCATGAATTTGCCGCGCAGTTCATCGCGGCTGTAGGGCAGGGCATCGTCGCCGCGGTTCGCGCCGACCTCCCCTTGCAGGGAACTGCCATCGTCGAGCGTGATGCACACGCGGGCCGGACGTTCCATCGGCAGCCTGGCTGTCATGGACGGATCCTCCTGCACCGTCACCCGGCTTGCCAGCGTCGCGACCCGTGGGTCGCGCACGGCATCCCAGCTAAAGCTGGCCAGCGCACTGCTGCCATTGACGATGCGGGTGGCGACCGCGAACGGCAGCGAGAACTTGGCGCCCAAGGTGTTGCGCGGCGCCGGGTCGTTGAGTTCGGCGGCAAACCCGTAGCTGGCCACGGCGATGGAGCGGATACGGTCGGGCTGTGGGAGCGGGCCGCGCGCCGCGATCTGGTCGATAGCGTCCAGCGTGCCATGGTTGAAGCGGCAGCAGGAGTGCAGCTTGAAGTAGTTTTGCAGCAGATGCCATTCGGCGCCCAGCGCGCGCACCAGTTCGGTGGTGTCGAACTGTTCGGAGATGATGTTTCGCATCAGCGAGGCCAGCCCATCGTGTTCGCCGTTGAATCCACTGTGCGCCAGTTGCAGCGCCAGCAGGCCGTTGCGATTGGACAAGCCGGCGTAGGTGTTGCGCACCAGACCGCCTTCGAGCATGGTGCGCTTGGAGGTCGCCGTGGTCAGGGACGCGCTGATGTTGATTACCGCGCGCATGCCCTCGGGCGGCATGCCGGCAAGGCGCGCGCATGCCGCCGCCGCGCCGATCGTGCCCCAGGTGCCGTGCGGATGCATGGCAGCCCGCAGGCGGGATGCGGCGCCAATCCGCGACCCGACTTCGTAGCCGACCACCAGCGCGGACATGAATGCTCCGGCGTCGGCGCCGCGCTGCTGTGCCAGCGCCAGCGCGGCAGGTATCACATGCACCGCCGGATGGCCGCGTGAGAATCGGTTGCCTTCGTCCATTTCCAGGAAGGTACCGGCAGTGCCATTGACCAGTGCGGCCATGTCCGCGCTGGCGCCGTGACCCAGTCCGATCACCGTGGCCGGCCCTGCCGTGTCCAGCGCACGGGCCAGGGTGCGCAACTCCGGCTCGGCGGAGCCTCCCAGGATGGCGCCGATGGTGTCGGCCAGGATCCAGCCGGTTTGTTCGCGCACCGCGTCCGGCAGACGCGCAAAGTCCAGTTTGGCGGCAAAGTCGCTGAGACGATCAAGGTAGTCCATCGGGCGCTTTCCGTTGGTGGATGCGTAGGCGTGTCGGGCAAGGTCTGGTGCAGGCGTTCGATCGCGTGCTGCCGCGTGTCTCGCGCGCACAAGCTGGCAGAGCGGGCGCCGAATCGTCGTACCTGCGATGGTCCATCCGGGGCCTTACTTGCTGCATTTTTACATCGGGTTTTGCCGGAGTTGACTTGCGCCGGTGATCGGTGCATAGTCTAGTTCAATTGTTCTATCAATGGAACAATACAGGTCAAACCCCTTGTCAACAACCATCGAGAGGATTTCCATGAACACCACCCATCCCTTGTCGCGCCGACTGATATTGCAGGCCGGTGCCGCAAGCGCCGTGCTGGGCGCTCCGGGGCTTTTGCTGGCCCAGCCCAAACCGGTCAAGGTCGGCCTGGTGCATCCGGTCAGCGGCGGGCTGGCCTACAGCGGTGGCCAGTCGCGCATGGGGGCGCAGATGGCGATCGACGAGATCAATGCCGCCGGCGGCATCAGATCCATGGGCGGGACCAAACTCGAGGCGCTGCTGGGTGACTCGCAGTCGCGCCCCGAGGTGGGGGTCAGCGAAGTCGAGCGCATGCAGCAAGACGGGGTGTCGGCCTACCTGGGCTGTTTTGCCAGCGGCATCGCATTGCCGGCCACACAGGCGGCTGCCAAGTACAACACGCCTTTCCTGATCGACGTGGGTGCATCCGACCTGATCGTCAGCCGCGGCCTGAAGAATGTGTTCCGCCTCAAACCGGGTTTCGGCAAGTGCGTCGACGACGCCATCGTGGCGCTGGGCGAGATCAACAAGGCAGCCAATGGCGTAGCCAAGACAGCAGTGCTGGTGCACGAGGAGTCCGAGTTCGGCACCGGCACCGCCAAGCTGCTCGCCGGCAAACTGCCCGGCATCAACATCCAGCCGCTGGAGACGATCAAGCATGCCAATCCGACGCGTGATTTCTCCAACATCGCGCTGCGCATCAAGAGCCTCAAGCCCGATCTGGTGATCATGAGCAACTACCAGAACGAGTACGTGCTGCTGGCGCGCACGCTGGCGCAGCAAAAGGTCGACGTGGCCGCGATGTTCAGCGTGCTGGGCGGCGGCTTCAACTTCAAGCTGGTCAAGGAGCAGCCCGACATTGCCCAGTACATGATGGATTTCAACCATTGGTACAGCCCCACCAATGCCAAGGCGGTCGAGATGCGCAAGCAGATCGAGGCCAAGGGAGGCCTGTTCACCTTCGAGGTCTACCTGTCGTACAACGCGATCATGCTGTACGCCGAAGCGTTGCAGCGCGCAGCCACGGCGGACAAGGAGAAGGTGATCGACGCGCTGGCCTCCAGCACCTGGCAGCCGGCCATCATGCCGTACGGTCCGACCAAGTTTGTCAACGGCCAGAACGAGGGCGGCCGGGGCGCCTTGCTGCAGGCCTCCAAGACCGACATCGACGTGGTCTGGCCGAACCAGTTCGTGTCCAGCAAGCCCACGTTCCCGCGGCCGAAGTTGGGCTGACGCAGGCCTGATCGGATCGGCAACCAGATGCCGGCGCCAGGCCCGTTGCCTGACACCGGCCCATCATTCGTGGAGGTTTCTTGGACGCGACCATCATTGCCGCGGCGGCCATCAACGGGCTGCTGCTGGGCGGTATCTATACGCTGGTCGCATCGGGCCTGACCCTGATCTACGGCGTGCTGCACATCATCAACTTCGCCCACGGCAGCATGCTGATGCTGGCCATGTTCGGCGTTTACTATCTGTTGACGCTGCTGGGCATCGACCCCTATTTGTCGATCTTCATCATGGTGCCTGCGATGTTCGTGCTCGGCTACCTGCTCTACAAGGGCCTGATCGGGCGCCTGTCCAGCGGCAAGGACGAGAACATCCTGCTGGTCACTTTGGGCCTGTCGATCCTGATCGAGAACCTGGCGCTGATGTTTTTCAAGGGTGATTCTCGCACCATCCTGGTGTCGTACTCGGACACCATGGTCGAACTCGGTCCGGCCTTCGTGCCGCTGCCCAAGCTGATCTCGTTCGGGGTGGCGATGGCGCTGTGTGCGGCGCTGGGACTGTTCATGCAGCGTACCGACACCGGTCGGTCGATTCGCGCCGTGGCCAAGGAGCGGGTCGGCGCGCGCCTGGTGGGCATTGACGTCGAGCGCATCTTTGCGATCTCCTATGGAATCGGCCTTGCCACGCTGGGCGCGGCGGCCTGCCTGATGATGCCGATCTTCTATGTCTCGCCCACGGTGGGCCATGTGTTTGTGCTGGTAGCCTTCACGGTGGTGGTGCTGGGTGGCATGGGCAGTTTCCTTGGAGCCGTGGTGGGCGGGCTGATCATCGGCCTGACCGAGTCCTTCGGCGGCTTGTTCCTGGGCGAGAGCATGGGCCAGATCGGCATCTCGCTGATCTTCATCCTGATCCTGCTGCTGCGGCCATCGGGTCTGTTTGGAGCCAAGGCATGACAAGCGGCGCGTCCACGCTCAAACCGATTCCCTGGAAACTGCACCTGGCGGTGCTGGCAGTGGCGATCGCATTCCCGTTCGTTTTTCCGTCCAGTTTCATGGTCAATTTTGGCGTGCTGGCGCTGTTCTATGCGTTCATCGGCCAGTCCTGGAACATCTCCGGCGGCTTTGCCGGGCAGCTGTCGTTCGGCCATGTCGCGTTTTTTGGGGTCGGCGCCTATGCGTCCACCATCGTGCAGATGCGCCTGGGCATCTCGCCCTGGCTGGGGCTGCCGGTCGCGGCGCTGGCCGGCGCGCTGGTAGGCGGCGTGATTGCCGTGCTGTCGTTTCGCGCCGGTCTGAAGGGTTCGTACTTTGCACTGATCACGCTGGCATTTGCCGAGGTGCTGCGCATCGTCAGCAACTCGATCGGCATCACCGGTGGCGGAATCGGCCTCTTGATTCCGATGAAGATCGGCGCGGCCAACCTGCAGTTCGCCGAACGCAGCGGCTTTTACTTTCTGATCTTGTTGCTGACCGCGGGCTCGGTGGCGCTGGCCGAATGGATGCGGCGTTCGCGCTTTGGTGCCCAACTTGCGGCGATCCGCGAAAACGAGGATTCGGCCCGGGCCCTGGGCATCAACGTGTTCGCCGAAAAGGTCAAGGTGATGCTGATCTCGGGCGCGATCGGTGGCGTCGGCGGCTGCTTCTTCGCGCAGTATTTCCTGTATATCGATCCCCTGATCGCGTTCGGCGTCGACAAGTCGATCGAGATGCTGCTGGTGAGCATGATCGGCGGCGCCGGCACCGTGTACGGCCCGCTGGTCGGTTCGGTGCTGCTGGCCCTGGTCAGCGATGTGACGCGAACGCTGACGCAGATCCAGGGCCTGTCGCTGGTGCTGTATGGCGCGTTGCTGGTGGTGATCATCGCGTTCCTGCCCAATGGCCTGATCGACCTGTTCAGCCGCAAGCGCGGCAAGCCCGGGAGCAAGCCATGATGTTGCAGGTATCGAACCTGAGCAAGGTGTTTGGCGGCCTGCGGGCGGTCGACGATGCCAGCCTGCAGGTGGAGCAGGGCCGCATCGTGGCGCTGATCGGCCCCAATGGCGCCGGCAAGACGACCCTGTTTGCCTGCATCGCCGGCTTCCTGCCGGTCAATGGCGGCCGGGTGCAGTTCATGGGGCAGGACATCACCGGATGGCCGGTGCACCGCATTGCGCGCGCCGGCATGGTGCGCACTTTCCAGATCACACAGCCATTCGCCAAGCTCACAGTGCATGAAAACATCGCTGTCGGCGCTTACCAGAAGTACGCCGACCGAAAGCAGGCCTGGGAGCATGCGCGCGCCGTGGCGGGCAAGGTCGGCATGCAGGCGATGCTCGAACAGCCCGCAGCCGACCTGACCGTGGCAGGGCGCAAGCGGCTCGAACTGGCCCGCGCGCTGGCAACCGGACCCCGGCTGTTGTTGCTCGACGAGGTGATGGCCGGCCTCAATCCGTCCGAGATCCTGGAGATCATCGCGATCATCCGGCTGATCCGCGACAGCGGTGTCACGGTGTTGCTGATCGAGCATGTCATGCATGCGGTGATGAGCCTGTCCGACCACATCCATGTGTTGTCCTACGGCAAGATCATTGCGCAGGGCAGTCCACAGCAAGTGGTGGCCGATCCGGCCGTGATCGAGGCCTATCTGGGGCGCGGCAGTGCGGACTCGGCCGCCATTGCGCCGGCGGAGCATGCCCATGCTTGAGGTGCGCCAACTGCATGCCGGTTACGGCAGCATCGAGATACTGCGCGGCATCGACCTGGACGTGGGCAAGGGCGAGATCGTTGCGGTGCTGGGCAGCAACGGCGTTGGCAAGTCCACATTGAACAACAACATTTCTGCGCTGTACAAGCCGTTCTCCGGCTCGATCCGGTTTCAGGGTGAGGAGCTGGTGGGCCTGGGTTCATCGGAGATCGTCAAGCGCGGATTGATCCATGTCCCCGAGGGGCGGCGCGTTTTCCCCAACCTCAATGTGCGCGAGAACCTGGAGACCGGAAGCCTGGTTCGGGGCCGGCAACGGCGCGCCCACAACCTGGACAAGGTGGTGGCGATCTTCCCGCGCTTGAAAGAGCGTTTCAGCCAGTCGGCCGGCACCCTGTCCGGTGGCGAACAGCAGATGCTGGCAATCGGGCGCGGGCTGATGGCCGAACCCGTGCTGCTGATCATGGACGAGCCGTCGCTGGGCTTGTCGCCGTTGCTGGTCGAGGAGATGTTCGCGCTGATCGTGCGAATGAACCGCGAGGGCCAGGCCATTTTGCTGATGGAGCAGAACGCGGTGCAGACGCTGGCCGTTGCGCATCGGGGCTACATCATCGAGAACGGCCGCGTTGCAATGCAGGGCGTCGCCTGCGATCTGGCGGCTGATCCGGACCTGCGCAAGAACTACCTGGGGCTGTAGCGCATGGCTCCTGCACTCCCGCTGCCCAAGTACCACCAGATCTATCTGGTGCTGCGCGAGCAATTGCATGAGGGGCGTTTCGCCGACGGCCTGCCGTCGGAAGTGGCGTTGAGCAAGGAGTTTGCTGCCGCACGGGTGACCGTGCGCAGGGCGCTGGAGCAATTGTCCGACGATGGCCTGATCATCCGTCGGGCGGGACGCGGAACCCATCCGTCGCCGGCGCGCCCGGCGCAGTCGGGCGAATCGGCCCAGGGTGGGCGCGGCGTCCAGGGCTTGAGCGGCCTGCTGGAGAACATCGTCAACATGAGCCTGCGCACCACGGTCAAGGTGATCGAGGTGCGTACCATCCATGCGTCGCACCCTGTGGCCGAGGCATTGCAGATCCCGTTCGGCGCCAAGGTTCAAAAAGCGGTGCGCCGGCGCAGTTCCAAACTCGGTCCGGTATCGCACATCACCACCTATGTGCCCGACGAACTGGCCAGCCGCTTCGGGCGCAAGGACTTGTTGCGCAAGCCGATCCTGCGCCTGATCGAGGAGTCGGGCGTGGTGATGGGCCGCGCACGGCAAACGGTGTCGGCTCGCCAGGCTGACGCGGTGGTGGCCGCCGAACTGGGTGTTGCCGTCGGCACCGCCCTGCTCGCCGTGCGCCGCCTGGTGTTCGATGCAAACGACAGGCCGGTGCAATGGTTGCATGGCCTGTACCGGCCGGATCGGTACGAGTACCAGATGGATGTGTCGCAGGTTGGCAGCATCGACGCCCGGATATCGGTCAAGGAGAGCCTGTCGGAATGAATGCCCGCGCGGCAAGGCCCAACGGAAAACGACCAGAAATGACATGAGCAGCGAACCATTGCCAGCGCGCACCTTGGCGCAAAAACTGATTGCCCGGGCTGCCGGCATGGCCCATGTCGTGCCTGGCGACATCGTCAATTGCAAGGTGGATCTGGCGATGTTCCACGACTCGTCGGGTCCGCGCCGGCTCAAGCCGATGCTCGAAGAACTGGGCGCCTCGATCTGGGACAAGTCCAAGGTGGTGCTGGTGATGGACCACTACGTGCCGGAGCGCGATGACGAGTCGCGCCGCATCGTGCGCATCGCGCGCGACTGGGCGCAGGAGCAGCAACTGCCGCATGTCTATGACAGCATCGGCATCTGCCATGTCGTGCTGCCGCAAAAGGGGCACATCCGGCCCGGCATGTTTTGTGTCGGGGGCGATTCGCATTCACCAACCGGTGGAGCCTTCGGCGCCTACATGTTCGGCATCGGTGCAACCGAGATGCTGGGCGTGGTGGTCACCGGCGAGCTGTGGGTACGCGTGCCGCAAACCCTGCGCATGCTGTGGCACAACCGGCTGGCCAAGGGGCTGACGGCCAAGGACATGGTGTTGCACATGATCGGTCGCTTCGGCATGAACGGCGGCCAGTACCAGGCGGTGGAGTTCGCCGGCGAGGCGGTGCGCGCGCTGTCGATGCCCGAGCGCATGACCATGGCCAACATGAGTGCGGAGATGGGGGCGCAGACCGGGCTGATCGCGCCCGACGCGACCACCCGCGGCTGGCTTGCCGCAGCGGGTGTCACCGTGGCAGCAGACGAGGACTGGTGCACCGACAACGACGCGCCGACCGTCGACCATGTGTTCGATGCCGCGACACTGGCGCCGCAGGTCGCCGCCCCGCACAGCCCCGCCAACACGCGGGCGGTGGACGCGTTTGCCGATGTCGACATCCAGGTCGCCTATATCGGCGCCTGCACCGGCGCCAAGCTGGATGACCTGCGTGCCGCGGCACAGGTGTTCGATGGGCAGCATGTGGCGCCGGGTGTGCGCTTGATGGTGGCGCCGGCCAGCCTGCACGACCAGGCGCTGGCGGAAAAAGAGGGTGTGATGCAAATACTGCGTGCGGCTGGAGCCGAGGTGTTGCCGACGTCGTGTGGCGCCTGTTCCGGCTATGGCGGCAGCATTCCCGATGGCGCCCATGTGATCGCCACAACCGCACGCAACTTCAAGGGGCGCATGGGATCTGCCAGCGCCCAGGTCTACCTGGCTTCGCCCTATACAGTGGCTGCGTCGGCGCTGCGCGGGCGTATCAGCGATCCACGGGAGATGCTGCAGTGACATCGCCATTGCAGTCCGAAGCCACGCCGCTGGCACCCGCGCAGGCGCAGTCGGCGTCGGTATCCGCGCACCGGGTCTGGAAGTTCGGTGAGGACATCGATACCGATGTGCTGGCACCGGGTGCCTACATGAAACTGGGCATCGAGGGCATTGCGCCGCATTGTCTGGAGGCAGTGCGCCCGGAGTTCGCGTCCCAGGTGCGGCCGGGCGATGTGCTGGTGGCCGGCGCCAATTTCGGCATCGGCTCCTCGCGCGAGCAGGCGGCCGCTGCGCTGGTGCACCTGGGCGTGCGCGCGGTTGTTGCGCCCTCTTATAGCGGCCTGTATTTTCGCAATGCGTTCAATCTCGGCCTGTTGTTGTTGACATGCGCCCGTGCCGGCGAACTGCAGGACGGCGCGCACATCAGGCTCGACCTGCAGGCATTGACGGTCACGACGCCCGCCGGTGTTGCCTTGCCGTGCGAGCCGATACCGCAATTTTTGCTCGACATGGTTGCGGCGGGCGGATTGCTCAACCAGTTGCGACGCAGGCTCGGGCGCGACGTCGTAACGTGATGCAGGGCGAGCGCGAGAACACGGTGGCATCGACTGCGACCGGTTGGCCGTGCTGCGGACAAACACAAGGACCAGGAGAAGAGACATGAACTTCACGCGTGTACAGCGCAGCGACCTGGCGGCCGACGTTCCCCATGCACCGGTGGTCATCGTCGGTGCCGGTGCCTGTGGCCTGACCGCGGCAATCGGCCTGCGCGCGCGCGGCATCGACTGCGTATTGCTGGAGCGTGACGCGCGGCCAACCGGGTCGACGGCCCTGTCATCGGGCTTTATTCCCGCGGCCGGAACCCGGCTGCAGCGCGCGCTGGGCATCCAGGATGCGCGCGAGACCTTTGCCCAGGATGTGCAGGCCAAGGCGCACGGCGAAGCAGCCGCGCATCTGGTGCAGGCCTACACCACGGCGGTGGCACAGGCCATCGATGCGCTGGAGCAGCAGGGCATTGTGTTCGAGGTGCTGGACGGCTTCCTGTATCCGGGACATCGTGCGCGGCGCATGCATGCGGTGCCCGAGCACACCGGCGCCGCGCTGATGGCCGGCCTGGAGCGGACCGCCCGGGCCGCGGGCGCCGACATCTTGACGGACGCGCTGGTGCGCATCCTGCACCTGGACGGCGATGACCTTGTTCGCGGTGTCGGCTTTGTGCGGCCCGATGGTTCGCTGGAGCATCTGCGTTGTGATGTGTTGCTGCTGGCCTGCAATGGCTTTGGCGGCAGTCCGGAGATGGTGCGCGCGCTGCTGCCCGAGATGCGGGAGGCGACCTTTGCGGGCCATGTGGGCAATGACGGAAGCGCGATCCACTGGGCGCGGCAGATCGGCGCAGGTTTGGCCGATCTGGGCGGCTACCAGGGCCACGGATCCTGGGCGACGCCGCAAGGCGCGCTGATGAGCTGGGCCATGATGATGCAAGGTGGGGTGCAGATCAACAACCAGGGTAAGCGCTTTCATGACGAGACGCAGGGTTATTCGGAGGCCGCAGTGCATGTGCTGGAACAGCCCGGTGGCATAGCCTGGAACCTGTTCGACGGCGCTCTGCTGGAGCTGGCGCGCAGTTTTCCCGACTTTCTGGAGCTCGAGAAAGCCGGTGCGGTCAAAACCGCTGCCGACCCGGATGCGCTGGCGCGTCTGATCGGCTGTGACGCCCATGCGCTGCACGACACCCTGGCGGCAATGGCGCCGGGCGGACCCGATGCATTGGGTCGCCGCTTTGAGCGCTCCCTGGTGCCGCCCTACCATGCGGTCAAGGTTACTGGTGCGCTGTTCCATACCCAGGGCGGGCTGGATATCGATGCCGATTGCCGGGTGCTGCATGCATCCGGCGCGCCCTTTCACAATCTGCTGGCCGCAGGCGGCGCGGCGCGTGGTGTGTCTGGCAATGCGGTGTGGGGCTATCTATCGGGCAACGGTCTGCTCAGCGCGGTGGGCGGCGGCTGGATCGCGGCCGGAACCGCGGCGGACATGCTTGCCGGTGCCATGCCGGCGGGCGAGAACAGGTAACCACAACCATGACCCAGACACTCAGGCAACGATTGCAGCAACCGCGGGTGCTGCTGGCCCCGGGCATCTATGACGGGCTGACCGCGCTGATTGCCGAACAATCGGGCTTCGAGGCGCTTTACCTGTCGGGTGCCTCGATCGCCTACACCCGTCTCGGGCGATCGGATGTGGGGCTGACCACGGCCACCGAGGTCGCCGATACGCTGGCGCGCATCACCGAGCGGGTGGCGCTGCCAGTGATCGTTGACGCAGACACCGGTTTTGGCAACGCGCTCAACACCATGCGCACCGTGCGCGCGTTCGAGCGCGCGGGCGCTGCAATGCTGCAGTTGGAGGACCAGACCTTCCCCAAACGCTGTGGGCATCTGGACGGCAAGACGGTGGTTCCCGTGGCCGAGATGTGCGGCAAGCTCAGGGCCGCGCTCGATGCGCGCCAGTCGGAGCAGACCCTGATCCTGGCGCGCACCGATGCGCTGGCCGTCGAGGGCTGGGACGCCACGATGGATCGCGCCGAGGCCTATCTTGGTTGCGGTGTCGATGCACTGTTCATCGAGGCGTTGCGCACACCCGAGCAGATGGCGCAGGCCTGTGACCGCTTCGCCAGCCGCATTGCGCTGCTGGCCAATATGGTCGAGGGCGGAAAGACCCCGGTGCACAGCGCCGCGGCGCTGGGCGACAAGGGATTTCGGATGGTGATCTTTCCCGGTGGCACAGCGCGTGCGGTCTCCTTCGCGCTGCAGAAGTACTACGCCAGCCTGCATCAGCATCAGAGCTCCGCACCGATGCAGGGCGCCATGCTCGACTTTGACCAACTCAATGCGCTGATCGGTACGCCAGAGCTTCTTGCCCTGGGCCAGCGCTACGAATAGCCCCGCCCGGCGTCCGGCGCGGTGCGGGTGCCGAGTCAGCGGCACAATGGCGGTTGACGCCTCTTTGGCGGCGACACGGAACTGCGCCCCCCACCATGACAGACATCACAACCTGGCTCGAATCCCACGGATTGGGCAAATACGCGCCCGCTTTTGTTGCGCAGGATGTCTCGGTCGATCTGCTGCCCGATCTGCTGGACGCAGACCTGCGTGAGCTGGGCGTGGCCTCGCTGGGAGATCGTAAGCGGCTACAGAAGGCCGGCGCGGCGTTGGTCGCCGTCGCCCCGGCAACGGCCCCGGCCCAGGCTCGCGCGACGGCAACGGCCGCGGCCACACCGGCGGGCGGCGGCGATGCACAGGCGCCTGTACGCCTGCATGCCGGCGTCGCTGAGGAAGGCGAGCGCCGTCACGCCACGGTGATGTTCTCCGACTTGACCGGTTACACCGCGCTCAACGAGGCGTTCGACCCCGAAGAGGTCGAGCAGATCATGTCGCGCATCAAGCTCGCGGCGGTGGCAGTGATCGAGCGCCATGGAGGGCGTGTGAACCAGTTCGTTGGTGACGAGGTGATGGCCATGTTTGGCGTGCCGATCGCGCGCCGCGATGACGCGCGGCGCGCTGTTCGTGCGGCGCTGGAATTGCATGCGGCGGTCGATGCCATCGCCTCGGGCCTGCAGGCGCGCCTGGGCCGGCAATTGTCGATGCACACTGGCGTGCATACCGGGCTGGTGATCGCCCGGCGCAGCGATTCGCGATCGGGCGACTACACCTTGACCGGTGATACGGTCAACACCGCGGCCCGGTTGCGCGGGCTGGCGCAACCGGGCGAGGTGGTCGTGAGTCCCCAGACCTGGCAGCAGATCGCGGACCATTTCGAGGTCGTAGCCGGCGTCGCAGTGGAAGTCAAGGGCAAGGAGCGCCCGTTGTTGCCCTATCGGATCCTTGGCACACGCACCGGCGGGCAGGTCGGCAGCCGGCCGCGGGTGGGGCGCGCCGAGGAGATGCAGCAATTCGAGACCCTGGTGCAGGCCTGCATGGATCGCCAACGGGGTCGCCTGATCTTTGTGCGGGGCGATCCCGGCTTGGGCAAGTCCCGCCTGGTCGCCGAGTTCGTCGACTGTGCGCGCGAGCGCGGCATGGACTGCCATGCGACGACGATCCTGGACTTTGGCGCCCGCACGGGGCACGACGCGATCCGCGTCCTGGTGCAGGACTGGCTCGGGCTGGCGGCGGACGCCGATGAGGGCGGCCGTGCAGCAGCGATCACGCAGGGCATGGCCAGCGGCGGTGATGGTGCCGACCTCCAGCCCTACCTGTATGAACTGCTCGATGTGACGCCGCCCGCGGATGTGCGGGGTCTGCTATCGGCGGTTGACGCGTCGGTGCGGCGCAATTCCACGCTCGACGCGCTGGCCTGGTTGCTGCGATCGCAAATGGCGCTGGCGCCAACGCTGTTGCTGATCGAGGACATCCATTGGGCCGACCCGTGGACGTTGGCGCAACTGGTGCCGATGCTGAACCAGACCGCCAGCGGGCCGGTGCTGGTGATCCTGACGACGCGTTTTGCCGGCGACCCCAGCATGGGAGAATGGCGAACCGCGTTGCACGGATTGCCGGTGACCAGCATGGATCTGCAGCCATTGGCGGCCGATGAGGCCTTGCGCCTGGCTGCTGGCGCGGCGTCGATTTCCGACGCGCTGCTGCGCAGCTGTGTCGAACGTGCCGAGGGCAACCCGTTGTTCCTGGAGCAATTGCTGCTCAACGCCGGCGACGAGAGCGCGAACAAGCTGCCCGGTTCGATCCAGGCGCTGATCCAGGCGCGCATGGACCGGCTCGAGGCGCAGGACAAGAGTGCGTTGCAGGCCGCTGCAGTCTGGGGTCAGCGGGCGCCGCTGTCGGTGATCCGCCATCTGGTCGGTGACCCGGCCTACGACGCGCGGCCGCTGGTGGATCAGTTCCTGCTGCGCCCGCACGGCGATGACATGGTGTTCAGCCATGCGTTGATCCGCGACGGTGCCTACGGTTCGATGCTCAATGTGCGCCGGCGCCAGCTGCACCAGCAGGCAGGCCAATGGGTGCTGCCGCATGATGTGCTGCTGGCGGCTGAACATTTCGAGCGCGCCGAAGACCCGCGGGCGGCCTCGGCGTATCTGCAGGCCAGCTGTGCGCAGTCTGGTCAGTACCACACTACCGAGGCACTGGCGCTGGTCGATCGAGCGCTCAAGCTTCCAGACCTGGCCGACCAGGGCTATGCATTGAGCCTGGCACGAGCCCGCCTGCTGCTGGCCATCGGCCACGCCAGCGCGGCGATCGAGGTCAGCGGACAAGCCATCGCGCTGGCACGATCCGACGCCGAGCGTGCGTTGGTGTTGATTGCGATGGCGTCCGGCATGCGCCTGTTGGACCGCATCACCGACGGCTTGGAGCTGTTGCAGGAAGCCGAACCTCTGGCGGTACAGGCCGGGCTGATTTTGGATCTTTCCCGTCTGCACGAGTTGCGCGGCAACCTGCTGTTTGCGATGGGGCGTTCGCCAGAATGCCAGCTGGAGCATCAAAAAGCCCTGGAGTTCGCGCGCCAGGCCGGTTCGGCCGAGGCCGAATGTGCGGCGCTGGGCGGCTTGGGCGATGCCAGTTACGCATTGGCCAAGGTGCAGACCGGCGCGCGCTTGATCCAGCAATGTGTCGACATGGCGAGTGCCCAGGGCTTCCTCAAGGTCGAGATCGCTTACCTGCCCATGGTCTCGTGGTCGGCGTATTACATGCTGGACCTGAAGCGTGCCATGGAAGTGAGCCGGCGTGCCATCGAGCAGGCCAGTCGCATGCACAACCCGCGCGCCGAGTTGATGGCGCGTGGGCAACTGGTCATGGTCGACGGTTGCATCCGCGGCAACTACCGCGAGGCCATGGGCCATGTCGAAAGATCGCTCGAGCTGACCAAGACCATGGGCGGCCCGCGTTTCGAGTCGATGATCTGGTTCTTCCACGCCTTGCTGGTGTTGCGCAGTGGCGACCACGCGAGCGCCAGCGGACACCTGGAAACGGCGTTTGGCATCGCCAGACGCATCGAGCGGGGTCTGGATTTCGTCGGCGCACAGCTGTATGGGGCGCAGGCCATCATCGCGACGACTGCGCAGGAGCGCAGCCTGGCGCTGGCCAACGGCGAACGGGTGATGGCCACCAACGCGTTGAGCCACAACCGCTTCACTTTCTACGACTTCGCGATTCAGGCGTCGCTTGCGGGATCGGAATGGAACAACGTCCAGCGCTACTGCAACGCGCTGGAGAATTTTGTCGCGGCCGAGCCGTTTCCGTGGGCTGACTTCATCGTCGCCAGGGGTCGGGTTCTGATGCGACATGGACAGGGCGAACGCAGCGCCGCATTGCGCGAGCAGCTGCAGACGCTGCACGACCTCGCGGCGGCGCGCGAGATGAACTTCTACCTGCACGACCTCGCCGCGGCGCTGGTGGCGTTGCCGGGCTGACGCCGGATCACGACTGCGCGCACGGTCTGCCGGCTCCCGGGTCGCGCCAGCGCGAACGGTCGCCTGGCGCAAGTCCGAACCCGTGCGACCAGAGCCAGCCACAAGCCCATCGCGCGACCATCGCGCGGCGCCGTGCCTGCGTGTGTTTTACAGTTGCCAAGCGCGAATTTCCAGGTGTTTGCGTTAGATTTGAAACATGCGATGGAGACGGAGAAAGACCATGGAAACACAGCCGCGAAGCGTATCGGCGGTGCTGCTGGACTTCGTGTTTGGTGAGCCGCTGCCCCAGCCGCAGGTGATCGAGGAGAACAGCGAAAGCGCCTGGCAGGCGTGGCTCAATGCCATGGCCGATCAAGAGGCGGTGGTCGAGTTCGAGGATACCGAGCCGTTGAACGTGCACTGACATCGCCTTGGGCGGCCGTGTGCCGGCTGTCAGGCGGTGGCAATCAGGAGTCGAGCGATGCGCTCCAGCGATCACCCCAGGCGTGTTCGACGGCCCGGCGGTCCTGCCTGGTCGGGCGGCCATGTTGCAGCGTCAGCGCCGGCTCTGTTCCCATGCGCCGCTGTTCCTGTGCCTGGGCCCGCAATGCGCTGCTTGCGGGAGTTTCCTCGTACAGTTGTTGCGCCGCCGGCGCAGATCCGCGCTTGTCGCTGATCGCGCGAACGACAACGGTGCGCGTGAAACCGGTATGGCGCAATACCACCGTGTCGCCGGGCTTGACCTCACGCGCTGGCTTGACTTCGGCGCCATTGATCTGCACCCGGCCCCTCTGGATGTCATCGGTAGCCAGGCTGCGGGTCTTGTAGAACCGCGCCGCCCATAGCCATTTGTCGATCCGCATTTTTTCCATTACGGCAGATTGTGAACCATCTTGCCGCTTCCGGTGGCAGCAAGCGGCAGACGCACCGTCGCAACCAGGCCCGCCACATGGCCATTCTCCAGGCGGTTGTTCAGCACGATCTGGCCGCCCAGTGCATTGGTGATCTCACGGCAGATCATCAGTCCCAGCCCCGAGCCGCTGCGGCTTTGGCCGGCAGAGAAGGGCTGGAACAGCCGTTCGCGCAGTGCGCCGCTGATGCCCGGCCCGTTGTCCGCGATGGTCAGCCCGGCGAATTGCCGGTCGGTCACCAGCCGAACTGCCAGGGCTGATTGTGCCGGCGCGTATCGTAATGCGTTGTGCAGCAGGTTACGCACCAGTTCGCGCAACATCCATTCGTGTGCGCGGATGGGCGCCGGCATGGTCTGGATCTCGAAGTCCAGGTGCTTGTCGGCGATCAGGGGCGACAGGTCCAGTGCCACTGCGCGCACGATGCCCGACAGGTCGAGCACCACCGTGTCGGCCTGTTGGCGCAGCTGTTCGATCTTGGCTAGCGCCAGCATCTGGTTGGCCAGCACGGTGGCGCGTTCGACTGTGCCGTTGATCTCCTGCAAGGCCTGGGTCTTGTCCACGTCGCCACGCAGCGCGGACTGCACCTGTACTTTGAGCACCGCCAGCGGCGTACGCAGCTGGTGCGATGCATCGCGCACAAATCGCTTCTGGTGTTCCAGCAGGGCCAGCAGTCGCGCCATGACCTGGTTGGTGGCATCGACCAGCGGGAGCAGTTCGCGCGGCAGGTCGGGCGCGTCGATGGCGGTGAGGTCTCCTTCGGCGCGGCTGCGCAGGCTGGCGCTGAGCGCGCGCACCGGTCGGGTCGCGCGTTGCACCACCAGCACCACGACCAGCGCGATCACAACGGCCAGCAGGCTCTGGCGCACCAGCGTGTCGACCAGGATTCGGCGCGCCAGCGTGCGGCGCAATTCCAGCGTTTCCGCGACCTGGATCGTCACCATGCCCAGGCCGTTGCGGCTTGCCACCGGTTGCAGCAATACCGCAACCCGGACATCGTCGCCCCGCACCCGGTCGTCGTAGAAGTCGACCAGCGCCGCATACGGCCCCTGGTTCGGCAACCGTCCGCGCCACAACGGCAGCTCGGGCGAGCCATCGATCAGTTCGCCCTGTACGTTGGAGATCCGGTACACCATGCGGCTGCGGTTATCGGCCTCGAAAGCCTCCAGTGCGGAGTAGGGCACATTGGTACGAAAACGCGCCTGGGCACCTTCGCCTTCGACTTCCAGTAATTCGCCGATCGACTTGGCCGATGCCAGCAACGTGCGGTCATAGGCGGTGTTGACCGCTGACAGCGCCTGCCGGTACAAGGTGACGGTATTGACCAGCATGAACAGGCCGGTGGGCACCAGGATGCCCAGCAACAGATAGCGGCGCAGCGACAACGCGCGTGGGGGCAGTTGCATATCAGGTTTCAGCCTTGAGAAGGTAGCCCAGGCCGCGCAGGGTTACCAGCGCGGTGCCGGTGCCGGCCAGCTTCTTGCGCAGGCGGTACACCACGACCTCGATCGCTTCATACTGCACTTCAGAAGCGCCGGGGAAGACCACATCGAACAACTGCTCCTTGCCCACCGCGCGGCCGGGCCGCTGCATCAGGGCGCGCAGCAGCCGCGCTTCGCGGGGGCTCAGGTCCAGCACCTTGAAGCCGTGGTGGATCGCACCGCTGGTGCTGTCAAGGCGCAAGTGGCCGCACAGGGCGGCCTCGCTGGAGGACTCATCGGCCGCGCCGCCCGCGCGCCGGTGCAGGGCGCGGATGCGGGCCTCCAGCTCGTCCAGATCGAACGGCTTGGACAGGTAGTCGTCGGCTCCGGTATTGAGTCCGACGATGCGGTCGCCCACGGTGCCGCGCGCCGTCAGTATCAGCACCGGCGTACCCAGAGCGCACTTGCGGGCCTGGGCCAGTACCTCCAGGCCGTCCAGTCCGGGCAGGCTCAGATCAAGCAACACCACGTCGGGGGCCAGTTGCTGCCACTGTGCCAGCGCCTGGCGCCCGTCTGCGCACAGTTTCACCTCCATGCCCTTGCGCTCCAGCGTGCGGCGCAGGCTGGTCTGCAGGTCAGGGTCGTCTTCGATCAGCAGCAATCGCATGGCGTCATGGTGGGTGTGACGCGTATTGTCCGCGTTGCGTGTGTCGTGCGGGTCGCTGGCGCCGGCCATCGGTTGGCATCGGTGTTTACCCTGAGGAATTCGGACAGCCGACTGACAGCCGATGCGTGCATCATCGTCGTGTTCATTACTATCAGGAGACACGCCATGCGTCGCGATACCTTCCTCAAATCCATGCTGGCCGCCGCGGCCGCCGGCACCTTGCCGATATCTGCATTCGCTGGTCCCAGCGTCAAGATGATGATTCCTGCCAATCCGGGTGGTGGCTGGGACGGTACCGGTCGTGCCCTGGGCAAGGCGCTGATCGAAAGCAAGGCAGCCGACACTGTGCAGTACGACAACAAGGGCGGCGCTGCCGGCGTCATCGGCCTGGCCCAGTTTGCCAATGCCAGCAAGGGTGATGAAAGCGCGCTGATGGTGATGGGTGCGGTGATGCTGGGCGGCATCATCACCACCAAGCCGCCGATCGGCCTGGACAAGCTGACGCCGATCGCGCGTCTGACCAGCGAGTACAACGTGTTCGTGGTGCCTGCCGAGTCGCCGCTCAAGACCATGAAAGACGTTGTCACGCAGTTCCAGAAGGACCCGGGCAGTGTGAAATGGGGCGGCGGCTCCAAGGGCTCGACCGAGCATATCTCGGCCTCGATGCTGGCCGGCAAGGTCGGTGTCGATCCGAAAAAGGTCAACTACATCGCGTTTCGTGGCGGCGGCGAGGCGGTTGCGGCCATCCTGGGCAACAACGTCACCGTGGGTGGCAGTGGCTACAGCGAGTTTGCCGAGTACATCAAGGCGGGCAAGATGCGCGCGATCGGGGTCACCTCCGAGAAACGCCTGCCCGGTGTGAGTGTGCCGACCATGAAGGAAATGGGCTACGACGTGGTGCTGGGCAACTGGCGCGGCGTGTATGGCGCCCCTGGCATCACCGACGCCCAGCGCGCAGTGCTGACCGACATGGTGATCAAGGCCACCAAGTCGGCAGCCTGGCAAGAGGCACTGGAGGCCAACAAATGGACGCCTGCGCTGCTAAGCGGCAAGGCGTTTGACGCATTCGTCGATGAGTCGTTTGCCAGCCTGCGCGGCACCATGCACCTGGCAGGCATGCTGTGATTCGCCGCGGCGGCGCACCCGGCCCGCAGACCCTGATCGGGGTCGGGTTGCTCGCCGTCGCAGCTGTCATCATTACCGGTGCGATCGACTTTCCGTCCAGCGCCGGCTATTCGGGCGTTGGTCCCAATTTTCTGCCCTGGGTCGTGGGCTGCGTCATGCTGGTGTGCGGCGTCCTGGTGATCTGGCAGGCCCGTACCGGCGGCTACCGTGACATGGAGGAACCCAGCGGGGCCGAGCATGGCTATTGGCCCGGGTTCGGCTGGATGTCGGCCGGCTTGCTGGCCAATGCGGCGCTGATCACCACTATCGGCTTCATCCTGAGTTGTTCGCTGTGCTTTGCGCTCGCGGTGCGTGGACTGCGCCATGCGGATCGGCATGGCGGTGTACCGCCGCAACGGGGCGAGGTGCCCCAGACGGTGCGTGACGTACTGACCGGTGGCGCGATTGCGGCGCCGGTCTACTGGATGTTTACCAAGCTGCTGGCAATCAATCTGCCCGGGCTGACATCTACCGGCTGGATCTAGTGTGAGCCCCCAGGAGCGCTTCGTTCACTGCACCCGCAGGGAGTCTCGCGCGCCTTTCCGCTTACCGGGCGGGCTTTAGCATGGATCTGTGGAACCAACTCCTGCTCGGTTTTGCGACCGCTGCAACCCCGATCAACCTGGTCTGGTGTTTCGTGGGCTGCGCGATCGGTACGGCGGTTGGCGTGCTGCCGGGCATAGGGCCGGCGGTGGCCGTGGCGATGCTGCTGCCGATCACAACCAAGGTCGATGCCACCGCGTCGATGATTTTCTTCGCCGGCATCTATTACGGCGCCATGTATGGCGGCTCAACCACCTCCATCCTGCTCAACACGCCGGGCGAAACCGGCAGCATGATCACCGCGATGGAGGGCAACAAGATGGCCAAGAGCGGACGCGCCGGCGCCGCGCTGGCCACCTCCGCGGTCGGCTCGTTCGTGGCCGGAACCATCGCCACCGTGCTGGTGACCCTGTTCGCGCCGCTACTGGCCAATTTCGCGGTCAAGCTCGGGCCGCCGGAATATTTCATGCTGATGGTGCTGGCTTTCACCACTGTCAGCGCGGTGCTGGGCCGCAGCACGCTGCGCGGTATGGTCGCTTTGTTTGTCGGCCTGGCCGCGGGTCTGATCGGCATGGACCAGATATCCGGCCAGGCGCGTTACACCGCCGGTGTGCCGGAACTGCTCGACGGCATCGAGATCGTGCTGGTGGCAGTGGGCCTGTTTGCAGTGGCCGAGGCCCTGTACGCGGTGCTGTACGAGGGTGGTCCGCCGGAGACACAGAACAAGCTTAGCCGGGTACACATGAGCAAGTCGGATTGGCGGCGCTCCTGGCCCGCCTGGCTGCGTGGCACCGCGATCGGCTTTCCGTTTGGCACCATCCCGGCCGGGGGCAGCGAGATACCGACCTTCCTGAGCTACGCGACCGAGAAAAAGGTGGCCAGGGACAAATCCGAGTTCGGCACGGTCGGTGCCATCGAGGGCGTCGCCGGGCCCGAGGCGGCCAACAATGCAGCCATCACGGCCACCTTGATTCCGTTGCTGACGCTAGGCATACCGACCTCCAACACCGCGGCCATCCTGCTCGGCGCGTTCCAGAATTACGGCATTCAGCCGGGGCCACAGTTGTTCACCACGTCGGCCAATCTGGTGTGGGCGCTGATCGCCTCGCTGTACATCGGTAATGTCATGTTGCTGATCCTGAACCTGCCGATGGTCGGCCTGTGGGTCAAGCTGCTGAAGATTCCCAAGCCCTACCTGTACGCCGGCATCCTGATTTTCGCGACGGTGGGTGTGTACGGCATGCGCCAGAGCGGGTTCGACCTGGTGCTGCTGTATGCGATCGGCCTGATCGGTGTCGTGATGCGGCGTTATGACTTCCCCACCGCGCCGGTGGTGGTGGGCATGATCCTCGGGCCGCTGGCCGAGGCGCAGATGCGCAATGCCTTGTCGATGGGCGAGGGCAACTGGATGGTGTTCGTGGAGCGGCCGATGTCGGCCGCGCTGCTTGCCGTTGTAGTGGCCGTTCTGGTGTTGCCGCGCTTGATCCGCTGGCGTTCCAGCGCGCGCCGTCGCGCGGCCTGATCCGTTTGCTGCAGGCGCCAGATCGCCGCGGCCAGTGTCTGCGCGGCCGGGCACGCTTACCTTACCTTACCTTACTTGACGCGGTCGCCGTAGGTGATGCTGGTGAGCCTGCCGGACTCAAACCGGAGCGTCGTCAGGAACTGCCCGCGGCCTGGGTTGTAGGTCCATTCGTCCACGTTCTGGCATGCACCCGCGGTGACAAGGGTCGTTGTCGCGCGTACAGACCCCGATGCGACTGGAGCCGCGGGCACCGCCGGGTGGACCGCAATGACCGCAACCGGTATGCAGAAACTGTCCTGGGCCAACGGCTGACCACATTTGAGCAACGCCGATGCCTTGATGTCTCCCAGATTGACAAGGTCATTCTTGCAACGGAATGAACGGGTCTCGGCGGGCACCGGCGTTGCCGGCATCAGCAGCGCGGCGGCCAGCAGAAGTAGTGCATGGCGTGTCATGGCGCGATTATGTGCGGGTCGCGATGACGTCCCATTTCATTCTGTAACAGTCTGGCGTCAGCTGGGTCGCCGGCGCGAGGGCGTGCAATGTCGGCCCTGCGCGGCGCGGCGGACAGTCAGGTCTGTGTCGGTACCATCAACGCCGTGTAGCGCCGCTGCATCTCTTCGGGCGTCAGTCGCTCAATTTGGTGGCCGAGCATCCAGCGGTGGCCGAACGGGTCGATCACGACACCCGTGCGCTCGCCGTAGAACTGGTCGGTGCAGGCCATCTCCAGCGTGGCGCCGGCGTCCAGCGCCCGCTGGACCAACTCGTCGGCGTTGTCAACATGCAGATGCAGGTTCACCGGCGCCTTCTCGCCGGGCCGAGGGCCCAGCATGCCGTATTCCGGAAACTCGTCGCTGAGCATCAGCGTCGTGCCATTGAAGTCGAGCTCCATGTGACCGATGCGACCGGAGGGTTCGGTCAGGCGGAACTTCTCGGTTGCTCCGAAGGCGGTGCGGTAGAAGTCGAAGGCGCGCTGGCTGTCGCCAACGCGCAGGTAGGCATAGAGTTCATGGATCATGGTAAAAGGGCCAGTTCGGGAGGATGGGCCGGCAAAAAAAGTCTGGTGGAACATGTTCGGTCATGGTAGCCGTTTGGCCTGATTAGCCGCACACCTCGGTCGCCGAATTCGGGGCAGGATTAATTAAGACTGCACTGAGCTAAAAATAACCATACAGTTCAAAGTGAAAACGAATTGGTATAAATTCCTCCTGCGCCACATTTTTGGCGCGCGCTGGTGTTCCAGCATTTCATTCCTGGAGATTCGCATGAAGAAATCCCTCATCGCCACCGTTATTGCACTCGGCGCCGCCTTTTCGGTACAGGCCAAGGACATCGTGGATACCGCCGTGTCCGCCGGAAACTTCAACACCCTGGCCGCCGCACTGAAAGCCGCCGGGCTGGTCGACACGCTCAAGGGCAAGGGCCCGTTCACCGTGTTCGCGCCGACCGATGCCGCATTTGCCAAGATTCCAAAGGCGGACCTGGACGCCCTGCTCAAGGACAAGGCCAAGCTCACCGCCGTGCTGACCTACCACGTGGTGCCGGGCAAGGTCATGGCCGCGGACGTCAAGGCCGGCATGGTCAAGACCGTGCAGGGCTCCAGCCTGACCGTGTCGACGATGTCGGGCGTGATGGTCGATCAGGCCAAGGTCACTGCCACCGACATCGTTGCCGACAACGGTGTGATCCATGTGATCGACAGCGTCATTATTCCGAAGTAATCGGCGGCGGCCCCCTGCCGCCGCATGTGTGCGGTGATGTAGTCCATGGCACAGCCGGGGAGCCGGTTGTCCTTTTTTCAGCCGGCTACGCCGGCTGTTCGCGTTTTCGGGGTGGGCGTTACCATTCCCGCATGCCCGACCCGATCGCCGACGCCGTGCCGCCACTGCCGCCAACCGCAATCGGTGGCATCCATGGCCTGCCGCTGGACGCGCAGGGCATCCTGGAGCTGGCCGCGCGCTCGATGTTCCACCTGTTCTCCAGCATCAGCCAAGGCATGTTCCTGGTCGATCGGAGCGGGCGCATCGTCTGGGTCAACGAGGGCTACCAGCGCTTTTTGCCGGCGCTGGGTTTTTCCTCGCTCGACCAATTCTTGGGCCACATGGTCGAGGAGGTGATCCCCAACACCCAGATGCGCCGGGTGCTGGAGACCGGCGAGGCCTATCTGATCGACCTGCTGACCAACCGCGCCGGGACCTTTGTCGTCAGCCGGATTCCGCTGCGCGACGACGACAACGCGGTGATTGGCGCGATCGGGATCGTTCTTTTCGACCATCCCGAGACCACGCTGCAGCCACTGATCAGCAAGTTCGCGTTGATGCAGCGCGATCTGGACGAGGCGCGCAGCGAACTGGCGTCCCAGCGTCTGACCCTGGGCAGTGGTCGCAGCGCGGGCGCGCGGCCATCCAAATACACCTTCGCCAGTTTTGTTGGCACCAGTTCGGCCGCGGTGGAGGTCAAGCGACAGGCGCGGCGCGCGGCCCAATCCAACAGCCCGGTATTGCTGCTCGGCGAGACCGGCACCGGCAAGGAGTTGCTGGCGCATGCCATCCATGCCGCATCCAGCCGCGCCGGCGGGCCGCTGGTAAGTGTCAATATCGCGGCCGTGCCGGACACCCTGCTCGAGGCCGAGTTCTTTGGCGTGTCGCCGGGCGCCTTTACCGGCGCCGAGCGCAAGGGGCGCGATGGCAAGTTCAAACTGGCCGACGGCGGCAGCCTGTTTCTGGACGAGATCGGCGACATGCCGCTGGGCCTACAGGCCAAGCTGCTGCGCGCGTTGCAGGAAGGCGAGATCGAACCGCTGGGGTCAAACCAGCTGGTGCCGTTCGACGTGCGCGTGATCGCTGCCACGTCGCGTGATCTGACCGCCTGGATGCGCGAGGGCCGATTCCGCGAAGACCTGTATTACCGCCTCAATGTGCTGCCGATCCGGATCCCGCCGCTGCGCGACCGGCGCAGCGACATTGCGGCACTGGTCGAGGCGCTCAATGACGACGCGGCATTTCGCAACGGGTCGGCGTTTGCCGAGCTGACTACCGAGGCGATGGAGCTGCTGTGTGCGCAGACCTGGCGCGGCAATATCCGTGAACTGCGCAATGTGCTCGAGCAGGCGACGATGCGCAGCGATTCCCTGCGCATCGACCGCCAGGTGCTGGAAATGGTTCTGCGTGAGGCCGGGATCGAGCAGATTGCACCGTCGCAGGTTGTCGCGCTCGCTGCTAAGGCGGACGCTCCGGCTGAGCCGGGCCTGATAAGGCCGCTGGCCGAACAGGTAGCAGAACTCGAACGGGCGGCCATCAAGGCGGCGATGGAGGTCACGAAGGGCAACAAGGTCGCTGCGGCACGGTTGCTCGGCGTCTCCAGGGCCACCTTGTACGCACGGCTCGACGCGCTGGGCGCGACGGTGCCAGCTGATGCAAACCTGGCAGTTCCTTGACATGAAGCTGCCCCCATGCACACTGCGTTCGCTGGACGTGCCACTGCCAGAGGCGCTGGCCCTTCTGTCCGTCCCGATCTGCGCAGGCAGAACAGGAGCCGCGGGCATCAGCTCCGAGGGGGTTGTCAATACCTTCAGAACGGGCCAGGTGGTACAGAATGACTGATGACTCGCAACGGGTGACGCTGCGCCAACCGGACGCCTGCGCCGAGATCGCGCTGCTGGGCGGCGAGTTGCGCCGCTGGTGTGTCGGCCAGCATGAATTGTTGTGGAATGCCGATCCGCTCTGGTGGCCGAGCAGCAGCCCGGTGCTGTTCCCGATCATCGGGCGCCTGCGCGGCGGGCAGACTCGCGTCAATGGCCAGAGTTACGTGATGGGGATTCACGGATTTGCCGGGAATCAGGTGTTCGCGTTGCGGTCCATGCAACCCGACCAGGTGACACTGGGGCTGGCCAGCAACGAGGCGACGCGGGCCCTGTATCCGTTCGAATTCGACCTCAGCCTGGGCTACCGCCTGCAGGGCCAATCGCTGGAGATCGAGCTGCGGGTGCGCAACCTGGGAGCCGAACCGATGCCGTTTGCGATCGGGCTGCACCCGGGATTGCGTTGGCCCTTCAGTGCCACCGACGCCGGCGGGCACGCGGTGGCGTTCGATCAGTCGGAGTCGCCGCGGGTTCCGGTGATCAGCCCCGATGGCCTGTTTTCCGAGCAGCAACGCACGCTCGACATGGCGCCGCGCCGGCTCGGTCTGGATCCCTCTCCGATTGGCAGCACCGCCCTGTGCTTTCGCAATGCCAACAGCCGGCGCCTGCGCTTCGAGTCGCCGGATGGTGCCGCGATCGAGCTGAGCGCCAGCAACTTCGCACACTGGGCACTGTGGAACAAGCCGGGCGCGCCTTTTTTGTGCATCGAGGCCTGGACCGGTCACGGTGATCCGGTGGATTTCGATGGCGAACTCGCCGACAAGCCGTCAATGCGCCAGCTTGCGCCGGGCGCCAGTTCCGAGCATGGGCTGACGCTGCGGTTTGAGGCTCCTTCCAGGCCATGATCAATGTCCGCGTCGCCTGGGCTCGCCCCGATATTCTGGGCGAAGCGCCGCAATGGAATCCGCGTGACCAGCACCTGTATTGGGTCGACGCGTTCGCGCCGGCGATCCGGCGCCTCGATCCGGTGACCAGCCAGGTTGAAAGCTTTGCGCTGGCAAGCGACATTGGCTCGTTCGTGTTTGCCTTTGACGGCAGCCTGATCGGAGGCACCCGCGCGGGTTTCCAGCGCATCACGCTGCGCGACGGCATCGCGACCGCGGACACCGTCGCCGATCCGCTGGCGCGCGACCGGCGGCTGATGCTCAACGACGGCAAATGCGACCGCCGCGGGCGCTACTGGTGTGCCAGCGTGCACTCGGACTTCATCGGTCGCCAGGCCGAATTGTTCCGGCTCGACACGGATGGGAGCGTGCATTGCATGGACGGTGGATTCGTCATCGGCAACGGCATTGCGTTTTCGCCCGACGACCAGCGCATGTACCTGGCGGATAGTCGCGACGAAACGGTCTGGGTCTACGACTTCGATCTGGAGCGCGGCCAGATCAGCCACAGGCGGCGATTCTTTTCCACCGCCGATATGCAGGGTCGCGTCGACGGTGCGACCTGTGACAGCGCTGGCAACTACTGGTGCGCCCTGGTGCACGGCGGCGCCGTCGCGTGCATCTCTCCGGCGGGCAAGCTGCTTGAGCGCATCGAGGTGCCGGCCAAGCATCCGACCATGGTCGCCTTTGGGGGACCGCGACTCGATGCGCTTTATGTCACCAGCGCCAGCAGTCTGCTGGCGCCCGAAGAGCGATTGCGCTGGCCCTTGGCCGGCGCCCTGTTTCGCGTCGACGGGCTGGCGGCGCGCGGCCTGCCCGAGCCGTTTTTTGGCGTTGCATGACGACGCACTGAAAGCCATTGAAGGCAACATTTCCGGGAGAACCCACCATGCCCAGCGCCATGATCACCGGTTGCGACACCGGACTCGGTCGCGAGTTCGCGCTTCAGTATGCGCAGGCCGGCGTCAAGGTCTATGCCACCTACCGCGACCTGGCCAATCGCCTGCCGGATACGTCGATGCGCCATTTCGCGCTCGATGTGACTGACTTCGCGCAATTTGCGGCGGTCAAGGCCGAACTGCGCGACGCTCCGATCGATGTGTTGGTGTCCAATGCCGGCATTGGACTCGATACCGGGCAACTCGGAGCGCTCGACTTCGGCTATGTGCGCAGCATGTTGATGGTCAACACGGTCGGGCCGCTCAAACTGGTCGAGACCTTTGTCGATAATGTCGCCGCCAGCGACCTGCGACGCATCGTGTTTGTCAGTAGCCGCATGGGCTCGATCGGCGCCAACCTGTCCGGCGGCCACTACGGTTACCGGGCCAGCAAGGCCGGTCTGAATGCCATTGGGCGCAGCCTGGCGATCGACCTGTTCAAGCGGCGTATCACGCTGGCCGTGCTGCATCCGGGCTGGGTCAATACCGCAGGCGGCGCCGAGGGCGCGACCGTCACGGCGGCGCAAAGTGTCAGCGCCATGCGCGCAATCGTGGAGCGTGCCGGCAACCACGAGACCGGCCAGTTCACGAGCTATTGCGGCCAGCCGCTGGCATGGTGAAAACCCTCTCCTGACAGACGCTTGCCAAATGGGATTGCGATGCGATACTCATTTGGCATGGCCGAAATTTCTGTCATTGGTGTCGGGCTGACGCAAACTGGCCGAGGGAACTTGTGTCCACCGTGAGCCTGCGCGAGGTGCGCAAGTCGTATGACGCACACCAGGTGGTGCATGGCGTCGACCTGGAGGTAGCCGACCAGGAATTCGTCGTGCTGGTCGGCCCTTCGGGTTGCGGCAAGAGCACACTGCTGCGCATGATCGCCGGCCTGGAAGATATCACTGGCGGCCAGATCTCGATTGGCGAGCGCGTTGTCAACCAGATCGACCCCAAGGATCGCGACGTGGCGATGGTGTTCCAGGACTATGCGCTGTATCCCCACCTCACGGTATTCGAGAACATCGCGTTTTCGCTGCAGTACCGCGGCGTCGGAAAATCCGACATAGCACGCCGCGTGGCCGAGGCCGCCGCGATTCTTGACATCGCGCCGTTGCTGCAGCGCAAGCCACGGCAGCTCTCGGGTGGCCAGCGCCAGCGCGTGGCGATGGGACGGGCGATCGTGCGTGAGCCCAAGGTTTTTCTGTTCGACGAGCCCCTGTCCAACCTCGACGCCAAGCTGCGTGTGCAGATGCGCACCGAGATCAAGAAGCTGCGCGAAAGGGTACGTACCACCGCCATTTATGTCACCCATGACCAGGTCGAGGCGATGACGCTGGCCGACCGCATCGTGCTGATGCACAACGGCCGGGTCGAGCAGATCGGCACGCCGGAGGACGTCTACGACGCGCCGGCCACGGTGTTTGTGGCCAGCTTCATTGGCGCGTCGGCGATGAACCTGCTTGCCGGACGAATCGACAAGGTCGGGGAGCAGTGCAGCGTCGATCTCGGCCAGGGCGCGCGTCTGGCCTTGCCGGCGGGTCGCTTTGACGCGCATGCGGGGCAGGCGGTGAAGGTCGGGCTGCGGCCCGAGCATTTGCAGTGGACGACCCGATCCGACGGCAGCACGCTGGACGGCCTGGCGCGCATCGTCGAGCCACTGGGTTCCGACACGCTGGTGGTGTTTGACCTGGCCGGCTGCGAGATGCAGGCGCGACTTCCGCCGCGCGTGGTGCGGCACGCCGGCGATCCGGTGCGGGTTGCGATAGCGCCCGAGGCCATCCATCTGTTTGACCCGGTCACCGAGCGCCGGCTGGGTGCCATTGCCCGATGAACCGCCATGCCTGTGTCAACGCTTTCAATTTCCCGTGCCACGTCAGCGTCAGGGACCACGTGACGACATAGCTGCCAACCCTTTTCTGTTCACCCACAAGGAGACCGTCATGATCATTCGCCGCACCCTGCTCAAATCTGCCGCCGCTGCCGCGGCAACCAGTGTCATCGCTGCGCCGGCCATCGGCCAGAGCAACAAGAAGATCACTTTCCTGACCTGGAACATCATCGACCAGAAGGAATTGATCGATGGCTGGATCAATCGCTTCCAGTCGACCCGGCCGGGTGTCGAAGTCGAATGGCTGGACAAGAAAGGGCCCGAGTTCAGCCCGTTTTATCAGACCCAGTTAACTGCCGCCACGCCGCCGGACGTGATCAACACCCAGGGCGCGCTCGGCCTCGAATACGCCGCCCAGGGCGCCCTGCTGGACCTGACGCCTCTTTTCACCAAGGAGGCGGCCACGCGCAGCCGCTACGACGCGAACTACCTCGGCAACTGGGTGTTCGAGGGCAAGAACTACATGGTTCCCTTCTACATCACCAAGACGCTGCTGTTCTACAACAAGCCGATGTTTGCCAAGGCCGGCCTGTCCGGCCCGCCAAAGAATTTTGACGAGATCCTGGCGTTTGCGAAAAAGATGACCGGTGCCGACACCTCGGGCTTCATGACGCTGAACTTCGACTGGTTGTACTGGTCGTTGTTCGCGATGAACGATGTGCAACTGGTCAGTCCCGACCTGAAGAAGACCCTGTTCAACACACCGAAAGCCGTCGACGTGCTGGACCGGCTGGCCAAGGCCACGGCGGATGGCTCGATCAACAAGATCGCCTGGACCGGGCGCTGGGTCGAGCCCAATGGCGCCTTTGCCGCCGGCAATATCGGCATGCACCAGGCGCACTCGCCGGCCTACTTTTTCTTCAAGGGGCAGGGCAGCTGGGTCACGCCGGAGTCGATTGGCGTGGCGCATATGCCGGGCAACTGGGCAACGCCAAATTCGCACGGTCTGGGCATCTCCAAGGGTTCGAAAAATCCCGAGCTGGCCTGGGATTTCCTGAAGTTTGTCACCGATACCGGCCAGGCCGGCGAGCTGGCCACGCGCCGAAAACTGGTGACCGGCAACGTCGCGGTTGACAAGGCGTCCTTGATTCAGCTGCAAAAGGACGACCCGACGGTCTACCAGGTGCTCAAGACCCAGCTCGAGCACACCGACAAGATGACCGGCAACTGGCGCTTCGGCAACGACAGCCGGATCAAGGAAGCCTTCTGGCCCGAGGTGCAAAGCGCGCTGCTCGGCCGCAAGGACGCCAAGACCGCGTTGGCCGACGCCGAACGCAAGATGGCGCGCGAGCTGACCCGCTCGTGATTTGCTTGTGACGAGCGTGGGGGCAACATCCTCCTGGTGGGGGCAACAACGCAACCGCCAGCTGGCGCTGGTGGTGTGTTTCCTGCTGCCGTCGCTGATCATCTTCTTCCTGTACCGCCTGTTGCCGCTGGGCTGGAACGTGGTGTTGTCGTTCCAGGCCTGGTCGCCTTTGAAGCCGGCGGTGTGGATCGGCCTCGAACACTATGCCGAGATGTGGACCTACGACGAGGTGTTCTGGATCGCACTCAAGAACACCCTCATTTTCATCCTGGCGTCGCCATTTGCCATCGCCGCTGCGCTAGGCATCGCCTTGCTGGTCAATTCCGACCTCAAGGGTGCGAGTGTCTATCGCACGATCGTGTTCCTGTCCTACCCATTGATGACGGTGGCGGTCGGCATCATCTGGCGCTGGATGTACGACGAGCGCGGCGGCATCATCAACTATGCGCTGCGCGGCAGCGGTTTGATCGACCAGCCGATCGGCTTCCTGCAGGATTTCGACTGGGCACTGCCATCGGTGATCTTTGCCGAGGTCTGGCAGGTGATCGGCTTTTACATGATCATCCTGCTTACCGGCCTGCAAAGCATTCCGCAAAATCTGTATGAAGCCGCGCGCATCGACGGTGCGCCGGCCTGGGCGCGGCTGTTTCGCATCACGCTGCCGATGCTGCGCCCCTCGCTGTTCCTGTGCATGGTGGTCGGCATCCTCAATTCGTTCAGCAGCTTCGACCTGGTCTACATCATGACCAACGGCGGTCCCGGCCACGCCACCGAACTGCTGATCACGCACATCTACAAGTCGGCGTTCGTGCAGACCAAGTTCGACTACGCGGCCGCGTTGACGGTGGTGCAGTTCGCGCTGCTGCTGGTGCTGACGGTTGCCGCCAACAAGGCTGCCGGCGGCAACGCCGGCGCGGTGGAGAGCGACTGATGCGTCGCGCCAACGCCCTCTTCGGGCTGCGCCATCTGGTGCTGATCGTGATTTCGTTTCTGATGCTGGTACCGTTCTACTGGGTCATCAAGACCTCGGTGACCAACGAGAACATCTACGCCTACCCGCCCGGTCTGTTGCCGCTCGAGCCGCATCTGTTCAACTTCGTCGACGTCTGGTACCTGATCCCGTTCCCGCGCTATCTGGCCAATAGTATCCTGGTGTCGACCATCGCCGTTGTCGGCAACGTGATCTTCAATGCCATGGCCGCCTACGCGCTGACGCGCCCGTTTCCCGGCCGGCGCGCGGTGCTGGCGCTGTTTCTGTCGTGCATGCTGATCCCGTTTCAGGCCACCATCATTCCGGCCTATCTGATCACCGCCAAACTGGGCCTGCTCAACACCTATTTCGGCCTCGCGTTCCCGATGCTGTCGACCATCGTGTGCATCTTTGTCTTCAAGGCGGCGTTCGAGGCGGTTCCGCGCTCGCTGATAGACGCCGCACGCATCGATGGCCTGAGCGAATGGCGCATTATCGTCCGGGTGCTGATGCCGCTGTCCAAACCGGCGATCGCGACCAATGTGATCCTGACCTTCATCTGGTCGTGGAACAACTTCCTGTGGCCGCTGCTGATCACGCGCGACCCCAATATGCAGACGCTGCCGCTGGGACTGGCGCGGTTTCTGTCCTACCTGGAAGACACGACCGGTGCCTTGTACGCCTTCGCGGTCATGGTGCTGGCGCCGTCGATCCTGGTATTCCTGATGGCGCAGAAGGAATTCATTCGCGGCTTGACTTCCGGAGCGACCAAGGGATGAAACCCGCCAGGCAGCTTGCAGGAGCATCGGAGTCATGAGCCGCCGGGCCGTTCCCAAGGCGAATCCCGCAGTGCGCAGCACGCAGCGTAGTTCAGTGAACGTCCGGGCCTGGCTGCTGTCGCGCTGGGTAATCGTCCCCGGCATCCTGCTGGTCGTCAGCCTGGGCTGGATGGCTTACGCCAACGCGCACAACCATGGCCTTATCGAAGGCCGTGTCGTCGACGCCGGCGGCAAGCCGGTGGTCGGCGCGTCGGTGTTGTTGTTCGAGCGCGGGTTCGTGACCCACCAAGAGCGTGCGCGCGCAACGTCGGACGCCGCCGGCGTATTTCGCTTTACCGACAACCGAAGCCATTCGGTGCAGCTCGAAGCCGTCGCGCCGCAGCTGGGTCGGACCAACCGCCAGATCGTCCGGTTGTGGTTTGCGGCTCAGGACACGCACCTGACGGAGCCGCTGCGTTTTCCGCCGCGGCCCTAGCATGTCCGTCGACCCGGCCGTCATCCTGTTCGACCCGGCGCCGCGCAGCGCGGCAATGATCTTTGGCGACGACATGCGACGGCGCTTCGAGCGGCTGGGCCGAGTGGTCGGGATGCAGGAGAGTCATGCCGGAAAGCTCATCGATGCCCTGGTCGAGGCGACCTTGCCTCAGGTGACCGCCATCGTCGGGCAGACCCGGCTGGACAAGGCGCGGCTGCAGCGTGCGGTAAAGCTGCAGGTGATCATCAACGTCGAAGGCAATTTCGCCCAGAACGTCGACTATGCGGAGTGTTTTCGCCGCGGCATCCAGGTGCTGTCGATCGCGCCGGTATTCGCGCAAGCGGTGGCCGAGATGGGGCTGGGCATGGCGCTCGATCTGGCCCGGGGCATTTCGCGCGCCGACGCGCTGATGCGCGATGGTCGCGAGCAATACGGGCTGGCCGGCAGCCGCGACTGCTTCATGCTGCGCGGCGCCACCATCGGCTTCATCGGCTGCGGCAATCTGGGGCGCGCGCTGATGCCGCTGCTGGCGCCGTTTCGACCGCGCCTGCTGATCCACGACCCCTGGCTGCCAGACGGTCTGGTGCGCGAACTCGGCGCCGAACCGGTGTCGCTCGACGCCGCCTTGCGCGAGCCGCGCGTGGTCTTCGCGCTCGCCGGTGTCACCGAGGAGAACCGGGGCCTGCTGAGCCGCGAGCGACTGCAGACCATCCGCGCCGACGCGATCTTCCTGTTGCTGTCGCGCGCCGGTCTGGTCGACTTCGATGCCTTGCTGGACCTGGTCGAAGCCGGCCGGTTCCGCGCTGCCTCCGACGTCTTTCCCGAGGAGCCGGCGCCACTGGATGCGCGCGCCCGCCGGATTGCGGGCTTGTTGCTGTCGCCGCATCGCGCCGGTGCCTTGCCGACGACATTGGCCGCCATCGGCGAACTGGTGGTAGATGACCTCGACCTGATCCTGCGCGGCCTGCCACCGCAGCGCCTGCAATCGGCGCGCGCCGAAACCGTCGGCCGATGGCGCAACCCGCCCGGTCGCAGCTACGCACCGGGGACGAAGTTGTAGCCAGCCGCTGCGCGTCTGGCTCCCTAGGGCGGTGCGAGAAAACTTGGGGCGGCCCGGCGTCTTCTCAGGAAAAGTCGAGCGCGATCTCCCGCTCTTCGCGCAGCGAGCGCTCAGCCTCCAGGCAGACCAGTACGCGCTTGCGCGCATCCAGCGCCGGCACCAGGGCCCGACGCGCCCGAAATGCTTCGGCGGTCATGCGGATCAGCTCGGTCAGTTCGTGGACCTCGCCGGAGCGCGCGATCGTGATGCGATCGCATTCGTGCACCCCACGCTCGAATGCGAATCCGCGTTGCTGCACCCGCAGGTCGAACGCGGCCTGGCGATCGCGATCCATCGTGCCCGACCAATGCGCACGGATCGCACCTTCCATGCCGGTGAGCTCCAGCACCAGGTGCTGTTCGAAGCCGGCCACGGAATGGTTCAGCGTGACATAGGCGCCACCCGCGAAGCGCAGCATGACCGACACGTTGTCCGTCATCCCCTCACCGCGACCGGCACGCTGGTTGCCCACCGCACGCACCGATACCGGGTCACCGTAGCGTTCGAAATACCACAGCGCCAGATCGACATAATGCACCGCCTCCTCGAGCAGCCAGGAGCCGACACGTGCCGGGTCGTAGCGCCAGCCGGCGGCGCCCGGGCGGTAGAAGTTGCGAAACAGGCTGATGTTGAGCGACAGCGGATCGCCAATCGCGTCCTCGTCGATCAACGACTTGATCCGGCCCCATTGCAGCGACAGGCGCAACTCGTGGCCAATCGACACCAGACGCCCGCTCGCGCGCTCGGCCGCCAGCAGTGCGTCGCATTCCTGTGCGGTATTGGCCATCGGCTTTTCGAGCAGCACATCCTTGCCGGCCTGCAGCGCGGCGATCGCCACTTCGGCATGCATATGGTTGGGCAGCGCGATGTCGATGGTCTCGATATCCGGACTCGCGAGGACTTCGCGCCAATCCCGCGTGACCTGCGCCCGGGGATAGGCCGCGGCCGCCGCAGCCGCACTGTCCGCGCTGCCACATCCGATGGCCGCCAGTTCCAGCCCGGCCAGGCTGCTGATGGCCAGTGCATGCTGCCTGCCCCAGGCACCGAAACCTATCAGTCCGATTCGCATGGCATTACTCCTTTGATCGTCTGCCGCGGATTTTGGCACTGCAGCTTGTCCATTATGCGAACTTCCCACGGCGCGGTCGTCCCAACCTGATCCTTTGGTGCCGACGCCCTTCGACGCGGCATTGTCAATTGACAATTGGCTGTCAGAATGTGTCGGATGAGCATCCCGACCGATCCCTGGCACTTCCCCAGGCCGGACCTGGCGCAGGCCTACCTGCAGGGCTTTGACCTGGGCCTGACTTCGGCGCGCGGGCTGTTTGCGCGCCGGCGCATGGGCAAAAGCGAATTCCTCAAGCACGACCTGCTTCCTGCTGCGCTGGCCGCCGGGTATCTGGCGGCGTACGTCAATCTGTGGGACGACACCGAGCATCCGGGTCAGGCCCTGGCGACGGCGATCGTCGGCGCTGCCCAGCCCAGGGGACTGGGCAGATTCTGGGACGACCTCAACACGCCGATTCGCAGGCTCAAGGGTGGCGGCAAACTGCTGTTGGGCGTCGAGGCGTCGCTGGAAATGGACCTGGCCGATAAGGAGAAGGCCGCCGTACCCGCCATTCAGGCCGCCCTGCAGGCCGCGGACAAGGCGAAAAAACGCCTGTTGCTGGTGATCGACGAGGCGCAGGTGTTAGCTGCGCCCGAACACAGCGCCTTGGCCCACTCGCTACGCGCCGGGCTGGACATCCGCAAACCCGCCATCAAGGTGCTTTTCGCCGGCTCTTCCGAGGCCGCGCTGCGCCAGATGTTCTCGCGCGCCGCCGCCCCGTTCTACAACTGGGCGCCGCTCGAGCCGTTCCCTTTGCTGGGGCGGGAATTCGTCGAGTCGATGGTGCGACAGCTGGCCAGCGTCGCCAAGCAGCCGCTCGGGCTCGACGATGCGCTGGCCGCATTCGCCGCGCTGAAGGAAACCCCCGAGTTCTTCCGTTGGTATATCGAACGCTACCTGATGTACCAGCAGCAAGGTGCGGCGCAGGCGCTCGCGCACACGCTGGCGCGCTTGCACGACGACAGCGGCCATGCCCGCGTATGGAAGGAACTGGGGCGCCCCGACCGGGCGGTTCTGTTGCTGGCCGCAGGTGGCGTGCAGGACCTGTACAGTGCACAGGCGCTGGCGCAATTGCAGGTGCTGTTGGGCGATCCCGCGCTGACGGCCAGCACACCGAGAACATCGATCCGGCGCTTGACCGGCGTCAAGCTGCAATTGATGGCGCGGGTCGATCATGGTGCCTACCGGTTCGAGGATCCGGAGTTTCAGGCCTGGGTGGCCGGACGACAGACTATCGAATAATAGTGACTGATAATTAGTCAAATGTGTTAATTTCAGTCACATTAAATGTCTGAAAAATTGTCGTATTTGGAAATAGCTGCGCTCATTTCCATATGAATCAACGGTTTGGACGCTGGCACGGTCTATGCGCTGTTCAACTCGTTCCGTTTCGATAAATCAGGAGATACCACCATGCACCGTCGTCCCCTCGTCGCGCTCGCCAGCGTCGCCGCCACCTTGTTCGCGTTTGCGCCAGGTGCGTTGGCGCAGGCCAAGGAAATCCGAATCGCCCATGTCCACAGCCTGACCGGCCCGCTGGAAGCCTACGGAAAACAGACCACGGTCGGCTTCACCATGGGCCTGAATTACGCCACCGGCGGCACGATGATGGTCGGCGGCAAGAAGCTGGTCGTGATCGAGAAAGATGACCAGGGCAAGCCTGACCTGGGCAAGTCCTTGCTCGCAGCGGCCTATTCGGATGACAAGGCCGACATCGCGGTCGGCCCCACATCGTCGGGCGTCGCGCTGGCGATGTTGCCCGTGGCCGAGGAATACAAGAAGATCCTGCTGGTCGAGCCGGCCGTGGCCGACTCGATCACCGGCGACAAGTGGAACCGATTCATCTTTCGTACCGGCCGCAACAGCACCCAGGATGCGATCTCCAATGCGGTGGCGCAGGACCAGGCGGGCACCAGCATAGCCACGCTGGCGCAGGACTACGCGTTCGGCCGCGACGGCGTCAAGGCCTACAAGGAGGCGATCAAGAAGGCCAAGGTCGTGCACGAGGAATACCTGCCCACGACGACGACCGACTTCACCGCCGGTGCGCAGCGCCTGATCGACGCGCTCAAGGACAAGCCGGGTCGCAAGGTGATCTGGATCATCTGGGCCGGCGGCGGCGGCAATCCGTTCAAGATAGCCGACCTCGACCTCAAGCGCTACGCTATCGAGATCGCGACTGGCGGCAATATCCTTCCGGCGATGGCGGCCTACAAGAACTTCCCCGGCATGGAAGGCTCGACCTACTACTATTTCGGCCTGCCGAAGAACCCGGTCAACGACGCGATGGTGGCGCAGCACTACACCCAGTTCAAGTCGCCGCCGGACTTCTTCACGGCCGGTGGTTTCGCGGCCGCAATGGCGGTGGTGACAGCGCTCAAGAAGACCAATGGCGATGTCGACACCAACAAGCTGATCAAGACCATGGAGGGCATGAGTTTCGATACGCCCAAGGGACCGATGACCTTTCGCAAGGAAGACCACCAGGCGATGCAGAGCATGTACCACTTCAAGATCAAGGTCGACCCGGCGTTTGCCTGGGGCGTGCCGGAGCTGGTACGCGAGATCAAGGCCGGCGAGATGGACATCCCGATCCGCAACAAGCGCTGAAGGCGCGCGCGGGGCTACCGGGCGGTCGCGCAGCGCCGTTGGGCGGTGCGCGCAACTCGCCTCTAGCAGAAATTCGCGGTCGGCGGCAAGCCGCCATCTGCATAGTCTGGCGCCCGCGCGCTCCCAAGCTGGCTCGCTTTCGGGCGACCTTCATCCGAGATTCACGGCGCGCCTGGGTCTTCGGCTGCGTCACGTACTGATCTCCACCATGTTGCAAACCAAAGACCTGACGATCCGCTTCGGCGGGCATGTGGCGGTGAACGCGGTCAGCTGCGCCTTTGCGCCTGGCACGCTGACCGCCATTGTGGGACCCAATGGCGCGGGCAAGACCACGTATTTCAATCTGATATCGGGTCAGCTCAAGGCCAGCAGTGGAACCGTCAGCCTCGATGGGCACGACCTTTCGTCGCTCGGCGTGTCGGCGCGCACCCGCGCCGGACTGGGTCGTGCGTTCCAGCTGACCAACCTGTTCCCGAACCTGTCGGTGTTCGAAAACGTGCGACTCGCGGTGCAGGCCACCCGCGCCGGCCGGCACCGGCATGGCCTGAATCTGTCGAGCATCTGGAGCGACCATCGCGCATTGATGGGCCGCACCGACGAGATCCTGGGCACGGTTGCTATGCGCGAGCAGGCCGATGCGATCGTCGCCAGCCTGGCCCATGGCGACCAGCGCAAGCTGGAAGTGGCGCTGCTGATTGCGCTCGAATCGCGGGTATTCATGTTCGACGAGCCGACCGCCGGCATGGGCGTGGACGAGGCGCCGGTGATCCTGAATCTGATCCGCGCACTGAAGAATGACCCGGGCAAGACCATCCTGCTGGTCGAGCACAAGATGGACGTGGTACGCGAACTGGCCGACCGCATCATCGTGCTGCACAACGGCGCGCTGGTGGCCGATGGCGAGCCGGCCGACGTGATTGCATCCACCGTCGTCCAGGAAGCGTACCTTGGCATCTATCCGGAAGACGCCGACGACGATGCGCCGGCGGCTCGCGGGTCTGGCGCGCGAGCGACCGGCGCCGGAGTGCGGAAATGACGCAGCCATTGCTCACGCTAGACGGCGTACATACCCATATCGGCGCCTATCACATCCTGCACGGCGTGGACCTTGTCGTGCCCAAGGGGCAGGTGACGTTGCTGCTCGGCCGCAACGGCGCGGGCAAGACAACGACGCTGCGCACCATCATGGGTCTGTGGCATGCGTCCCGAGGCCGGCTGACGTTTGCCGGCGACGACATCACCGCCCTGTCGACACCCGCGATAGCCGAACGCAACATCGCCTACGTGCCGGAGAACATGGGAATCTTCTCCGACCTCTCGGTGCGCGAAAACATGCTGCTCGCGGCACGCAGCGCGGCCAGCGAGCGCCAGATGGACCCCCAGCGGCTGCAGTGGATCTTTCGTCTGTTTCCTGCGGTGGAAAAATTCTGGAACCATCCGGCCGGCAAGCTGTCGGGCGGGCAGAAGCAGATGCTGGCGGTCGCGCGCGCGATCGTCGAGCCGCGCGAACTGCTGATCGTCGATGAGCCCAGCAAGGGGCTGGCGCCCTCGATCATCAACAACATGATCGACGCTTTCGCACAACTCAAGAAGACCGGCGTCACCATTTTGCTGGTGGAGCAGAACTTCGGATTCGCGCAAAAGCTGGGCGACACCGTCGCGGTGATGGACAACGGGCGTGTCGTGCACAGCGGCAGCATGCAGGCACTGTCAGACGATGCTGCGCTGCAAAAATCCCTGCTGGGGCTGTCGATATGAAAAACACGGATTTCGACTGGAAGCCGGTGGCACTGGTGCCTGCGTTGGCGCTGCTGGTGTTCCCGCTGATCGGATCGGGCTCGACCTGGCTCACGCTCACCGTGGCAGGCCTGGCGATGGGCCTGATCATCTTCGTCATTGCCTCCGGTTTGACGCTGGTGTTCGGCCTGATGGATGTGCTGAACTTCGGCCACGGCCTGTTCATCGCGCTGGGGGCATTCGTCGCCACCACCGTGCTTGGCTCGATGACGAACTGGACCCAATCGGACGAACTCTGGCGCAATATGGTCGCGGTATTTCCGGCGATGCTGGTCGCAATGGCGGTGGCCGGGGCGGTGGGCCTGGCCTTCGAGCGTTTCATCGTCAAGCCGGTGTATGGCCAGCATCTCAAGCAGATCCTGATCACGATGGGCGGCATGATCATCGGCGAGGAACTGATCAAGGTGATCTGGGGCCCGCAGCAGATTCCGCTCCCCCTGCCCGAGGCGATGCGTGGATCGATCCTGGTCGGGGATGCGGCAATCGAGAAATACCGCATCATCGCGGTCGTCGTCGGGCTGGCGGTGTTCGGCGCACTGGTGTGGACACTCAACAAGACCAAGATCGGCCTGCTGATTCGCGCCGGCGTGCAGGACCGCGAGATGGTCGAGTCGCTCGGTTACCGCATCCGGCGCCTGTTCATCGGTGTGTTCGTCATGGGCAGTGCGCTGGCCGGTCTGGGTGGCGTGATGTGGGGCCTGTACCAGCAGACCGTCACGCCGCAGATGGGCGCGCAGGTCAATGTGCTGATCTTCATCGTCATCATCATTGGCGGCCTTGGCTCCACGGCCGGCGCGCTGATCGGCGCGCTGCTGGTCGGTCTGATGGCGAACTACACCGGCTTCCTGGCGCCCAAGGTGGCGCTGTTCTCCAACATCGCGCTGATGGCGGCCATCCTGTTGTGGCGGCCGCAGGGCGTCTATCCGGTTGCGAACCGCTGAGGCAGGGAGTCGATCATGCTGACGCGTTTGCTGTCGAACGATATGCCGCGTAGCCGCGTGCTGGCGGCGCTGCTGATAGTGCTGTTGCTGGGGCTTGCATTTGCGCCCTTCCTGTTCCCCGGCGTCAAGGCCTTGAATGTCGCGGCCAAGGTGCTGATTTTCATCGTGCTGGTGGCCAGCTTCGACCTTTTGCTGGGCTACACCGGCATCGTCAGCTTTGCCCACACCATGTTCTTCGGCATCGGGGCCTACGGCATCGCGATCGCGACCACCCGCATCGGCCCGACCTGGGCGGCCTTGCTGGTCGGGTTGGGCAGTGCGCTGTGTCTGTCGTTCGTGCTGGCGCTGGTGATCGGCCTGTTCTCGCTGCGGGTGCGGGCGATCTTTTTCGCCATGATCACGCTGGCGGTGGCTTCCGCATTTTCGACGCTGGCATCGCAGTTGTCCGAATTCACTGGCGGCGAGGACGGGCTGACATTCAAGTTGCCCGAGATCCTGTCGCCGAGCTACGCGTTCACGCAGGACGAGTTCCTCGGTGTCATGCTCGACGGCCGCCTAGCTTCATACTACCTGCTGTTCGTGATGGCGCTGGTATTGCTGCTTATGCTGCTGCGCATCGTCAATTCGCCGTTTGGCCGGGTGCTGCAGGCGATCCGCGAGAACGAGTTCCGGGCCGAGGCGATCGGCTACCGGGTGGTCGTGTACCGTACCATCTCCAGCATCCTGTCGGCCCTGTTCGCCTGCATTGCAGGCGCGATGCTGGCGCTCTGGCTACGCTACAACGGCCCCGACACCTCGCTGTCGTTCGAGATCATGATGGACGTGCTGCTGATCGTCGTCATCGGTGGCATGGGAACGATGTACGGCGCGGTGATCGGCGCCACCTTGTTCATGGTGGCGCAGAGCTATCTTCAGGATCTGCTGCGCCTGGGCAGCGAAGCGACCGCGGCCGTGCCCTGGTTGTCGGCCTTGCTGTCGCCGCAACGCTGGTTGTTGTGGCTGGGCGTCTTGTTCGTGCTGTCGGTGTATTACTTCCCGTCCGGCGTTGTCGGCCGGCTGCGCCTGCGCAGCGCGCGCAAGTCCGCTGGCGCGGGGCGGCCATGAGCCGCCGGGCCGCTCCCAAGGAGAATCCCGCGGTGCCTAGCACGCAGGGTAGTCCAGTGAACATGCAGGGCAGGATCTCCGGCAGCACGCCGGGCTCGCACTACCTGCAGTGCGCCGGGCGCGAGATCCACTACACCGAGTGGGGTGCACACCATGCCAGGGTCGTCATTGCCTGGCACGGCCTGGCCCGCACCGGACGCGACATGGATGTGCTGGCCGAGTATCTGAGCGCCCCGGCCGACGGCTACCGCGTGGTCTGTCCCGACACCATCGGCCGCGGCCTGAGCGAATGGAGCCCGCGGCCCGACGATGAATATTGCCTGGCCTTTTATGCGCAGCAGGCCAGCGCACTGGTCGACCAGCTTGGCCTGGACCAGTTCGACTGGGTCGGCACGTCGATGGGCGGCTCGATCGGCATCGTGGCGGCGGCAGGCGCGCTGCGCGGACGCATCGGTAAATTGGTACTCAACGACAACGGCCCCGAGCTGGCCCAGGCGGCCATTGCGCGCATCCGCAGTTACGCCGGCAGCCCGGCCGCATTCGCCACCGTGTCCGAACTCGAGCAGTATTTCCGTACCGTCTACAAACCCTATGGTTTCCTGACCGACGCGCAGTGGCGCCACCTGACGGAGACCTCGACCCGGCGTCTGCCCGATGGCCGGGTCACGTCGCATTACGATCCGGCGATGGTGCAGCAGTTCGCCTGCCACCCGGATGACTACCTGCGCTGGGAGGAATACGACAGCCTGGACATCCCGGTGTTGTGCCTGCGCGGCGAGTCCTCCGATCTGCTGCTGGCCGACGCCGCGGCGCAGATGGCTCGGCGCGGGCCGCATGCCCGTGTCGAGACCATCGCAGGCTGCGGCCATGCGCCGGCGCTGAATGTCCGGCAGCAGCTGCAGCTGGTGGCGAATTTCCTGCGCGGCGACGCCTGAATCGCGCGTCGCCAGCCAATCGGCTGGCGACCACGACCTGCCGTGGTGCTGCCGACCGATGGCCCCACCGCCATTGATGTCGATCATTGCGGGTCAGCGCCGGCCCTGCTACGGTGGGAACCCTGTGCCCTGTTGCCGATCCAGCTATCCAACCCGGGAACCACGGTGTTCAATGACCGCGTCCTTGCTGGCGCTGCACTGGCACTGCGCCTGTTCGCCATGCAGGGCAAGCATCCAGTGGTGCTCGCGATTCCGCGTGGCGGTGTGCCGCTGGGCCGGGTGCTGGTGCAGCGGCTCGGTGGCGAGCGCGACCTGGTGCTGGCGCGCAAGCTCTGGCGGACATGCAATAGCCTGGACAGCGGCCACCGGCAACCCAGTACCGAAGGCCGCCAAGCAGCGCCGACCAGGGCTGGCCGATCGGGCACGAAATTCAGGTTGACTTCTTGTTCTTGGCGTCGATCTGTCGCCGCAGGTTCTCCATCATCAGTTCAGCGTCGGCCATGGTCGGATTGACCCGAACCGCGCGCTGCAGATATTCCAGTGCGCGTTCGGGCTGGCCGCGTTCGGCCAGCATCGACGCGTAGCCCGACAGGGCGCCAAAATGGTGCGGAATCCGCGCCAGTACCTCGTCGCAGTCCTTCATCGACAGATCGTACTGGTCCAGCATGTAGTAGACGGTCGCGCGTTTGTTCCAGGCCTCGGCAAATGCCGGGCGCATCTGGATGATGTCGCTGAAGACGAGCACGGCCTTGGGCAGTTCGCCTGATCGCATCAGTTCGACCCCTTGCTTGTACAGCACATCGACGCGGGCATCACCGGATCGCGCCCACAACTGCCAGATGCCTCCCACGGCAACATGGCGCAAGCTTGGGTCTTGATCTGACAGGCGCGGTAGCAGTGCGTTAGCGTCGGCAGCCGTGCCGATGTCCACCAGGCGCAGCATGGCCTGCAGTCGTTGCGCCGGATCGGCGTGGTTGAGTGCCACCAGAGCCTGCTGGCGGTTGAGCGGGGATTGGGCGAATGCGGGCGCGGCCGCGCCCAGCGCGCAGACCAGCATCGCTGCGCAGGCCCTGGTCCGGATGGTGGCGAGGGAGCTTGGTTCAAAACAGCGCGTCATGGCGTGACTCCGGCAGTGGGGCGGGGTTCCAGAATACGCGCAGTGGCGCCATCTCGCAACCGGGCTTGGCGCCATGGGTCGCCCGCCCGGGGCTTCATGTGCCGATGGCGATCGGAATGCGCTTGCGACCGAAGTTCCCGGCCGCACGGCCAAAGCGACCGGCCAGTGGATGAGCGCAATCCGGGCATTGGCCATTGGCAGTCAACCGGTAGTCGCCGATCTGGTACCAGTCGCGCTCGATCAAGGGCGCGTCGCAGTGCGCACAGCGGGTGGTGTCGCCGGCTTTGTGGTGCACATTGCCGGTATAGACATGGCGCAATCCGGCGCGCAGTGCGATCTCGCGTGCGCGCACCAGCGTGGCTTTGGGCGTGGCGGGCACATCCATCATCTTGTGGTCGGGATGGAAGGCCGAGAAATGCAGCGGCACGTCGGCGCCGAGTTCAGCCTGGATCCATTGGCTCATCGCGGCGATCTCCGCATCGGAGTCGTTGTGGCCCGGTATCAACAGCGTCGTGATTTCGAGCCACACGTCGGTTTCGCGCCGCAGGTAGAGCAGGGTATCGAGCACCGGTTGCAGGTGCGAGCCGGTGAGTCTGAAATAGAAATCCTCACTGAACGCTTTCAGATCCACGTTGGTGGCGTCGATCTTGGCGAAGAAGTCGCGCCGCGGCTGGTCATGCACATATCCGGCCGTCACCGCGACGGTCTGTATGCCGCAGGCATGGCAGGCGTCGGCCACGTCCATCGCGTATTCGGCAAAAATGACCGGGTCGTTGTAGGTAAAGGCCACGCTCTTGCAGTTGTATTGCAGCGCGGCGGCCGCGATCGCATCGGGGGAAGCCTGGTCCATCAGCCGGTCCATGTCGCGCGATTTGCTGATGTCCCAGTTCTGGCAGAACTTGCAGGCCAGGTTGCAGCCGGCGGTGCCGAACGACAGCACGCTCGTGCCGGGGTAAAAATGGTTCAGCGGCTTTTTCTCGATCGGGTCGATGCAAAAGCCCGATGACCGGCCATAGGTTGTGAGCAGCATCAGGTCGCCCTGGCGCGCGCGCACAAAGCAGGCGCCGCGCTGGCCCTCGTGCAGGCGGCAGTCGCGCGGGCACAGGTCGCATTGCATGCGGCCGTCGTCCAGCATGTGCCAGTAGCGGCCATGATGGGCGATCGGCTGCGCCGTCATGGCAAGGCTCCCGCGCCGACCGGGGAGTCGACCTGATCGACGTCGGATTCCTCCCATTTGGCGACCGAGTAGCGTTGCAGGCGTACCGTCACGTCCCAGAAGTCGGTGGCAAACCCGGCCTTGGCCTTGAGCTGACCCATAAAGTCCCGGGGCTCTGGAAGCTGCTCCCAGACTTGCGGCAGGAACGTGCTGCGGTGGCCCTTGCATTCGAACACCAGGCCGTCGATGCCGGGTTGCAATTGGGCCAGCGCGTCGGCTTCATCCCGGAACCGCAGGGGCTGTAGCGGCGACAGCAGCGATACGCCGATGCGCACCGAATCGAGTTCATGCGCTACCAACGGTGCAAACCGCGGATCGCGCAGCGCCGCCGCGACCGCGTTGGCCCTGACGTCGTCCAGCAGGCGGCGTTGTGCCTGCAGGCTGCCGATGCAGCCCCGCAGCTGCCGATGCAGGGTCAGCGTGACAAAGCTGGCGCCGGGTTCCTGCAGCCACGCAGCGTCGTCGCGCACCACCATGGTGCGGCCGAGAGCCTGCGCGATCGCGGCGCGTGCGAGGCGCAACAAGACGATGCCCCGATCATCCTGCATGGCAAGGCTGCGCCGTGAAGGCGAAGGCCGCGTAGCCGACCACCCGTTGTTTGTCACCAGCGGTGTCACCCGAATTACATTGGCCCAGCAGACCGGGCCGCAAACCGTGCCGGGACGCCGCCAGCAGCAGGCCATTGACCGGCGTGCCGCCGCAGGCCTGTGCGTGGGTGATGGTGGGATGGAGAGCCAGGATGTCCTGCGCCGTGGCCTGGTCGACCCGCTGCGCGTCGTGATAGGGCAGGAAGTGCGACAGGTCAGAACTGATGACGATGAGTGTTTCCGAACCACCCCACAGCTGTTCCAGCACCTGGGCCACTTCCTGCGCCGTAGCGTCACCAACGGCCAATGGCACCAGTGAAAAATCATCCAGCACCAATTGCAGGAACGGCAACTGCACCTCTAAAGCATGCTCGTGGGCATGGGCTGCGGGGCTTTCCACGACCTGGGGCAGGTGGCGGATGCGCGCGATCGCGTCCTGGTCCAGCGCGACGTCGCCCAGCGGCGTGGCGAATCGCTGGACGCCGGGAAGTGCCAGACCCCGCACCGGGACGCGGTGCACCGGACCGAGGAGAACGACGCGACGGATCGATGCGCGCGCGGCCGACAAGCCCGCGTAAGCCAATGCTGCAGTGGAGCCGGAATAGATGTATCCGGCGTGGGGAACGATGATGGCCTTGGGCGTCGGGGCCGCCTGCTGCGATTGTTCCTGCCGCGTCGCCGTCGCGTTGAAAAGCAATGAGGACACCATCTCCGACAATGCCGTAGCGCGCACCGGGTAGAAGGTACCTGCTACTGCTGGCTGACGTACGCTGGCCATGTCTGCATCTCCGGAAAAGAATCGGATTGTTGCCTGTTGCGCGATGATGAACCGATCCCCGCCGACGCGCAACGCTTGTCGACCGTGACCCTGCTGGCTCCACACTTTGCACGTTCATCACGTTCATTTATCGGTAGCCCTCATTGGACAGGCAACGACGATTGTTGGTCGGCAATGCAGCGTTATGGGTATCGCCAACGACTGCTATCAGGAATTTCAATTCACTTTTGGCCAACTGCCGTTCGTGGGGGGTCACGACGTTCCCAGCCCGGTGATTCGCGATTCAGAGATCGCCGCCTGATTCGACCTCACCCAGACCTTTCCGGCGCCGCGGACCTGGCGTATCAAGGAACTTGCAAAACGCTTGTCCGCTTGGGCGTCAATTGCTCACGGATGTTCCGTACCGCAACGATAGAAAAGTATTTCCCCACCGTAGCGCCCTCCATCAAGTGGATGCGTTGGGCTTCGTACAAGGTACCCACCTCTGCCAGGGACAACGCAAATTCCTTTGCGAGCATGGCAATGTTCCTCTTGTCGACGGCTTCCTTGGTCTGCAGTGAACGCATGGTGCAATTCCAGTTCGGGGTGGTATGGCTTATAAAAAAGATTAACGCCAATGTCAGACCGTCGTCTGTGCGGCAGCACTCTTTGATCAAGAAATTGAGGGGTCCTTTGTCATCTTCTGGGCATGCAATTGCCGTACAAGGGTGCATGACCCACAAGCCGACACCGGACGCAGCGCCAATGCCAGCATCCACTCAGCCACCCCATGGCGACCCCTGGGACAGCGCCGTATGCCTGGCCGTTCTGGAACAGCTTTGGACATTGCGCGAAGCCATGCAAGAATCGGAACAACGGTTTTCGCAAGCCATTCACCAGATCGCAGCGAGTCAGCAAAGCAGTGCACGCAACCTGGCGCACTACCTGGCATTTCGCGCAACGGACCTGCGAGCGGTGCAGGAAAAGCTGGCCTGGCTGGGCGTATCCTCGTTGGGGCGTGCGGAATCGCATGTCATGGCCAGCCTGGACAAGGTGTTGGGCATATTGCATCGCCTGACCGGTCAGCCCTGGCAGGACCACTCGGGCGATGAGCCCGCCGGGAGCGTGACCGGAGCACGCCTGCTGCAAGCCCATGCGGGTATCCTTCTGGGACCCGCTATTGCCTCCCGACATGTTCGCATCATGGTGACACTGGGTACCGACGCTGCCACTGATTTTGGTCTGGTCCGCGGTTTGGTTGAGGCCGGCATGGACCTGGCCCGCATCAACTGCGCCCATGACGATGCAGCTGCATGGCGGTCGATGGCCCGATTGGTCCGACGTGCTGCCAAAGTTGAGCATCGCGACGTCAAGATACTGATGGATCTGGGTGGACCCAAGGTCAGGACCGGTCCGATGGAGCCTGGCCCCTGCGTGCTCAAACTCAAGCCCCGGCGTGATACGCTGGGACGAGTCGTGCTGCCCTCGCGATTGGCGCTTGGCCGCAACGACGGCACCATGCCACTTGCAGACTGCGACGCGGCAATCGCCGTGGATGCCGACTGGATCGACCGCCTGCGCGTTGACGGCAACATAGATCTGATCGATGCACGTGGCAAGAAGCGCCGATTACGGGTGGTGCAAATCCATGCCGATGGCGCCATAGCCGAGTGCCCGCAGACCTACTACCTCACGCCCGATGTGGGGCTGGCATGCAAGGGCGTGCACGGGCGCAAGACCTATACAGCGTACCCCGGTGGCATTCGCGCTTTGCCCGGCCGCCTTCGCCTGCAAAAGGGCGACCACCTGCAACTGACCATGCAAGGTATGGGCGCTCGCGTACGCGACACCGGCGACACGGCGCACAGCACGTCCCAAATGGCCCGGATTGCCTGCACTATGCCGCTGGTGTTCGCGCAGGTGCACGCGGGTGAGCGCATCTGGTTCGATGACGGCCGCATTGGTGGTGTCATTCGCAAGGTCAGCAAAGAGACCATGAACATCGAAATCGTGCAGGCCAGGGATGCGGGCGAAACACTGGCAGCCGACAAAGGCATCAACTTTCCGGACAGCCAACTTGCTCTACCTGCACTAACCGAGAAAGACATGATTGACTTGCAGACGGTTTGCGAGGTAGCGGATTTGGTCGGCTTGTCCTTTGTGCAAGAACCTGCGGATATTCACCGGCTTCTGAAGACGCTGCATGGCCTTGAGCGTGACGACATGGGTCTTGTCCTCAAGATCGAAACCCTGCGCGGCTTCGAGAACCTGCCGGCTCTGATGCTGGCGGCCATGTCTGCACCATCTGCCGGCGTCATGATTGCGCGCGGCGACCTGGCGGTGGAATGCGGCTTCGAGCGCATGGCCGAGATCCAGGAAGAGATTCTTTGCTGCGCGGAGGCCGCCCACATGCCCGTGATCTGGGCCACCCAGGTGCTGGAAACCCTGGGCAAAACCGGCATTCCGTCCCGCGCCGAAATATCCGATGCCAGCATGGGCGAACGCGCCGAGTGTGTGATGCTGAACAAAGGACCCTACGTTACGCAAGCCGTTCGCGCGTTGAGCGATATCCTCAAACGCATGGCGGGCCACCAGGCAAAGAAAAGCCCCTTGCTAAGAGCCCTTCGGGCCTGGGAAACCCAGAATCCTGCCTGAGAAGGGTGCGCTGGCGCACGGTGTTGCCGCCACATGCAGACTATGGTCTGGGATGGACATTCCATTCACGACCCTTCGGTTCTGCGGTGCATTTCAAGGCGTGCATGCCTGTGTTGCCGTTTCAAGCGTGATTTCCCTGATTTTCATTGCCTTCTCACAGCTGGAATACCCCAAATGATCACGCGTCGCCAATTTACTCTTGCTGCGCCAGGACTGCTCGGTAGCGCCATGGCAGCTTCCGGATGTTCGCCGCAATCGGGAACCGGGGACTATGCGGCCTTGGTCACCCAAACCAGGCGACCCAACCTGCAATCGAATATTGAAGGCGTCGCACTCAGCCAGGAACTGGTTCGCAATGCGACGCTGGCTCCTTCAAGCCACAACACGCAATGCTGGAAATTCCGTGTCGAAGACAAGGCCATCTCCATCCTTCCTGACCTGTCGCTGCGGTGCCCGGCAGTGGACCCCGATGACCACCATGTGTTTGTTTCGCTGGGGTGCGCCACCGAGAATCTTGTCCTGGCGGCGCAGGCCCTTGGCCTGCGGGCCGATGCCCATTTCGACGCCGCGCAGGATCTCATCCGGGTCACGCTGGCACCCGCACCTGTACAGGTCTCACCCCTGTTTCAGGCGATTGCCTCGCGCCAGTGCACACGGGGCGACTATGACGGCAAGGCCTTGAGCAATGCAGAACTGGGATTGCTGGAGCGTACGGGCAATGGGCAAGGAGTGCGCATGCTGCTGCTGACCGAACGCCCGGCGATGGATACGGTGCTCGACCATGTCGTTCAGGCCAACACCGCCCAGATGGCGGACCCGGCATTCATCAAGGAACTCACAACCTGGATTCGCTTCAATGCCTCCGAAGCCATGCGCACCCGGGACGGCCTGTTCAGTCGCACCACCGGCAACCCCGCCATGCCGACCTGGCTGGGCCAACTGGCCTTTGGCATGTTCTTCAAGCCCAAGGCCGAGAACGACAAGATTGCCCAACAGATTCGCAGCTCGTCGGGCATTGCAGTTTTCACGGGACAGACGGCGGACAAGGCGCACTGGGTGGAGGTTGGGCGTTGCTACGAACGCTTTGCGCTGCAGGCGACGGCACTGGGCATCCGCAACGCGTTGCTCAACCAACCGGTTGAAGTGCCATCCGCACGAACGCCGTTTGCCAATGCAATGGGACTTGGCAATATGCGACCTGATCTGGTGGTGCGCTTCGGCCGCGGGCCTGAGATGCCGTATTCCCTGCGGCGGCCAACGCAGTCCGTGATGGTCTGATGACGCCCACCGCCATTTTTCGGTGACAGCACACACGTCAGTATTCTCGGCGATTGAACCGGAGCAAGACATGCCCAAGCGAATTCTGCTGATCCAGGGCCATCCCGATACCAGTGAATCGCACCTGTGCCACGCGCTAGCGGCCAGCTATACCGATGGCGCACAGACGTCGGGGCATACCGTGCGCCAGTGCCCGGTCGCCGCGCTCGACTTTCCGTTGTTGCGCAGCCAGAAGGATTTTGAAACCGGGGTGTTGCCCGCGATTCTGCAAGCGGCACAGGAAGATATTCTTTGGTGCGAACACCTGGTGCTTTTCTTTCCGTTGTGGGCAGGCGATATGCCCGCACTGCTCAAGGGATTTCTGGAGCAGGTGTTTCGGCCGGCATTTACCGGTTCCAGCCACAACCCCCTGGTCAAGAAGCCGCTGTCGGGCCGGTCGGCCCGTGCCGTCGTCACCATGGCCATGCCCGCGCTGGTGTACCGGTGGTACTTCCGCGCTCACAGCGTGAAGTCCTTGGAGCGCAACATCTTAGGCATGGTTGGTATCGGGCCGGTGAACGAAACCCTGATTGGACTGACGACCGATATGGAGACCGCAGACGCTGCCAAATGGCTTGGCAAACTCAAGACACTGGGCGCACGTGGCGATTGAGTTCAGCGGCGCTTTTTTCCGGAAAATATGCATTCATTCGACGGTCAAAGCGTATCGATGGCCAATGTCCGGTATGGAGGAAGGCAAATCAAAATGCAGTGTTTTCGCATGGAGTCGGTAGCGATCGACCGTATTCTGGCGGCCCAATTGCAGGCGTTGTGCAGTCGGTCGGTCCCAGTGAGTGGGCGGCTCCTTGGTGCCAGGATCATCGTCTGCGGTGCCTGAACCAGTCGTTTCTCGCGCGGCATACGTCGAGTGTGATGGTAAGCGCATCTTGGACTCGGAGGGATTGAGCCGGCGCCATGAATGGGGTCGGATCGCGTTGTCACAAAATCTTCATCAATTCACGAAACAATGAACGGATGGATGTAACGCAGATGGTTCGCGCCTTGAGCGCATTGGCGCACGAGGCCCGATTGACGGTTTTCAAGCTGCTGGTAGAGGCGGGCCAGGACGGATTACCCGCCGGCGTCATTGCGGACACGTTGGCAGTCAGCCCGTCGGCACTCACTTTCCACTTGAAAGAGCTGACACATGCCGGCCTGCTGGTGCAGCGTCCCGCCGGAAGAAAGATTCACTATTCCGCCAATTTTGCCTCCATGAATGGTGTCATCGCGTACCTGACGGAAAACTGCTGCGGTGGAGCATCCTGCGAACTTGCCCAGCCAAGTGTTGCATTGCGCTGCAGCTGACCGTCTGATCCGGCTTGCCATTTCTGGTCCCTGACAATCCCAAGAGGTTCTTCATGAGCGACAAAGTCTTCAATGTGCTGTTTCTTTGCACCGGAAACTCGGCCCGCAGCATTCTGGCTGAAAGCCTGATGAACGCGCTCGGCAAGGGCCGCTTCAAGGCATTTTCCGCCGGCAGCCATCCCGCGGGCAAGGTCAACCCATTCGCCATCGAGTTCCTCGAACGTGCTGGTCTTCCAACCGATGGCTTTCGCAGCAAGTCCTGGGATGAGTTTGCCGCGCCCGACGCGCCTGTGATGCATTACGTTCTGACAGTCTGCGACCAGGCGGCCGGTGAGCAATGTCCGTTCTGGCCCGGTCAGCCCATGTCGGCACACTGGGGTGTGGCCGACCCGGCTGCGGTTGAAGGCAGCGACGACGCAAAGCGCCGGGCGTTCAAGGTTGCCGCCACCACGTTGCAAAAGCGGATCGAGTTATTCACCGCGCTGCCAACGGCCACGCTGGACCGTATGAGCCTGAAGGCGAAGCTCGACGCCATCGGAATAGTCGAATGAATCTGCGGCGCGACGCAATGGCCGAATTCATCGGCACAGCCATGCTGCTGGCGACCGTCGTGGGCTCGGGCATCATGGGCGAACGCCTGGCCGGCGGCAACGTGGCCATCGCTCTGCTGGCCAACACACTGGCTACCGGTGCCGTACTTATTACGCTCATCGCCACTTTCGGTGCGGCTTCGGGCGCGCACTTCAACCCGTTGGTGACGGTTACTGAACTCGCGTTGGGTCGCTGTGACGCACGAAAGGCCGGCCTGTACCTGGCCGCGCAGGTCCTTGGCGGGATTGCCGGGGTACTGGCCGCGCACTACATGTTCGAGTTGCCGTTGCTCACGCCATCTGCGCACGCAAGAACCGGAGTCCACCAATGGTGGAGCGAAGTCGTAGCGTCGTTCGGATTGCTGACTGTCATTTTGAATGTCGCCAAGAATCGGCCCGACTTCGTTCCCGTGGCGGTGGGTTCCTACATAACGGCTGCCTACTGGTTCACGGCGTCCACGTCGTTTGCCAACCCCGCGGTGACCATTGCGCGCTCCCTGACAGATACCTTTTCCGGTATTCGACCTGTCGACGCGCCCGGTTTCATCGCCAGCCAGGCAGTTGGCGCCTTCCTCGCGTTTGTGCTGTTTCGTTGGTCCGAGAAGTCCGTCGACAATGTAGCCGAAATCCGTTCAGCTACCGGAAAAACCAGCGAAACCGCACATGACTGAAGCCACGATCTACCACAACCCCGTCTGCGGCACGTCCCGCAACACCCTGGCGCTGATTCGCCATGCGGGGATCGAGCCTGCCATCGTTGAATACCTCAAGACCCCGCCAAGCGAACCGCGTCTGATGGAACTCATCGAGTGCATGGGCATGACCCCGCGTGAGCTGCTGCGCCAGAAGGGCACGCCGTACGATGAACTGGGTTTGGACAAAACCACATGGACGGACGCCCAACTGATTGCGTTCATGCTGGCGCATCCCGTCCTCATCAACCGCCCGATCGTCGTGACGTCCATGGGAACCCGGCTGTGCCGCCCCTCCGAGGCCGTGCTGGACATATTGCCGTTGGCGCAGCACGCGGCGTTTGCCAAGGAAGACGGCGAGGTCGTGATCCATGCGAATAGCCAACGTGACTAACAATGACCTGCCGTCTACCCACCTCGACTTACATGCCTATCAGGCTCCCTGCCAGGAACAACTGACAATCGGCACACCGTCGACTCATGCGCCCCGCATCCTCATGTTGTATGGCTCCGTGCGCGAGCGCTCGTACAGCCGGCTGCTGACGTTCGAAGCGTCCCGGCTCCTGGCATCGATGGGGGCGCAGGTGCATGTATTCGACCCCGCCGGGCTGCCACAACCGGACACCGCACCGGAAACACACCCGAAGGTGCGGGAACTGCGCGACCTTGCCACCTGGGCGGAAGGTATGGTCTGGTGCTCTCCTGAACGCCATGGCGCAATGACCGGCATCATGAAGAGTCAGATTGACTGGATACCGCTGACTCTTGGCGCGGTGCGACCGACCCAGGGCAAGACCCTGGCCGTGATGGAGGTCAGCGGTGGCTCGCAGTCGTTCAACGCGGTCAACCAGTTGCGTATTCTTGGCAGGTGGATGCGCATGCTGACCATCCCGAACCAGAGCAGCGTAGCCAAAGCGTTCTTGGAATTCGACGAGGCAGGCCGTATGAAGCCTTCCGCTTACTATGACCGGGTGGTCGACGTTATGGAGGAACTGGTCAAGTTCACCTTGCTGACCCGTGATGTGGTGCCCTACCTGGTTGACCGCTACAGCGAGCGCAAGGAGTCGCCTGAAGAGTTGTCGAAGAGGGTGAATCAGAAGGCGCTGTGAAGTCGGGCATGATCCGCTTGCGCGGCCAATTGTCGGGTTCGACTATCCGATGGATTCGGATGCAGTGGCCTGGTAATCCAGCGGCGGCTCTGCGCATGCATTCAGCATTTGGCGTTTATGGGGCCAACTGCCTGGTCAAACCCATCGGTGGTACAAACACCCCATGAAAATCGAAAAAGACACAGCGGTCACATTGCACTACAAGGTGACCGATGCCGCGCACAAGACGCTGGATGCCGGCGCGGGACCGATGGTCTACCTGCATGGGGGATACGGCAACACCTTCGCCAAGATCGAACAGGCGCTCGACGGCCGGGAAAAGGGCTTTCAAACCGTCGTCGCGTTGCAGCCGGAAGATGCGTTCGGCGCGCGTGACGAGTCGCTGGTGCAGACCATACCCAAGAGCGAGTTTCCGCCTGGCGTGAAGGTCGGCGGCACGTTGCACGGCCGGGATGAATCGGGCAACGAGCGCGCGTTCCATGTGGTCAAGATCAAGGGCGATACGGTACTGCTCGACGGCAACCACCCGATGGCGGGCAAGGCGTTGCGTTTTGTCGTCACCGTGACCGATGTGCGCGCCGCCAGCGCGGTGGAGATCGAGCATCGCCATGTGCATGGCGAGCACGGCCACCATCACTGACACGGCGCAGTGCCGGGCCGCATCATGCCCCGCCGGGGTGTTTCTCGATCCCGAGGCCAGGCGAGAAATGTGCCTGGCCCGAGTGCGCGGTCAGGAACCGCACGACCGCCACCAGAAACGGCAATGCCGCACCCCCGCAGAACATCGCGCGCCAGCTGCTCAGACCCGACGCCACCAACCAGAGGACGAAACCTGCAAAATCCAATGTGCCGTCCGTCAGGCGGTCGGGCATAGCCAAGCCGCCACGACGGACCCGGCTGGCGATGTTCTCAGTCGATCTTCGCCCCCGACGCCTTGACCACCTGTGACCATTTGCCGGTCTCGGCCGCGATGAACTGGCCCAGTTGTTCGGGCGTGCCGCCCACCGGCTCGGCGCCCAGGCTCTTGAAGCGCTCGATCACCTCGGGTTTTTTCAGGATCTTGTCGACCTCGCCCGACAAACGGCTGACGATTGCCGGCGGCGTTCCGGCCGGCGCCATCAGCACGAACCAGGACTCGGCCGCATAACCGGGCAGCAGCGCGGCGACCGGCGGAACGTCGGGCAACTGTGCGTTGGCCTTGTCGCCGGTGACGCCGAGCGCCACCAGTTTGCCGGCCTTGATGTGGGGCATGGCCGACGGCAGGTTGTCGATCGCCATCTGGATCTGGCCGGACATCAGGTCCAGCAGCATCGGGCCGCTGCCACGGTACGGTATGTGGGTGACGAATATCCCGGCTCGGCTCTTGAACAGTTCGGTCGACAAATGGCCGGTCGTGCCATTGCCGGGTGAACCGTAGGACAGGCCACCAGGCTTCTTCTTCGCGATGTCGACCAGGTCCTTCAGGTTCTTCGCGCCGACACCGGGGTTGACGATCAGCACATTGGGCACCCGCACCACGAACGATACCGGCGTGAAATCCTTGGCGGCGTCGTAAGGCATCTTTGGATAAAGGAACTGGTTGATTGCCTGCGTGCCCGGTGTCCCCATCAGGAACGTGTAGCCGTCGGGCGCAGCGCGGGCAACTTCGGCGGCGCCGACGTTGCCACCGGCGCCGCCCTTGTTGTCGACGATGAAGCTCTGCTTCATGACCTTGGTCAATTCGTCCGAGATGACACGGGCCGTGATGTCTGTCGTGCCGCCAGCAGCAAACGGCACCACAATGCGAACCGGCTTGCCCGGCCAGTCCGACTGCGCCGAAGCAGCGCCTGTGGCGGCAACGATGGCTGACAACAGCAGCGATTTCAAGGGCATGAATCTCATGGTGGCGTCCTTGTGAAGGGCAAGATAGGAACTCGGTAGCGGCAAGATCCGTGTCCGTCGGCGCCCCGTCGGCAGTCCTGCGCAGCTTCGATCATAAAGGACCGCAATGTGCGTGCCCAGGTACAACCGACTGCGCCGCCACAGACGATGTGCTTCGCCCTTCGTTGGGCTATTGTGGTGATCCGCGTCGCAATGGTGGTTCCGGGCCACGTACGCCAGTTTCCTCTGTTTTCACGACGCGCTTGCTGGCGATCTGGACGGGCGACGCTAACATGGGCGATGCGCAATCGATGCGTCGTTGGGTCAACAAGGGTCATATGCGCGACACACGGGAACAGGCAGTCGATTCGGTCATGGAGCCGCCGGATGGTGCCGCCTCAGCCACGCGCCAGTTGGCGATCCGCTTCACCGGCTCGGGCAGTGAATATTTCCGGATCTGGATCGTCAACCTGCTGCTGGTGCTGGTGACGCTCTCCCTGTACTACCCCTGGGCCAAGGCGCGCCGCCTGCGCTATTTCCATGGCAACACGCTGATCGACGGATCACCATTGGGATTTCATGGCGACCCGCGCCGGATGCTGCGCGGTTATCTGTTGGTGGGATTGTTGTTCGCGCTGTATTCGCTGGCCGGACAGTTTTCGGTGGGGGCCGGATTGATTGCCCTGGTTCTGGTAGCGGTCATTTCGCCGGCCCTGCTCAGATCGTCGATGCGATTTCGGCTGGCCAATACCAGTTGGCGCGGCATGCGGTTCGTCTTCTGGGGTACTGCCGATGGCGCCTATCGGACGATGCTGCCCTTGTTCGTTCCGGCCCTGGTGCTGGTGGGTGGCGCGGTACTGGTCGTGAACCCCGACATGCCGCCGCGGTGGTACGTGTTGACTAGCGGCGTGGTCGGGTTGGCGACGATTGCCGTGCTGCCGTGGCTGCTCTGGAACCTGAAGCGTTACCAGCATGAAAACTATGGCATTGCGTCGCTGCAAACTCGTTTCAAGGCGTCGGTCGGCGCGTTTTACGGCCTGGGATTCAAGTTCCTGGGTGTCGCGCTGCTGGCGCCGCTGGCTGCGACTGCTGTCGCAGGTATTTTTCTGTTCGCGATGCGCGAGGGTTTTCGCTCCGGCCAGTATCCGCTCGCGCTCTACTTGCTGCCGTTGGTGGCGCTGTCGGCGTTTGCCGCCTATGTGGCCAGCACGGCTTATCTGACGAGCCGGTTGCAGAATCTGGTCTGGACCAAGACCGGTAACCGGTCGATGCGATTTGTCAGCCAGCTGCGGTTTTCCCGGTTGTTCGTGTTGACGCTGAAGAACTGGCTTTTCATGTTGCTGACGCTTGGCTTGTACTGGCCGTTCGCTGCGGTGGCGACGACCCGATTGCGGCTGGAGTCGGTGTTCATCAAGACCCGCCAAGACCCGGCAACGCTGGTCAGCCTGCTGCAGGCCTCGGACGTGGAGGCGGCCGGCGATGCTGCCGGCGACCTGCTCGACATCGATATCGGCCTGTAGCCAGTGATGCCCGAAACTGCGTCGGCGGCGCTGGCGGCAACCTACTTCGACGGCGCTCAGGCGCGCGAACGCGCTGTCACGTTGCGCCTGCTCCACGGCGACCTGCATGTGCAGGGCGATGGCGTCGCCCGGGTCGTGCCTGGCGCCGAGCTGCAATGGCCGGAGCCCCACCGCCATGGCATGCGGGTAATGCATTTTGCCCTGGGCGGTTCGGTGCATTGTGCCGACAGCGCGGCGTGGGACCGGTGGTGCGGCGCCATCGGTCATGCCCCGAGCCCGGTCGCCCGCCTGCAGGGCAGCTGGCGCTGGGTTCTGGCCAGCATCGCCCTGCTGGCGGTGCTTGCGGTCGCGATGCAGCGATGGGGCATTCCCGCCGTTGCGGGTGCCATCGTTGCGGCCACGCCGGCGTCGGTGGAAGTGGCCATCGGTGAATCCACGCTTGAAACGCTCGACCAGCTGATCATGCGTCCGAGCCAGCTGGCGCCGAGCGAGCAGGAGCGCCTGCGGGCCGCGTTTGCGCAGGTCGTGGCCGCGCAGACGCCGGGCAGTATGCCGCCTTTTAGGCTGGAGTTTCGCCGCAGCCGGATCGGGCCCAACGCCTTTGCGCTGCCGGGCGGCGTACTGGTCATGACCGATGAACTGGTGGCGATGTTCAAGCAGGACGATGCGGTGGTCCTCGGTGTGCTGGCCCACGAACTGGGTCATGTGCGCCAGCGCCACGGGTTGCGCATGCTGGCGCAGGGAACCATGCTGGCGGCTGGTGCGGCGCTGCTTTTTGGTGATTTCAGCACCGTATTCGCCGGTGCGCCGGCCGCGCTGGGCAACGCCAGCTATTCGCGCGATGCAGAGCGCGAAGCCGATCAGGAATCGGCGCGTATGCTCAAGGCCGTTGGCATATCACCGCTGGCCATGGTACGATTTTTCGACGTGCTGGAACAGAAACTCAAGCGCGATCCCGCCCAGCCGGCCGATACGGACAGTGCCTGGAGTGGCCTGTCGATCGCCTCGCATCCGGCCGATGCGCAGCGCATCCGCTTCTTCCGGGATGCCGCGCGCGACTGAAAAGCCACGCAGTCGATCACCTGGTGGCAGCCTGCCTGGTCGGGTCGATGGCGGCCGTGCGTTGCAGCCAATGTCCCAGCTTCGTTGCCACTCTCGTTCGCGCCAAGCTTATCGCTGCAGGGGCGCCACCGGCACGGTCTGGTTTAGACTGCGCTGCCGGGCGATCGGGCGTTGCGTTGCGGCTATTGTGGGCCTGGCGGCCGTCCGATTGCGGCTTTGATGGCGACCCAGGAGAAACATGACCATTGCGCGCAATTGCGTTCAGCAGATCGAGATCCTGGCGCAGGGTGATCACCCGCATTGCGTCGTGATGTTGCATGGCTGGCCGGACAGCTACCGGCTGTGGGACAGGACGGTCGACGATTTGCAGCGGCACTATCGCTGCGTGCGGTTTTCGCTGCCAGGATTTGATGTCGGCGCAGCGCCACGCCCGACGTCGCTGGACGATATGTGTGACTGGTTGCTGCAGGTCGTCGATCTGGTCAGTCCCGGCCAGCCGGTGACGCTGCTGCTGCATGACTGGGGCTGTGTTTTTGGCTATGAGTTTGCTGCGCGGCATCCGGCGCGGGTGTTGCGGATTGTCGCGGTGGACATTGGCGATCACAACGGCGTGGCATTGCGCCATGCGCTGACAGCTAAGCAACGCCTGCTGGTGTTTGGCTACCAGTTCTGGCTGGCGCTGGCCTGGACGTGGGGTGGTCGGCTGGGCAACGGGATGACCCGCGCCATGGCGCGTGCGATGGGTTGTCGAACCGACCCGGCGACGATCGGCTGGCAGATGAACTACCCCTATGCGATGCGCTGGTTCGGCGCTGCGGGCGGACTGGCGCATGCCGGGCCAGTGCGCCCGGCATGTCCCGTTTTGTACATCTATGGGGAGCGCAAGCCCATGATGTTCCATTCACCCGCATGGCTGGCCGATCTGGCGGCGCAGCCCGGATGCGCCGTGCATGCTTTTGCAACCGGGCACTGGGTCATGGCACAGCAGCCGGACGCGTTCAACCGATGTGTGTGCAATTGGTTGCTGGCTGGCGACGAAGCAGCCTGAGCGCGGCCGTTCGTCAGTCTGGCTGTCGTTGCGGGCTCGGCAGCTGGTAGCGGCCGTCGAGCATCTCGGGCTTGGGCAGATACGCACGCAGGCACAGGAAAAACCGGTCCGCGGGCGCCGGCAGCCAATTGGCGCGCTGTTTCACGTCCAGCGGCGCACAGTGCGACAGCGTCACGGTGAGGCCGCCGTCGCTGTCGTGCACCAGACCGGCCGTGCGGTCGCCGATCGAATAGCGTTCGATCGGGTTGGCCACGAGCAAATAGTCGCTCGCGTCATACAACGTGATGGACCAGAACGCTTCGACGGGCGGCAATTGGCCGGGGGCGAAGCGCAAGCGGTACACAGCCTCACCCTTGAGCGGGATTCCGTTTGCATCGGTCTCGCAGCGGGGATAGGCCGCTTCCAGGGTCTCCAGCGCACCAATCGCCTGGTGGGAGAGGAAGGCACGCAACAGCAGGTCGTCGCCAAAGCTTGTGGCGAGCTGGATCGGATGGCGCCATGCGCTGTGGCCGCCTGCAGTGGCAACTGACGTGATGCCGGTGCCCAGCACGTCGTGTTCCGGACTATCGAGCAGCGCCACACTGCGCGAGCAGGCACGCTCCAGGGCCAGTTGCGCAGCGGCCGGCAGTTCGGCGTTGATGCCGGCTCCGATGCCGACCTGCGCAAACTGCGCCACCAGGCCGGCGTCGCGTGCCGGTGGCGGGCAGATGCCAAGCGCATGATTGACCATGGCCCGAAACCGGTCGACGCCAAACGGCGCGCGCGCTGCAAATCGGCTGTCGAACCGGCGTGGCGGGCTGGCGCGCCCGGCGGTCCAGTCGTCCAGGGTCTGCATGTGGAACTGGTCCTGCAGCGCGTTGACGGCTGGCACGTCGGCCGGCCCGTCGACCAACACCCGCCCGATGATCCAGACCCAGTTCGTTGCACTGCGCAGATGGCGCCCAGGGGCGCCGCATGCCGGCGGAACGACGCCTGCCCAGTCGGGGCCCGATACCAGAACCGCGCCGGCGCCATTGCCGGTGGTGCGGGTTCCGATATGCGCAAACGGATTGGTGTAGTAGTCCAGGAATCCAAGCACGTAATAGCGGCTGCCTGTGTCGGGCACGCTGATCACCAGCGGCCCTGCGGACAGGTCGAGCCAGGCATTGACATACAGGGTGTCGTTGTTGGGCATCACGACACGGCTTTTGCCCGCAGTCAGCAGTTCGCGCTCGTTGGTGAACAGGTTGCACCAACGCTCGGTGCTCTCGGGGCTGGCGCCGGCAAATCCCAGCTGGGGCGCCTTGCGGGCGGAGGTCGCCGCACGCATGCGTTGCATCTCGAACAAAGGCCATGCGTAGATGCAGGCCAGCAGCGCGACGCTGTACAGGTAGTCGTCGCGTGCACTGCTAGTTGAAGGGGCAGGGTGGGTGCTTGTCATGGGTTTGGCTCAGGCAGGAATACGCTGCAACGCCGGAACTGGCCAGCCGCGCACTTCTGCGCGTGGGCAATACATGCGCAGGATCAGATAAAAGCTTCCCGCCGGTGCGGGCAGCCAGTTCGCGCTATGGCCGGGCTGCGTATGGGTGATGCGCAGCGTCAGGCCGCCATCGGGGTCGTACTGCAGGCCGGCAGTGCGGTCACCGATGGCATGGCGGGAGATCGGGTTCGGATACAGGAAACGGTCGGCATCGTACAGCGTGACCGACCAGAAGCCGTCGACCGGTGGCAGGTCGCCCGGTACGAATCGCATCAGGTAATCGTGCCGCCCATCCAGCGGCTGCTTGTCGGCATCAAAGTCGCCCATGGCGTACACCGCCTCGTCGCTGGCAAGACCGGCCAGGCCCTTGTAGGCCACCAGCGCACGCGACATGTAGTTGCTGCCGTAGCGACCCATGGTGTAGTTGGCGGCCCAGGGCTTGGCGACATGGCTGCGCGATCCGGCCACCAGCAGCGCTGCGCCATCGCACAGTCCACGCTGCAGTCCCAGGCGCAGTGGTGCGTCGAGCCATTTCCAGTCGAAACCCCGGCCGGGCACCAACTTGCCGCGCGCGAACCAGGCCAGCATGCCGGCATCGTCGATTGGCGGCGGCGCATCGGCCAGGCATTGGCATAGGTTGGAGAAGAATGCGCTGGCGATGGCCTGGGCATCATGCGGTCGCTCGCGCAACGCGGCCATTGTGTCCTGTGGTTCGCCGATCCAGTGGGTGACTGCCGACGGCGCCTGCCCGAGGTCGGTGCCCGGTGGGCATTCGAGACGGATGTCCGACTGCAGCGCGCGCGCCGGCAATACGTCGTCGCCCGGACCGACCACGACTCGGGCGATCAGCCACATCAGGTCGGTGGGACAGCGAATGACGCGTGCGTCCTTTGGCAGCACTGCCGCTGCCGCTGTGCCGGGGCCGACCAGCGCGATCGTCTCGCCCGCGGGGTCGCTGTTGCGCAAGCCGGGATTGTCGAAGTTGTTGGTCCAGGCGTCGTACAACGCGAGAACGAAATAGCGCCCGCCGTGCTTCCGGCTCGATGGAACCTGCAGCAGGCGCGGACCATTGGCCAGGTTGAGCCAGCCGGTGGTGTACAGCAAGTCGTTGGCGGGCGTGACGATGTCGCGCTCATGGGCGGCGGTGGCGTCCCGGTTGTGCTGCAAGCGGTCAAAGGGCGCCTTCCAGGCGATGCCCTCTGCGCTATGGGTGGTGGTCTGCAGGCGGCAAGTGCGCATGGTCTCGACCAGCGGGTAGCCCCACACGAATGCGGCCAGGCCGATGGACTGGCCCAGCGCAAACCGCGGGTCGCTTGCCGCGTCGCCCGACTCGGATGCAGCCACGGGCGAAGTCGGACTGGTCATGCGCTGGCGCCTGGTGTCGGGGCTCGGCCGATGATGACCGCGTCGACGGCGCAGCCGCCGCCGCGAGCCTGCGGCAGGGCAATGAAGGGATTGATGTCGATGCTGTCCAGCGTGTCGCCTGCAGCGGTCGCAAGCTGTGACAGCGCCACCAGATTGTCGGCCAGGAAATCCAGATCGACCGGCGTGCGCCCCCGTGCGCCATCCAGCAGGCCGTATCCCTTGACACTGCGGATCATGGTCAGCGCCTGCTGCCGGTTCACCGGCGCCGAGTGCAGCGCGACGTCACCCAGCAGCTCGACGAAGACGCCACCCAGGCCGAACATCACCATGGCTCCGAATACCGGGTCGCGCCGTGCGCCCAGGATGCACTCGACACCGCCGCTGACCATTGGCGCCACCAGCACGCCGTCAATCTGCGACCGGGGTGACTGTCCTTGTACCGATGCCAGCATGGTGTCGTAGGCCGCGTGCACCGCTGCACCATCGGGCAGGCCGAGCGCCACGCCACCAATATCGGACTTGTGCAGGATGTCGCGCGAGACAATCTTGAGCACCACCGGTTGCGCCAGGCGCAGTGCGACGGCTGCCGCCTGTGCGCCCGATGCCACCACCTGATGGTCGCACACGGCGATGCCGGCAGTGGCCAGCGTAGCCAGCGCCTGCGGTTCGGATTGCGCGCCCGCGGGCAGAGGCGTCGTCGCCTGCGTCGGTTGTGGCGCCGCAATATCGGTGCGGGCGAACGATTCCGCGAATACGGCCAGCGCAGCCATCGTGCGCATCGCCTCGGCCGGTTCCGCAAACACCAGGCAGCCCATGGCCTCGATGATCTGTCGGCGCCCAGCCGACATCAAGGTGCTCAGCGCCAGCAGCCTGTCGGGGTAATCGCGCCGCAGGTTGCGTACCAGCGCCTCGATCACCGGCCAGATCGCGTCGGACGTTCCGGCCGCTGCGAGAAAGGCCACCCAACTGCCATAGTGGCCCACGTCCAGCATCAGCCGTGCAGTGCGTTCGATCAGCGCCAGGTCGTTGGTTACCTGGCCAGTGATGTCAACCGGATTGGCAGGCCCGGCGAATGGCACCCAGCTGCGAATCGTTGCCTGCGCGTCCTGCGGCATCGGACGCACGTCCAGGCCACGGTCATGGGCTTCGTCCGCCATCAGCACGCCGACGCCGCCGGACAAGGTGAACAGGCCAATCGACCGGTCTGCCGGCAGAGTCGCGATGCTGGCGCTGGCTGCGATCCCGAAGAACTCGGCAATATCCCTGGCCCGGTGCACGCCGTATTCGCGAAAGATGGCGTCGTACACTGCGTCGTCGCCAGCCAATGCCGCGGTGTGGCTCGCCGCGGCCTGGGCGCCGATCGGGGTGCGGCCCACCTTGACGATGACCACCGGTTTTCCCGCCGCATGGGCGGCCGCCAGCGCACGGCGCAACTTGAAACCGTCGCGACAACCTTCCATGTAGGCCATGATGACGCGGGTGTTCGGGTCATGGGCCAGCCACTCCAGGCAGTCAGCCAGATCCACGTCGGCTTCATTGCCGGTCGTGATCCATTGGGAGAATCCGATGCCGCGTTCACGTGCCAGCGAATAGGCGTAGGCACCGAATGCGCCCGATTGGCTGACCAGGCCAATATGGCCGGTGCGCAACAGGCCGGCATTGGGCACCGGCGAAAAGGTGGCATAGACGCCGGCGCGAATGTTCATGAATCCCAGGCAATTAGGCCCGAGCAGGCGGACACCGGCCGCTTGGGCGATACACGCCAGCTGCCGCTGGGCGTTTGCACCGCTGTCACCGACCTCGGCATATCCGGAGGTAAAAAGCACGATGCCGTGCACACCGGCGGCAATGGCGTCCTCCAGCGCCGGCTGCACCCGATTGGCTGGAATCGCGAATATGGCCACGTCGACGGGCGCCCCGATCGCGCGCAGCGACGGATAGGCGGTCAGGCCCTGGATCCGGCCATGCTTCGGGTTGACCGGATAGATGGGTCCCTGGAAGCCGAAACGCTTGTGGAAGTCGACCGGAATGCCACCGATCTTGCCGATGGTGTCGGAGGCACCGACGATGGCCACCGCGCGCGGTGCGAAAAGGGTGGACAACGAGTCCAGGCGCGGTTGTACCTGGATGTCCGCGGTTGCCGGCCCATTGGCGGAGCGCAACGTTGCGCGGCTGGGTGTCGCTTTCATTGGCGCGCCATTTCAGTGCGCATGATGGCCTTGACCTCGCCCTGGCTTGTCTTGTCGCCCAGCTCGAAGGTCACCCGGTGCATCTGGCCCGGGTAGATGAACGGCGCCTGGTAGTCGTGATTGACCGGTGACAGGCTGCGACCCAGGTCCATGCCGGTGCTCGACAACACGAACAACAACCTGGGTATTGCCGCGCTGGCCACCGCCACGCCGTCCAGCCGCAGCTGCGCCTGCGAACTGCCGTCCTCGTGCCGGGTCACATCGAGCTCCACCGTATGCGCTCCCGGCGCGAGCGCGTCAGCCGCAACAGCGCGGGAATGCGCGTGAAAGCAGTTGTAGTCGAAGTGCAACCGACCCTGGAGTACATACAGCGCATAGCCGCTATTGAGGGTACCCCGGTTGACGAGCACGCCGTCGCCCCGCGCCTGCGGGTGGGTCAGCTCCACCGTGGTGCGCCAACTGCGCGCAGCCGACGGACAGGCATCGGCCGGCACATGGGACACCGGCGGGTAATACACGAAGCGGCGGCGCGCCGTCGGCATGTCGGGGCGGCGTGATGCCCTGAACATTTCGGATGCGCCACGGTCGTCCAGCGGTAGCACGCCATGCTTGTGTGCCTCCAGCCACCACAGTTCGATCATCTGCCGCAGCCGGTCCGGTTCGGCCTGCGCCAGATCCCGGCATTCGGAGAAATCACGATCGAGGTGGTAGAGCTCCCACACGTCGTCGTCAAAGGGCGCGCCGGACTTGTGCCGCGACACGGCCTTCCAGCCGTCATGCACCAGCGCGCGATGGCCAAACATCTCGAAATACTGCGGCCCGCGGGCAATGGTAGCGCAGGCGTCGCTGAAAGTGGCCAGCAGGCTGGTGCCGTGCACCGGGGATTGCGGCACACTGGCCACTACGGTCGGTTGCGCAATGCCAATGGCGGCCAGCACGGTGGGCGCTATGTCGATCGCGTGGCAAAACTGCTTGCGGGTGCTTCCAGGGTCGGCCAGGTGGCCGGGCCAGTGGACGATCAGAGGGTCGCGCACACCGCCGCCATGGGTGTTTTGCTTGTACCACTTGAGCGGGCTGTTGCCGGCCTGCGCCCACCCCCACGGTATGTTGCAGTGGCTGTTCGGGCCGCCGATATCGTCCAGCCGCAACACAGCCGCGTCCACGTCTTCGCGCATGCCGTTGAAATAGCGCATCTCGTCCAGGATGCCGCTGGCGCCGCCCTCCTGGCTGGCGCCGTTGTCCGACAGCAGCAGGAACAGGGTGTTGTCCCAGGCGCCCAGTTGCTGCAGGTGCGCGACCAGGCGGCCGATCTGGTCGTCGGTGTGTTCCAGCATGGCGGCAAAGGCTTCCTGCAGCCGGGCTGCAAAACGCTGTTCGTTGTGGGTCAGATCACTCCAGGGCTTGACGCCGCGGTTGCGCGGCGCCAGCAGGGTGTCGGGCGCAATGAGCCCCATGTGCTTCTGGCGCGCGAACCAGGCTTCGCGCTCCACATCCCAGCCTGCGTCGAAGCGGCCGCGGTACTTGTCGAGGTAGCTTTGCGGCGACTGATGGGGTGCGTGCATGGCACCAAAGGCCAGGTACAGGAAAAAAGGCTTCTCGGGTACCAGCGACTTCAAGTCGCGAATAAAGCCACCCGCCTGGTCGACCACATCCTCGGAGAAATGGTAGCCCTGCTCGGGTGAGCGCGGTTGCGCAATCGCGTGGTTGTCGCAGACCAGTTCAGGGGTGAACTGGTCGCTTTCACCGTTGAGAAAGCCGTAGAAGCGATCGAAACCGCGCTGGAGCGGCCAGTTGGTGAAGGGCCCCGCAGCCGAACACTCGGCCATCGGCGCCAGATGCCATTTGCCGGCGGCATAGGTTGCGTAGCCGTTGTCGCGCAGCACCTCGGCCAGCGTGGCCGCCGACTTCGGAATTGCGCCGCGCATGTTGGGAAAGCCGGTATCGAAGTTGGAGATGCAGCGCATCCCTACCGCGTGGTGGTTGCGGCCGGTCAGCAGGCAGGCGCGGGTGGGCGAACACAGAGCGGTGGTATGAAAACCGGTGAAGCGCAGACCCTGCGCCGCAATGCGGTCGATGTGCGGGGTGGACAAGGTCGAGCCGAAACACCCCAGATGCGAAAAGCCGGTGTCGTCGAGAACCACCGTGACGATATTGGGCGCGCCGGGTGGCACTGTCGACGGCGGCCACCAGGGTTGGGATTCCTGTGCGGTATGGGCGATCAGGCCCCCGAACGGTTCGTCGCCGGGCAGGGAACAGGTCATGCTGGTTGGTACTCCAAATGCGTGGTGCTGCACAAAAAGACTGACTTGCCAGAATAATTCAAATGAATTACATTGTTAATTCAGATGAATTACACGTCAATGCATTCCTGGTGTCAGTCGCGCAGGCGACGAGAGCCGTTTGTGGTCTTTGCTGGCCTGACATCGACAAGGTTGCCCCGTGACTGAGCCCGCCACCGCGCCTGTGGTCGAGCAGCTGACCGACACCGCCATCCAGATACTGGACACGGCAGAACGACTGTTTGCGCAGAACGGCATCGACAAGGTGTCGATCCGCGAGATCGTACGGATTAGCGGTCAGAGCAATCTGTCGGCGGCACACTACCATTTTGGTTCGCGCGAGGCCCTGATCGGCACGCTCCTGGCCAGGCGGATCCGCTCCATCAACGTCATTCGCCACCAGCGCATGGATGAACTGGTGGCCAGCGGTTCGGACAAGAGTGTGTACGCCGTGGCATCCACATCGGTGATGGTGCTGGGCGACGTGGTCAGGACCATGTCCTGGGGCCCTGACTATGTCCGGGTCGTCGCACAAGCGCTATTTGTGCACAACCGCGACGTGTGGCGTTATCTGGATCCGGACACGATGAGCGGCCATACCCGGGTGCGCCACATGTTGCGGCAAGTGCTGCCTGACCTTCCCATTCGGGTTTTCAAGGATCGCATCTGGTCGCTCAACAACATGGCCAGCTACGGCATTGCGCGCTGGGTCCAGACCTACGGCGCTGTAACACCGACCAACAGCCGGCGCTATGCCAGTCTGATCCGAAACCTGGCCGATTTCCTCGCAGCGGGCATGGCCGCTGCGATCGGCGATCCCGACGCCTACCTGGCGCAGGACGAGGAGTGACACCATGATATCGGTAGCGACGCCGCCGTCCCGACGCAGCCAGCCTATGGCGATCCGCATTGGATTGTGCGCGATGGATACCGCTTTGAGAATGGCTGGTGGGATCCCAATCCGACATCGCTGCACCCAGCTGCGCCGCGCGTTGCCAGCGCGGCGATCGCGGGCGCGATCACGGATAGGCAAGCGGTGCCGGATCGATCATGCGTTGGCATTGGCGCCCGACGATCTGACCCATCTTGCGTTTCATGTCGCGGATCTGCTGGCCACGCTCGACGGCGACGGACCCGAGATCGCACAGACACGCCGCCTGCTGTCTGAATGGTTGTCTCAGCGTGCGTCGCAGGTCAGAAGCCATGTTTCCATGCGCCGTGTTCCACGGCCGCGCGCAATTGATCCAGTATGGCGAAACAGGCCGGTTTGGCGTTGGCTGACCGCAGGGCCATTGCCACGCGCAGTGCCAGATTTTTCAACCGCGCAACTTCGTTGACCCGAACTTGCGCATCATCAGGAGACAGACATGGTCAAGACTTTGATCGCGATGGCGTCGATTGCAACGTCGATGCTGTGGCAGGCGTCCGCGCACGCGCAGGTTCCGTGGCCGAACAAGCCGATCCGGTTCATCGTATCCGGCGCCGCCGGAAGTGGCACGGACATGGTAGCGCGCACGTTCACCGATGCGATGGCCAAGACCTTTGGCCAACCCATCATTGTGGACAACAAACCGGGCGCAAACGGCCTGATCGCGACCGAGGCGGCTGCGACCGCCCCGAACGATGGATACCACTTCCTGTTCACCTATGCCGCTGCGCACGTCGTCAACCCGGTCCTGCTCAGCAAGGTTCCCTACGATGTTCACAAGGACTTCACCGCGGTGGCGCAGATCGGCGCCGGCGGGAACTTCCTCGTTGTGCCGGCGGCCTTGCCGCTCAAGGACCTGAAAGATCTTGTCGCGTATGTAAAAACCAAACCTGCCGACACGCTGTCCTATGGCTCCTGGGGCAACGGGTCCGGCGGGCATTTGAGCATGGAGGCACTCAAGCAGCAGACCGGGTTGCAGATAAAGCACATTCCCTACAAATCAGTGGCCGCATCCAACGCGGATCTGGTGGCCGGTCATATCGATGTTGCGTTCTCCGCCACCGCGACGGCGCTGCCGCTGATCAGCAGCGGCAAGCTCAAGGCGCTGGCCATCAGCGGCACGTACCGCTCCAAGCAGATGCCGGACGTCAAGACGATGAGTGAGCAGGGCGTCAAGTTCGAACTCAACGCGTGGTACGCCGTATTCGCACCAGCGGGCACGCCGCCGGCCATCGTGCAGGCGGTCAACAAGGAAATCAACCGATTGGTGGCGGCGCCGGAGATGGCCAAACGCTGGGACACGCTGGGCTTTTCCGAAATGCCGATCAAGACCGCAGAGCAGTTCGGCGAACAGGTCAAGAGCGATTTGCGCGATTGGGGCGCGATCGTCAAGGCTGGCAATATCAAGGTTGACTGAGGCAATGGCCATGGACACGAAGTTGCTTTTACGCGGCAAGGTCGCAGTGGTAACGGGTGCCGGCCGGGGAATTGGTCGGGCCATCGCGCTGGCCTATGCCAAGGCTGGCGCCGCCGTGGTCTGCAGTGCCCGCAGCCGGACCGAGATTGACGAGACCGCAGGCCTTGTCGCTGCAGCAGGTGGAGTGGCCAGCGCATGCGCGGCAGACATCGGCGACTACGCGGCTGTGCAAGCGCTTTTCGAACATGCTGCCCAAACCCATGGCGGCGTGGATATCGTCGTCGCCAATGCCGGCGTCATCGGTCAAGGACGCACGGTGCACGAAGCGGACCCAGCCGCCTGGGCCAGAACGATCCATGTCAACCTGGTCGGTGCCTTCCATACGGCGCATGCGGCCATTGCCCATCTGCGCGTGCGTGGCAGCGGCAAGATCATCTTCGTCGGGTCAGGGGCGCGCAAGGGCGCCGTCGCTGGCATGAGCGATTACGCTGCGTCCAAGATCGGTCTGTGGAGATTGACCCAAACGCTGGCGGTCGAGTTGCAGCAGTTCAACATCAGTGTGAACGAGTTGATCCCCGGACCGGTGAAGACCGCAATGACCGGTTTCGGCGACCGGCCGTTCCCGACTGGCGAGTGGATCAAGGAACCCGACGACGTTGTCGCGCTTGCCATGTTTCTGGCGACGCAGCCGGATGTGGGCCCGACAGCGCAGAGTTTCAGCCTGATGCGCCGGGCAGCGTGACGGTCCGCCTGGATAGCACGCGATCGTGCGCGGTACGCCAGGCGCCCATGCGACCGCTTTCGCCTGTCGGCGGGCGCCGCCAGACAGAGCATGACATGGCGTTGAAAATGGGACGGGTGCATGTCCATCTCGAAACCGGGCGCAACAGCCTGTTCCTGAGCCCGGGTTTCGTACGGCACATCGTCGACTGGCGCCCGACGAATCGGCGGCACCGATCGGCATTGGCGATGGCGCTCTGATCCTGACTCCAACCTCCGATGCCGGTGGCGCAGCGGTTGCTCGAGCAGGCATCTGGGCGGTCTCGCTCCGCGTACCCGATCCGGCCCGTGCCCTGGCGATGCTTTGGCAGGCGCGACCGGATCTGCGGGACCGGTGGGTGCGCTCGCATGCCGATATGGTTGGCCGTGCGGGTCATTCTTGATGCCGTCGCACCGGCGCTGCAGTCCGGTGGCACCGATATCGGTCGGAACTATGCGGGGATTCGCACCGGCAAATCCGTGAAGCCGCGTACGAAATTGGATCGCACCCGCGTCGGTTCCTCCATGACGTCGATGGTCGGAAAGCGCTTGAGCATCTCTTCCCAGAGAATCTTGAGCTGCAGTTCGGCCAGCCGGTTGCCGACACAGCGGTGGATACCGAACCCGAATGACAGATGCTGGCGCGGCCGGGCACGGTCAATGATGAACTGGTCCGGGTTGGCGATCGCCGTCGCGTCACGGTTACCCGACAGATACCACATCACGACCTTGTCACCCTTTTTGATCCGCTTGCCGCCCAGCTCGGCGTCGGCGAGCGCGGTGCGACGCATATGCGCCAGCGGCGTCTGCCAGCGAATGATCTCGGGCACCATGCTGTCGATCAGGGCCGGGTTCGCACGCAGCTTGGCAAATTGCTCCGGATTCTGGCTCAGCGCATGCAGGCCACCGGTCATCGAGTTGCGCGTGGTGTCGTTGCCGCCGACGATCAGCAATATCAGATTGCCAAGAAACTCCATTGGCCCCATGTTGCGGGTGGCCGGCGAGTATGCCAGCATGGAGATCAGGTCGTTGGTGGGTGGCGCATTGACGCGCTCGTTCCACAAACCAGTGAAGTAGGCCAGGCATTTTCCCAGTTCAGCCTGTCGCTTTTCCTGGCTCAGTGTGCCGCCCATTTCCGGGGCTGATGTCGCGACCTCGGTCCACCACGCCAGCAAATGGCGGTCTTTCATGGGAAAGTCGAACAAAGTGGCCAGCATCAGCGTCGTCAACTCGACCGACACCCGGTCCACCCAGTTGAAGGTCTCATTGCGCGGGAGACCGTCGAGCACCTTGCCGGTACGGCTGCGAATGGTCTGCTCCATCGATGCCAGGTTGGCCGGGGCCACGATCGGGCTCACTGATTTGCGCTGTTCGTCATGCTTGGGCTGGTCCATTGCGATGAACATCTGCAGGCGCTGGTCCAGCGGACGGTCCATGATGGTGATGCCGCCCTGCGTCCAGTCCGACGAATAGACGCCATGGCTGGTGTCCACCTGCATGATGTCCTGGTAGCGGGTGACCGACCAGAACTTGCCAAACAGCGGGTTCTCGATCTGGTGCACCGGATCGTCCTGACGCAGACGCTCGAAATAATGCCCCACCGTGTCATCTTCGAACAGTTGCGGGTCGCTGACGTCGATCAGCTCGATCGGCATCGAGAAAGCCTTGGCGCGCGCGGCCTTTGAACGGGCACTGCTTGCTTGCGTGGTCATGGTCGCACTCCTGATGTGGCGGGGGTGTAGAGCTCAATGCTGACCGTCGGGCATGGTGACTACCAGGCCGCAGAGCGCCGCCGTTACCGTGATCTGACAGGCCAGGCGTGAGTTGTCCAGCGTCGCCGCCGCAAAGTTCAGCATGTCCTCTTCCATAGGGGTGCGGTTGCCGGTGCGCTCGCGCCAGGCGACATCCACATAGACATGGCAGGTGGCGCAGGCGCATTGCCCGCCGCAGTCTCCATCGATGCCCGGTACGTTGTTGTCGGTGGCGGCGCGCATCAGCGAAACGCCTTCGGTCACGTCCACCGAGTGTCGGTTGCCGTTGTGTTCGATAAAGGTAACTGTAGGCATGGTCTGCAGGGTCGGGTTGAAGTCGGGGAAATGCGGTGATTGTGCGCTGCACTATTCGGTTTCGGACAGCGCATCGAGCACGATACGACCCGCGGCGCGGCCGGCCTGCAGATCGCGCAGGCTCTGCTCGGCCTGGGCCATTGGCCGCACCTGGACCCGCGGCAGCGTCAACTTTCCGTTGCGCACCAGCGCGACCAGTTCGCGAATCTGAGCGGTCGAGCCGACCGCAGAGCCCATGATCGCGATTTCGCGCATGGCCAGAGCAACCAGCGGGAACGAGGCCGCGCCGCCGAACAGGCCGACCGACACGAAGCGGCCGCCCTTGACCAGGCATGGCAATGCGAGCGCTGCAGTGGAGGGCGCACCGACGAAGTCGATCATGCCCTGCAATCCGATCTTGGATGCGGCCAGCAGTTGCGCCGCGCCATCGGCTTTGATATTGACCGTGGCCTGCGCGCCGGCCGCAATGGCCAGCGCCAGTTTGGCGTCGTCGATGTCGCAGGCGACGATGCTGCGGTATCCCAGCGCCTGCAGGATTGCAATGCCAATCAGGCCTAAACCACCGCAACCCAGTACTGCCACCCATTGCCCGTCCTCAGGCGGTGCAAGCTTGCGGGCGGCGGAGTAGGCGGTGACGCCCGAGCAAGCCAGCACAGCGGCCTGGGCCAGGTCCAACCCCTGCACGTCGACCAGGTAGCGGGCGTCGGGCACCATCAGGTGGGTTGAAAAACCGCCTGGACGAACCATGCCCATGGCGGCCATGGCCGGGCACAGGTTGTCCTGGCCCCTGCGGCAGGCGGCGCACTGGCCACATCCGATCCACGGATTGATCAGGTAGGTTTCGCCGATTTGCACCCCGTTGACGTTGGCACCGAAGGCCGCGACCACGCCAACCGGTTCGTGGCCCAGCGTGACGGGCAGTTTGACGCCCCGGTCCGCCAGTGCGTTCCTGATGCCGCCGCCCATGTCGAAATAGCCCTCGCGGATATGCACGTCCGAATGACACACACCGCAATACGACAGCCGTATCAGCACGTCGTTGGGGCCGGGCACGGGGGTCTCGCGCACCAGTTGTTGCAGGGGCTTGCCCCACTCGGTCACAGCATAACTTTTCATAGGCCTGTCTCCTGCGCGCCCTCGCGCCAGAAAGGCTGGGTACGCATTAATTCACTTAGATTAATGCCGAAAACCTGGCCCTCGAGTCACGCCGGCGACAAGGGCCGCACGGGGCGTCGCCGGTGCGCAACCATTCATTGTTACTTCTGCGCGCCGAGCGCGAGAGCACGATCACGCGACCTCTGCCGGGCCGGTCCGTCATCGGGCGTCTGAGTCGGCCAACCTTGCAGATGCTGCAACGACACCGTGCACAGGGCGCCGATCCACTCGGCTTGCGCGTTCAGGCAGGTGATGTAGTGAAATTCCTTGCCGCCCGCGCCCAGGAACGCGGTCTTGCCTTCCATCGCGATTTCCTCCAGTGTTTCCAGGCAGTCGCTGGTGAATCCGGGACACACCACGTCCACCCGCGTGGTCCCGGCGCGCGCCAGTCGGACCAAGGTCGGCTCGGTATAGGGTTCGAGCCACTTGGCGCGACCCAGACGCGACTGGAAGGTGACGATGTAGGCGTCTTTTGCCAGTCCCAGCCGATCCGCCAGCAAGCGGGCGGTCTTGTGGCACTCGCAGTGGTAGGGGTCGCCCAGCACCAGGCTGCGGTGCGGAATGCCATGAAAACTCATCACCAGCTTGTCGCCCCGACCATAGGTCTGCCACTGCCGGCGGATGTGCTTGACCAGTGCCTCGATATAGGCCGGGTCGTCGTGATAGCGGTTGACGAACCGTAGTTCAGGAATCAGCCGGGTACGACCTGCCCATGCATAGACCGCATCGAATACGCTGGCCGTAGTGGTTGCCGAATACTGCGGGTAGGCCGGCAGCACCAGCACGCGGGTGACGCCTTGTGCTTTTAGGGCATCGAGTTGTTCCGCGACTGACGACTGACCATACCGCATCGCGTGACGCACCAGCACATCATGTCCGCGCTGGGCAAGCCAACCCTGCAGCAACAAAGCCTGCTTTTCAGTCCCGATGCGCAGCGGCGAACCGGCCTCGGTCCAGATGCTGGCATATTTGGCTGCGGATTTGGCTGGGCGAAAGCGCAAGATGATGCCGTGCAGAATCAGCAACCACACCAGGCGCGGTATTTCGACCACCCGCGGGTCGCTCAGGAACTCGGCCAGGTAGCGCCGTACCGCAGCCGTTGTTGGCGCATCGGGCGTGCCCAGGTTGCAATAGAGGATGGCGCATCGCGCCTGCTGCCCGTGCACATAGTCGGGTTCGGCTTGGAATCGGGGTCCGGTCATGCTGTATTCTCCCGCAGCTATGCTGGATACTGCGCGCATCAAGGCCATTGGCCTGGACCTGGACGATACCTTGTGGCCGATCTGGCCCACCATCACGCGTGCGGAGACCCAGATGGTGGCCTTCCTGCGTGGCTGCGCGCCGGGCAGCGCGGCCATCTTCACCGACCCGGTGCGACGACAGGCTCTGCGCGATCAAGTCGTACGCAGCCGTCCCGACCTCAGCCACAACATGAGTGCGTTGCGCATGGCCAGCATCCACGCTGCCTTGCGCGCTAGCGGCGAGGACACCGCACTGGCCGAACAGGCGTTCGCGGTCTTTTTCGAGGTTCGGATGCAGGTTGACTTGTTTACGGACGCATTGCCGGCACTGGAATACCTGGCGTCGCGCTATCCGATCGTCGCGGTGTCCAACGGCAACGCAGATATTGACCGGATTGGTATCGGCCAGCATTTCGCCGCCAATGTCAGCGCCCATATTGTTGGCGTCGGCAAACCGGACATCCGGATCTTCCATGCCGCGGCGAGCGCCGCAGGCGTACCGCCCGATGCCGTACTGCATGTCGGTGATGATCCGGCGCTCGATGTGCTGGGTGGGCTCAACGCGGGCATGCAGACGGTGTGGGTCAACCGCGACGGCCACCTTTGGCAGCATGCCGAGCGACCCCACGCCAGCGTATCGGATCTGCGCCAGTTGTGCGAACTGCTGCCATAACCGGGTTGACGCAAGTCTGTCATGGCATGGTCACGAAAGCGCAGCACAATCGGTCATCGGGCGCCCAGGTCGGATACTGAATCGATAGCCAGGGTCCTGACGGAGCCTTACGACATGACGCGCCCATTTTTGAACTGTTTCAACCGCCTCCTGGCGATGGTTGCCAGCCTGCTACTGGCGGCGGGCCCATCGTTGGCCCAGAGCCAGCCGAGCGCATACCCTGAGCGGGCCGTGCGCATCATCGTGCCGTTTGCGCCGGGCGCAGGAACCGATGCGATGGGGCGATTGGTGGCCCAGAAGCTGGGTGAGGTGCTGGGCGGCAGCTTTGTGGTCGAGAACCGGGCCGGCGCGTCAGGTGCCATCGGTACCCAGCATGTGGCCCAGCAAGCAGCCGATGGCTACACCCTGCTGCTGGTGGCGTCTCCGTTTACCACCGTGGCGGCGTCCTTGCCCAGCGCGGGTTACGACCCACTGCGCCAGTTCGTGCCGATCGGCATGATCGCCACCGGCCCCCTGGTATGGGCCACCAACACCAAGCTACCCGTCAACAACATGCGTGAACTGGTGGCGCTGGCCAAGAGCAAGCCTGGAGCGCTGAATTACGGTTCAGCCGGAGCCGGTGGCGTCAACCATCTGGTGCTGGAACTGCTCAAGTCGCGCACCGGGACCTTCATTACCCATATTCCGTACCGGGGGGTCGCGCCCGCCACGCTCGACATGATTGCGGACCAGGTACAGCTGGTCACCGGTACCATTCCCGCGCTGCTGCCGTTCATCAAGGACGGACGGGTCAAGGCCCTGGCGGTTACCAGTGCCAAGCGTTCGGCGGCGTTGCCCGACGTGCCCAGCATGGCGGAGTCCGGCCTCGCCGGCATCGATGTCGTGAACTATTTTGCGCTGATGGCGCCGGCCGGCACACCACCGGCCGTCGTCAACCGTTTGAACGCGGCAATCAACCAGATCGTCGGCCTGCCGGAGGTGGTCGCGCGTTTCAAGATTGACGCGGTCGAGGCGGCGCCCGGTTCGCCGGCCTTGCTTGGTCATTTCATCGAGGCCGACTACCGGGCCTGGCGCAACGTGGTCAAGACGCAGAACCTGGTGATTGAATGACGGCAATGCCGCACCGAACCGCGCCCTCGAGCGTGGACGGGTAGGGCCCGTCCACATAGTCCCCGCAGGCCAGCAGGCCTGGTGCGATGCGGATGCAAGGGCGGCGCAGACCGGGCGAGCAGACCAGGGTGGCGCGTTTCTCGATGACGGTCTGAATCGGCTGCAGGCGCAGCCCAAGTTGTTGGCGTGCCTGCTCCAGAACCTGTGACTGCAATTCCTCGCGCTCGCCCTGGCTGTCACTGATGACAAAGGCCAGCAGGCCGCGAGGGCTCCCGAGTTGGCCCCGGTCAAACACGAATTGCGCTGGCATCGGCATGCCGGTACCAACGCCGCTGCGCAAGGCCAACATCGGCTGCGCAAGCGCGATCTTGTCCCCCCAGGCATAGACAGTGCTGATTGCGGCGTGCCGCAAATTGCGGGTGACCTGCATCCAGCGTTCGATCGGCTGGCGGGACTGCGGCGCAAGCTGCGCCAGGCTGGCGTCCAGTACATGCAGCGCATCGGGTGCTGATGTGGCCAGAATTACCTGGTCGAAGCTGGCGCCATCGACCATCCATCGGCAGCCGTCGTGTTCGAGCTGCCGTACCCGGATCGCGCCATGCAGCACGGCCCCCTGCTGCCGCAGCCAACGCGCAGCGGCGTTGGGAAACAGGGCGGAAAGGTCGACCCGTGGCAACAGCAGGTTCGAGCCGTTGCGCTCCCCGAACATTGCATCGCGCAGCACGCGCAGGAATACCTGTGCGCTTGACTGCGCCGACGCCGTATTGAGCGCCGACACACACAGCGGCTCTATCAGTTCGGCCATCACGCGGGGGGTCAATGAACGGCACAGCTGCGCGACCGTCAGTTCCGCTGCGCATACGAATCCGTCCAGTCGCCAGCGCAATGCAAGTCGTGCCAGCGCGAATTTGTCGCCCAGGCTCCAGCCGCGGGCAGACACGATGCCGGCCAGCGCGTCCAGCGGGGACGGCCAGGGGGGAAAGCGGATGCCTCCGCCATCGGGAAACCGCAGCAGCAGCGGGAGCCGCACCAGCAGCTGCGCCGGATCCAGCCCAACATCGCGCATCAGGCGCAGGCTCTGGCTATAGGCGCCAATCAGGATGTGCTGGCCGTTGTCCAGCACGGCATCACTGCCATCGGGCAGCCGGACGGGCAGGGCCCGGGCCCTGCCGCCCCATGCGCGCGATGCTTCCCAGACGGTGACCGCATGGCCGGCCTGCGCAGCGGTTACCGCGGCGGCCATCCCGGCCCAGCCGGCACCGATGACCGCTGTCTTCACGCCGACACGATTGTCAGGGCCTGTCAGATTCGCCCCAGCGCCTGTACCCGCCAGGCCAGCCAGAGCTTGCGCAGCGGCGTCAGGCTGACCCGCTGGTTCAGCACAGCGAAGTCGTCGCGTTCGATCTCGCGCAACAGCGTACGGTAGATGCTGGCCATCATCAGGCCTGGCTTCTGGGCCCGGCGGTCCTGCGCCGGCAGCAATGCGAAAGCCTCGTCGTACACCCGGTGCGCCCGCTGCGCCTGAAACTGCATCAGGCGTCCAAAGCGCTGCGCAAAGTCCGGGCTCAGATCGCGCCTGAGGATTTCGTGGGCCTTGACGTCGAAGCGTTGCAGCTCGTCCAGCGGCAGGTAGATCCGCCCGCGCATCGCGTCTTCACCAACGTCGCGGATGATGTTGGTAAGCTGCAACGCCAGCCCGAGTTTGTGCGCATAGGCCGTCGTGGCCGGGGCACTCTGGCCAAAGATGCCGGCCGCCACCTCGCCCACCACGCCGGCGACCAGGTGGCAATAGGTTTGCAATGCGGTGAAATCGAGATAGCGGGTCTGCTTCAGATCCATCTGGCAGCCATCGATCACCGCCAACAGGTGCCGCGCCTCAATGCCGAATGGGCCGGCCATGGGCATCAGTGCGCGTGTGACCGGGTGGCTGGGTTGACCGGCGAAAGATTGCGCCACCTCGGATTGCCACCAGGCAAGCTTGCTGGCGGCGACACTGGGGTCCACCATCTCGTCCACCACGTCGTCCACTTCCCGACAGAAGGCATAGAACGCGGTGATGGCGGCGCGTCGCGGCTTGGGCAGAAAAAGGAAGGCGTAATAAAAGCTGCTGCCCGAGGCAGCTGCCTTTTGCTGTACATAGTCCTGCGGATTCATGCCGCGCGTCCCGCAGGGGCCGCTGAAAACAAGGCGCGCCACACCAGTATGGGCAGGTCTCGTTTTCCGATACGGGGCCGCTGGCGCCAGGTGGCATGGTCGATCCGCTCGATCTTGTCGATGACGCGCAGTCCGCCCTGGACGACCAGCCGCAACTCCAAGCCCGCGCGGCCCGCAATGGCATGGGCCAGTGGCGCGCCGGCGTGCATCAGCTCGCGCGCCGCGTTGCAGTAAGCCGCGACCATGCGACTGGCGCCTGCGCACGGTGCGTTGGACTGCAGGTCGGCATCCGAGACCCCATGCACGGCCATCTGTTCGACGCTCAGGTACCACCGTCCCTGCGCAATGTCACGGCTCAGATCCTGCCAAAAGTTGATCAGCTGCAAGGCGCTGCAGATCTGGTCGCTGCGCCGCAGCGCAAGCGCATCGCGCACGCCATACAGGTGCAGCAGCAAGCGCCCGACCGGGTTGGCTGACCGGTCACAATAGGCCAGCAATTCGGCATCGGTCTGGTAGCGGCGACCGGTCGACGTATAGGCAACATCCTGTTCGAATGCGTCCAGTAGATGGCCCAGCAACACCAGTGGCAATTCGAATTGATCGATCATCCGGCCAAGCGGTTGGAAGACGGATGGCCAGCGCCCCGAATGCGCTTGCCCCCGGCCCGTGCACAGCAGGTCGTTACGGTACTGGGCCAGAGCGGACAATCGGGTTGCGGCATCGGCCGGACCTTCGTCCGCCAGGTCGTCCGCGGTGCGCGCAAACCAGTAGATCGCGGCAATCGGAGGGCGTAGTGGCGGCGGGCACAGCCAGGACGCGACCGGGAAATTTTCATAGTGCTCGGACGGGCATCGATAACTGCTGAGGGCGCTGTTCACGCGGGCATTGTCGCTTGACAAATTGCGTCGAATCCCCTAGATTACTGACCCATTAGTCATTAATCGGTACCGCATCCGTCGATGTGGTTTTCCATGCGCAATTTCTTCGTTTTCGGGCCGACTGTGCTGCTGGTCCCGGTTCTTGTTGTCGCTCTGGTTGCCTGTTCCAAGCCGGTACCCCCGGATGAGCCCATCCGCGCGGTCAAATTGCTGACGGTGCAAGTGGGTACGATGGCCTCCGAGGCCCAGTTTGCCGGTGAGGTGCGGGCTCGCACGGAGTTGCGCCTGGGATTTCGGGTGCCGGGCAAGCTGATCAAGCGGCAAGCGCAAGTCGGGCAAAGGGTCAATGCCGGTGCGGTGCTGGCGCAATTGGACCAGCAGGACTTCACGCTGGCCATCGACGCCGTGCGGGCCCAGTTGAATGCTGCGTTGACCAACCGGGATCTTGCTGCGGCTGAGTTCCAACGTTCCAGGACGCTGCGGGCGCAGAACTTCATCAGCGGGGTTGAGCTGGACCGACGGCAGGCGGCGCTGGATGCAGCCAATGCCCAGATCGAACAGGTTCGGGCCCAGCTCAATTCCCAAACAAACCAATCGGGTTATGCCAACCTGGTCGCGACCGCTGCCGGCATCGTGACTGCGGTAGATGCGGAGCCGGGCCAGGTACTGGCTGTCGGCGCATCGGTCGTGCGCATCGCGCAGGACGGGCCGCTCGACATCGTGTTCTCGGTGCCGGAAAACAGCGTCGCCGCATTGCCGATCGGGAGCAAAGCCGCGGTGCGCCTGTGGTCGGGCGAGACCACTTTGACAGGCGTCGTGCGCGAGAAGGGCGCGCTGGCCGATCCGGTAACGCGCACCTTCCAGGTCAAGTTGGCGCTCGATGCCGGCGTCCAATTGCCGCTGGGCTCTACCGTCACCGTGTTGCCGCAGGCATTGTCCCCCAAGGGCCTGGAGGCGATCAAGCTGCCAACCAGTGCACTCAAGCACGCCAATGGCGGCTCGGCTGTATGGGTGTTGGAGCCAGCGTCGATGACGCTGCGGTCGCAGCCGGTGCAGGTTGTTGCCGCCGATGGCAACGAGGTGGTGATCGCCTCCGGGCTGGCGCCAGGCATGCGGGTCGTGACAGCCGGCGTGCATGTGTTGACAGAAGGACAGAAGGTGACGGCGTGGGTGCCCGGCGCGTCGGCCGCAGTGCCCGAGCGCGCGCAGCCCGCCGTGGCCGCACCGCCAGCGCCGCCCGCGTCATCGACGAAATGATCCGGACATGGCGCAGCTAGATTCCAAGCCCGGTTTTAATCTCTCCAGATGGGCGCTGGAGCATGTCGCACTGACGCGCTACCTGATGGTGGTGCTGATGGTGCTCGGATTTGCCGCCTATTTTCAACTTGGACAGGACGAGGATCCGCCGTTCGCCTTCCGGGTCATGGTGGTGCGTGTTTTCTGGCCGGGTGCCACCGCGCAGCAGATGGCCGAACAGGTGACGGACAAGATCGAACGGACCTTGCAGGAAGTACCGGACTCGGACAAGATCCGCAGCTACTCCAAACCCGGTGAGTCGCTGATCCTGTTTCAGCTCAAGGATTCCACCCGTCCGGCCAGCGTTCCCGACGCCTGGTATTCGGTGCGCAAACGAGTATCGGACATGTCCGGCAGCTTGCCCGCCGGCGTACGCGGACCGTTCTTCAACGATGATTTTGGTGATGTTTACGGCGTGATATACGCGCTGGAGACGGACGGATTCAGCAACGCCGAAGTCAAGACTTTTGCCGACGACGTGCGCCAGCAATTGCTGCGGGTCGCTGACGTCAACAAGGTCGAGCTGTTCGGGGCCCAGGACGAGAAGGTCTATGTCGAGGTGTCGCAACAACGCCTGGCCCAGCTCGGCCTGGACATGAACCAGGTGCTGGCGCAACTGAACCAGCAAAACGCCGTCGAAGGCGCCGGCATCGTGCAAACGCCGCTCGATACCGTACAAGTGCGGGTGGCGGGCCAGTTCGGTTCGCTCGAGCAGCTGCGCGACATGCCGATCCGCGGTCGCTCGGGCAACATGATCCGGCTGTCGGATATCGCCACCGTGACCCGGGCCTATGTCGATCCACCACAGGTGTTGGTGCGCCACCAGGGCCGCCAGGTGATCGCGATCGGTGTGTCGATGGCCAAGGGCGGCGACATCATTGCTCTGGGCAAGTCGCTGGATGCTGCAACGCAGCGCATCGCATCGCGCTTGCCGGCCGGGTTGCGCCTGGTTCAACTGCAGGATCAACCGCGATCCGTATCCCGTTCGGTCAATGAATTCGTCGGCGTGCTGATCGAGGCGATCCTGATCGTGCTGGCGGTCAGTTTCATCAGCCTGGGCCTGCACCGACGCGCTGGCCCCACGCCGTGGTACCGGCGCTACACCCTGGACATGCGCCCCGGCCTGATCGTCGGTATCTCGATCCCGCTGGTGCTTGCGGTGACCTTCATCGGAATGTTTTACTGGGGCATTGGCCTGCACAAGATATCGCTGGGCTCGTTGATCATCTCGCTCGGCCTGATGGTGGACGATGCGATCATTGCGGTCGAGATGATGGTGCGCAAGATCGAAGAGGGTTATGACAAGGTGCGTGCTGCCACATTTGCGTATGAAGTCACGGCGATGCCGATGTTGACGGGTACCCTCATCACCGCGACCGGCTTTCTGCCGATCGGAATTGCGCGCTCGGTCACCGGCGAATACACCTTCGCCATATTCGCGGTAACGGTGCTGGCGCTGGTGGTCAGCTGGTGCGTTTCAGTGTTTTTCGTGCCCTACCTGGGCACGTTGTTGCTCAAGGTGCCGCCACAGATGCTGGCTCGGCAAGTATCCGCGGACGCAACTGCTGGAAGCGGGCCGGCCGTCGCCGCCATCGCATCGGGCGACGGTGCCGTGACAGTTGTCGCGCCAGCCAAGGGAGAGCGAACCGTGACCCCGCACGAGAGTTTCGACAGCCCGTTCTACAACCGGTTTCGCAATCTGCTGCGTTGGTGCGTCCACCATCGCTGGATCACAATCGGCCTGACCCTGCTGACGTTTGCGCTGGGAATCGTGGGCATGGGGCGGGTCCAGCAGCAATTTTTTCCGGATTCCAGTCGGCCCGAAATCATGGTCGATCTGTGGTTCCCGGAAGGCACATCCATCGTTGCCAATGAGGAAGTGACCCGTCGGGTCGAGCAACGCCTGATGGGCGAGGTCGGTATCGCCAGCGTGAGCACCTGGATCGGCTCCGGCGTGCCAAGGTTCTACCTCCCGATCGACCAGATATTCCCACAGTCCAATGTGTCGCAGCTGATCGTGATCCCTGCCGACCTCAAGGTGCGCGAGGCGTTCCGCGTTCGCCTGCCGGCGCTGCTCGCCCAGGAGTTCCCCGAGGTGCGCGCGCGCATCAAGCTGCTGGCCAATGGCCCGCCGGTGGCCTATCCGGTGCAGTTTCGGGTCGTGGGTCCCGAGCCGCGCCAGTTGCGCATCTACGCGGACAGCGTCAAGGCGGTAATGCGCGAGAACCGCGACATGCGTGGCGTCAACGACAACTGGAATGAGTTCGTCAAGGTGCTGCAGCTCGATGTGGACCAGTCCAAGGCCCGGGTCATGGGTGTGACCAGCCAGGCCATTGCCCAGGCCTCGCGCACCATTCTTAGCGGTACCCGCATCGGCGAGTTCCGCGAAGCCGACAAGACCATCGACATCGTACTGCGCCAGCCGCTGGAGGAGCGCGCACACCTGACCGACCTGTCCAACGCCTACTTGCCGACAGCGTCGGGCGCGGCGATACCGATGGCGCAGCTGGTGCGTCCGGCGTTGGCTTGGGAGCCTGGCGTGCTGTGGCGCGAGAACCGTGACTACGCGATCACCGTGCAGGGCGACATCGTCGAGGGGCTGCAGGGTGCCACCGTCACCGGCGTGCTGTTGCCGCAATTGCGCGCGCTGGAGGCGCAGTGGGCGCGCGAAGGCGCCGTCGGCTACCGTATCGATGTGGCCGGTGCTGTCGAGGAAAGCAGCAAGGGATCGGCCTCGATCGTGGCCGGTGTGCCGATCATGCTGTTCATCACCTTTACGCTGCTCATGCTGCAGTTGCACAGTTTCAGCCGGGCAGTGCTGGTTTTCCTGACCGGACCCATGGGTATTGCCGGTGTCGCCGGCGCTTTGCTGTTGTTTGACCGACCGTTCGGATTTGTGGCATTGCTTGGCGTTATCGCCCTGATGGGCATGATCCAGCGCAATTCGGTGATCCTGATCGACCAGATCGAACAGGACCGGGCGGCGGGCATCCATGCCTGGGACGCGATTATCGAGAGTACGGTGCGGCGTCTGCGACCCATCGTTTTGACTGCGGCCGCGGCGGTGCTGGCGATGATTCCCTTGTCGCGCTCGGTTTTCTGGGGGCCCATGGCGGTGGCCATCATGGGCGGCCTGGTCGTCGCTACCGTGCTCACGCTGCTGGCGCTACCGGCAATGTACGCGGCCTGGTACCGGGTGCGGAAGGGGCCTTTGGCCGCAGGTTAAACTTACAGGCTAACGAATTTGCTAGGGGCGGCCGCAGTGGCCACCCCTATTTGTTTTCAGGCGCGGGTGGCGAAATTGGTAGACGCACCAGGTTTAGGTCCTGACGCCAGCAATGGTGTGGGGGTTCGAGTCCCCCCCCGCGCACCAGGAATGACCCATGTTCCGGAACCAATTTGACCTGGCATAGCGAGGGGCAACCTCCGTGGCAGGTTAATGGTCCGCATGGCGTTGGTATGACGGGCGATAGCCTCGCCCTTGGCATGACATATTAGGAGAAGCAACATGGCTGTTACGGTGGAAACCCTCGAGAAGCTCGAACGCAAGATGACCCTGACCCTGCCGGTCACAGTGATCCAGTCCGAGATCCAATCGCGCCTCAAGCGACTGGCCAAGACGGTCAAGATGGACGGATTTCGGCCCGGCAAGGTGCCGATGAACGTGGTGGCCCAGCGCTATGGCTATTCGGTCCATTACGAGGTCATGAATGCCAAGGTCGGCGAGGCTTTCTCCAGTGCAGCCAACGAAGCGAAGTTGCGTGTGGCCGGCCAGCCGCGTATCACCGAGAAGGAAGGGGCGCCGGAAGGCGAGATGGCTTTCGATGCGGTTTTTGAGGTGTTTCCGGATGTGAAGCTGGGCGACCTGGCCGGCGCTGCGGTCGAGAAGCTGTCGTGCGAGGTGAGCGCTTTGGCGATCGACAAGACACTCGATATCCTGCGCAAGCAGCGCCGGACTTTTTCTCAGCGCCCGCACGATGCTGCGGCGCAGCTGACCGATAGGGTCAGCGTCGATTTCGAGGGCAAGATCGACGGCGAACCGTTCGACGGCGGCAAGGCGGAGAATTTTCAGTTCGTTTTGGGCGATGGCCAGATGCTCAGGGAGTTTGAAGAGGCCACCACCGGCATGAAAACCGGCGAAAGCAAGACCTTCGTGCTCGCGTTTCCCGCCGATTACCATGGCAAGGACGTTGCCGGAAAAGCGGCCGATTTCATGGTGTCGGTCAAGAAGATCGAAGCGGCGCATTTGCCGGACGTCGACGAGGCGCTGGCCAAGTCGCTCGGTATCGAGGATGCGACGGTTGAGGGCCTGCGCGCCGACATCCAGAAGAACCTGGAACGCGAAGTGAAATTTCGCCTGATGGCCCGCAATAAGCAGGCGGCGCTGGACGCGATGGCATCGGTGGCCGAGCTCGACCTGCCCAACGCCAGTGTGCAGTCCGAACTCCAGCGGCTGATCGAAAACGCACGCGCCGATCTCAAGCAACGCGGGGTCAAGGATGCCGACAAGGCGCCGATTCCCGAGGAAATATTCAAGCCGCAGGCGGAGCGCCGCGTTCGTCTCGGACTGGTTGTCGCTGAACTGGTGCGCACGAACGATCTGCAGGCCAGGTCAGAGCAGATCAAGTCGCATATCGACGAGTTGTCGGCCAGTTACGAAAAGCCCGCTGAAGTGGTGCGCTGGTACTACGGGGACCCCAAGCGCATGGCTGAAGTCGAGGCGATCGTGATCGAGAACAACGTCACCGACTACATCCTGTCGCACGCAAAGCTGACCGAAAGGCTGATTGCGTTCGACGACCTGATGGGACAAAGCTGAAGCGGACGAGCCATCAGGTTCCGCTGACCTTGCAGTAGCCCCAATTGGCCTCATGTGCTGGCGTGCAGCCAGCCAGGCTGTGACCGTTTGATCTGGAGACGACATGAACTTTGAAAACCACACCATGCAACCGCACGGCCTGGGCATGGTGCCCATGGTCATCGAGCAGTCGGGCCGCGGCGAGCGCTCCTATGACATTTATTCCCGCTTGCTCAAGGAGCGGGTTATTTTCCTGGTGGGACCAGTCAACGACCAGACGGCCAACCTCGTGGTGGCGCAGCTGTTGTTCCTGGAAAGCGAGAACCCGGACAAGGACATCTCGTTCTACATCAATTCGCCCGGCGGGTCGGTGTCGGCCGGCATGGCCATATTCGACACCATGAACTTCATCAAGGCCGATGTGTCGACACTGTGTGTCGGTTTCGCCGCCAGCATGGGTGCATTCCTGCTGGCGGCGGGAGCCAATGGCAAGCGCTTTTCACTGCCCAACTCCAAGGTCATGATCCACCAGCCATCGGGCGGCAGCCAGGGCCAGGCCACCGAGATCGAGATCCAGGCTCGCGAGATACTCAAGACGCGCGAGCAGCTCAACAAGATCCTGGCCGAGCGCACGGGTCAGCCGCTGGAGCGTATTGCGCGCGACACCGAACGCGACTATTACATGTCGGCTGACGAAGCCAAGGAGTACGGCGTCATTGACCAGGTCATTTCAAAGCGTGCCTGAAAAGGTGTTGTCCGCTGTCCACATACGGTCGGCCATGCGGACCGGGTACGGGCGTGCGGGCACCGGGATTTCGGTATCATGTCAACAGCAAATGAAAGGGCGTTGATTTCATGGCCGAGAAAAAGGGCTCATCCGGCGAAAAGACTCTGTATTGCTCGTTTTGTGGCAAGAGCCAGCATGAGGTCAAAAAGCTGATCGCGGGGCCGTCGGTGTTCGTGTGCGACGAGTGCATCGAACTGTGCAACGAGATCATCCGCGACGAGCTGCCCGCAGGCACTATCGCCAAGGACGCCCGCGGCGAGTTGCCGACGCCGGTCGACATCAAGACCAACCTCGATAACTACGTGATTGGGCAGGAACCCGCCAAGCGCACTTTGGCAGTGGCTGTCTACAACCACTACAAGCGCTTGCGGCACAAGGAAAAGTCCAAAAAGGACGACGTCGAGCTGGCCAAGAGCAACATCCTGCTGATCGGCCCGACCGGTTCGGGCAAGACGCTACTGGCCCAGACACTGGCCCGGATGCTGGACGTACCGTTCGTCATGGCCGATGCGACGACGTTGACCGAAGCCGGTTATGTGGGCGAAGATGTCGAGAACATCGTCCTCAAGTTGCTGCAGAGTTGCAATTACGAGGTCGAACGCGCCCAGCGCGGCATTGTCTACATCGACGAGATCGACAAGATATCGCGCAAGTCGGACAACCCGTCCATCACCCGCGATGTGTCCGGCGAGGGTGTGCAACAGGCCTTGCTCAAGCTGATCGAAGGCACGATGGCGAGTGTGCCGCCGCAGGGCGGACGCAAGCATCCCAATCAGGATTTCGTGCAGGTCGATACCACCAATATCCTGTTCATTTGCGGCGGTGCGTTCTCCGGTCTGGAAAAAGTCATCGAGAATCGCACCGAAGCGTCCGGCATCGGGTTTGGCGCCGCGGTCAAGAGCAAGGCGCAGCGTAGCGTGACCGAACTTTTCAAGGATGTCGAACCGGAGGATCTGATCAAGTTTGGGTTGATTCCCGAATTGGTGGGCCGCATGCCGGTGGTGGCCACCCTGGCCGAGCTGAGCGAGGACGCGCTGGTGCAGATTTTGCTCGAGCCCAAGAACGCGTTGGTCAAGCAGTATGCCAAGCTGCTGGCCATGGAAGGGGTTGAGCTGGAAATTCGTCCTTCTGCGCTCAAGGCGATTGCACGCAAGGCGCTTGCACGCAAGACCGGGGCCCGTGGCCTGCGCTCGATCCTGGAGCTTTCCTTGATCGATACCATGTTTGACCTCCCGACCGCCGTCAATGTGGAGAAAGTGGTAGTCGATGAAACGACCATCGAAGAGAACAAGCCGCCACTCCTCGTTTACCGGGAACTCGCGAAGAAAGCCTGAATCCGATCCTTTACGTGATCTGACGGGTTAACAGACCGGTTTAGCCGGTTTTCAATGTCTGTACGCAATTCATAATGGATGCGGGTTGAAATATTCGACACGCCATCCATGTTGAATTGGTAACCAACAAAAGGTCTCTCATGTCCGGATCCACTTTGCTGACCGCTGTGCCCATCGATTTGCCGCTGTTGCCGCTGCGCGACGTCGTGGTTTTCCCGCATATGGTCATTCCGCTGTTTGTCGGCAGGCCCAAGAGCATCAAGGCGCTCGAGGCGGCAATGGAATCGGAGCGGCGCATCATGCTGGTGGCCCAGAAAGCGGCGGCCAAGGACGATCCGCTGGTCAGCGACATGTTCGACGTTGGTTGTGTCTCGACCATCTTGCAGATGCTCAAGCTGCCCGATGGCACGGTCAAGGTACTGGTCGAAGGCCAGCAGCGTGCCACTGTGAACAAGATCGAGGAAGGTGAATCCCATTTTTCCGCCAACGTGACGCCTGTGCAACCTGCAGCCGAAGGCGTGGGCACCGGACGCGGCGCCGCCAGCGAGATCGAGGCCCTGCGCCGGGCGGTGATGCAGCAGTTCGACCAGTACGTCAAGCTGAACAAGAAGATTCCGCCGGAAATCCTGACGTCGATTTCCAGCATCGATGACGCCGGCCGGCTGGCCGACACCATTGCCGCCCATTTGCCGCTGAAACTGGAAAACAAGCAGTCGGTGCTGGGTCTGACCAACCCCAAGGACCGGCTTGAGAACCTGTTCGAGCAGATCGAGCGCGAGGTCGACATCCTCAATGTGGACAAGAAGATCCGCGGTCGCGTCAAGCGCCAGATGGAAAAAAACCAGCGCGATTTTTATCTCAATGAGCAGGTCAAGGCGATCCAAAAGGAACTTGGCGAGGGAGAGGACGGCGCCGATATCGACGAGATCGATAAGAAGATCAAGTCCGCGCGTATGCCCAAGGAGGCGCTCAAAAAGGCTGAAGGTGAACTCAAGAAGCTCAAGCTGATGTCGCCGATGTCGGCCGAGGCGGCGGTGGTGCGCAACTACATCGAGGTGCTTGCCGGTTTGCCGTGGAGCAGCAAGACCAAGATCAAGCACGACCTGGGTAAAGCTGAAGGCGTACTCAACGAAGACCACTTCGGGCTGGACAAGGTCAAGGACCGCATTCTTGAATACCTTGCGGTCCAGCAACGGGTGGACAAGGTCAAGGCACCAATCCTGTGCCTGGTAGGCCCCCCCGGAGTTGGCAAGACATCGTTGGGCCAATCGATTGCCAAAGCCACCGGGCGCAAGTATGTGCGGGTTGCACTGGGCGGCATGCGCGACGAGGCCGAGATCCGTGGGCATCGACGCACCTATATCGGCGCCATGCCGGGCAAGGTGCTGCAAAGCCTGTCCAAGGTCGGAACGCGCAACCCGTTGTTCCTGCTCGATGAAATCGACAAGCTGGGTACGGATTTCCGTGGTGACCCGTCCAGTGCGCTGCTGGAAGTGCTTGATCCGGAGCAGAACCACAAGTTCGGCGACCATTACGTCGAGGTCGACTTCGACCTGAGCGATGTGATGTTCGTCGCGACATCCAATTCAATGAACATTCCGCCGGCGTTGCTTGACCGGATGGAGGTCATTCGTCTCTCCGGCTATACCGAGGATGAGAAAACCAACATCGCCATTCGATACCTGCTGCCCAAGCAGCTCAAGAACAATGGCGTCAAGGACAACGAGCTGGACATCGGCGAGGCCGCAGTGCGCGATATCGTGCGCTACTACACCCGCGAGGCCGGTGTGCGTTCGCTTGAGCGCGACCTGTCCAAGATCTGCCGCAAGGTCATCAAGGGCCTGCAGCTCAAGAAAATGACAGCACCGGTCGTGGTTACGCCCGACAACCTGAACGATTTCCTGGGTGTTCGCAAGTACACCTATGGCCGCGCCGAGGACAACAACCAGGTGGGCCAAGTGGTCGGCCTGGCCTGGACTGAAGTCGGCGGTGACTTGCTGACCATCGAGGCCGCGTTGATGCCGGGCAAGGGCGTGATCACACGCACTGGCTCGCTGGGCGACGTGATGAAGGAATCCGTCGAGGCGGCACGAACGGTCGTGCGCAGCCGGGCAGCGCGCCTGGGAATCAAGGACGAGGTGTTCGAGAAGAAGGACATCCATATCCATGTGCCGGATGGCGCCACGCCCAAGGACGGTCCGAGCGCCGGCGCTGCGATGACGACCGCTTTTGTCTCGGCGCTGACAGGCATACCGGTGCGCGGTGATGTTGCCATGACCGGTGAGATCACGCTGCGCGGGGAGGTCACAGCCATTGGCGGCCTCAAGGAAAAGCTATTGGCAGCATTGCGCGGTGGCATCAAGACGGTGTTGATCCCGGAGGAGAACGCCAAGGACCTGCAGGACATCCCCGAGAACGTCAAGAACGGGCTCGAGATCGTGCCGGTGCGATGGATCGACAAGGTGCTGGAGTTGGCATTGGTGCGCATGCCCGTGCCGTTGACCGAGGAGGATGTGGTCGTGGCGGTCGTGGCGACAACCGATGTGCCGGTGGTGGTTGCGCAACCGCGATCGGACGCGGGTCGTTCGATCAAGCATTGATGGGGTGCTACAAGGCCCGGTACCAGACGCAGAGAATTGCAGAAGGCCGCCAGAGTACGGCGAATATTGATATATACTTTGCGGCTTGAAATGCGGGAATAGCTCAGTTGGTAGAGCGCAACCTTGCCAAGGTTGAGGTCGAGAGTTCGAGACTCTTTTCCCGCTCCAGATTTTTGAGAAAGGGAAGCCCAGGCTTCCCTTTTTTGTCGGTGCTCAAACCCAACGGTGCGTGCATCGGACCCAATGGCTTACGGCGCGATAGCAAAGCGGTTATGCACCGGATTGCAAATC
>JANNKH010000064.1:0-15935 GCA_031396205.1 Rhodoferax sp.
TTTAGTGGACAGCGCAGCGGCGTGCGCCGAGATCTCCGCCCAGGCGCGCAACGGCTCCGCAACGCTCCAGGCCTGCGCGAAGCATCCTCGCGGCGCATGCGGCGGGTCGGCGTCGAAGATCTCGCTGACCGAGCCGATGCAGCCTTCGCGCAGTTGGTCGGCGATGCCGTCGAGATATGACAGCGCCTGCGCCGCGTCGCCGTAGGCCCGGTAGTGCGCGCGCGCGAACGGGCCGAGCAGCCAGCTCCACACCGTGCCCTGGTGGTAGGCGCCGTCGCGGCTGAGCGGTCCGCCGCCGTAGTGGCCGACGTAGCGCGCATCACCCCGAGCCAGGCTGCGCAGGCCGCGCGTCGTGTAGAGCTCGCGCCCGCACACATCGACCACGGCACGCACCTGGGCATCGTCGAGCCGCACCGTCGGCAGGGCCACGGCGATGATCTGGTTCGGGCGCAGGCTGGCGTCGGCACGGCGGCCTTGTTCGTCGAACTCGCCTTCGGGGCCGTCGACGACGTCGTACAGGTATCCGCCGCCCGCATGCCAGAAGCGCGCGCAAAAGCTGTTGTTGGCCCGCTCGGCGAGCTTGGCGTATCGCTCAGCGGCCTCGGGCTCGTCGAGCGTGCGCGCGAACCTGGCCATCAGGGCGAGCGCGTTTATCCACAGCGCATTGACCTCTACCGGCTTGCCGATGCGCGGCGTCACCACCCAGTCACCCACCTTCGCGTCCATCCAGGTCAGCTGCACGCCGGGCTCGCCAGCGCGCAACAGACCGTCTGCCGGGTCGACACCGATGCCGTAGCGCGTGCCGCGCAGGTGCCAGTCGATGATCGAAACGAGCGCCGGATAGAGCTCCTTCAGCAACACGGCCTGCCCACCGGCGGCCATGCAGGCTGCGATGGCGTCGACGTACCACAGCGTCGCATCGACGGTGTTGTACTCGGGCGTTTCACCGGCGTCAGGGAACCGGTTTGGCAGCATGCCTTCGCTGACATGTGCGGCGAAGGTTCGCAGCACCTGTGCGGCGACATCATTCCTGCCGGTGGCCAGCAGCAGCCCGGGCAACGCGATCATCGTGTCGCGACCCCAGTCGCTGAACCAGGGATAGCCGGCGATGATGGTCTGCCCGCCGCCGCCTCGCCGGGCCACGAACTGGTCGGCCGCCAGCACCAGGCGCAACACCCAGGCGGGGGCTGAGGACGGCGCCCCCGAGAGCAGCGCAGCCTGGCGTGCCTGCTCACGTTGCAACGCTGCGGGTTCGGGACGTTGCGCCTCGGTGGAGAGTTCCAATAGCAGAGACTCGCCGGGTTGCAGCATGGCCGTGAACCAGCCGGGCCGGAACAGATCGCCGGTGTCGTCGAGCCCGCGCTCGTTCTCGACGCGATGACGGAAGCCCCAGTGCCAGTCCTGGGCAAGCTCGAATTGCACACGATCGCCGCGGATCGAGAACGCCTGCGCACCTTCAAAGGCGTCGATGCGGCAGCCGTGCTCAAGGGCGGTCACACCCAGCGGCCAGCCGCCGTGGCCCAGCGAGTGATAGTCGCGATAGCCGCACAGGGGTGTGATCTGCAGCGCCGCCGGAGCCGAGCCACGGACCAACGACAACTGAACGAAAGTGGTGTTCTTGCCGTGCTCCATCCACACGCGCTGCTCCAGCAACGCATCGCCGAGCGCGTAGCGCCAGACGGGCACGCTGCCTTCGAGCGCAACCGACTCGATCAGGCGATGGCCGTGTGGGTCGACGGTGCCGTCGGCATATTCGTTGCTGCCCAGCGCGTAGTCGTGGCCGCCATAGTGCACGCCGATATCCAGCTTGGCCACGAGCACGGTGCGCTGCACAGGTGGCGCCAGCGCGGCTACCAGCAACCCGTGGTAGCGTCGCGTCAGCGCGCCAGCCACGGTGCCGCAGGCGAACCCGCCCAGTCCGTTGGTCACCAGCCATTCGCGCTGGCATGCCAAGGCGAAGTCTCCAGTGTCGGCGCGCACGAGCGCGACCGGTTCGACGGGGGCAGTAGTCATGAATCTCCTGCTCGGCTGAATTTGCGTCATGCGCTGGGAACTGTCCAGCATTGGCTGCACCACACCCGCACCGGGCTCGACGCAGCTTTACGTTATGCAGTGGCAGACAAGGGTACGTCGAACACATAGCTGTCTTATTACACCCGCGCGATGGCCACGACAACGCGTCGTCAACTGCGCCCGCTTCCCAGGCCGCGGCTCGCCAGCGCGTGCCCGACGCAATGAGCACCGGAGACCACACGGCGATCGACGCATGCCGTGGGGCAATGGCGAGGATGCCGCCACCTACCCCGCTCTTGCCGGGAAGGCCGACCCGGAAGGCGAAGTCACCCGATGCATCGTAGTGCCCACGGGTTTTGCCGGTGTGACATATTCTTGATCGGTGTAATGGCGGGCCAGTTTTTGCGACTATCGCGGATGACAGCAAGGCCATGAGCCAGCTTCAATTCAAAATGCTTGGAGGACTGCGTGACCTGTTGTCTTGGAATTTTGCTGCCTGCGGGACTGGTGCTGGCGTCCGATTCGCGATCCAACGCCGGTAATCTTTCGCACCATTCCATGAACAAAATCACAGTCGCAAAATTTGATGACCTGGGCGATCGCCAGCCTGCGCATATCCTGGTGGGCGAGGTTGACCTGGTCGTTGTCCGGTTCGACAAAGCCGTGTCGGTCTTGTATGGTCGCTGCCTGCAACGGCGGGCTCCCATGGCGGATGGCCGTGTCGAGGGCGACAACCTGGTCTGTGGCGTCCATGACTGGGATTACCAGCTCGACAGTGGTGTCTCCGCCTACAGCAACGCCCAAGCGCTGCAAAAGTTCACGTCGTGGGTCGAAGATGGCCAGGTGTGGGTCGACGGCGAAGAGATCGCCGCGTGGGGCAGGACGCACCCGCAGCCCTTTCATCACACGATCTACCTCGGGCAATACGCCGACACCGGCCATGGCACACCCGAGGAACCACATAACGCGCTGATACTGCGTTACGCCCGCGACGGTCTGTCCAAGACCGGGCACCAGGGCGCCGTCGAAGCCATGGGTGTGCCGCGCGACAGCCTGCCGACATGAGACGACATCCAGATCCTGCCGGCACAGTTGGACCGCCCACCGCTGCTGGACGAGCACCCGGTAGGCACCGACGTGCTGATCGGCCCCAAGGCAAAGAGGTCAGTGCAGCTGGCCATTCCGCTAATCGTTTCCGACATGAGCTTTGGCGCGCTGTCGGCGTCGGCCAAGGTTGCCCTGGCACAGGGCGCTGAACTGGCCGGCACCGGCATCTACTCGGGAGAAGGCGGCATGCTGCCCGAAGAGCAGCAGGCCAACTCGCGTTACTTCTACCAGATGGCGTCGGCACGTTTTGGCTTTGGCTGGGACAAGGTCGGCGCCGCACAGGCGTTTCATTTCAAGGGCGGCCAGGGCGCCAGCAGCATTGCAGGCAGCTCGGCATTCCGAGGTTCAGCACGATGCAGCTTCAGCGCCATCGTGATCAGCTGCCAGGGCGGTGCCAGCCGGTGCTGGCTGTCACTGTCTGCCAGTGATCGGCACGGCCGCGCCGGTGACGGCACCCGCTTCGCGCGAGAGCAGGAATGCGACGACCGCCGCGATGTTCGCGGGGCTGACCCACAACGTGTGATCGGCCGTCGGCATGTCCGCACGGTTCTGCGGCGTGTCGATCGTGCCGGGCAGTACGCAGTTGGCTGTGATGCCCTGCGCCTTGTTCTCCTCGGCCACCGCCTCGGTGATGCGCAGCACCGCAGCCTTCGATGCCGCGTACACGCCGGCGCCGGCGAAGCTTCTTTGCGCCGCCCCGGCGCTGATGTGCACGATCCGGCCGTAACCGCTTTGGCGCATCGGTGCCAGCACGGCCTCGGACAGACGCAGTGCCGACAGCGCGTTCGAGTCCATCAGCAGCGACCAGTCGTCGGCCGCGCCGTCGGCGACGGGGGCCATCTTGAAGGTGCCTACCGTATTGGCCAGCGCATCGATGCGCCCAAATCGCGCAAGCGTCTCAGCAACAATGTGCGCCGCTCCTTCGCGAGTCCGCACGTCGGCGCCGGCTATCGTCAAATGGCCGTGGCCCACCATTCCAGAGAGCGTGCGCTCGAGCTTGGGCTGCCGCTTGTCGGCAAGGGCCAGCATGGCCCCCTGCCGCGCCAGCGTCTGCGCAATCGCAGAACCCAGGTTGCCGCCGGCGCCGGTGACAACGACGACTTGTCCAGTGAAGTCCAGCATGTTTGCACCTCGCCAATCAGATTCGTCGGATGTCGGCCAATGCAGCGTCCAGCACCAGAAGGTCGCCCTGAAGAAAAACCTGCCCGCTCACGCGCACCGGCTCACCCACCAGGCTCAGGAACTCGGTGCCGTAGGCACGACCGCCGCTCGACATTATCATCAGCACGCCCTGCTGGCTGGGGCCACGCGCATAGAAGGCGGGTGGAATGCCGCCACGGATGCACAGCGCGGCGCAGGCCTTGTGCACCTTGCCGGTCGATGGCCGCATGGCACCGAACCAGCACTTGGAATCCAGGATCTCGCCGACCAGCTTGACTTCGCGCAGCGGTTCAAGGGCCGGGAAACGCAGGGCCGCATCGGGCTTGGCAGCCGGGTCGAGCCGGATCCAGTCACCGCCCTCGTCCACCGCAACCATCGCGTGCTGGCCGCGCTGGATGAGGCTGCCAGTGACAACGACCGGCTGACCGGCCAGCGCTCCGATGCGCGCAGCCACTCCACACTTGCCCAGGCATGACAGCAAGGCAGTGCGCGGCCCGCCGCCGAGGTCGTTGGTGCGCAACATCGCATAAGGCTCGGCGCTGGCAATGCCACGCCACTCACGTACCGCATCGGGGTCCCAGCCGCCGGTGCCTGGCGCTGTCTGCAGCGCTGCCAGGCCAAATCCCAGGGCGCCGGCCGCGGCAGTCAGACCCAGTCCGGCGCGCAGGAAGAAGCGACGATCCGCCGGCGGGGTATCGGCCCAGCCGATGAAAAACGGCTCTTTGTCGTCTTGCTGTGCACTCATGAGCGGGTCACCGCGATGCGGGTCGGCGCCACGGCAAACCCTGGTGGCCTGGCCTGGCGATGCACGAAAACCACGCCCTGCTCGATACGCGTCTGGTAGGTGGCGATGCGCTCGGTAAACGGCGCGGGCGAACGTCCGTCTTCGGGCCGGTATTGGTAACCGTGCCAGGGGCAGGTGATGCAGCCATCGATCACTCGCCCTTCGCCCAATGGAGCTCCTTGGTGGCGGCAGACGTTGGAAACAGCCGCCACCTTGCCGTCATAACGAAAGACGGCAATGCGCTCTGCGCCTTCGGGCTCGACGATGCGGGCCCGGTTCTCGGGAATGTCATGCACAGCCGCCACCCGCAGCCATTCAGAGTCGGCAGGTACACGCGCGTTCGGACCAGAAGCGAAAAACGAAGTGGCCAGCTGCAGTCCGGCCACGACAGCGGCACTGATGGCCAACACAGCCACATACAGCGGGTGCGTGTTGGATTGCAGCACGCCCAGGGCCACATGCGCCACGAGCAGGGTGTAGGCCCCATACACCGAGAGGTGAATCGCCTTCCACAAGCCCGGCCCCAGGTTGGCGTTCCAGAAGTCATGGCTGGTGGCGGCCAGCAGGAACAGCAGCAAGAGGGCCAGGATGCCTAAAGACTCGAACGGGAAACCGGCCAGCGAGTCGTAGCGCGGGTTGGACAGCAGCAGCGACACAAGTGGGTTCAGGTCGCCAAAGCCGTGGTACCACACCGTCACCAGCACCGCGTGGACCAGCGACACGACAAACGTGGCCACGCCCAGGTGGCGCCGGTTGTACAAGAACGGTTTGAAGCGTGGTGTCAGCCGGGCCATGGGCCCGATGCACAGCAAGAACGTCAGCATCGTGAACGCCAGGGTTCCGGTCGCGCGGATGAGGATCTGCGCTGGTGTGAAACTCTCATCGGCCGGCAGCATGACCGTGCTGCCAATGATGAACGCTGCCAGAAAGACGCCAATGCCCGCCAGCATCCACGCGTCGAAACGCTTCTTGAAGGGCGTCCAGTTGACGCTGGTGTAAGCGTGCGACATCAACCGCCCTGTTTGGCCGCGGGCGACAGCAGCGGCGCGGGTAGCTCGGCATTTTGAGGTTCGGCGCTGCGCAGGACCAGCGCCAGACCGATCACAAGCAGCAGCGAAGGCGCCAACAGCAACCAAGCCAGACGATGCCAGCGTCTAGAGGACCGCTTCATGAAATCGGTGTCTCGCGTTGGGTCAGCCATTTCGCCAGCATCAGGGGCCACAAGGCCACGACGCCCGGAAAGATCAGGATGCGCACTGACGAGGGCATGTTTTTTGCCGCAACGTCGATACGCCCAACACCAACTGCAACAAAGGCCAGCGCGAAGACGGCACAGACACCCAGGTAGGCACCAAGACCCCGCACCACCCATTGAGCCCACTCGAATGCCATTGCGATGTCGCCGCTGACGCGGTCAGAAGAAGTAGCGTCCAATGCTACCGTATCAAATCGTGCTTGTGATCTCCCCAAGGCCGAACAGCTTGTGCCCGGCGATATCCCATCTGCTCAGTTGGGGTTTTGGTTTGTGCTTCTGGGCACAGCACAGTTGATGTCGGTGCCAAGAGTTGGCCAATCCTGCGTCGACGCAAACACCTTCAAAGCCTCTTCTTAGCGACTGGAGCGCCCGCTGCGGCGATCATCATCGCGGCAGCGATCGCGCCGACCATGGATGCGAAGGCCACCCAGGCGTAAGGTTGCAGGAGCGGAATACCGATCAGAATCAGCCCGTCGTTGGAGCCCGGGATCAGCAGGCTGCCCCAGCCCATCGCGATACCACCGCAGAGGCACCGAAGCACTTGCGTTGCTGACACGGGCGTGGATCGCCAGAGCCCTGCCGAGAGACCACCCATCAACGCGCCAGCGTAAAGCGCGAGCACGAGCAGGATTGGCGACACCAGGCTCACGGGTCTGCTGCTCATGGCGCTTGCCAGATCGGCCAACACATCGGTGTAGGCCCAGCGGCCGGCCAGCAGCAGCGTTATCACGAAGCTAACGCCGATCACAATCGTGGCCGAATGAGGCGTCCAGATCTCTTGGTGCGGCTTGGTGTGGCGATCCGGTCCACGCAATGCGAGCAGGCTCGGCAACACGCGCCAGGACACGAAGACCGCGAAGCTCACCGCGAGCAGCGTCGAGAAGCCCGAAAGCGGTGAAGCCTGCGACAGCGTGCTCGCCACTGGCCGCGCGAAAAGCGGCATCACGCTAAGGCAGCCGAGATAGAAGCCGAGCGGCGTCGCAGCATAGGCCCATTGACCCGATCCGAGGCGAGCCACGGCGCCAAAGACGCAGGCACCGTTGATCCAGGCACCCAGGCCAAGCAGGGCGCCGCCGACGACGGTCCACACGCTGACCGCGTAGCCACCAGGCATGCTGCGCTCGAGATGGGCCAATTGCGCCAACGCCAGTCCACCAGCCACCCACAGCGAGGCTTCCAGCATTGCCACCAGACGGTGCGCGCGACGCTTGGTGAGCAATTCGTCGACAGCCGCCACGGTGCAGGTGGCGCCGCGCTGAATTGCAAAACCCATCACGGCCACTGCCAGGGCGGCCAGCAACAGCCCAACAGCCCCCATTGCAACAGGCATCTAGCGGTACTCGATCACGCCTTCGATCGGATCACTCGGGGCTGTCCACGGCGCGCGTTCGATCATGCGCTGCGTGTCGGCGTACCCCGCCTCTCGCCGTGCCAGCACGCCGGACGAACTGAAGTCGATATCCTTGGTGTGATCTTCGCCTTCGAGCCGCGGCGCCACCAGGTGGGCCACGTGCATCGTGGTGCCGCAGCCCCAGGACGACAATTCCTTGACTGTAGGGTCATTTCGCTTGCCGGCGGAAAGCTGCTGCGTCAGTTCGCGGATCACATGGCGCAGGCGATGGATCTGTTTCTGGCGCGCGATGTGGCTGTCGGCGCGGCTGGCGAACTGGATGTCTTTTTGCCGACCCATCACCTGCAAAATCGACTCGGGCTCCGGCCCCGTCTGGTGCCATACGTTGACGGCCAGAATCAGCGCGTCACGTCGGGGCTTGTCATCCAGCACCGCTTCAATCGGCGTATTGGAGTAAATGCCACCGTCCCAATAGGGCTCACCGTCGATACGTACGGCGGCAAAGGCCGGCGGCAAAGCCCCGGATGCCATGACATGGTCTGCGGCGATTTTCTCGTCACGGCTGTCGAAGTAACGCATCGCGCCGCTGCAGGCGTTCACTGCGCCCACAGTCAGCCGGGTTGGACCATCGTGCAGATAGTCGAAGTCCACCAGTTCCGACAGGGTGCGTCGCAACGGCTCGGTGCTGTAGTAGGCGGCGTCTTCGACTCCGACGACGGCGCGGGCACCGCGCAAAGCCCCGAGGTTGGGCTCAAAAAATGCGGGGATGCCCTGCATGACCGTGGTCATGTTGGTCAGCATGTTGCCCATGCCCAACCAGTCCAGTGGTCCTGCCACCCGGGACTGCTGCTCGACATTGAGCCAGAAGGTGCGCAGGCGTTCCAGGCGGAGCTCGGGAGGGTTGCCGGCGATCAGGGCGCCATTGATGGCGCCGATCGACGTACCGATAACCCAGTCGGGTTCGATGCCGGCATCGTGCAAAGCCTCGTAGACGCCGACCTGGTAGGCTCCCAGCGCGCCGCCACCCTGCAGCACCAGCACCACTTGGCCGGGCAGACTGACCGGTGGGGCCGCACGGCCACTGCGGCCAGAAGCACCACGTGTATGTGAGTTGGACATGATTTACCCGATCCTAATGAGTCAATGGGACAGTACAAGATGATTGATCCGGGACGCCGCCAGGCCAAGCCTGGCGTGCACCATCGGCGTTACATCTTTTCCGGCATCGTCTCGGGTTTCTTGTCGTTCACAATGTCGGCGATCGTCAGTTGAACTGGTTTGCTGCCTGTGTTTTTCCACCAGTGCTCGGTGCCCAGCGCTTCACGCGCCACGTCGCCGGCCTTGTGCACGATCGCCACCGCGCACTTGCTGCTGTACTCCATCACTTCGCCGCTGGTCACCATGATCAGGGCCGGTCGGTCTTCGTGGCTGTGCTTGGGGACGATGCCACCGGGCATGATGGTCATCTGGCGCAGACGCAGGCGGCGATTGTCGAGTTTGACGTTTTCACCTGCCAGATCGATGCTGGCCAGCTCTTTGTCGGTGACACCGACGGGCATGGTTGCAGCGCCCGGCAGGGCGTTGGCCATCACCTTGTCCGCAGGGCAGGCGCCGGCTTGTGCCAGACCCGCTGCGCCCATTGCAACGACCAAGACCAGGGGACTTACGGTACGAATAACATTCATGAGAATTCTCCAGTTGATACAGATTTGTCGGTGGATGCCCCGTAGGGCGCGGGGAAGTTCACTGCGCCGTCCAGCCGCCCTCGATGGGCAGGATGGCGCCGGTGATGGATGCGGCATCGTCAGAACACAGGAACGCGGTCAGCGCTGCCACTTGCTCGACGGTGACGAATTTCTTGGTTGGCTGCGCAGCCAGCAACACGTCGCGGATCACCGCTTCGTGGCTGATGCCGCGCGCGCGGGCGGTATCGGGTATTTGTTGCTCCACCAAAGGAGTCAGCACGTAGCCCGGGCATACAGCGTTGATGGTGATGCCCGCCTCGGCCACCTCCAGTGCCACGGTCTTGGTAAACCCGGCCACACCGTGTTTTGCGGTCACATAGGCCGACTTGTAGCGGCTCGCCACCAAAGCGTGGGCTGAGGCAATGTTGACAACGCGGCCCCAGCCTTTGTTGCGCATCGCCGGCAGCGCCAACCGGACCGTGTGAAACGTCGCCGACAGATTGATGGCGAGAATCGCGTACCACTTGTCTACCGGGAACTCTTCGACCGGCGCCACATGCTGGATGCCGGCGTTGTTGACCAGCAGGTCCACGCAGCCAAATTCGGCCAGCGCGGTGCCCATCATGGTTTCTATGTCGGATTGGCGGGACATGTCGGCGTCGCTGTAACGCACCACAACGCCGTGGCGTTCGGCCATTTCGGCGCGCAGGTTCTCCACTGTGGCCTTGTCACCAAAACCATTGAGGATCACATTCGCTCCCTGGGCGGCCAAGGTTCTTGCAATGCCCAAACCGATACCCGACGTCGAGCCGGTCACGAGGGCGGTTTTTCCAATGAACATAGTTTTCTCCGGGGCGGGTTGGGGTGAGTTTGGCGTCTGGAATGGATGTTAGGCAGCCTGGAACGCGAGAGGAAATCGCAAGAATTCATTGCGTCATAACCGCAGACAAGCGTGACCCCTGTAAGGATTGCGGCGGTGGGGCGACCAAATAGGAATATGGAGCTCTATCAGATCCGCTACTTCCTGGCCGTTGCCGATACGCTCAACTTCACGCGGGCGTCTGAGCGCTCTTTTGTGTCGCAGCCGGCGCTCACCAAAGCGATCCAGCGCCTGGAGGACACCGTCGGCGGGCGACTGTTTGACCGCACCAAGAATTCGGTTCAATTGACGTCACTGGGACAGGCCATGCTGCCAAACTTCCGTCAAATCATGGACAGCGCGACCCAGGCCCGCTCACAGGCGCGCGAACTCACCCGGCAAAAAGTCGAACGGGTGCGCGTGGGGGTCATGTGCACACTCGACTTCCAGCATTTGTTGCACGGATTTTCGATGTGCCAGGACGGCAGGGCAGAGGTCGAGCTGAGCTTCCAGGAGGGGACGCTGGAAGCACTGACCGACGCGCTCGACCAAGGTGACATCGACATGGGCATCATGTGTTCGCCGCACGAGATCCCAAAACGCTTCCAGTCCACGCGACTCTTCAGCGAACACTATGTCCTGGCGATCGGCGACGACCACCGGTTCAACGGGCGTGACGGAATTCAACTGGCCGAACTAGACCGCGAACACTACTGTGAGCGCACCAGTTGCGAGTTTTCCAGCTACATCGAGCGCTTGCTCGTTGACCGTGGTGTCGGTCTGGATGTGGTGCAGCAGTCAGCGCGGGAAGACTGGATCGCCGCCTTTGTGCGCTCGAACTTTGGCGTCGCCTTCATGCCGTTGTCGATTGCCGAGATGACCAAGCTGGCCTACGTCTACACCACCGACTGCCCGATTGTGCGCAGTGTTGGTGTGTTGGTGCAGGGCGAACGGCCTGCCTCCGCTGCCCAGCTGCTGGTACTCGAAGCCCTGACGGCACACCCTTGGGTGCCGTGATGCACCGCGCGCTGCCGATCATGGGCGAGTTGCCAGGCGGTGGGCAACCAGAGGGCGCAGGCCTGTCCATGGGGTACGCCCAGGGCCAGCGTCACGTCATACGACAAGGCGTGGGCCAAGGCGGTGCGGGTCTGCGAAAACGCCATACCGACTTCCAGGGCGGCCAGTGAGAGTTGCGTGCGCAAGACAAGATCCTCGGGGTTGGCCAGCACGCCGGTCGGGTGGGCAATGACCCGCAAGCGCTGACCAAGCCATCGAGGAGCTTCGGCTATTGATGCAACAGGGTTGACGGGGGCGTCAGGTTGCTCGTTTCACCCGATGGTTTGCCGCCCTGGAGCGGGAAACTGCCTGAACACATCCCGGTCCGTCCAGCGTCATCAAAACTCGCCTCCAGCAACCCAGCGCGCCGGCGATCCACGCGCACGATGCTGCTGGCCCGGGTGCCGTAGCCCGGGGTGGCGATGAAGGCCGCTGACAACGCACGTTCACGGTCCAAAGGCAGCCCGGTCGCCGGCAGATCCGCATCGCGTGCCACCGCCTTGTCGGCCAGCAGCGCCAGCAAAGCGCGGTTGCCAGTGTCTTGCGCACTGACGCATTCGCCAAGGCGCGCCTGCAATTTGACGAGCTTGGGCCACGGCGTGTGAAAGTCGGCGTTGGACACCGCACCCAAGCCACGGTCCATCACGCGTGTTCTGCCATGGCGGCTCTCGAAACCGAGCAGCTGCCGGCCATCAAACACCAGCAGATTGAAGGGGTTGTACAGCCCCGCATCGAAGGCCACATGCGCAAGATACTCAGGCCCGGTGAGCGTGCTGTGCAGGAAGCCAGTGACTAGTTGCCCGCGCGTGGGTGTGCCCACACGCGCCAAATCGGGGTTGCGGTGATTTGTCAATGCGGCAAAACGCCCGCTGTGCGACAGGCCCAGCCAGGTACCACCACCCTGCAGGTCCTTGCCAGCAAGAATGTGGCCGCCCTCCCACACATGCGCTGCCTCCGCGGGCCGGGCGTGGAGTTCGTCGCGATTGGCAACCAGCAACAGTTCATGCTGATCGCCCGGCTGCCAGTTCCAGGCGATCAGGCACATGCGTGCGCCTCGACCATGCGCTCGAATGCCACTGTGGCCGGAGCTTTGCCAAAATCCGCTCCCAAATCCACCCCCGCTGCTTTGCAATAGTGCGCCACCAGCGCAAAGTGGTGCACGGTGTGCGACGACAGGAACAACAACTCGCGACCCAGCGTCGAACTGGTCGACAGCTCGAACTCGCCTTCGGGGCCGGCTAGCGCCACGACCTGGACTGGCGTGTCCATGTCCCACGCCGGACATGGCTGATCGGCACACACCCGCAACTGCTTCTCCATTTCGGCCAGGCGCGACAGGGTCAGGGTCGGCTGGCTTTGCAGGGCCAGGTCCCGGTCACGCGCGTCGTAGGCGATGCGGATTTCGGGCTTGCGCTCCAGGCCAGTCATGAACGCGATGTAATGGTCCAGCACATGGCGCAGATGCGGCCCGACTGCCTGGGCATAGCGGAAATCGGCATTGGCGCCATACGGCAGCCGATTCACGACAGCGCGTGCCTGTGCCAGCAGCGCGGCGTTGTAGCGCAGTATGTCGGCGGCCGATGCGCCGTGCCTGGCCAGTGCCAGCATGTCGATCTTCATGAAGCTACCCAGCCCGCGCCATGACCACGACTTGCCAACGAAGCAGGCTTGCGAACACGCTGCACAACACGCCAGCCCAGCAACGCCGTGATGATCACGGCATAGACAAAGACCTCGGCAAAGTCGTTCTTGCCGGCGCGCATCCAGAAGAAGTGCAGCAGGCCCAGAGCGGCAATGCCATACACCAGCTTGTGCAGCAGTTGCCAGCGCCTGGCACCCATCCATTTGACGGCGGCATTGAACGACGTGGCTGCCAGCGGCGTCAATAGCACAAAGGCGGCAAAACCCACCAGGATGAAAGGCCGCTTGACAATGTCTCTGGCCACATCGGCAACATCAAAGCCCATGTCGAACCAGCTGTAGCAGAGCAGGTGCAGCGTGGCGTAAAAGTAGACAAACAAACCCAGCATTCGGCGAAAACGCGCCAAGGCAGGTGTGTTGGTAATGTTGCGCAAGGGCGTGACCGCCAGCACGGTGCACAGAAAACGCAGGACCCAGTCTCCGGTGGCACGAACCAGGGCCTCGGCCGGATTGGCGCCAAGCTGGTTTGTCAGGGCACGCGTGGTGAGCCAGGCGAACGGCACCACACACGCAACAAAAAGAAGCGCCTTGGCGGCGGGATGCATAAGCAGGGACTGGCGCGACAACATGGTACGTTCCTTTAAGAGGGCAGGCGGGCAGACCTGTAGGCAACCGTCTCTGAAAACCAAAGGTTTGCCAAAGACGTTGCTGTGCATCAGTCAGGATGCCGCGCCCGACCTTACAGTCATCGCCGCTCTGGCGCCTCCGCCACGGGACTATGGGGTGACTTGCACAGACTCAACTCGCAGGCCACTGCTACTGGCAGTCGAACCTGTGTGGATACTCATGTTGGCAACTTGCGCCACACTCGGTTGGTCCGCTGAAGTGCGCTTTTGGCCCTTTGAGTGGTTTGACGGCTGCGATGCGCGCCCAATGCGCGCAAAGCACCCTGTGGTTGGCTTGCGAAGGCCGTTTACAACGCAAAAAAAGGCATCATGCCCCCACCAGTCTTAGCGCCTTGAGCATGTCGGCGATCCCAAGAATCGCCATGACGCGTCGCATGTTTTAGGCCGGAACATGCAGACTGATTTCGGTACTGACATGGGCCAGCCCTTTCATCGTGAAGTGCCCCGACCCCATTCAAGATTTCACCGTGCCAAAGACGTGCTCCACGGTGCGACGTCTGAGCTTCATCTGGTCGCGGTTGTTGTCTATTCGGGTCTGCATGGTGTCGAGCACTTCCTCATGCTCCCAGCGCTTTACTCTGCGCTCTGTGTCCAGCCATCCAAGACTTCTTTGAATCTCATCTTCCGGTTCTCCTGCACGTAGCGGGCCCGGCTCATGGGGGCGTGTTGCATCGCTCCTCCACAAACCGGACAGATTACTTGCTACGCACCGGACAACTCATTTACGCCCGACAGCAAGCCGTTGCAGCTTGACTTGCCCGAGCTTCCCGCTGACACTGAAACGCGGTGATGCGGCTGCCCGTGCGGTGCATGCCACCGGCCCAGATATGTGCGCCCCATGCTCTGCCACAGAAGCTGGGACACCGCACTACCGAACGCGGACCCGAACACATTTGACATGCGCACCAACCTGAAGACCACCGAGAGGCCTGGTACCACGACTCCGCAGTCGCTGCCGTTGCCGCTGCGCGCGGCCGAGGTGATCGCATGAAGCGGCGCAGCCTGTTCTGGCGTATGGCGGGCACCGCAGCCATCGTTATGAGCGTGCCCTTGCGGATGGAGGCCCAAACCGCGGCGAAGGTGCACCGCATCGGCGTCCTGCGCTGGGGCAACTCGGGCGACGAGGCGCGCGTGGCCTTTACCAATGCGCTGGCCGCGATTGGATACCGCGAGAACGAGAACATCCAGATCGAATGGCGTTTTACGACATCGCCCGTGGTCGGCCAGCGGCATGCCTCCGAGCTCGCCGCCTTGCCGCTCGACCTGCTGGTTGGTTCGGCCACGCCCGCGGTCCAGGCCCTGCGCGCCGCCACCGCCAGTCTGCCGATTGTCATGGCCACTGCAGCCGATCCGGTGGGTGCGGGCCTTGTGGCGACGTTGGGGCGCCCCGGAGGTAACGTGACCGGGGTATCGTCCAATCTGACGACCATGGTGCCCAAGCAGATGCAACTGTTGCGCGAACTCCTGCCCGGACTGCAGCGCGTTGCCTTTCTCGGCTCGACCGATGACGCCGCCACGCGGGTTTTTGTGGAGCAGTCGAGGACTGCCGCGCGTGCCCTGGGCGTCACACTGCAGGTGGTGCTGATCAGTCAGGCGGCGGAATTCGAATCGGCCCTGGACGCCATGGTGCGTGAGCGCGCCCAGGCCGTCATCGTGCAGCCGCTCTTCTCGCTGGGCATGGCAGACAAGCTGGCGCAGGCGCTGCAATCGCGCAGGCTGCCGGCGATTTCCGCCCTGCGCCCGTTTGTCGTGGCGGGCGGTCTTGCGATCTACGGACCAAACCGCAGCGAGCAGTGGCGCCGCTCGGCCAGTTTCGTGGACCGCATACTAAAAGGCGCCAAGCCGGCGACCTTGCCGGTGGAGGAGCCAACCCTGGTCGAGCTGACTTTCAATCTTAAAGCGGCCCGAGGCTTGGGCCTGACCATTCCACAGGCATTGCTGCTGCGCGCCGACGATCTGATCGCATGACGGCACGCCGCAGGCTGCTCGCTGCCGCCGCATCCTGGCTGGCGGCACCCGGGTGTGGTAGGACGCAGACCTCGGTTCGGGTGTACCGCCTGGGCATTCTGCGGCCCACCGCGCCCGGGCCGGAGGTATCGCCGGCCTTGCTGGACACCCTGCGGGACAATGGTTACGTCGAGGGCCGCAATCTGGTTGTCGAAAGGCGCTTTGCCGGTGGCCAGTTCGACCGGCAGGCATGCCGAACACGAATCTGGGGGACGACGGAAAACCCATCACCGATACACCGAAGAACCCTCGGATTTAATGCGCAGGCGGCAGCGGTGGCCAACCACACCGGCCGTTTGGATGGCGCAAAAGATCGGCCGCCCTGTCCAT
>JANNKH010000122.1:0-38633 GCA_031396205.1 Rhodoferax sp.
GCGGCTCGCTCGGCCACCAGGGCTTGGACTCGTCGATGGTGCGTCCGATGACGCCCCGGAAAGGGCTCTCGTTCATGCTGTCTCCTTTGCCGTGGCCGCGCGGCCGTCGTGGCGCGGCAGGTTTGAGCCTGCTTTCTGGCCATTTATGTTTGAATTGCTGCGCGCTCCGCGCCTTTTCGACGGGGGCTCATCGCGGCATCTGAACTCCGCCACTCACGCTGATGAGTTGCCCCGTCAGCATGCGCGCACGCTGCGACGCGAGAAAAACTATGGTGTCCGCCACGTCGTCTGCGACGGGGAGCGATTTGAGCGGGCTGCGGTTGCGGATCCTTTCGACCACTTTCTCGCCGTAACCAAGATCGTCCCGCCACACGCTGTCCGCACCGATGGCATCCTCCGACGCCGGTGCGGTAAACCCAGGTGCAACAACGTTCGAACGCACACCGTCGCGCCCGTAGTCGAACGCGATCGAGCGGCTGAAACTCAGCAGCGCGCCCTTGGCGGCGCTGTACTCGCTAACCCCCTGATCGCCGAACGCCGCGTCGCTCGCAACGTGCACCAGAGCACCGCCACCGGAAGCGATCATGCGCGGCAAGACCGCGTGGGTGACCGTCATCGAGACAAGCAGGTTGAGTTCGAGAACATGCCGCCAACGCGTCGGTGGAATATCGAGAAAGCGGGCCAGAGGACCGGCCCATCCAACATTGTTCACGACAACCAGGGGACCGCCTCGCTTGTCCGCAAATTTCGCGACCGCCATCGCCAAGGCGTCGGCATCCATCACATCAAGAGTGAACACGTCGCAGGCTCCACCTTCGCCCACGATGGAATCAGCAGTGCGCTTGGCTTGCTCGCCGTCGCGGTCGAAGATCGCGACGACCGCCCCTTCACGCGCGAAGGCCATGCTGGTCGCGCGTCCAATATTGGATGCTCCCCCGGTTACTATGACGGCCTTGCCTTCGAAGCCAAGATTCACGATGCGTACTCCCGGTATGCAGCCTTCAGATCGAGGTCATCCCACCGCTGCAATGATTGCTACTTTGATGCTTGCATCGTGCACCGACATATTGGACCGGCGCATCGTCGGAAGCGACGATGCGCACGTCCCCATGCTCCTACCAGACGCTGACGAAAGGCGGCTCAAGCTGCCGTTCGTTTGAACGGCAGCACCTTCTCCTTCGTACATGCGTCAAGGTAGTCCGACCAGTGCTGCATCATCGTTGCCCGCTGCCTGAGGTATGTCGCATGGTTGTATGCCGCACTCACCTCGTTTCGTTCTTGGTGGGCAAGCTGCAGTTCGATGTGGGCGTGGTCAAACCCCATCTCGTGCAGCAAAGTTGAAGCTACTCCCCGAAACCCATGCCCGGTCATCCGACCCTTGTAACCCATCCGCTGCAACGCTTTCAGGATAGTGTTGTTGCTCATCGATTTTTCGTGATCCCTTTCACCGGGGAAGAGCAGGGGGCTATGGCCCGTGACCAGATGCAGGGTCTTGAGTACGCTCACGGCCTGGGTGGACATCGGCACGATATGAGGGGTTTTCATCTTCATGCGGCTGGCCGGTATGTCCCAGCGCATGTCTTCAAGGTCAAACTCATCCCAGCGTGCGCCGATGAGCTCCGTCGTGCGCACGAAGGTCATTGCCATGAGTTTCATGGCCATTCGCGTGATGGGCGTGCCTTGGTAGGCATCGATACGGCGCATCAACTCGGGTAGCTCCTTGCCATCGATACGGGCCATATTCTGCTTTTGGCGCGACGAGAGTACATCGCTGGGCTTGATGTCGGTGGCAGGATTTCGCTTGGCCAGACCATGGGCGATCGCGTAGCGAAATACTTGGCCCGAGGTCTGCAGAGCCCGTTGGGCCAGATCAGTTGCGCCGCGTCCCGAGATGGCTTTCAGCATGGCGACCAGTTCCGAAGCTTGGACTTCAGTAACGGGGCGTGCGCCGATATGCGGGAAGACATCGGCTTCGAAGCGCCGCATGACCTGGCCGGCATGTTGTTCGCTGCGCGCGGGCTTCCAGTGATCCCACCATTTCCGCGCCACCGACTCAAACGAGTTTTCAGCGACCGCCCGGCTTGCCAACTTGTCGGCCTTTCTGATGACCATGGGGTCGTTGCCGGTGGCCAGCATCTTGCGGGCCTTGTCCTGACCTTCACGCGCCTGCGCCAGCGACACAGCGGGGTAAGTGCCCAACGCCAGGACCTTCTCCTTACCGAGCACGCGGTATTTCCAGCGCCACAGTTTCGAGTCGGCCGGGCTGACAAGCAAGTACAAGCCTTTGCCGTCGCTCAGCTTGCTGGGCTTGGCGCCCGGCTTTGCCTTCTTGATGGCGGTGTCTGTGAGCGGCATGACGAACTCCAGAATTCAGTGCTTTCTGGAAATACCCCCAATCGAATACCCCCATACCCCCAAAAATACCCCCAACAGACGTTGGCTTGCAATAGGGCTCATTGGACGGCAATAAACGAAAAGGCCCCGTGGATAGGGGCCTTCAGGTGGTCTTTGTAGACCATATCGGATTGCATAAAACGCATCCTTGGCGGAGAGGGTGGGATTCGAACCCACGGTACCTTGCGGTACGCCTGATTTCGAGTCAGGTACATTCGGCCACTCTGCCACCTCTCCTGTGTCGAACGGGAGGTATTGTAGCAGTCGGCCGCGCTCCGTTGGCGGGGCCGACGCGATGCTCAGGCTGCATCGGTCAGCAGTTGCAGTGCGGCGGCAATGTCATTGTGTGCGACCCCTTCACCGGCCGTAACCTGCCCTTCAAAAGCCGGCAATGCTGCGGCACCGAGTTGCTGCAATCGCGCAATGACCGCACCGGCGTCCTTTGGCGAGGCGAAGGCCTGGCTTTGCAGCAGCAATCGACCCGTGGCATCGACAAACTTGAAGGCGAACTGGCCGTCCTTGTCGCGGTATTGCTTGAATACCGGTAGCAACGCTTTGTCGCCCCTGGCCGCCTTGGCCTGGCTGGACGCTCCCAGGTTGCGCAGCCCCACCGCATGCCGCAATCCCGCCATGAAGGGGGCGGAGATCGCGCGTGCCTTGGTGGCGCCGCGCACGAGGATGGCTTCGATCTTCTCGGGCTCGCGCATCAGCGCTTCGTAACGCTCGCGCATCGGCGTGATTTCGGCATCCAGCCGCTCGAACACCCGGGTTTTGGCGTCGCCCCAGGCGACACCGTCGGCATAGGCCTTGCGCAGGGCAGCGGTCTCGTCGGCCGTGGCGAACGCCTGGAAAATCTGGAACAGTGCCGAGCCGTCGACTTGCTTGGGTTCACCCGGCAGCCGTGAGTCGGTGACGATGGCGGCGATGAGTTTCTTCAGCTGCGCGCGCGGCGCAAACAGGGGAATATGGTTGTCGTAGCTCTTGCTCATCTTGCGCCCGTCCACGCCAGGCAGCGTGGCGACGGACTCTTCGATTACCACCTCGGGCAGCACGAAATGCGGTCCGTAGCGGTGGTTGAAACTGTTGGCCATGTCGCGCGCCATCTCCAGGTGCTGTACTTGGTCACGCCCGACCGGCACCTTGTGCGCGTTGAACATCAGGATGTCGGCACCCATCAGTATCGGGTACATGAACAGGCCGGCGGTCACGTCGGAGTCGACGTCGGCGCCCGCTGCGGTGTTCTTGTCGACTGCGGCCTTGTAGGCATGGGCGCGGTTCAGCAGGCCCTTGCCGGTGACACAGGTCAGGAACCAGGTCAGTTCGGGGATTTCGGGAATGTCGGACTGGCGGTAAAAGGTGACGCGCTCCGGGTCCAGACCGGCGGCCAACCAGCTGGCGGCGATCTCGAGCGTCGAGCGCTGGATGCGCGCCGGTTCCTCGACCTTGATCAGCGCATGGTAGTCGGCCAGAAAATAAAAGCTCTCGACGTCATCACGCCGGCTGGCGCGCACCGAGGGCCGGATCGAGCCGACGTAGTTGCCCAGGTGGGGGGTACCGGAGGTCGTGATGCCGGTCAGGAAACGCGTAATGCTCATGGTGCGGGAAAAAAAGTGAGCCTTAACCGAATAGCCAGCCGAACGGGGACAGCAGGATGTCCAGCAGGCCGAAGGTCAGCGCCATCAGAGGCTGCATCCAGAATGTGCTGACAACACCCATCAGCAGCAGGGCCATGACGATGAAAAACCCCCAGGGTTCGATGCGCGCCACGAGTGCCGCCTGGCGGTAGGGCAGCAGGCCGACCAGGATGCGCCCGCCGTCCAGCGGTGGCAACGGAAACAGATTGAGCACGAACATCACCACGTTGACCAGTACACCGCCCTGGCACATCTTCAGGAAGAAGGGCTCGTTCACATCCATTCCATGCAGCACGATCAGCAACACACCCCAGAAGAACGCCTGCACCAGATTGGATGCGGGCCCGGCCAGTGCCACCCAGACCATGTCACGCTTGGGATTGCGCAGGTTGCCGAACCGCACCGGCACCGGCTTGGCATAGCCGAACATGAAGGCGCCCTTGGTTGCGAACAGCAGCATCAGCGGAATCAGGATCGTGCCTACCGGGTCGATATGCTTGATCGGGTTCAGGGTGATGCGGCCCAGCATAAAGGCCGTATCGTCGCCAAAATGCCGTGCTGCGTAACCATGGGCCGCTTCATGTACGGTGATCGCAAACAGCACCGGCAGTGCGTAGATCAGAATCGATTGAATCAGGCTGGATGTGTCCACCGGTCGATTGTCTCAGAGTGAGCAGGCCGGCCCGGCTGCAGCCATGGCTAAAGGCCCAGGGCGGCAATGTCACCCCGGCCCCGGCGCAGCAGGACCGGCTCACCACCGCTCAGGTCAACCACCGTCGTCGCCTCCATCGGGCAGGCGCCCGCATCCAGCACGGCGTCTATCAGGTGCTCGAATTGCGCACGAATCTCGTGCGCGTCGTTGAGCGGTTCGGTTTCCCCGCGGGGAATGAGCGTGGTCGCCAGCAAGGGACCGTTGTGCAGTGCCAGCAATTGCTGCAGCGCCAGATGCTGGGGCACACGCAAGCCGATCGTCTTGCGTTGCGGATGACTGACACGCCGCGGCACTTCCTTGCTGGCCTCCAGGATGAAGGTGTAGGGGCCGGGCGTTACCGACTTGAGTAGCCGGTACTGTCGGTTATCGACCCGCGCGTAGTTGGCCAGTTCAGCCAGGTCACGGCACAGCAGCGTCAGGTGGTGCTTGTCGTCGACGCCGCGAATGCGCCGCAACCGGTCGGCGGCAGCCTTGTCGTCCAGGTGGCAGACCAGCGCATAGCTCGAATCGGTCGGCACCGCCAGCACGCCGCCGCGCTCCAACATGGCCACGGCCTGCTTGAGGAGTCGCGGCTGCGGGTTGTCTGGATGCAGATCGAAGTGTTGCGCCATGTCAGTTGCGCCAGGCGGGAGTCGACAGGCTCACTGGATGCGGGACTCCAGCAGTTCCCAGACCGGCGTCAGGGTTCCGGGCAACAATGGCAGCGTGCCCAGGTCGGTGTGCGATTCGTCCGGGCTGTGGAAGTCGCTGCCACGCGAAGCGGCCAAACCGAACTCACGCGCGGTATCGGCATAGGTGACGTACTCGGCACTGGTGTGGCTGCCGGTGATCACTTCGACCGCCTGGCCGCCGTGGTTCTTGAACTCGGTGAACAGCGCATATTCCTCGTTGGCCGTGAACTTGTAGCGTGCCGGATGCGCGATCACCGCCGCGCCGCCGGCCTGCGTGATCCAGGTCACCGCGTCTTTCAGCGAAGCCCAGCGGTGTTCGACGAAACCGGGCTTGCCCTCGGTCAGGTATTTGCGGAACACTTCGTTGGTTTCCTTGCAGACACCGGTCTCGACCAGAAAGCGGGCGAAATGGGTGCGCGAAATCAGCTCGTGGTTGCCGGCGAAGGAAAGCGCGCCTTCGTACGCGCCATGAATGCCGACCTTGGCCAGGCCCTCGGCCATGTCGCGCGCGCGTTGCCCACGTCCACCGCGGGTGCGGATCAGGCCCTCGCGCAAGGCGGAGTCTTGGGCGTCAAAGCCCAGGCCGACGATATGCACCGTCTTGCCGATGAAAGTGACCGAGATTTCAGTGCCGGTGAGGTAGTGCATGCCGTGCTCTCGCGCGGCTGCCGCGGCGCGGACCTGGCCGCCGATCTCGTCATGGTCGGTCAGGGCCCACAACTCCACGCCATTGCCCTTGGCCCGTTGCGCCAGTGCCTCTGGTGTCAGTGTGCCATCGGAAACGACGGAGTGGCAATGAAGATCGGCGTTGAGAATGGTTTTCACTGCAGCATTTTAGGCCTTGGCCCTTGTGGTGCTCCGGCCGCGGGTCAAAGGCCGCAGCTTGCGGCTGGGTCAGCCGTCGGTGTTGATCTTGGTGATCAGTTCCTGCAATACGCCGTCCGCCATGTCGTTGGCGATCTGGCAGGTACCGGCGTTCTCGTGGCCACCGCCGCCATAGCTGAGCATCAGCTCGCCGATGTTGGTGCGCGAACTGCGGTTGGTGATCGACTTGCCGGTGGCAAACACCGTGTTCTGCTTTTGCACACCCCACATGGCATGGATGGAGATGTTGGTAGCGGGGAACAGCGCGTAGATCATGAACCGGTTGACGGCGTAGATGGTCTCTTCCTGGCGCAGGTCAAGTACGGCCAGATTGCCGTGCTCGGTGGTGCAGCGCTTGATCTGTTCCTTGGCTTTGTCGGCATGTTCGACATACAGCGTGACCCGCTCGACTATGTCGGGCAGCGCCAGTACCTGGTCGATGGTGTGGTTACGCACGTAGTTGATGAGGTCCAGCATCAGCTGGTAGTTGCTGATGCGGAACTCGCGGAAACGGCCCAGGCCGGTGCGCGAGTCCATCAGGTAGTTGAGCAATACCCAGTCCTTGGGGTCGAGGATCTCGGCGATGCTGAACTCGGCCGCGTCGCTCTTGTCGACCGCGATCATCATGTCGTCGAACGAATCCGGAAAACGCTGCTTGCCACCGTAGCACTCATAGACCACCCGGGCCGCAGAGGGGGCCCCTGGATAGATGATGTAGTTCTTGGGCCGCTCGCCGGTGTTACGCGTGGTCTCCGACGCATGGTGGTCGAACACCAGATGCGCGCCGGGAACATAGGGCAGGTTGGTGGTGATGTCCCGGTTCGTGATCGTGACCTTGCCATCCTGCATGTCCTTCGGGTGCACGAACTTGATGTCGTCGATCAGCCCGATCTCGTTGAGCAGGATCGCGCATACGAGGCCGTCAAAATCGCTGCGGGTGACAAGGCGGTATTTCTGGTCGGACATCGAAGTCTCCACTGCGTCATTTTAAAAAACGATTCTATTCGCAGCAGTGACCGCAATGGCACCCGGCGCGCAGCCGGGTGCAAAGGCCTGGGCCTATCGATCGCCAGTGCTGTTGCTGCTGCTGTCGTCACCGGCGCCGTCATCCGCGCCGTGACCGCCACGCACATGGCCGGCGCCATCGTCCGAGTCCCGTTCGCCGCGCACATGGCCTGCGCCATCATCGGCGCCTCGCCCGCCGCGACCGTGGCCGGCGCCGTCATCGGCGCCCCGTCCGCCGCGTGCATGGGCCGCGCCATCGTCGGTGCCCCGTCCGCCGCTGCTCGAGCTGCCGCTGCTGGCGCCACTATCACTGCCGCTGCCGCCGCGTCCTCCATTGCGGTCGGCCAAGGCAGGCGATGCGGCGATGGCTGCGGCAGTGGCGAGCAGCAGGGTGATGGAAGAATTTCTGAAGTTGTTCATGAGAGTGCTCCTTGATGGATGAAGTGAAGTGGTTAATGTGCGTGTGATAATTTCCCACGCACATTTGGATTATTCGTGTAAAAATTTCCCACGTCAAGTGTTTTGTGTGATTTTTTCCCACGTATGTGGATGAACTGTTAGCATTCCGACACCATGCCAAGCCCAGAGTCAGACCCAGGCCAGACGCCCGTGCTTGCCCGCGCATTGCGCCGGGCGTTGCGCCCTTTGGTTCGCCTGATGCTGGCCAACGGCCTGACGTTGCCTTACCTGATGGAGATGCTCAAGTCGTTGATGGTGGAAGTGGCGGATCGGGAGATCCGGATCGGCGACAAGCCGCCCACTGACAGCCGGGTCAGCCTGGTGACCGGCGTGCACCGAAAAGATGTCGGCCGGTTGCGCCTGCAGCACGCGCGCGACGGACACGATGTGCCTGCGGTGGCCTCGCTCGGCGCGCGCGTGCTGGCCCTGTGGCAGGGTTCCACGCCCTACCTGGACGAGGGCGGTGAACCCAGGCCGCTGCCGCGCTATGTCAGCGAAGGCGGGACGGTATCGTTCGAGGGCCTTGTGAGCAGCATCAATTCCGACATCCGGTCGCGTGTGCTGCTCGACGAATGGTTGCGGCTGGGTCTGGCGCGGCTCGATGACGAGCGACGGGTCTGCCTGTGTGTCGAGGCCTTTGTGCCGGCCGAGGGATCCGACGAAAAAGCCTCGTATCTTGGCCACAACCTGCATGACCATGCTGCGGCCGCAACCCACAACCTGCTGGGCGGTGCGCCGCCATTTCTTGAGCGCAGCGTGCACTACGGGTCGTTGCCTGCGGTGGCGGTGCAGGTGCTGGCTCAGCAGGCGGAAACGGCAGGTATGAAGGCTCTGCTGGCGGTCAACAAGGGGGCTCTGGCCGAGTCTCGCAAGACCGGGACCACCGGGGATGCACGCCAGCGCATGACGTTCGGCATCTATTTCTATTCGGAACCCGTGCCTTCGGAGTCGGCGGCAGCCGTTGTGGCGCCGGACGATCAAGCCGCAGGGCGGTCCTCATGACGACTCGACTCCGATTGGCGGGCGCGCGCTGGATGCGTGGCACAACGCTTGTGGTGCTCGGGCTGTGGCCAGGGCTCCATGTGCAGGCTCAGGCTCAGGCGCAGGCGCAGGCGCAGGCGCAGGCGCAGGATATCTGCGCTTCCGGCGCGGCGTTGGTCAATCCGCTGGCTGCCGGCAGTCGCGACGAACCGGGTGCAGGAGGCATTGGCGGAACGGGTGTCAGCGCCGGACCATCGGTGGTGGTGGCGCCTCCCGGTGGCGACGGTGACGGTGGCATCGGCGGCACCGGCGCCCAGGCTCTCGGACCGGACCCGGGTGCTGCGGCGACCGGCCAGGGTGGCATCGGCGGCACCGGGATCGTGGGCATCATCACCGGGTTTGCCAGCATTTGCGTCAACGGGGTCGAGGTGCATTTCGACGCGGCAACGCCGGTCTCCGATGCGGGTGCGCCGATTTCGGCGCGGCAACTGGCAATCGGCCAGTTGGTGGCGGTCAGCGCCGATGGGTCCGGTCGGCAGGTTCGGGCGCGCCGTATTGCGCTGGTCCATACCGCGGTCGGGCCGCTGACCAATGCCGATGTTCGTACCGGCGCATTCAAGCTGCTGGGCCAGGCTGGCCGGGTGCAGGACCCTGCCAGCCTGGCCAATCTGACGGCGGGTGATTGGGTGCGCATCAGTGGGCAACGGCTGGCCAGTGGAACTATTGCTGCGACGCGGCTCGAGCGAGTCGCTCCGCAGTCCTGGGTCCAGCTCAACGGCATCATCGGACGCATGGCGGGCAACACCATCGTCGTCAGTGGAACCGATGTGCGTCTTGAAAGGCTCCCTGCGGCGATGGGCATGGCCGTCGGCAGCGAGGTCACGATCTCTGGCGCGTGGGACGGCGCTATGCTGCGGGCGCAGCGGTCCGTCGTGGAGCCGACGCGCCGCGGGCTCGGCACGGTGGGCCGGGTCGTGCTGGCGGGGTATGTACATGCGCTTGGCGAGCGTCGGATCAGCCTGGGACTCGGCGACCTGGAACTGAGTGCGGGTGTGCAGATCGTTGGCGCCCAGGGCGCCCAACTGGCGGTCGACCAGCATGTCCAGCTGACAGGACGACTAGGTGCCGACCAGCGTGTCACGGTCGACCGGGTCGTGATCGGGGACGGTCCTGCCGATGGTGCAGGCGTTGGCGCCCAGTCCCGAGGCGGGCGGCGCAATCGAAGCGAGCGCGATTCCCGTATCGGCGATGACCGTTCCGGCCGCTCCGATCGCTTCGAAGACCGACAAGACTCGTCCGGGCGAGGCGGCTCCGGAGGTTCGAGCGGTTCGAGCGGTTCGAGCGGTTCGGGGTTGTCGGGCGAATCCGGATCATCTGGCGGGTCCGGGTCCTCCGCAGGGTCCGGGTCGTCGGGCAGCGGCGGCGTGGAGTCCGGCGAGGGCGGAAGCGGCCGCGGAAAGTAGGTCGCCCCGATCGGGCGGGGGCGGGCGCCAAGCGGCTGGACTCATTCGAAATCCAGCAACACCTTCATCGCCTGCGACCGGTCCGCCGCCAGCGCAAACGCCCGACCGGAATCGCGGAATGGCAGGGTGGCCGATATCAGCGGCTTGACATCGATCAAGCCCTTGTTCAGCAACTCCACCGCGATGGCGAACTCCTCATGAAACCGGAATGCGCCGCGCAGGTCGAACTCCTTGGCCACGATGGTGTTGAGCGGCAGCGTCATGTCGCCGCCCAGGCCGACCTGCATGATGACACCGCGCGGCCGCAGGGCGTCCAGTGCACCGCGCAATGCGCGTTCATTGCCGCTGGCTTCAAACAATACATCGAAGCTGCCTTTGTCGGCGCAATAGGGCGCCAGACCATCGGCTTGTTCGCCGATATTGATCGCCACGTCTGCGCCGACCTTGATGGCGCTGCGCAGTGTGAAGGCACTGACATCGGTGGCCACGATATGGGCTGCGCCGGCGCGCCGTGCGGCGATGATGATCAGCGCACCGATCGGCCCGCAGCCAGTCACCAGAACCCGCTTGCCCAGCAGCGAGCCGGCGCGGCGCACCGCATGCAAGGCGACCGACATCGGTTCGACCATCGCGCCTTCGCCGTCGCTGACGGTGGCGGCCAGCTTGTGCGCCTGGCTGGCATCGCAGACGATTTCCTGGCGGAAAGCGCCTTGCACGTGGGGCGTGCGCATAGCGCTGCCGTAGTAGCGCATGTCCAGGCAGTGGTTCTGCAGCCCCTGCTGGCAGTAGATGCAGTGTCCGCAGGGCCGGCTGGGGCTGACTGCGACCCGATCGCCCACCACGACCGTTGAAGCACCATCGGCCACTTGTTCGACGACGCCGGCGATCTCATGTCCCAGCACCATCGGCTCCTTGATGCGGATGCTGCCGAAACCGCCATGGTTGAAATAGTGCAGGTCGGATCCGCAGATGCCGCCCTTGCGCACCCGGACCCGGATCTGGCCGGCCCCGACCGGTTCGGTGGCGATGGTTTCGACCCGCAGGTCCTTGGGGGCGTGGATGACAAGTGCTTCCATGAAATTGCTTCCTGGCAAGGGATGAAAGGATTGGTATGGGAGGGCCAGAGTCGACACGGATGCTTGGGCGAACCTGCACTGGCCGGCCCGCCGCGGCATCACAGCGTGGCCGTCACGCCGCCGTCGACATACAGGATATGGCCGTTGACGAAGTTTGACGCATCGCTGGCCAGGAACACCGCCGGTCCGACCAGATCTTCCACATCGCCCCAGCGCCGTGATGGGGTTCTGCCGATGAGCCAACTGCTGAACTCCTGGTTCTTGACCAACGCATCGGTCAGTTCGGTCTTGAAATAGCCTGGCCCCAGGCCATTGACCTGGATGCCGTACTGGCCCCAGTCGATGGCCATGCCCTTGGTCAGCATCTTGACCGCACCCTTGCTGGCGGTGTAAGGCGCGATGTTCGGGCGGCCGAGTTCGCTTTGCACCGAGCAGATGTTGATGATCTTGCCCTTGCGCCGGGCGATCATGCAGCGCGCCACAGCCTGCCCGACCAGGAATACGCTGTCGACATTGGTGCGGATCAGTTCATGCCACTGCTCTTCGGGGAAGTCCTCCAGCGGCGCACGGCGCTGCATGCCGGCGTTGTTGACCAGGATGTCGATTGCGCCAACATCCTTTTCGATGGCTGCGATCGCCGCAACGACGGCGACTTTGTTGGTGACGTCGAATGCCTGCACGTGGACGGTGGCGCCTTCGTCGCGTAGCGTCCGGGCAGCCTGCGCGAGTTTGTCCGGGCTGCGCGCATTGAGTATGACGGCGGCACCTGCCTGGGCCAGTCCGCGCGCCAGCGCCAAGCCAATGCCGGCGCTGGAGCCGGTGACCAGGGCCAGGCGGCCGCCGAGATCGAAAGGGTTTGTCTGTGGCATCGGGTGAGTCGCTGGTCGCGAGGGGCAAGAGAGGGATGGATTGTGACGCTCAGGTGGTCGGGGATTCCACCGCTTCGATCAGGAACTTGACTGTACGCGAACCATTCCATTCGTCGGCATCGAGGCGAAAGGCGATCCGCGCCCGCGCCGGCAGGCTATCGGTATGGTTGAACCAGATGCCGTCGATCGGAGTGCCCTGGTGCTTGAGCTTGAGCGCCAGGTGCTTTTCGCCGACCAGGCGCTGCGACAGCACCTCGACTTCCTCGCTGAACACCGGTGGCGCAAAGCCCTGGCCCCACACTTCCCTGTGCAGGGTGTCGACCAGATCCACCCGACGGTATTGCGGCGCCAGCGGGCCGTCGGTCTCGAGCCGGCGTTCCAAGGTGGCGGCGTCGAGCCATTGCAGGGCGACTTCGGCCAGGCCGTGCTCGAATTGGCCCAGGCTTTCCTCGGCGATGGTGCAGCCCGCGGCCATCGCATGCCCGCCAAACCGCAGCAGCACGCCCGGATAGCGCTTGGCGACCAGATCGAGCGCATCGCGCAGATGAAAACCGGGGATCGATCGGCCCGATCCCTTGAGCTCATGCTCCTTGCCCGGCGCCTGGCTGGCGGCAAAAACAAAGGTCGGCCGGTGCAGCTTGTCCTTGATGCGCGAGGCCACGATGCCAACCACGCCTTCATGGAAATCGGGGTCGAACACGCAGATCGCCGGTGGTGGCTCGTCGCCGTCTTCAAACAGGGATTCGGCGATCTCCATCGCCTGCGTGCGCATGTCGCCCTCGATGTCGCGCCGCTCACGGTTGATGGTGTCGAGCTGGCGCGCCAGCTCCTGGGAACGGGATGGGTCATCGGTAAGCAGGCATTCGATGCCCAGCGTCATGTCGCTCAGCCTGCCGGCGGCATTGATGCGCGGGCCCAGCGCAAATCCGAAGTCGAACGTGGTGGCCATCGGCACCGACCGTCCGGCCGCCTGGAACAGGCTGGTCAGTCCCGGCGGCAGTGCTCCGGCGCGCACCCGCTTGAGCCCCTGCGCGACCAGGCGGCGGTTGTTGGCGTCCAGCCGCACCACGTCGGCGACTGTGCCCAGTGCCACCAGTGGCAACAGGACGTCGAGCTTGGGCTGGTTTTGCGGCGTAAATACGCCGCGTTCGCGCAATTCCGAGCGCAGAGCGAGCAGCACATAGAACATGACGCCGACACCGGCGATGGATTTGCTCTCGAACGTGCAGCCGGGCTGGTTCGGGTTGACGATCACGTTGGCGCGTGGCAGATCACGGGCCGGCAGGTGGTGGTCGGTCACCAGCACCTGCAGGCCCAGTGCGCGGGCGCGCTCGACCCCCTCGATGCTGGCAATGCCGTTGTCGACGGTGATCAATACATCTGCGCCACTGTCCTTGACCCGCTCGGCGATCGGGACCGTCAGGCCGTAGCCGTCGCGCACCCGGTCGGGCACGATGTAGCCGACATGGCGCGCCCCCAGCAGGCGCAGCCCGCGGATGCCGACGGCGCATGCGGTGGCGCCATCGCAGTCGTAGTCGGCCACGATGCATAGCCGCTGGTCGTTGGCAATCGCATCGGCCAGCAGGGTGGCCGCCGCGGCGCTGCCGAGCATGCCGGCAGGCGGCAGCAGGCGGTTCAGGCCCTCGTCGAGTTCGTCCATGCTGGTGACGCCCCGCGCCGCGTACAGGCGTGCCAGCAACGGGTGTACGCCGGCCTGCTCCAGAGCCCAGGCGGCGCGGGGTGGAATGTCGCGTGTGGTTATCTTCATAGCTGGCGGCCAAGCTGTTGCAAGGTCGGGCGGCTGAAACGGCGCTGCAGCCGATCGCGCCATCGGGTCGCGCCAGATGCGAAATGCAGCGCGTTTTTGTCCGAGCACAACACCAGTTCGACGCTGCCACCGCGATCGAGCGCAGTCAGCAGTTCCTGGCATGCGCCCCGGTCTATCTGGCGCCAGGCGTCTGCCCAGCTTTGCCAGTCCCCGAGCAGCGCGCTCAGGCGCAGACCATCGGCAACGCGCGGCGGTCGGACCGAAGGCACGGTGCCACCGAGCGCGCCATTGCCACTGACCCAGAAGGAGTTGACGGCCTGCAGCCCGCGTTGCGCGCGCGCATCGTTGACCGGATGGGTGTATAGCAGCATCTGCATCTCATTTTGCAGCCGGCGCACGGCGGCCGTGGCGGGCATCCAGGGCGCGACATCGGTGCCGATGACCCGGTCCAGCGAGGCGCAGGCCAGGTTGGCCAGCGCCTCACCGTTGGCCAACCAGCGTTGCGGCGTGTCAAAAAGCAGTTCGATACCATCTTGCGCGAAATACGGCGCCATCGCCTGCACCAGCGCCCGCGACTCCGCTTCTTCCAGTTGCAGGGTGGCAGGGTTCATCATCAGGATGCCACCAGTGCCGATTTGCCAATGGGCGGGCGTCACCCAGGCCCAGTGACCCGAACCGGGGCCGGGGTTGCGACCGGTCTGGGCCAACTCCAGCGCGGCCCAGGGAATCAATCCGTCCTCGGCTGCCATGCCCAGCGCCTGCGCCAACACGCGCTCGTGGGGTGGCGACAAGTCGTTCGATGCGCCTGTATCGGTATGCACCAAGGTCAGCCGCTGCAGCAGCCGTTCAAGGTGTGGCAATTGCAACGGCGCAACGGCGTCGGCACAACCCGGTGTATCGACGAATGCGTACGGAATAAGCAACTGCATGGGCATATTGTCCGGGAAGTAGACCGCGCGCCGACGCGGCGGCAGATGGGATGCCACAATGGCCGCTGTTTGCGCTTCCCACCTGAAATGACCATGGCCCTTTTGTTTAGCCGCTGATGCAAGTGCCTTACGAACTGACGCTGGGCTGGCGTTACACCCGTGCCGGTCGCGCGACCCGGCGCAATGGTTTCATTTCCTTCATCTCCGGCGTGTCGATGCTGGGCATTGCGTTGGGCGTCGCGGCCTTGATCATCGTGCTCAGTGTCATGAATGGCTTCCAGAAGGAGGTGCGCGACCGCATGCTCGGCGTGGTGTCGCACATCGAGATCATGGCTGCGGGCGGTGTCGCGCTGCCGGAACTGGAGCGCACCCTGGAGCAGGCCAAACGCAATCGCCAGGTCATCGGTGCGGCGCCGTTCGTATTCGCGCAGGGCCTGCTCGCGCGGGGCGAAGACATGAAAGCCACCCTGGTGCGGGGCATCGACCCACAGCGCGAGCTCGATGTGACCGATCTGGGCCGCGCCATGGGCCGCAGCGGGCTGGCGCGCCTGGTGCCGGGCGCATTTGGCATCGTGCTCGGCGGCGAACTGGCACGCTCGCTCGGCGTGCGCGAGGGCGACAGTGTCACCCTGATCACGCCCAGCGGCCAGATCACGCCGGCGGGGGTGGTGCCTCGCCTCAAGCAGATGACCGTGGTCGGCACCTTCGATTCGGGCCATTTCGAATACGACTCGGCACTGGCGCTGATGCACATGGACGATGCGGCCCGACTCTACCGCCTCGAAGGCCCGACCGGCGTGCGTCTGAAGCTGAGCGACCTGCACCAGGCCCGTGATGTTGCGGCCGAACTGGCGGGTACGCTCACGGGCGACCTGGTGATCCGCGACTGGACGCGCCAGAATCGCACCTGGTTCGCCGCGGTGCAGGTCGAAAAGCGCATGATGTCCATCATCCTGACCCTGATTGTTGCGGTGGCCGCGTTCAACCTGGTCAGCACTTTGGTGATGACGGTGACCGACAAGCATGCCGACATCGCCATATTGCGTACCCTGGGCGCGAGTCCGCGCTCCATCATGGGCATCTTCGTCGTGCAAGGCGCGATGGTGGGCGTTATCGGCACCCTGGCCGGCCTGGCGCTGGGACTGGCCATCGCGTTCAACATCGATGTGATCGTGCCGGCGCTGGAGCAGTTGCTGGGCGCGACCTTCCTGCCCAAGGATATTTATCTGATCAGCCGCATGCCCAGCGACCCGCAGCAGGCCGACATCATGCCGATCACACTGATCGCGCTGATGCTGGCGTTCCTGGCCACGATCTATCCCAGCTGGCGCGCCAGTCGCGTCAACCCGGCCGAGGCGCTGCGTTATGAGTGACGTGGTGTTGCAGGCCCAGGGCTTGACCCGGCGCTTTAGCGAAGGCCGGCTCGACGTGACGGTGTTGCAGGGCGTGGACCTGCAGGTCCACGCGGGTGAAACGCTGGCCATCGTGGGCGCGTCGGGTTCGGGCAAAAGCACCTTGCTGCATCTGCTGGGCGCGCTGGATGCGCCTACATCCGGTAGTGTCCAGCTGATGGGCCAGGACCTGTCGACCCGCAGTGCCAGCGAACAAGGGCAGTTGCGCAATCGGCATCTGGGATTTGTCTACCAGTTCCACCATTTGTTGCCGGAGTTCAGCGCGATCGACAACGTGGCCATGCCTTTGTGGATCCGGCGCATGCCTCTGCGCGACTGCGCGCGCGCCGCCGCCGTCACGCTGGCCAGTGTGGGCTTGCAGGACCGGTTGGAGCACCGACCCTCCGAGCTCTCCGGCGGCGAACGCCAGCGCGTGGCCATCGCCCGTGCGCTGGTCACCCAGCCGGCCTGTGTGTTGGCGGATGAGCCTACCGGCAACCTGGACCGTGCCACGGCAGATGGGGTGTTTGCGCTGATGCTGCAACTGGCGCGTGACCAGGGCACGGCTTTCGTGCTGGTCACGCACGACCAGACCCTGGCGGCGCGCTGCGGGCGGCAGCTGCAACTGGTGCTGGGGAAGTTGTCGGACGCCGCCTGACCGGGGGCGCCGGCAGCGATGCTGCGCAGGCAAAGACCAGCAGCGCCGTGGCCGTCATGGCATGCGGACCGTTTGGGCGCCGGTTGTGGGCGCAGTTGCGGCATGCGGGGGCAGGGCCCGGACGGCGAGTGCCAGAACAGCCATTGCGAATGCCGCGCCGTTGGCCAGCGTGCGCCACAGGTTGGCCAGGTTCCAGTTGTCACGGATCTCGGTCCAGTCCTGAGGCATGGCCCGCGGGTTCCAGGCCTCGGTCGTGTGGTTCAGTGGCAAGTTCACCTGTTGTGTAAAGAGGATGATGCCCAGCACATACAGCAGCGCCGCGCCTGCCACGCTGCGCCACCAGGCCTGGCGTCGGGCGTCCCAGGCCGATGCCAGGGCCAATACGCACCACACAGGCGTGCCGAAAAAGAAGCTGAAGAACAACCAGTGGCGCACGTTGCGGTTGAAGGCCGACTGGACGGTGGCATAGGTGCTGGCATCCATTTGCAGCATGGCCAGGTTCACATTGGCAGAGTAGGTCCAGAAGAACCCAGCCATCACGCCGAGCGACACAGCAGCCAATGCGTGCAGCAGCAATTGCAGCGGTAGTGGGGCCAGTGGCGGGCGGCGCGATGGTTGTGACGACGGGGGTGGCAGTGGCGGCATTGCGGACTCCGGTGGTTGCATAGAGCCGCGAGTCTCGCGCCGTCGGCCTGGGTTGTCCTTATCCCCGGATAAGTCCCATCCGGGAACGCAGCCGTGAGAGCGACACATCGGTGATACCCAGGTAGGAAGCCAGGTGCTTGAGGGCGATGCGGTCTTTCCAGGCGGGGTGGTTGCGCAGCAGGGCTTCATAGCGCTGGCGCGCGCTGGACTGCAAGAATGCCTGTTCGCGCTGCATCTTGTCGTCCAGCAGGGTGCATAACATGCGGTATTGCAGTTCGGCCCAGGCGGATATCCCGTGCATGGCCTGCGCCATCGCCGCGTACGGCAGGGCCCAGACCAGGCTGTCTTCCATTGCCTCTACGAAGAAGCCCGCCGGTTGTTCACGCAGGGACGGGGTGATCGGCCAGAACAGCGCGTCCTCAAGGAAAAAGTTCTTGTTGGACGCCGTTCCGTCGCGGTCGATGTAGTACAGGCGCAGTGCGCCACGCTCCACCCACCAGGCATGCCGCCAGGTGTCACCGGCCCGCAACAGCGCCTGCCCGCGCACCAGCGTGCAGGCCTGGGCCAGTTCCAGGACCGTCAACAATGGCTCCGGCAAGGGGCCCAGCCGCCTGGACATCGCCGTGCTCAGTGTTTGCCGGAGCACAACCGGTGCCGGGTTCAGGCTAGAGAATCCGGTTGAACCATAACAATGACAAGCCTGCCGAGCTGATGGCCAGGATCGAAGCCAGCAGTGCCAGCAGACCGGAGATCTCGGTCTCCTTTTTCTCGACCGTCAGCCGTGAACTCAGTTTCTCGTACACCTTTTTCAGGTTGTCGGCGGTGCCGGCATAGAAATACTCGGCCTGGGTCTGCAACGCCACTGCCTTGAGCGTCGGTTCGTCGAGCCGCACCCGCATCGACCAGCCTTCAAAACCGATGGTTTCGCCTTCGACCGTGCCGACTCCGACGGTGTAGACCCGCACGCCGCGCTCGGCCGCCATCTTGCTCGCTTCCATCGTGTCGACGCCGGTCGTGCGCTGGCCGTCGGTCAACAGGATGATGGCCGCCGAGTTGTAGGAGCCTGGCGGTACCGGCACGAACTCCTTCTTCGGGTTCTTGGGCTTGAGCTGGTCGATCGAGACGCCGCGCTGGCGGCCATTGCCGTAGGTCAGAGCGGTTAGATCGATGCCCTCTTCCGGGAAGATTTCGGTCAGCGAGACGACGATGGCGCTGCCGATGGCGGTGGCGCGCTGCAACTGGAATTTGTCGATCGCCGCCACCAGGTCCTCGCGGCTCAGCGTGGGCGGCTGCACCACCGACGCGGTGCCGGCAAACGCGACGATGCCCACCCGCACATTGCGCGGCAATTCCTTGAGGAAAGCCTTGGCAGCGTCCTGTGATGCGACCAGTCGGTTCGGTTTGACGTCGGTGGCGCGCATGCTGCCGGACACGTCCATGGCCAAAATGATGGTCTCTTGCGTCATCGGCATCGAGATCACCGCAAATGGGCGCGCCGCCGCAAACAGCATCGCGCTGATCGCCAATAGAAAAAGAACGGGTGGCACATGGCGCCGCCAATGCATGCCGGCTCCCAGGGCTTCCTTGACGATGGACAGGCTGGCGTAGCGCAGCGCGAGCTTCTTCTTGCGTCGGAGCAGCCAAACGTACACCGCCACCAGCAGCGGAACGGCCAGCAGCAACCACAGGAACTGTGGCCACATGAAGGTTACGGGGATGGTCATTGCGCTGTCTCCTGCTCAGGCGGCCGCGATGGTGCGGGTCATCACGGCGCTGGCACCCGACAGCCGGCTGCGGCGCTTGCGTAGATCGGCAAATCGCATCACTGCCTGTACGAGGTCATCGTCGGTGGAAAGTTCCAGCGTATCGACCCCGGCCTGCACGAATGCCTGACGCAACTCGGCCTCGCGCTGCGCGGCGATGCGCGCAAAACGCTTGCGAAAGCCGGCATCATGGGTGTCGACCAGCAATTGCTCGCCGGTCTCCGCGTCGCGGATCGGCACCAGACCGAGGTCGGGCAGGTCCAGCTCCATCGGATCGAGCAGCCGGATCGCGACCACATCATGGCGTTGCGCCAGCTCACCCAGCGGCTTTTCCCAGCCCGGCGCACTGATGAAGTCCGACACCACGAACACGGTCGAGCGCCGGCGCACCGTGGCCAGTGCGGAAACAAGCAATTCGCCGAGGCGGGTGCCGCCCGACTCGGCGGCCAGCGGGCGGCTTTGCATGTTATGCAGCAATTGCAGCACATGCATGCGTCCGCCGCGCGCCGGCATCACGGTGTCAACACCAGCGCCATACAACAGCGCGCCGACCCGATTGCCATGGCGCGTGAGCATGCGCGCCAGCACAGCTACGAACTCGGCCGATACATGGCGCTTGCGCTGGTCGCTGGAGCCAAAGTCGATCGACGGGCTGAGGTCGAGCAGGAACCAGGCCGCCATTTCGCGGTCTTCGGTGAACACCCGAACATGCGGTATCTGCAGCCGCGCCGTGACGTTCCAGTCGATATGGCGCACGTCGTCATGGTGCTGGTATTCGCGCAGGTCGGCCAGGTCCAGGCCAGTGCCGCGCAGCAGGGTGCGGTAGTCGCCCTGCAGCATGCCATCCAGGCGCCGGATCACCGTCCATTCGAGCCGGCGCAATACATGTTCAGCGCCCTTGCTGGCCGGCATTGGCAATATCGTCGCTACCTTTGCCGGCGCATCCTTGTGGCGCGACTTGAACAGGCCGAACATGGCGGACTCAGGCAGCGAGCGCTTCGTGTTCCAGTGGCTTGGGCGGCGCTGGAATGCGGGCCATGATCTTGCCGATGATGCTGTCGGCGCTCAAGCCCTCGGACAAGGCCTCGTACGACAGAACCAGCCGATGCCGGAACACGTCGGGCACCAGGTCGGACATGTCCTGCGGCAACACATACCTGCGCCCGCGCAGCATCGCCAGCGCGCGCGATGCCTCGGTCAGGTTGATGGTGGCGCGCGGGCTGGCGCCGTAGGTGATGAAGCGGCCCAGTTCCTTGAGGCCGTGTTTTTCCGGGTAGCGCGTGGCCGACACCAACCTGACCGCATAGCTGATCAGTGCCGGGTCCACATAAACCTTGCGGCAGCTGCTTTGCAACTGCGCCAATTGTTCCGTGCTGGCCACCGGATTGGCACTGACCAACGGCCCGGTGACACGCTGGACAATGACAAATTCTTCTTCGTCGCTTGGGTAGTCGACCAGCACCTTCATCATGAAGCGGTCCACCTGCGCCTCGGGCAGCGGATAGGTGCCTTCGGTCTCGATCGGGTTCTGGGTGGCCATCACCAGGAAGGGCTCGGGTACGCGGTGCGTCGCGCCGGCGATCGTGACCTGGCGTTCCTGCATCACCTCGAGCAGCGCACTTTGTACCTTGGCCGGCGCCCGGTTGATTTCGTCGGCCAGCAGCAGGTTGGTGAAAACCGGCCCCAGCGAGGTGCCGAACTCGCCGGTCTTTTGGTTGTAGATGCGCGTGCCGACCAGATCGGCGGGCACCAGGTCGGGCGTGAACTGGATGCGCTTGAAGTTGCCGCGGATCGTGTTGGCCAGGGTCTTGATGGTCAGTGTCTTGGCCAGGCCCGGCACACCTTCGACCAGCAGGTGACCCTGCGCGAGCATGGCCACCATCACCCGTTCCAGGAACCGGTCCTGGCCGACCACGACCCGTTTGACCTCATACAGTATCTGCTCCATCAATTCGGCGGTTTCTGCTGTGGCGGTCGGTTGCGCGTCCATGTGGGCTCCTGTTGAAAAAGGCGGTGAAAGTGGCGGGTGGGCCGGATGACCCGGCTAAAACGGATGCAGACCCGCAGCCGCGGCGGCGTTTTCGATCGGCACCGCAAAGCCGATGCCGATGAAGGTGCGTTGTTCGCCCGGGTTCAGGATCGCGGTCACGATGCCGACCACCTGCCCATCCATCGTGACCAGCGCGCCGCCGGAGTTGCCGGGGTTCGCGGCAGCATCGAACTGGATCAGGTTGGTCATTTCCTGTTTGCCCTCGGGCGAGCGGAATGCGCGTTTGAGCCCGGATACGACGCCTGCCGATGTCGAAGGCCCGATACCAAATGGAAAACCGACCGCCACCACCTGGTCACCGGGGCGCAGATCGCCGGTCGAGCGCATGGTGGCGGCATGCAGGTCGTCCGGGATCTTGTGCGCCTGCAACACTGCCAGGTCATCCTGCGCCTGCACGCCCTTGATGGACGCCTCCGATTCAAGGCCATCGGCAAACTGCACTTTGATGGTGTCGGCGCCGTACACCACATGCAGGTTGGTCAGGATGACGCCCTTGTCGACGATGACAACGCCAGTGCCGACGCCGTGCTCGATGTCCTCGCGGCCATTGCTGCCCTTGGTGTAGCTGGTGACCCGCACGATGGACGGCGCGATGGCGTCGGCGGCCCGGGCGGCGGCCGATGGCAGTGTGGTGGTCTCCAGGGTCTTGAGAACCGCGTTGTCGATGTCCTCCTGGGTCAGGATCCGTGCCGCCGGTCTGGCCAGCATGGTTGCAACGACGACCAGCGCCGCGAGCAACAGGCCAATGGCGGCCCACAGCAACCGGGGGTCGGCCGCCAATGGCCGTGTTCGATGCGATCGGGTGGCTGCCGCCTGCGCCCTGGCGGCAGCTTCGGACGCGGCATCGTCCGCAGGTGGTACCGGTAAACGGGAGCGGCTGTAAAGGGCTGGCCTGCGCATCGGGTCACCTGTGGGAGTTGGTGGTGGTTTGGCGATGACGGTATCACGGTTCGGCCGCCTGTGCACGACCCGATGGCCCGGCTGAGCGCCATGCAGGGTGTTTGGCGATCCGGGGAAATCTTGCGCTTTGCGCTCCGTTCAGGGGTGCGGTTCCCGCGACCGGTGCATCAGCGTCAGCGCAATGGCGGCCGAGGCGATCATCAGGAACAGGCTGACCGCGTTGAGCACCGGGGTGGCGCCTTCGCGCATGCGGCCATACATCATGACGGTGAGCGGCGGGTCGGAACCCACCAGCATCAGCGTGGTGTTGAAATTCTCGAACGACATCAGGAACGAGATCGCCGCCGCGCCGATCAGCGCCGGCTGCAGGAAGGGCAAGGTGACCGTCCACAACACGGCCGGGCGCGACGCGCCCAGGTTATAGGCGGCGTCCTCCAGCGTGCGGTCGAAGCGCTTGAGCCGCGCGCTGATGGTCAGCGTGGCTATGGACACGATATAGGAGAATTGGCCGAGCACCACCAGTGGCAGACCGGGGCGCAGGAACTCCAGCTCCAACCCCCAGGCGTCGTCCGCGAACTGGGCCAACCGGCTGGCGAATGCAAGGATGGAAATGCCCAGGATCACGCCCGGGATCACCAACGGCGCGAGCATCAGCATCGATAGCGCCGCCTTGCCGGTGAAGCTGGCGCGTTCCAACAAAAAGGCGTTGGCCGTTCCGACCAGCACCGACAGCAGCGTGACCCACAGCGCAACCACCACGCTGGTCCACAGGCTGGCCAGGATGGGGCCGTCGGCAAACAGTCCGACCCGCTGCGCTGCGGCGTTGCCGATAAACCAGTCCAGCGTGAAGCCGCGCCAGGGGGGCGCCGGGTAGGGCGCGTCATTGAATGCAAAAGCTGCCACGACGAGCAGAGGCAGAAACAGGAACGCAAAAAACAGCAGCGCATAGAGCACCGTGCTGGCGCGCAACCATGGCGGCCGTGGCAGGGACGGAATCATGAGCGCCGCATCACTTCGCCGAACTGCTGCCCGGTCAGTCTCAATCCGGCCCACACGATGGCCGTCGACAGCACCAGCAGCAGGAATCCGAATGCCGCGCCCTGTTCCCAGTTAAAGCGGGTGATGAACTGGGTGTAGATCTGCTCGGTGAACCACAGTGAGTTTTTGCCACCGAGCAGGGTCGGTGTGAGGTAGTTGCCCAGGGTCAGCATGAATACCACGATGCAGCCGGCGACAATGCCGGGCGCGGCGTGCGGAATGATGATCTGGCGCAGTATCGACCAGCCATTTCCGCCCAGGTCGTAGGCCGCCTCGATCAGGGAGTCGTCCAGGCTTTCGAGCGCTCCGATCAGCGGTACGACCATGAACAGCATCGAGGTGTAGACCAGGCCGACCAGGATCGTGGCATCGCGGTACAGCATCTCGATGGGTACGTCGCTCAGGCCCAGCTGCACCAGCAGCGCCGGCAACACGCCCGACTCACGCAGCAGGATCATCCAGCCCAGCGTGCGCACCGTCTCACTGACCCAGAACGGGATCAGGCACATCACGAACATCAGCGAGCGCGCCCGGCCGCGCGCGATTTTCGCAATGGTCCAGGCGATCGGAAACGCCAGCAGCAGCGTGATCAGCGTGGCCAGCATCGACATCAGGGCAGTGCGCACGAAGGTGTTCCAGTACAGCGGCTCCTCGATGAAGGTTCCGTACTGGCGCAGGCTGGGTTCATATACGCCGGGAGCCACTCGCGCGCGCAGCGACAGGATGGCCAGGTCGACGTGGGGAAGCACGATCAGGCCGATCAGCCAGATCAGCGCTGGCGCCATCAGCAGACCGAGCAAAAGCCGCCTGTGCGTCATGGCCGAACCCGATCAGGTCCCATGCCCGCCTGCCGAAAAACAAAGGGCGCGCTCCGGATCGAACCCGAAGGCGATGCTTTCGCCGACTTTGATGTCGGCGAACTGCCCGGTCTGCGGCAGCGCGACATGGAACTCGGTCTTGCTGCTGGCTTCGTGCACCAGTACGGCCGAATTGGCTCCGTCGAACAGCAGGCTGGCCACGCTGCCGAGGAACCGGGGCTGGCTGGCGGGCAGCGCATCGACGGTGCGCGCCAGTGTGGCAACTTCCGGGCGCACAAAAACGGTTACCTTGGCGCCAATCTGGACCTCGTCCATCTTGCGTGCGAATAGCCGCAGGCCCTGTTCGGTCGTCACTTCGACCAGGTCGCCACTGGCCTGGCTGGCACGGCCAGGGATTCGGTTGTTGGCGCCAACGAAGCCGGCGACGAACGGTGTCTGTGGCTGGTAATACAGTGACTGCGGCGTTCCAACCTGTTCAAAGCGACCGTGGTTCATCACGGCCACGTGATCGGACAGTACCAGCGCCTCGGACTGGTCATGGGTGATGTAGACGAAGGTGGTGCCGAAATCAGCCTGCAGCTGCTTGAGCTCGATCTTCATGTGCTCGCGCAACTTCAGGTCGAGCGCCCCCAGAGGCTCGTCGAGCAACAAAAGCGTCGGTTCGAGCACCAGACTGCGGGCGATGGCGACACGCTGCTTCTGGCCGCCCGAGAGTTGGTCGATGCGCTTGTTCTGCGAGCCCGGCAGGCTGACGCGCTCGAGCATCGCACCGACGCGCTGTGCGATGTCCATCGCGCTCATTCCCCTGCGCGCCAGCCCATACCCGACGTTCTGACCGACGGTCATCATCGGGAAAAGTGCCAGGTGCTGGAACACCATGTTGACCGGACGGCGATTGGGCGGCACCTGGGCCATGGACTGGCCACCGATCACGACCTCGCCGGAGTCCGGTTCCAGGAATCCGGCAATCATGCGCAGCAGCGTCGTCTTTCCGCAGCCCGATGGACCGAGGATGGAGAAGAAGCTGCCGCGCGCTACGGAAAAAGACAGGTCGTCAACGGCGACCAGCCCGGCGTATCGTTTGGCGACACGCCGGGCCTCAAGGTCTGGCTGCTGCATCCGTTCGGACGTCGCGCCCTAATTGGCGGCCTTGATGCGGTCGAGCACCTTGCCCTCGATCTCTTCCAGCCCGGCCGGCACAGCCGGATACCACTTGACGTTGTCCAGTGCGGCCTGCGGGAAACTGGCCGCGAACTGCGCCTTGAGCTTGGCGTCCATCAGCTTGTCGGCGCCCTTGGAAGCCGTGAAGTTGCCTGCGCCGCCGGCCACCTTGGCCGCAATTTCCGGACGCATGTTGAAGTTGATCCAGGCATAGGCGGCCGCATCGTTCTTGCCCTTGGCGGGAATGGCAAAGGTATCGATCCAGCCCAGCGCGCCGGACTTGGGCGCGATGAACTGGATGTCGGCCTTCTCGCTGTTGAGTTTCCAGCCGCCGGTGTCCCACATCATGGCCCCGACGATCTCGTCGGTGCGCATGCCGTTGAGCAACTGGTCCTTGTTGTCCCAGAAGAACTTGAGGTTGCCCTTGCAGGCGGTGATTGTCTTGCCCACGTCGTCCATCAACGCAGCATAGGCCTTGGGGTTGTTATAAAGCGCAAAGGGATCCTTGCCGGACGCAAAGGCAAATGCCAGCAGCGTCGGACGTTTGAGGCGCACCGCGGTCTTGCCCTTGTAGTCGTCCTTGCACAGGTCCGGATAATTGCTCATCTTGGCCAGCTTGGTATTGACCACCAGGCCGTCAGTGCCCCAGATGTGCGGCAGACCGTAGACCTTGCCGTCGAGCGTCGTGTTTTTCTTCGTGGCGGCCAGCATCGATCCAATGAACAGATCGGACTTGATCTTGGACAAGTCCATCGGCTTGTAAATTTTGAACTCCTGCTGCGGCCCGGTGATGCGGTCCTGCGAAGGCTGTGCCAGGTCGAATCCGGCACCGCCAGTGGCGCGCAGTTTGGAGATCATCTCTTCATTGTTGGACAAGGTGATCTCCACCTTGTAGCCTGACTCCTTCTCGAACTGGGCCTGCACGTCCGCAGGTACATAGTCGGCCCAGGTGAGCAGGCGCAGGGTTTTCTCCTGCGCCATGGCGGCGCCTGCCAGGCCCAGCGCAAGGGCGGCAGCAACGAGGGTGATTCTTGTTTTCATGGGTCTTCCTTGGGGTGGATGAAAATGGCCGGTGGCGGCGACAGCACTGTAAATGCCGGAGGTGACACTCGCATGACAATCTAGTGTCAAAGACCGCGCAACGCAAGAGGCACCTGGAGAGGGTTTTCCCTGTATGGCGGATTGGATCGATACCCATTGTCATCTTGATGCGGCGGAGTTCACCAACAGCTGCGCGCAGGTTCGGATGCGGGCGCGCGCTGCCGGAGTGGCGCACTGCATTGTTCCTGCCGTGTGCGTGGCCAACTTCGCGCAGGTGCGGGCGCTGGCGCATGCGGGTGGCGACAGCTATGCGCTGGGCATTCATCCGCTGTATGTGCCACAGGCGTCCGAGGGCGACCTGCTGGCGCTGGAAGCCGCCTTGAGCCTGCATGCGCAGGACCCGCGGCTGGTCGCGGTCGGCGAGATCGGGCTCGACTTTTTTGTGCCCTTGCTGTGCGAGCCTGCGATGCGCGCGCGCCAGGAGCACTTCTATCTGGAGCAGCTCAAGCTTGCGCGCCGGTTTGCACTGCCGGTGATCCTGCATGTGCGCCGTTCGGCCGATCGATTGCTGCGCGGTTTGCGCGCGGTGGTGCCTGACCGTTCCTACGGCTGGCAGGGTATTGCGCATGCGTTTTCCGGCAGCCTGCAGCAGGCGCAGGCGTTTACCTCGCTGGGACTCAAGCTCGGTTTCGGCGGGGCCGTCACCTTTGAGCGGGCGCTGCAACTGCGCCGCCTGGCGACCGACTTGCCGCTGGACGCGCTGGTGCTCGAAACCGATGCGCCGGACATTCCGCCGCATTGGTTGTACGCGACGGTGGCGCAACGCGCTGCAGGGCTGCCCCAGGGCGTCAACGAGCCCGCGCAGCTGCCGTCGATTGGCGCGGTGCTGGCCGACCTGCGGGGCGTATCGGCGCAGGCATTGGCCCATGCGACGCGCGAGAATGCATGCGCCGCGTTGCCGAAGCTGCGTGGCTTGCTGGTATAACGCGCCATGGTGACGACCCAACCCGCTGCGCTGGCCGATGTGCATTTTTCCGATGAAGGGCCCGTGCGGCACCTGCACCTGGATTCGATCTGGATACAGGGTTCGATGTTGATCGACTCGCCGCAGGTGCTGGTGCACCAGTACATCCAGCGCATGATGGCCTGGCTGCTGTTCGTGGACGCCGACACGGTTGCCCGTCGCCGCGCCATGCAACTGGGGCTGGGTGCCGGCTCGTTGACCAAGTTCTGCGCCAAGGTGCTGCGCATGCAGACGGTGGCTGTCGAGATCAATCCCAAGGTGTTGGTCGCCTGCCGCGGCTGGTTCAAATTGCCGCCGGACAACGCCCGCATGCGCGTGCTACTGGCCGATGCGGCGCAGGAAATCCAGGACCCGCGCTGGTGGGGCAGCATCGACGCGCTGCAGATCGACCTGTACGACCATGATGCCGCCGCACCGGTGCTGGACAGCGAAGCATTTTATGCCGACTGCCGTCGGCTGCTGACCGAGGACGGCAGTTTGAGCGTCAACCTGTTTGGACGGTCTTCCAGTTTTGAGCACAGCGTCGATCGATTGGCCGCAGTATTTGGTCGGGACGCGATCTGGCCGTTCAAAGCGACCCGGGAGGGCAATACGGTGGTGCTGGCGCAAAAGCAGGCCGCACGTCCGACCCGGGCGCTGCTGTCAGGCCGGGCACAGGAGATCGAGCAACGCTGGGGCTTGCCGGCTGCACAGTGGGTGCGCGTGCTCAAGCCGCTGGTGGCGCAGGCATGAGCAGCGTGACCAGGCCCAAGACCACGGTACTTCCGACCCCGCAAGGCCCGCTGGCCTGGCGTATCCTTGTCGAGTGGCTGCGCGAGGACGGCGTGATTGCCCAGGACGAGGCGGAGCGGACCATCGCGCGCTGTTCCCAGGCCGAAAGCGCGCAGCATCCGCTGGTGCGCCTGGCCAGCGTGTCGATGCGCGGTGCTGCGGACAACCGCGCGCTGGACATCGAGAGCCTGACCCAATGGCTGGCCGGCCGGGCCGGTATTGCTTACCTGCGCATCGATCCACTCAAGGTCGATGTCGGCAAGGTTGCCGACGCGATGAGCGCGCCGTATGCCGAGCGGCACCGGGTCCTGCCGGTGCAGGTGTCGCCGACCGAACTGGTGGTGGCAACTGCCGAGCCGTTCATTACCGACTGGGTGGCCGAGGTCGAACGCCAGGCCCGGCGCAGCGTGCGGCGGGTGCTTGCCAGTCCAGGGGAAATCGCCCGCTACACGGCCGAGTTCTATGCGCTGGCCAAGTCGGTGCGCGCTGCGATGAAGACCGGCGGTGCCAACGTCGGCACCAGCTTCGAGCAGCTGGTCGAACTGGGCAAGGCGAACAAGCAGCTCGATGCCAACGACCAGGGCGTGGTGCAGGTGGTGGACTGGTTGTGGCAATACGCGTTCGACCAGCGCGCCAGTGACATCCATCTGGAGCCGCGCCGTGACCAGGGCGTGATCCGTTTTCGCATCGACGGCGTGCTGCATCCGGTGTACCAGATGCCGATGGGCGTGCTCAATGCGATGACGGCGCGCATCAAACTGCTCGGGCGCATGGACGTGGTCGAGAAGCGCCGGCCGCAGGACGGACGCATCAAGACCCGCAACCCGCGTGGCGACGAGGTGGAGATGCGGATTTCCACACTGCCGACGGCGTTTGGCGAGAAGATGGTGATGCGCATCTTCGATCCGGACAACGCGGTCAAGGACCTGAGCGCGCTGGGTTTCGCGGCGCATGATGCGCAGCGTTGGGAGGCGCTGGTCAAGCAGCCACACGGCATCGTGCTGGTCACCGGTCCGACCGGCTCGGGCAAGACGACAACCCTGTATTCCACGCTCAAGCGGGTCGCGACCGAAGAAGTCAATGTCAGCACGGTGGAAGACCCGATCGAGATGATCGAGCCTTCGTTCAACCAGACCCAGGTGCAGCCGCATCTCGATTTCAGCTTTACCGAAGGCCTGCGGGCACTGATGCGCCAGGACCCGGACATCATCATGGTGGGAGAAATCCGCGATCTGCAGACGGCAGAGATGGCGGTGCAGGCCGCGCTGACCGGGCACCTGGTTTTCTCCACCTTGCATACCAACGATGCACCCTCGGCGGTCAGCCGCCTGCTGGAACTGGGCATCCCGCCGTACCTGATCAACGCCACCTTGCACGGGGTTCTGGCACAGCGCCTGGTGCGCACGCTGTGCGACAAGTGCAAGGTGCGCGATACCGACGCCAATCGGGCCGATCTGGCCGAATTCGTCAAGCCTTGGCAGATCAATGGTGCCTACCGGCCGTTCAAGCCTGTGGGTTGCGTGGATTGCCGCATGACCGGTTTTCGAGGTCGCACCGGCCTCTACGAACTGTTGGTCGTGACCGAAGCCTTCAAGGCGACCGTGACGCGCGAACCGAGCATCGACGCCCTGCGCCGGCAGGCCGTCAAGGACGGCATGCGACCGTTGCGCCTGGCCGGCGCGCTGCAAGTGGCCCATGGCATGACGGTCATGGCCGAGGTGCTGGCCGCGACACCGCCGTTAAGCTGATAACCGCGCCGAGTGGCTGCGGGAAAACCCGCAGTCGCTTGTAGATTTGCAGTGCGAGTAGGTGAAATCCACATTCCGGGCGCCGGCAATCGGCTTCACAATGGCTCCGAATCGGAACGTCTGAGGAGACATTGCATGCGTATCAAGAGTCAGAAAGACTTTTTTTCCGGGCTGCTGTTCATCGTGGTGGGAATCGCCTTTGCATGGGGTGCGACCAACTACAAGGTAGGCGATGCGGCGCGGATGGGCCCAGGCTATTTCCCGCTGATGCTGGGTGTGTTGCTGGCGATACTGGGAATCGTCGTGACTTTCAATGCGCTGGTGGTGGAAACCGAGGACGGCGATCCGGTCGGCAGCATCGCGTGGAGGCCGCTGTTCTTCATCATCCTGGCCAACCTGACGTTCGGCGTGCTGCTGGGCGGCCTGCCCAGCGTTGGCCTTCCATACATGGGCCTGATCGCGGCCATCATCGCACTGACCTTCATCGCAGCGCTGGCCGGCGAGGAGTTCAAGTTCAAGGAGGTGGTGATCCTGGCCGTCATCCTTGCGATCACCTGTTATCTCACGTTCATCGTGGCGTTGAAACTGCAGTTCCCGGCGTGGCCTGCATTTATTGCCGGTTAAGGGGAATTGCATGGACTTGATTACCAATCTCTCGATCGGCTTTGGCGTGGCGTTCACGCCGATCAACCTGTTGTACGCGTTTGTCGGCTGCCTGTTGGGTACGCTGATCGGCGTGTTGCCGGGCATCGGGCCGCTGGCGACCATCGCGATGCTGCTGCCGGCCACCTATGCCTTGCCGCCAGTCTCGGCGCTGATCATGCTGGCGGGTATCTATTACGGAGCCCAGTACGGCGGCTCCACGACGGCCATTTTGGTCAATCTGCCGGGAGAGGCGTCGTCCGTTGTCACGGTGATCGACGGCTACCAGATGGCGCGCCAGGGCCGCGCCGGGCCGGCACTGGCGGCGGCCGGATTGGGCTCGTTCTTTGCCGGTTGTGTCGGCACCCTCGTGTTGGCTGGTTTCGCGGTGCCGCTGACCGAAGTGGCGTTCAAGTTCGGGCCAGCCGAATATTTCTCGCTGATGATCCTCGGATTGATCGGCGCCATCGTGCTCGCGTCCGGCTCCATCCTCAAGGCGGTCGGCATGGTGTTGCTGGGCCTTTTGATGGGTTTGGTCGGCACTGACGTGAACTCCGGCGTGGCGCGGTTCAGTTTCGATATTCCTGAACTCACGGACGGCATCGGCTTCATCGTGATCGGCATGGGCGTGTTCGGTTACGGCGAAATCATCAGCAATCTGGGCAAACATGCGAGTGAGCGCCAGGTGTTCGCGGCCGAGGTCAAGGGCCTGATGCCCACCCGTGAGGACTTCCGGAACATGATTCCGGCTGTTCTCCGAGGGACCTTGCTCGGTTCCGCGCTGGGCATCTTGCCCGGTGGCGGCGCGACGATGGCGGCGTTCGCGGCTTACACCATCGAGAAAAAAGCCAAGATGCGGCCAGGCGAGATTCCGTTTGGCAAGGGCAATATCCGCGGCGTGGCCGGGCCCGAGTCGGCCAACAATGCGGCCTCGCAGACCTCGTTCATCCCGCTGCTGACGCTGGGCATTCCGCCCAACGCTGTGATGGCGCTGATGGTGGGTGCGATGACCATCCACAACATCCAGCCGGGGCCGCAGGTGATGACCAGCAATCCGGAACTGTTCTGGGGCCTGATCGCTTCGATGTGGATCGGCAACGCGATGCTGATCGTCCTGAACCTGCCGCTGATCGGCATCTGGATCAAACTGCTCACGGTGCCCTATCGCTGGTTGTTTCCGGCCATCGTGCTGTTTTGCGCTATCGGCGTGTACTCCACCAACAACAACACGTTCGACATCTGGATGGTGGCGATCTTCGGCGTCATCGGATACAGCTTCATCAAGCTGGGTATCGAACCTGCACCCTTGCTGCTGGGATTTGTGCTCGGGCCGATGATGGAGGAGAACTTGCGAAGGGCCTTGTTGCTGTCGCGCGGTGACTGGAGCGTGTTCGTGACACGGGGCCTTTCTGCAAGCCTGCTGGCGGTCGCGGCCCTGTTGCTGGTCATCGTGTTGTTGCCTTCAGTCAAGCGCAAGCGCGAGGAGGCTTTCGTCGAGGAATGAGGATCCGGGCGACCGTCGCCTGCGCTCTGTCTGCACCGGCATCTGGGCGGCGGCATGGACAACATGCAGTCGTCCCAGCGCCGGTGCTGGCGGGCAGGCTGCTAGGTCTTGCCCTTGTTGGTCTTGGCAGGTGCCGGCTTGGCCGCCGGCAGACGTACGGCCGGGGGAGGTTTGCTAGCCGTAGCGGCGGCGGCCGCCGCCGCCGCTGCGGCGGAATTGCGACCATTCTCGCGCGCCGCAATTTGTTCCATGCGTTGCGCAATGGCAATCGCCGGCTTGCCGGCAAGCGCATCCAGGCGCGTTCCCATCGCCTGTTCCATCTGGTCAATGCGCAATTGGGCGGGCGGGTGGGTGCTGAGCGACAGGCTGAACACCGGGTTGTCTGGCGTTGCCGAACGCAACTGCTGCAACACTGCGACCAGACCGTACGGGTCGAAGCCCGCACTGGCCGCCAGGGCAATGCCTAGCCGGTCGGCTTCGTATTCGTCCTCTTGATCCAGACCCTTGGAATACAGGTTGCGCCCCAAGCCGATCAACTGCCCGGACAAGGCACCGCCCAGGTTGTTGTTGAGTTGCGAGCCAATCAACTGGGTCACGATGCCGGCACGCGCGTTCTTGCCAATGGCCTCAAGATGGTGCCGGCGCACCACATGGCTGATCTCGTGGGCCAGGATGCCGGCCAGTTCGGACTCATCGGCAACTCGGTCAATGAGGCCCTTGGTGACGTAGATATATCCGCCAGGTGCTGCAAAGGCATTGAAGCCGTTGTCGTCCAGCACGGCGAAGGTCCAGGGCAGTTCGGGACGGTTGGTCTGCAGGCTGATCCAGCGCCCCAACTGATTGACATAGCGCTGCAATTGCATGTCGGGATGCAGCCCTTTGCTGCCCAACAGCACCGCCGAGAGTTGGCGGCCGATTTCGATCTCCTGAGGTTGGTCGATCTGGGACGTGGACTGCGACAGTAGCCCCACCAGGTCTGCGGCCATAGCCGCATTGCCTGCGGCCCTGCCGCCACCGGCCCCACTGAGCGCGTTGCCCAGCAGGCCTGCCGGACTAATGGGCAATGCAGGGTTGGCCGGCAGGCCAGGATTTGCAGGCACCGGCACCGGCGCCTGGTTTGGCCGCAGCATTTGCTGGAACAGATTGAGCGCCTTGCTGGCATCCTGACTCTGGGCCAGACCCGGGTAAAACGACAACACACACATGCACAGTGCCATGGATGCAGACACCCATGACCGCACGAGCGTACGGTCGTGACAACAAGGCGGGTGGTTCATCGATTTTCTCCTGCTGCTGCTGCACCTGCTGCCCCGGCGCCAGCCGGCGTCGTCGAGCTATTCGATCTGGGCGGCACCGGAAGCGGTTCCACGCGCTGAATGGCCAAGTTGGCTGCGGCCGCAAACTGTTGCGCCTGCGCCGCGTCCATGCGCAGGGATTCGGCCAGGGTCACCGCAGCCAGATTGGGTTGTGCATTGGCAATCTCTTCGGCGCCCAAGCCGCGGATTCCGACCGTGGCGGTTTTCGTGGGGGCCAGCGTATTGGCGCGACCAAACAGGCCTGTCAGACCTCGCAACGCGCCAGTGGCGATATTGCCGCCCTTGGCCGCAGGTGGCGTACCGACATCGAACATGTGGACCCAGCCCGTCTGGCCCTGGGCTGTGCGCACCTCTATCCACGGGCCCTGGCGTGCCGTCAGCCGTGTCAGTTGCGTTTGCACCGGCAGCGCGACAAGGCTGGGCGCCGATTCGGCCGCAGACTCGCGCAACTGTGCATCACGCTTGACCGTGACCATATCTGTTTGCGCCAAAACCGGGTGGCTCAGCGCCAACGCCAGCGTGGCGGCCGTCAATATCGTGCAGGTTTGCTTGCCCATTACGCCACTCCCGATTTATCACCGCATTATTATCGGATTCGGCGCGATCGGGCACCCTGGCGTGTGATCGATTTGTCAAGACTAACCAGGAGTTCCGGTAGGCGGGGCCTCAAGTCCCGCATCGACCGGCGATACGGGCCTCGCTTCAGTCGCGCACGTCGAGCACCGACTTCCTCAGCCGGTTTGGCGCGAGCGCGCCTGCGGAGTCCAGGATCGGATAGGCAATCGAGCAGATGTGCGAGTTGATGCGCTTGAGGTCGCTGATCAGGTCCAGGTGCAACGAGCTGGTTTCGATGCTTTGCACGGTGTTGAGCGCCAGACGGCGCAGGTGGGTTGATGCGTACTCGCGCTCCAGGTCGCGAAAGCGGGTTTTCTCCTCCAGCAGCTTTTGGGCATCACGCACATTGCCGTGCAGGAATACGCTCATGCCCAAGCGCAGATTCTCGACCAGATGCGCGTGCAGGTCGCCGATTTCCAGTACGCCGGCCTCCGAGAACTCGCGGCCGGTCTTGATCTTCTTGTCTTCAATGTCGATCAGGATGCGTTCGACGATGTCTCCGATCTGCTCCATGTTGATGGTGAAGCTGATGATGTCGGTCCAACGCTGGCCCTCGCTGTCGCTGAGCGCCTCGCGCGAGATCTTGGTCAGGTAGTACTTGATGTCCGAATACAACTCGTCGACGGTGTCGTCCATCTTGCGCAATTCCTGCGACAGCTTGCTGTCGTTGTCCTTGATCACACGCAACATGCCGGTCAGCATGGTTTCAACCACGTCGGCCTGGTGCATTGCCTCGCGTACCGCGCACGAGATGGCCAGCGAAGGTGTGGCCAGGGCCGTTGCGTCGAGATGGCGCTGCCGACCGGCCACCGTGGCGCGGTCCGGCCTGGGCAACAGGGTTTGGGCCCAGCGGGCCACAATCGGCGTGAGCCCGATGAAGATCGCAGCGACCACGACATTGAAGCTCAGGTGAAACAGTACCACCAGCGTCGCCAGATCCGACAACCACTCCTGGATGTACTGGATCCACAGCCCGACAAAGGGCGCGGCGATGCCGATGCCGAAGATCTTGAAAATCAGGTTGCCCAACGGCACCTGGCGGGTCTGGATGCTGGTGCCCAGCGTAGTCAATACGCCCAGCAGGCCGCTGCCCAGGTTGGCGCCCAGTACCAGGCCCAGCGCGACATCCAGCGGGATCACGTGGGTGGCGGCGAGTGTGGCAGTCAGCAGCACCATCGCCAGACTGGAGTAACACAGCACCGTCAATACCGCACCAGTGAATATTTCCAGCAGCAGATCGCTGGTGAGCGACGCCAGCAGCGCCTTGACGGCCGGCGCCCGGGTCAGGACCGTGGCCGATTGCGACACCAGGCTCAGCGCCAGCAGCATCAGGCCCAGGCCGATCAGGATACGGCCGATCCGGCCAACCGTCGTGGACTGGCGCGCGATATACAACACCACGCCGATGAAGATGAACAGCGGCGACAGCCAGGACAGGTCGCGCGAGAAGACGACCGCCATCAGGCTGGTGCCGATATCGGCGCCGAGCATGACCGTCAGTGCGGACGGCAGCGCCATCAGGCCCTGGCCTACGAACGAGGCAACGATGAGGGCTGTGGCGGTACTCGATTGAACCAGCGCCGTGACGCCCAACCCTGACACCACCGCATTGAGCCGGTTGCTGACGCTTTTGGCCAGCACATTGCGCAGGTTGGCGCCAAAAACGCGCAGGATACCGGTACGTACCAATTGCGTGCCCCACACCAGCAGGGCAATCGCAGCGAGAAGATTGAGCAGGTGGGTCAAGTCGCTTTTCTACCGGGCGCGTCGCACCCGCAATAGCTCATCCAGGATCATGGCAATGGCCCCTATGGTAATCGCGCTGTCGGCCAGGTTGAACGAGGGGAAATACCAGCCGGCGTAGTGGAACTGTAGAAAATCCAAGACATAGCCATAGGCCAGCCGGTCGATCACATTGCCGATCGCACCTCCCAGGATGCAGGACATTGCAAACGCAAACAAGCGCTGTCCCGGATGCGATTTGAGCATCCAGACAATGAAAATCGCCGCGCCGATGCCGATGGCGGTGAAAAACCAGCGTTGCCAGCCTGACGCGCCGGCCAGAAACGAGAAGGCCGCACCCTCGTTGTGCACCCGAACCAGATTGAAGAACCCGGTTACCCGGGTGCTGTCACCCAATTCGAAATATCCCAGCACCATGATCTTGGTGAACTGGTCCGCGATCACTATCAGCAGCGCCAGTCCCAGCCAGGGCAACATGGCAGCGGCCCGCTCGGAACCGCGCGCGATCACGCGAAGCGGCGCGTTTCACCGGCGCCAAACAGGTTGGAGGTGCAGCGCGCGCAGATGCGGGGGTGGGCCGGGTCATGGCCGACGTCGCGCCGGTAGTGCCAGCAACGCTCGCATTTGGCATCCGTCGCCGCGGCTGGCATGGTTTGCAACTGGTCACCGGCAGACACCGTGGCGTCCGAGGTGATGAACACGAAACGCAGATCATCACCCAGGCTTTGCAAAGCGGCAAGCAGTTCTGCGTGGCTCGCGGTCGGCACCTCGATATGCAAGCGGGCCTGGAGCGACGACCCGACCGTGCCGGCCGCACGCAAGGCTTCGATCTCCTTGTTGGCCATCTCCCTCACCGAGCGGATCAGGCTCCATTTGTCGAGCAAAACCATGTCTGGCGCTGCCATTGGGGAAAACTGGCTGGTAAAGATGGTTGCGCAATCGGCCGCAGGAACTTTGCCGGCGCTGGCTAGCACGCTCCATGCCTCCTCTGCAGTGAAGCTCAGGAACGGCGCCATCCATCGCAGCATGGCCTGGGTGATCTGCCACAAGGCCGTTTGCGCCGAGCGCCGGGCACGCGAGCCCGCTTGGGTCGTGTACAAGCGGTCTTTCAGGATGTCGAGGTAGAACGCACCCAGATCCTCGCTGCAGTAGATCTGCAGCTTGGCCACCACCGGGTGGAACTCGTAGACCTTGTAATGGGCCAGGATGTCGGTCTGCAGTTGCGAGGCCCGCGCCAGTGCGTAGCGGTCGATCTCCAGCATATCCGCCGGTGCCAGGGATTGGGTTGCCGGATCGAAGTCGGCGGTGTTGGCCAGCAGGAACTTCAAGGTGTTGCGGATGCGCCGGTAGGTGTCCACCACCCGCGCCAGGATCTTGTCGTCGCCGGCGATATCGCCCGAGTAGTCACTGGCGGCCACCCACAGCCGGATGATCTCGGCGCCCAGCTTCTTGCTGGTCTCCTGCGGATCGACCCCGTTGCCCAGGCTCTTGCTCATCTTGCGTCCCTGGCTGTCGACGGTGAAGCCATGCGTCAGCAGGCCCCGGTAGGGCGCGCGGTCAAACATGGCGCAAGCGGTCAGCAACGAGGAGTGGAACCAGCCGCGGTGCTGGTCGTGGCCTTCCAGGTACAGGTCAGCCTCGGGCCCGTTGTCATGGCCGCTGCCCGGGTGCGAGCCTTTGAGCACCGTGGTATGGGTGGTTCCGGAGTCGAACCAGACCTCCAGGATGTCGCTGCTCTTGGCATACAGGAGAGCGTCCGCATCGCCAATGATCGATTCCGCGCTGGCCTTGCTCCAGGCCTCGATGCCGCCGTGTTCGACCATGTCCGCAGCCTGATCCAGAATCTCCATCGTGCGTGGATGCAGATCGCCGGTGTCGCGATGGATGAAGAAGGGCAACGGCACGCCCCAACTGCGCTGCCGGCTGATGCACCAGTCGGGCCGGCCGGCGATCATGTCGCGCAGCCGGGCGCGACCGTTTTCCGGGTAGAACGCGGTCTGCTCGATCGCAGCGAGTGCCAGCTGGCGCAGCGTCTGGGGCGCCTTGTCACGCGTGAAAACCCCGACACCCTCGTCCATCCGGATGAACCACTGCGCCGCAGCGCGGTAGATCACCGGTGTCTTGTGGCGCCAGCAATGCGGATAACTGTGGCTGATGTGGGTAGTGGCGAACAGGCGATCCGACTGCTGCAGCACCTCGATGATGCGCGGGCAGGCCTTCCAGATATTCAAGCCACCGAACAGCGGCAGTTCAGTTGCGTATTGCCCGTTGCCCTGCACGGGATTGAGAATGTCGTCCAGTGCCATGCCGTGCGCCACGCAGCTGTTGAAGTCCTCCACGCCGTAAGCCGGCGAGGAGTGCACCAGACCGGTACCGTCGTTGGCGGTGGCATAGTCGGCCAGGTAGATCGGGGCTCGCCGGTCGTATCCCTTGTCGACATGGGCCAGCGGGTGGTGAAATTCGATTCCCGCCAACGCCTTGCCCAGGGTTGTTGCGACAATGGTTCCGGTCAATTGATACCGTTCCAGGCACTGCGGGACCAGCGTGGCCGCCAGCAGCAGCAGGCCGCGCTCGGTATCGACCAGCGCGTAGTCCAGGTCGGGGTTGAGGTTGAGCGCCTGGTTGGCGGGAATGGTCCATGCGGTGGTGGTCCAGATCACCGCGAATGCCGGCATCGTCAGTGCGCCCAGGCCAAAGGCGTCGGCCAGTCGCTGCGGCTGCGCGCAGAGAAAGCCGACGTCGAGCGTCTGCGATTTCTTGTCGGCGTATTCGATCTCGAATTCCGCCAGCGACGAGCCGCAATCGAAACACCAGTACACCGGCTTGAGCCCACGGTAGACAAACCCGCGTTCGATCACCCGTTTGAAGGCTCGGATCTCATCGGCCTCGTTCTTGAAGTCCATCGTGCGGTAGGGGTGGTCCCATTCGCCCAATACGCCCAGGCGCTTGAAATCGGCCATCTGCAACGCGATCTGCTCGG
>JANNKH010000070.1:0-84847 GCA_031396205.1 Rhodoferax sp.
GTTTTTCGTGACCGAACCCAGCGGTGTGGCGCACCTGCGGCGTGAGGGCAAGGCCGACTCGGCGATCCATTACGTCGGCCATGTGATGGTCGACAACGTGTTGTACCAAGCTGAAAAACTGGGGCGCACCGACACCTCGCAATTCGAGACCAGTGCTTTCAAGGCCAACCACACGGCCGATGGCGGGCGCTACGGCGTGATCACCTTGCATCGCCCGAGCAACGTGGATGACGCGGCGATGATGGCGCGTATCGGTGGCGCGCTAAGGGAGATTGCCGCCGAGCTTCCGCTGATCTTTCCGGTCCACCCGCGTACACGCGCCAACCTCGCCAGGTTTGGCATCGACCTGGGGCCGAACATCACGCTGGTGGGGCCACAGGCCTACATGGCATTCCTGAATCTTTGGAAGGATGCCACCGTGATGCTCACCGACAGTGGTGGCATGCAGGAAGAGACCACGGCGCTGGGCGTGCCGTGTATCACCATCCGCGAGAACACCGAGCGCCCGGTCACGGTCGACGAAGGCTCCAACGTGCTGGCGGGCACCGACCCGGCGGTGATCGTGGCCGAAGCGCGCAAGGTGCTGCGCGGCGAAGGCAAGCAGGGCCGGCGCCCCCATCTGTGGGACGGCCACGCTGCCGTGCGCATTGTGGACATATTGGCGAGTAAATTGTCATGAGCATGATTCTCGTCACCGGTGGCGCCGGCTACATCGGTAGCCATACCTGCGTCGAGTTGCTCAACGCGGGGCACGGCGTGACCGTTTTCGACAACTTCAGCAACAGCCAGCCGGAGTCGCTGGCCCGGGTGGAACACATCACGGGGCGCAAGGTGCACCTGGTCGAGGGCGACATACGTGACCGCGACGCGTTGGTCGGTGCGTTGCGAAGCAGCGGGGCCACTGCCGTGACCCATTTCGCCGGTCTGAAGGCGGTCGGTGAATCGGTGGGGCAGCCTCTGGCGTATTACGACAACAACGTGGTTGGCAGCCTGCGCCTGCTGGAGGCGATGGCGCAATGCGATGTCAGGTCGCTGGTGTTCAGTTCGTCGGCCACCGTGTACGGCGAGCCGCAGCGTTTGCCGCTGACCGAAGACCATCCGCTGTCCGCCACCAACCCCTACGGGCGCACGAAACTGGTAATTGAAGACATGTTGCGCGACGTGCACCGCAGTGACCCGCTCTGGCGCATGTCCATCCTGCGTTATTTCAACCCGGTCGGAGCACATTCCAGCGGCCTGATCGGCGAAGACCCGCAGGGCATACCGAACAACCTGATGCCCTTCGTGGCACAAGTGGCGGTCGGCCGGCGCGAGTTCGTCAACGTGTGGGGCAATGACTACGCCACACCCGACGGCACCGGCGTGCGCGACTACATCCACGTGGTCGACCTCGCAGCGGGCCACCTGAAGGCACTCGAACGGCTGCAACGACACGCGGAATGCCTGGCCATCAACCTGGGCACGGGCGTGGGATACAGCGTGCTCGACATGTTGCGTGCCTTCGAGCAGGCCAGCGGAAAACCGGTACCGTACCGGATCGCGGCCCGGCGCGAGGGCGACATCGCATCGTGCTACGCCGACCCGAGCCAGGCAGCCGCTTTGCTCGGATGGCGCGCAAGCCGCGATTTACAGGCAATGTGTGTGGATGCCTGGCGATGGCAATGTGACAACCCGCATGGATACCGCGCCGCTGCCGCCAATTGAATATCGGATACAGGGTTTAACCAGGGGAGCACACCAGGAATGGCTAAAGGCATGATTCTCGCGGCGGGGCAAGGCACCCGCGTACGCCCGTTGACCAACGATCTGCCCAAGGCGATGGTGCCGATCCTGGGCAAGCCGGTCATGGAGTACCTGATCGAGCACCTGGCCAAGTACGGCGTGACCGAGATCATGGTCAACGTGGCGTATTACAACGACAAGATCGAGCAGTATTTTGGCGACGGCCACCGCTGGGGGGTGCAGATCGGCTATTCCTACGAAGGCGTGCGGGCGCATGGTGACATCGTGCCCCGGCCTTTGGGATCGGCCGGCGGCATCCGCAAGATCCAGGATTTCAGCGGCTTCTTTGACGAGACCACCATCGTGCTTTGCGGCGATGCTCTGATCGACCTCGATATCGGCGCCGCCTTGCATGAGCACCGGAAAAAGGGCGCCATCGCCAGTGTGGTGACGCTCAACGTGCCCCTGGAAGAGGTCAAGAATTACGGCATCGTCGTCGCGGGCAAGGATGGCAAGGTGGAGTCGTTCCAGGAAAAACCGAAGCCCTCCGAGGCGCGCTCCACGCTTGCCAGTACCGGCATCTACATCTTCGAGCCTGCGGCGCTGGAGCGCATTCCGCCCGACCAGGTGTATGACATCGGCTCCCAGCTCTTTCCCAGCCTGGTCGCCGAAGGCCTGCCGTTTTACGCACAGAGCCGGTTTTTCAACTGGATCGACATCGGCAGGGTCAGCGACTACTGGTCAGTGTTGCAGCGGGTGCTGCGCGGCGACGTGGCGCAGATGAACATGCCCGGGCGGGAGGTTCGGCCCGGCGTGTGGGTGGGCATCAACACGCGCATACCGTGGGACAGCGTGAACATCCAGGGCCCGGTGTATATCGGCTCGGGCGTGTGCATCGAGCCCGGCGTAAGCATCGTCGGGCCGGCCTGGATCGGGCATGGCTCGACCTTGCGTGCCAATGCCATCGTGAGGCGCAGTATCCTGTTCGAGTACACCCGCATTGGCGCCGGCATGTGCTTCGAAGACATGATCGTGTCACCCGAGTATTGCGTGAACCGGTTTGGCAAGACGCTGTACCAGGGCGATGAAACCGCTGAATTGCGCTGGGGTGATGCCCGTGGCTGACAGGAAAGAATCGGACATGGCTCAGTCGCATGCAGAGCCGGCATCCGTACGCATTCAACCGGTGGTTTTGTCGGGCGGATCAGGCACCCGGCTGTGGCCTCTGTCGCGCGAAAAATATCCCAAACAACTTCTGCCGCTGATCGGCGATGACTCACTGCTGCAGGCCACGGTGCGCCGCACCGACGACATCGGCAGCGCAATGGCACCACCCATGGTGGTGTGCAACGAAGAATACCGTTTCATCATCGCCGAGCAGCTGCGGCTGATGGGCAAACCGGGCACCATCGTGCTCGAGCCGGCCGGCCGCAATACCGCACCGGCCCTGACTCTGGCAGCACTGGCTGCCGCGACCGGTGACGCCGGCGACCCGGTGCTGCTGGTCATGCCGGCCGACCATGTCATCCTGGACACCGAGGCTTTCCGCACCGCGGTGCGACACGGCGCCGCATTGGCGTCCCAGGGCATGGTGGTGACCTTCGGCATCACACCGGATGCGCCGGAGACGGGTTATGGCTACATCCAGGGTGGCGGGCCACTGGCTGCGGGCGTCATCGACCGCGGCGATGCACGGCTGATCGCGCGTTTTGTCGAAAAGCCGGACCTCAAAACCGCGCAGGCCTATCTGGCCGAGGGCTCGTACTTGTGGAACAGCGGCATCTTCTTGCTGCGTGCGTCGGTCTGGCTGTCGGCCATCGGCAGCTGCCGGCCCGACATCCTGGCTGCCTGCGTGGCGGCGTGGAGTGGCGTGGCGAGGGACGGCGATTTTGCGCGAGTGGCCAAGGATGCGTTTGCCGCCTGCCCGTCCGACTCAATCGACTATGCGGTGATGGAACGCATCACCAGCAACAGCCGCGATGCCGCCAACGGCATCTCCGGCCTGCCGACGGGCGTCGTGATTGCGCTGCAGGCCGGCTGGTCGGATGTCGGCGCCTGGGACGCGTTGTGGCAGGTCCTGCCCAAGGACGCGCAGGGCAATGTGGCGCAGGGTGATGTGTTGCTGCACGACTGCCACGACACGCTGGCGCTGTCCGGCAACCGTCTGGTGGCTTGCGTAGGCGTCAGCAACCTGGTGGTGGTGGAAACACCCGATGCGATCCTGGTTGCGCACAAGGACCGCACACAGGACGTCAAGAAGATCGTCGACGCGCTCAAGCAACGCCAAAGACACGAAGGCCAGATACACCGCAAGGTGTTCCGCCCCTGGGGCTGGTATGACAGCGTGGACAGTGGCGCCCGCTTCCAGGTCAAGCGCATTGTGGTCAAGCCCGGTGGTACCCTGTCGCTGCAGATGCACCACCACCGTGCCGAACACTGGATCGTCGTGAGTGGCACGGCCAAGGTGACGCGTGGCGAGGAGACGTTTCTGGTTTCAGAGAATGAATCGACCTATATTCCCCTGGGCACGACCCATCGGCTCGAGAATCCGGGCCGGGTGCAACTCGAGATGATCGAGGTGCAGTCGGGTTCCTACCTGGGTGAAGACGATATCGTGCGGTTCGAAGACAAATACGGGCGCTGATGCCGGCAGGCCATCGCAGGGCGGTGACTTGCAGCACTGACCTGCACGCGGCGAGGAGGCACATGTGAAAAAGCGGTCGCTGGCGGCCCATATCCGCAAGCTGTGGCACGAAGGCATGCGCAAGGCGTTTGCGTTGTTTCCGCAGTCGGCGCGGTTTGCCATCTTCCGTTCCTTCGTCGACTGCGACCCGGCGCCCGACAAGCGCCTGGTGCTCAAGATTGCGGAGACCCGGGAGGAACTGGAAGCGTGCTTCAAGCTGCTGCATGACGCCTATGTCAGCAGCGGCTTCATGAAGCCGGCGCCTTCGGGACTTCGGGCGACCGTTTACCACGCGCTACCCACGACCACCACGCTGTGCGCCAAGTTCGACGGCGAAGTCGTGGGCACGTTGTCGCTCATCCGCGAAAGCGTGTTCGGGTTTCCGTTGCAGGCGATTTTCGACCTGAAAGCGGTGCGCGCGCGGGGGGGCAAGATCGCGGAGGTGTCGGCGCTGGCGGTGCACCCGGACTTCCGCAAGACCGGTGGCGCGATCCTGTTCCCGCTGATGAAGTTCATGTATGAGTACTGCACCACGTTCTTTGACACCCGGCATCTGGTGATCGCCGTCCATCCCAACCGCATCGAGATGTACGAGTCGCTGTTGTTCTTCAGGCGGCTGGCCGAGAACAAGGTGGACAACTACGACTTCGCCAATGGAGCGCCGGCGATCGGCGCCACGCTGGATTTGCGTACCGCACCCAAGAAATACAAGTTGACCTACGACGGCAAGAAGCGCCGCAAAAACCTGTACGACTACTTCGTCCGTACCAAATTGCCCAATATCGTGCTGCCTCAGCGCAGGTACCACACGACCAATGACCCGGTCATGACGACCGATCTGCTGGACCACTTCTTCAACCAGCGCACCCAGGTTTTCGAGCATCTGACCAACCGCGAGAAGATGCTGCTGCATGCGATCTACGATCAGCCCGAGCACCAGAAAATGCTGCCCAAGATGAGCGACCCGCCCAAGAGCGGCAGGCAACTGCGACAGCACCAGCGCTATTCACTCAAATGCCCGGGCAATTTCCTGGTGCAGACCGATGGCAAGCCGATAGTGACCAGCCTGCGGGTCGTCGAGTTGTCGATTTTCGGCTTTCTGGCACATGCCGAGTCGGAACTGCCGGTGCGGATCTGGGGCGACGCGACCGTGCAATTGGGCAACAACGAACAATCCACCGTACGGGCCATGGCGGTGCGCGGCAAGGTCTCTGGTGGAAAGATCTTCTACGGCTTCACATTGGCCGAACCCGATCTGGCGTGGCGCAAGTTCGTCGGCGCATTGACAGCCGGCATAACGCATGACGATCTTGAAAACGCAACGCGGTATCTGGAAGAATGAATCGTGCAACCACCCCGCTTGGCAGCCAGAGCCCTTACTTGCGCTGACCTTCCTCGATCAGGGCGGACACAAAGTTCGATGGAATCGCATAACTGATGCCCGACGGATCGCTCAGCGCCGATTCACGGGAGCCCTTGATGAACACCATGTTGACCACGCCAAGCACCTCGCCGGAGTCCGGGTCGAACAAAGGCCCGCCGCTGTTGCCGGGATAGGCGGTACCGTCGAGCTGGAAAATATCGAACGGTCCGGCGCGCACACCGCGAATGGTTGACTCGTTGAGCGCGCGCGCCGTCGGCGTCGGCATGGAAGCCGGTGTGATCGACGAGATCAGCGCGCGATGGGTCACCGCGGAGAAGCCCAGCGCACCACCAATCGGAAAGCCCATGAACGCCACGGCCTGGCCTTCACGCGTGGTGCTGGAGTCACGGATGCGCATGGCCGGCGCGGCGGCACCTTCAAAGCGCATCAACGCCAGGTCATGGACCTGGTCGACATGCAACAAGGTCGCCTGGCGCATCGACAACTCTCCGCCCGGCCTGCGCACCTGCACCACCAGGCTCATGTTCCCGATGTTCTCGGTCGCCGCGGGCAACACATGCGCATTGGTGACGGCCAGATTGCCGTCAGCCACGACGAAACCGGTGCCGCGCATCCGAAATCGGGGGCTGTCCGTATTGCGATAGGTACCCACGACCAGCACAGACGGCTTGACGCGCGCGACCGTGTCGACGAGGTCGGCCATGACCTCGGTGCAAGGCAGGGCGCAAAACGCCGTGCCCAGCACCAACGATGCCACAGTCCATTTACGGCGAACCCAGCCAATCCACAGGACAACTGCCTGGTGCACGCGCCACCAACCCCAACACGATCGGACACGCGCACGCATGCTCGGCCACACAACCAACGCCTACTGGCTTTTGAGCAGGGTGGCGACCTCTGCATGGGCCGGGAACTTATCGCCAAGCTTGGCCAGGTCCTCCAGGTGCGGTCGCGCCAGATCTTTCTTGCCGCCCTGGATATGGATCTTGGCCAGGTTGAATTTGTACGCAATATTGGCCGGCTGCAACGCAATCGCTTTGGTCTGCCACTCCAGCGCCTTGGCATAGTCGCCCTTGTCAGACAACAGCATTGCCAGTGTGTCCATGTACGCTGGCTGACTGGGCACCAGCGAAATCGCCTTTTCCGCCAGTACGATTCCGCCCTCTTTTTTCAGCTTGCCGGTGATCCAGGCCAGGTTGTTGTAGGCGATGGCATTGTTGGGCGCAATCTGAATCACGCTGCGGTACAGCTTCTCTGCCCCAGCCAGATCATTGCGCGCGATTGCGGTGTTGGCCAGGTACAACAGAAAAACCGATTCCTTGGGATTGTCCTTGAGCCAACTCGCTGCCATCTTATCGGCATCGGCCGCCTTGCCTCCCGCGATGAGGGTCGAATGCAATTTGCTCGCCAACTCCGCAAACGCGCCCTGCTTGAGCCCGGCGCGGTAGGCCTCGGCGGCGACATCCCACTTTTTCTGCAATACGGCGATGTCGCCTTCGAACTGGTAGCCCAAGGCGCTGGCAGGCTTTTGCTTTTGCATCGTGCGCGCAACGGCGGTGGCTTCCGTGTACTTCTTGGCGTCCAGCGCATACAGAATCAACCCGCGTTGCGCATCCAGATGGTCTGGCTTTACCTCCAGCGCCTTGCGCAGGCTCTGGGCAGCAGCTTCCTTGTCTTTGGCCACCAAATGCGCCTCGGCCATGCGCATATAGGGTACGGGCGAGTTAGGCTGCAGGGTGGCCATCTTGTTGTAGCTGATCATGGCCTGGTTGTTGTCACCAGACGCCAGTTGAGCCCTCCCCAACACTTCGAGCAACTCCGGGCTCTCGGGTATGGCCGCAACCGCATTTTGCGCTGCCGACAAGGCCAACTTGTCGTCCTTGTTGCGAAGGTGGAATTCAACCAATAGCAAACGCGGCACTTTCTCGGTCGGATTGGCGGTCACTGCCTTGATGATCAGTTCGGCAATTTCCGCCTTGGGTCCGCCTTCGCGAGCCCGCAGTTCGGCCAGGGCGAGCAAGGCCTGGGGATGCTGCGGGTTTTTGGCCAGCACCGCGTCGAAACGCTTGCGGGCGTCATTGGTTTTTTGCTCTGCGATATCGAGCGCGGCAAGGCTTGCGACCGACGGGAAATAGGTGGGGTCGATGCCAATCGACTGCTCGAATGCCTTGCGGGCACCGGCCATGTCTTTTTTCGCCAGCAAGGTTCGACCACGCAAATTCGATGCGAGCGGCTTGTCCGCTTGCTTCTTCTCAAGCGCGGCGATGGCGCTCAAGGCCTTGTCGAACTCGCCACGACGCAGATGCACGCTGATCAGCGCCAGATCGGCCGTCGTGCCGGTGTCGGACGCGGCAACCGCCTGCAATTCGCCATAGCCCGAATCCTTGCCATCGGCCAAGTGGGTCAGCGCAAGCGCGGTGCGTGACCGGGTGTTCTTTGGATCTTGCTTGGCTGCCTTGGAGAAGTACTCCTCGGCCTTCTTCACGTCGCCATTTTGCAGATAGACCTCGCCCGCCAGCGAATTGGTCCTGGAATCCTGGCCCTCGCCCTTCAAGGCCGGCTCCAGGGTAGAGAGTGCCTTGTCGGGCTGCCCTGCACGCAAAAAGGCGCTGGTGAGCAATTGTCGAGCCAACACAAATTCAGGCGCCGCCTGCACCGCCTTGGCGAGATGGGTTTCTGCCAACCGGATGGCATTGGACTGCAATTCAATGGCCCCGGCCAACACCAGCGCCTGGACATTGTTCGGCGCGACCTTGATCATCTGTTGCGACAATTCGCGCGCCAGCTTCAGGTCCTTTTTCTGGAACGCCAGCAATGTTTCGAAATAGCGCGACTGCGGATGGTTTGGAGCGATCTTCTTCAGTTCAGCCAGTTGCTTTCCTGCGTTCTCCAGGTCGCCCTGCCTGAACAACAATGTGAGCGCCGCCGCGTGTGCCGATCCATTCGACGGATTGCTGTCCACCGATTTCTGATAGGCAGCCAAAGCTTCGGTTGGCTGACCCTTGCCAAACTGCAACAAGTCGCCCTTGAGTTTCCAGGCTTCGGCGTTCTTGGCGTCCTTGGACAGCACGGACTCGACCAGCGCCAACGCTTCGTCAAACTTGCGCGCACGCGCGAGTTCACCGACCTGAAGCAACAACGCGGGGGCGTAGGCTGGATCTGCCTGCAGCGCCGCCGCCAGCGCCTCCTGCGACCGCTCCCTCGAGCCTTGGGCAGCGAGTGCCATCGCCAACACCGTCTGAAATTCCGCTTTGGCCTCTGGCTTGGTCAACTGAACCTTGGCGAAATCCTCGACCACTTTCTTGAATTGGCCTTGCTGCAACATGGCCCGCGCCAGCGCCGGCACGACCAGGTCATCGGAGTGGTTGAGCGAGCGCGCCTTGCGCAGTTCGGTTTCGGCCCCGACTGGATCGCCGCCACGCAGCAAGGCAAGGCCCAGGATGTAGCGGGCCTCGGGCAAATCCGGGTTCTCCTGCAGCGCGTTCTTGACCTGGATGATCGCAGCCTTGAAGTCGTTCTTGGCCATGTAGTCACGCGCCGAGGCAATCATCGTCGCGGGCTTCTCGCCGCTGCAGCCGGCCAGCGTCAAGGCCAGCAGCGCTGTCAGCGCAAGCTGCAGGCCGTGGCGCGAAAGTGGGAAATTTTTCATAGGAAGCCTGTAGGTAAATGTCGGCCGGTTCGCGGCATCATTTCAAGCCGAGCCGGTGCATCAAATCGTACAGCGTCGGCCGGCTGATGCCCAGCAGTTCGGATGCCTTCACCATATTACCGTTGACGCGACCGAGCGCCGCGACAATGGCATTTTTCTCGGCTGTGTCCCGAATCGTGCGTAGATCCAGTGTTTCCAGTGCATGCGCGGATTGCGGCAGGTCCAATCCGACATCTTCTCGGGAGATCTGGTTGCCGTCGGCCATGATGCTGGCGCGCTTGATGCAGTTTTCCAGTTCGCGAATATTGCCCGGCCACTTGTGCAACTCGATAGCCCGGACCGCATCGTCACTCAGCGTCAACGTGCCGCGGTTTTGCTCCTGGGCAAAGCGGCGTGCAAATGCATGGGCCAGCAGCGCCGGGTCGCCCACGCGGTCGCGCAGTGGCGGTATCTCGATGACGATTTCGGCCAGCCGGTAATACAGGTCCTCGCGGAATCGGGCTTCCTTGGTCAGGGCCATCAGGTCCTGATGGGTGGCGCACACGATGCGCACGTCAACCGGTATCTCCTGACGCCCTCCGATACGCTCGATGGTGCGCTCCTGCAGGAAGCGCAACAACTTGGCCTGCAGCGAAAACGGCAGGTCGCCTATCTCGTCGAGCATCAAGGTGCCCCCGCCGGCCGTCTCGATCTTGCCCAGCGTCATTTTGGCGGCACCCGTGAATGCGCCTTTCTCGTAGCCGAAAAGCTCGCTCTCCAACAAGTTCTCCGGAATGGCAGCGCAGTTGATGGCGACAAATTTCCCGCCCTTGCGCTGCGACGCCTGGTGCAATCCGCGCGCCAGCAATTCCTTACCGGTACCGCTTTCACCAAGTAGCAAGACGGTAGCGTTGCTGCCTGCCACTTTTTCGATCGTGCGGCAGACCCGCAACATGCCCGGGTCGCGGGTGGTCAGGCCCGACAGCGCGTCGGGCTGGTGCATCAGCTGCAGGCGCTTGTTCTCGGACTGCAACTCGGCCAGGCGAAACGCGCGTTCGACCGTCAGGTTGAGCAGCTCCGGCTCGAAAGGTTTGGCAAAAAAGTCGTATGCCCCCATGGCTACCGCGCGCAACGCATTGGCGCGATCGTTCTGACCGGTCAGCACAATCACCTTCATGTCACCGTCGATGGACAGCAACTGCTCAAGCAGCCTGAAGCCTTCAGAGACCGAGTCCGGGTCGGGCGGCAGGCCCAGATCCATCGTGACCACGGCGGGAAGGTGACGCCTTGCCTGCGCCAGGGCAGACTCGCGGTCATGCGCCGTGACCGACTCAAACCGGTCCAGCGACCATTTGATTTGCTTTTGTAGTGCCAGATCGTCTTCGACGATCAGCAGCGCACGCGATTTTTCGGATGTCATGGGGCTTCAAGTGATTGCAGGTCCGATTGTCGTTGTGACTCGAACAACGGCAACATCACGGTCACGATCGTTCCCTGGTTGACCTGGCTGTCGACCGTGATCTTTCCGCCCAATTCTTGCACGTACTGATAGCTCTCATAGGCACCAATGCCCATTCCAGCCTGCTTTGTGGTCTGGAATGGCTTGAACAGGCGGTCCCGAATGAATTCCTCGGACATGCCCTGGCCGGTATCGCCCACCTCGATCACCGCCTGGCCACTCACGCGATCGAGCTTGAGCCACACCCTGCCCTGCGGGTCAGTGGCGTCAAATGCGTTTTGCACCATGTGCCCGACGATGCGTTCCAAACGCTCTTCATGACCCCGCGTCACTACGCTGGTAACGATGTCGAGTTCGAGTATGCGGCCCCGCTCCGCCGCCACATCGGCTGTGCGCCGCGCAATGGCTTCGAGCTCCACGCCAAACGCCGTTCCGGGCGGGGTGGCGCCTTCGCGCAGTTGGAGCATCAGCTGGCGCATGCGGTCCAGCGCGTTGTCGACCGTCATCAGCATGTCCTGGCGAAACTCCGGATTGTCCTGCAGCCGCTTGGCGTTTTTCATCATCAGCGAGAGCTGGGTCACCACGTTTTTCAGGTCGTGCACGACGAACGCCGACATGCGGTTGAACGCATCGAACTTGCGCACCTCCAACAAGGCCTCGGTGGCCTGCATCTGGGCCAGAAAACTGGCTGCCTGCCGGCCGGCGGTCTTGAGCAGGTCATTGACCTCCCAGTTCACGTCCATGCGGGCGCGGGCGCTGGACAAGACCACGAAGCCGATCATGTCCTCACCCACGCTCAATGGCACCACCAGCCAGGCCTGCGGCGTCTCCTGCAGCCAGGGAGGCAGTACCAGGCGTCCGTAACGCCGCGGGAACGACCGGTATTCTTCCAGATTGACAACCCATCCGTTGCTTTGCAAAAACTCGCACAGCGGCGAGGCTTCATCCTCCGGCAGCAGGCTGGCGGGCGCATTCCAGCGGGCGTTTTGCCGAAAGCTCTTCTCACCCCGGTTCTTCAACCACAGGGCGCCGCCAGGGCTCTCAAGCATGTCGGCCAGCCCGCGTATCACCTGCTGGCCCATCGCCTGCGGCGAGTTTTGCGCCGACAAAGTCTGGGTAAAACGCAACCACTCCTCGCGGTAGTCGTACCGATAGCGGAAAAAATGCTTGCCCAGGAAAACGCGCAAGCGCGCGCGCACCGAACCCGACACCGCCAGCACCATCAGCACGACCAGCGCCAGGAACACCAGGCCCAGTTGCAGCGCCCGTCCCCATTCGCCGCCGAAATAGCGCACGTAATAACCGACACCGGAGACAAATACCAGGTAGAACCCGGCCATCATCAGCGTGGCCGAGTGGAATGCGGCCTTGCGCGAAATCTGGACCTTGGACAACCAGTCACTCTGACGCGAAGTCGACAGCAGCAGGAACGGAACCACCAGCGCATGCACGGCGCCACGGATGCTGAAAGCATCTCCATCCACCGCATTGAAAAGCACCGCCTGGGAATACAGGTATAGATCGAACAAGAACGCCCCGGCAAGCCCCAGGCACAGTGGCTTGATGTTCCAACGCGCGTCCTGCGGCACATTGCGGAACAACTGCTCCAGCAACACCATCGCAATGACCGGCAGCGACAGCGTGGAAAAGAGCACCAGCTTGCGCATATCGGCCACGTCGAACCAGCCAACCAGCAAGAGCAGCTGCAGGCCACCCGCCAATACGACCGCCGTCGCAGCGGTCGGCTTCAACCAGGAAAGGCCCTGAGCAGAGGGTGCCTGATTACGCTGGTGCAGCAGCACCAGCAGAAACACAAACCATGCCGCGTAGCGAACCACGTCGGCAAGGTAGGACCATTGAAGCAAGACAGGATGCCCCGCCACGAACAGGTATGCCAGCAGCAGGCAACCCCAAACGGCGCTGGCCAGCGCCGCCACCAGCATGCTGAACCGGGCTGATTCACGCGGCGGCCGGGCGTAACCGCGTTGCCACAACGCGACGGCAAGCAAGGTATACGCCAGTCCCGCAAGGCCATAACTCCAGCCTGTCAATACCAGATGGTCGGAGTCCATCGCCTCGTCTATTGGATCGGGGCCCGGCGACGCGAATCTGAAGCCTTCGCGCAGCGCATTAGTGCGCGCCCTGCGCCGTCAATACCACGCCTACAGTTTCGAACAGGACCACCAGGTCCAGGAACAGCGTGTGGTTCTTGACGTAGTACAGGTCGTACTGCAGTTTTTCTGCGGAATCTTCGACCGAGGCGCCGTAGTGGTATCGGACCTGGGCCCAGCCGGTGACACCGGGTTTGACGCTTTGGCGGACCGCGAAATAAGGCAGTTCCTGGGTCAGCTTGTCGACGAAATACGGACGTTCCGGGCGCGGGCCGACCAGACTCATGTCGCCACTGAGCACACTGAACAACTGCGGCAGTTCGTCGATCCGCAGCTTGCGAAGAATGCGCCCCACCCGTGTCACCCGGTCGTCCTGCGCGGTTGCCCAGCGCGGCTGCCCATCGATCTCCGCGTCGGTACGCATGCTACGGAACTTGATGACGTTGAACAATCGACCGTTGAGACCGACCCGCTCCTGCATATACAGGACCGGCCCCCCACTCTCGAGCACGATCATGATTGCCGCGATCAGGATCACGGGCGAGGCCAGCACGATCAGGATGGTGGCAAAAACAATGTCGAACAGGCGCTTGACGACCGTTCGCACCCAGCCTTGGCTGAATCCGTCGCCAAAAATCAGCCAGCCGGCGGAAACCGAGTCGAGCCGGATCTGGCCAAGGGTCTTCTCGAAATGGGTGGCCATATCGACTACCCGCACGCCCTGCAGCTTGCAGTCGAGCAGCTCGCGCAGCGGCATGCTGCCACCGCGGCGCTCGGCCAGCGCGACCACGATCTCGTCGACCTGCTGCTCCATGACGATATCGGTCAGCGAGGTATTGGGCGACAGGATGCCCCAGGCAGATACCTCGGCCACAGCTTCGTTCGGGCTGGCGTAATAGCCAACCAGGTCCACATGCGGATCGGATTTCTGCAACGTACGACCCACCAGCTTGGCCCGGGTGCCGGTGCCAAACACCAGCACCCTCTGGCGCATCATCGACTGGGCACTCGAATGGCCCACATGCACCCGGTGCATCAGCATGATCACCAGGCCGCCGACTACCGACAGGGACACGAAGTCCTGGTCCTCCAGACCCAGCGGCAACACCCCCAGGATGAGAAAGGCCAGCGGCAGGATGAGGCAAAGGGAAAGGACGGCACGCGCACGCGACTGCGCCACCGAGCGGTTGTGCACCCGCTGGTAAAAGCCCAATGCGGCGTTGATGACGAGCGCGGCGATCGCCAGCAAGGCCGCCGAGGGCAGCGCTGCAGCGGCGGCGCGCGCCAGATCGGGCATATGCCAGCCGGTTGCGACCAGAACCGTTCCCAGGATCAATCCGAAGTCGAGCAGCATCTGGAGTACTGTTCGCCTGTGGATGTAGTGGTTGAAAATCTTGATCATGCTCATGCCCCAATGTGCGGACGTCCCACCTTGTCCAGCCTGGCAACGACCGGGGCAGTCGCCGTCACCCTCACCATTCCACCGAACGCCGATACTACACGGCAAATCGGGGCGTACGTACGCAAAGCCGGCAGTGGCTGCCTGCCGACGTGCCTGGAAGGAAGCGGGCCTATACCAGTACCTCGACGCACGGGGCGTGGCCCAGAAAAGCCTGCGGACTTGCGCTGGCACCGTATGCGCCCGACTGGTAGACCACCACCAGGTCGCCAACCCGGGCCTGCGGCAGGGCCATGCGATCGGCCAGCAGATCGAGCGGTGTGCATAGGGGACCCACCACCGAAACGGTCTCTGTCGGCCCCTTGCCACAGCGATTGCCGATGGTTACCGGGTAGTTCTTGCGCACTACCTGGCCGAAATTGCCCGATGCCGACAGATGGTGGTGGAGCCCGCCATCGGTGACCAGGAACACATGTCCGCGCGAGACCTTGCGATCAAGGATTCGGGTGACGTAGATGCCGGCCTCGGCCACCAGGTAGCGACCCAGTTCAATCACGAAACTGGCCTGCGGCATCTCGCTGCGCGCCCGCTCCAGCAGTTGCGCCAGATTCTCGCCGATCGGGGCGATGTCCAGCCGCTGTTCCCCAGGAAAATACGGGACTCCGAAGCCGCCGCCCAGATTCAGGAAACGCACCGGAGCCGGCGCGTCGCCCGCCAGCCGCAATGCCAGCTCATAGGATTTCTGCTGAGCCTCGCAAATCGACTCCGGCCGCAGGTTCTGGGAGCCGGCGAACAGGTGAAAGCCCTCGAAGTCGAGATCGGCACGGCCGATATCGGCCAGCAACTCGGGCATCTGCTCGACATCCACTCCAAACTGTTTCGGGCCGCCGCCCATCTTCATGCCAGAGCCCTTGAGCTCGAAGTCCGGATTGACACGCACCGCCACCCGTGCCGGCATGCCCAGTTGCTGCGAAATTTCCTGCAGTGCCACCACTTCGCGCGGGGACTCCACATTGACCAACACGCCCGCGGCGACGGCCTGGCGCAGTTCGACGACGCGTTTGCCGGGACCGGCAAAACTGATTTCCTTCGGATCGGCACCCGCATCGAGCGCCACCTTCAACTCGCCACCCGACGCCACGTCAATGCCGTCGACCAGACCACCCATGAAGCCGACCACGGCAGGCATCGGGTTGGCCTTCATGGCGTAGTGCAGCTTGATGGCCTGCGGCAATGCCTGGCGCAGACCGGCGACCCGCGCACGCAGAGCGGCACGATCATAGGCATAGAACGGAGTCTGCCCAACCCGCTCGGCCAGCAGGCTCAGGCGATGTCCGCCCACCAGCAGCTCCCCAGCCTCGCTCGGGAACTGGTCCAGCGGGGCATGTACCGGCAAAGTGCGTGAATCTGACGTCATTCGTGGTGTTGCCTTCCTGGCGGGTCAAGACCGGCCGTATCCATCTGCGTGGCGTGCAGACCAGTCAGCCGACAGTGTCTTGCGATCGATTTTTCCATTCGGGTTGCGCGGCAATGGACCGGCGACGAATTCGATACCGGCCGGCACCATGTAGGCTGGCATATGCAACTTGCACTGCGCGAGCAGCGCGGCAACCTGCGCCTGGCTGCCTTGGTCATCCATCCGATGGACGCTGCTCTCGGGCGCCGTGGCGATAACGTGGATCGCATGGCCGAGCGTGGGATGTTCGACGCCGAACGCGACACACTCACCAACCAGCCTGGTGGCGTACAAAATCTCTTCCACCTCGGTCGGGCTGACACGATATCCCGAGGTCTTCATCATTTCGTCGCGCCGGCCGATGAAATACAGGAAACCGTCTTCATCCATGCGCACCGTGTCACCGGAAAAGACCGCGTATTCCGGCAATTGCAGACCCGATTCGCGACCCGGCGCGCCGTGACCCAGCAACTTGTAGCGCTCGGCGGTCTTGGCGGCATCGTTCCAGTAACCCTGGCCGACCAGCGCCCCTCGATGCACCAATTCGCCCGGTTCGTTGGGCCCGCAGCGCGAGCCGTCGTCGCGCAACACCAGGATCTCGGCGTTGGGAATGGCCTTGCCGATCGAGTCGGGCCGCCGGTCGACCTCTTCGGGCGGCAGGTAGGTGGAGCGGAAGGCCTCGGTCAGGCCGTACATCAGGAACGGCTTTGCCGCTGGCACTTTTTGCCGCAAGAGGCCCAACGTTTCGCGCGGCATGCGCCCTCCGGTGTTGGCGAAATAGCGCAGATGCAGGTTGATGGCGCTGGGCCATTCGAGCTGCGTCAGCTGTATATACAGCGGCGGGACTGCCGTCAGACCCGTGACCTTTTCGCGCTCCAGGGCCTTGAGCACGTCGCGCGGCAGCAGGTAATTGAGCAGCACCACCCGCGCACCGGTGTGGAAAGCGGTGGTCAACTGGCTGAAACCGGCGTCGAACGACAGTGGCAGCGCAGCCAGCAGCGTGTCGCTGGCGTTGTTTTCAAGATAGGCGGCCACGCTCTTGGCACCGGCGACCATGTTGCGGTGCGACAACACCACACCCTTGGGTTTTCCGGTGCTGCCCGAGGTGTACAGGATCGCGGCCATGTCGGTGTCGATGACACGGTGGCCCGGCGTTGCAGGACTGGGCAGCAGGTCCGCCCAGCGGACGACGGGCACGCCATGAGCCAGCGATGGTAGTTGGGCAGTGGCGCCGCCGGCGGCATCGGTCACTACGACATGGCGCAGGTCCGGACAGAGCGCCAATGCATCCTTGAGCAAGGCAAGGCGATCGGGCGACGTCAACAGCACCCGGACATTGCAGTCCTGCAGGATAAACGCCACCTGCTCCGGCTTGAGCAGCGGATTGACCGGCACAAATACGCCGCCGGCCGCCGGGGCCCCGAAACTGGCGATGACAGTTTCGAACCGCTTCTCCAGATAGATGGCGACGCGTTCGCCACGGCCCAGGCCCAACGTGATCATGCCACTGGCAAACTGCTGCATAGCCAGGTCCAACTGGCCATAGCTCAGGTTCTGCAAACCATATGTCAGCGCAACAGCATCGGGGTACTGCCGGGCGGACACAGCGATCAGTTGCGGCAACAAGGTGGATTCGATCATGGCAATTAAGACAGTCGCCCGCTTGGGCTACGCGGGCAGAGCCCAAAAAGTATCGCATAGGACCCCCGCGACGGCGGCACCTAGAATGGCGGAAACAGGCACTTTGACCCATCGGAGCCAGAATTGAACGTCGACCAAGAAGTCATACGCATCCTAGACGAGGTGCTCAGCCTGGGTGGCCGGGCCAGGGCGTTCACGCCCGACACGCCCTTGCTCGGCGCGATTCCGGAACTCGACTCGATGGCCGTGGTCACGTTGATCACCAGCATGGAGGAACAACTGGGCATCATCGTGGATGACGATGACATCGATGGCGCGACGTTCGCAACCGTTGGCTCGCTGACTGATTTTGTCAGTGCCAAGCTGGCAGACTAAGCCGAAACGCTGACGTCGATCCATGAAGATTACGGTTGTCGGTACTGGATATGTGGGCTTGGTTAGCGGGGCCTGCATGGCCGAGGTGGGCAACGACGTGCTGTGCCTGGACCTGGATGCCGAAAAGATAAGGATACTGCGCGCGGGCGGCATTCCGATGCATGAACCCGGCCTGCACGAGATGGTCTCGCGCAACGTCGCTGCCGGCCGGTTGCAGTTCACCACCAGCGTGGAACAGTCGGTCGCGCACGGTGTGATCCAGTTCATTGCCGTGGGAACGCCGCCGGATGAAGACGGATCGGCAGATATCCGGTATGTGTTGGCAGCGGCACGCGCGATCGGCCGGCTGATGACCGACTACAAAGTTATTGTGGATAAAAGCACGGTGCCCGTGGGCACCGCCGATCTGGTGCGGGTCGCCATTGGCGAAGAACTCGCTGCACGGGGCCTTGATACGCCCTATAGCGTGGTGTCGAACCCTGAATTCCTCAAAGAGGGAGCGGCCGTCGCGGACTTCATGCGACCGGACCGCATTGTCGTGGGAGCCGACAACGAACGCGCGCTCATGCTGATGCGCGCCTTGTATGCGCCGTTCCAGCGCAACCATGAACGGCTGATCGTCACCGACGTACGCAGCGCGGAGCTGACAAAATACGCCGCCAATGCGATGCTGGCAACGCGCATCAGCTTCATGAATGAGTTGGCTAACCTGGCCGAGAAACTGGGCGCCGACATCGAAATGGTGCGTCAGGGGATCGGCTCTGATCCGCGCATCGGCTACGACTTCCTGTACCCGGGGGCCGGCTACGGCGGTTCGTGTTTTCCCAAGGACGTGAAAGCGCTGATCAAGACCGCGTCTGACAAGGCAGGGATTGACCTCAAGGTGCTGAGCGCAGTCGAGGCGGCCAACGATGCGCAGAAGCATGTGCTGGGTGACAAGGTCAAGGCCTACTTCGGGGCCGATCTGGCAGGCAAACACTTCGCGTTGTGGGGCTTGGCGTTCAAGCCCAACACTGACGACATGCGAGAGGCGCCTAGTCGCACGCTGCTGGCGGATCTGTTCGCGGCGGGAGCGACGGTGACGGCCTACGATCCGGTGGCGATGGCCGAGTCCCGGCGCATATTTGGGGACGAGCCACGATTGCGTTATGCGGACAAGGCGATGGACGCGTTGCGGGATGCGAATGCGCTGCTGATTGTGACCGAGTGGAAAGAGTTTCGCAGTGCGGATCTGGATGCGATCAAGCTCGTGCTCAAGACACCGGTGATCATCGATGGTCGGAATTTGTATGATCCAAGGCTCGTACGCGAACAAGGCATTGACTACCTTGCGGTGGGCAGGTAGCGGCTCCTGTCGAACCAAGCGCATGCCATGGCAGCGTTGACGCGCGACGGCGAAAGTTCGGCGGCTGTCCGTACGTTCTATCTGCCCGTTGACGAAGGGCGTGCCGGTCGACGTTATTGCAGGTTCCATGCAACGGCCGTTGCGCAGCCACTGGGTTCCGTGGTCTATGTGCATCCGTTCGCCGAGGAGATGAACAAGTCCAGGCATATGGCAGCGCTGCAAGCACGGGCTCTGTCGCAGGCTGGATTCAATGTGCTGCAGCTCGATTTGTTCGGCTGTGGCGATAGTTCCGGGGACTTCGGCGACGCTACCTGGCAGGACTGGATCGACGACGTGGCGTTGGGTTGCCATTGGTTGTTGCGGGAGCGCGATGCGCCGCTGTGGTTATGGGGTTTGCGTGCGGGGTGCTTATTGGCGGCGCAGGCAGCCGCCCAATTGCCATCCCAAGCAAATTTCGTTTTCTGGGCTCCGGCGACTTCGGGCAAATTGTTGCTGCAGCAGTTTCTGCGCCTGAAGTCTGCCGCGAACTTACTGGCAGGTGGCGCCAAGGAACAATCGCAGGAACCGCGGCAACAGTTGTCGAAGGGCGAATCGATTGAAGTTGCAGGCTACACGATTGCGCCTGGGTTGGCGCTGGGCATGGAGGCGGCGCTGCTGGCGCCGCCCAAACGACCAGGGCAGTCTCAGGCGTCAACCTCCAGGCTTGAGTGGTTCGACGTTTCGACGCGGCCAGATGCCGCGATCAGTCCCGCAGCCGGCAAGACCCTGGCCATCTGGGAAAACAGCGGCGTTGCCGTTCGTAGCCATGTCGTCGAAGGCCCGGCATTCTGGCAAACCACTGAAATCGAGCTGGCTCCGGCCTTGCTCAGTGCGACCGTCGCAGCCATGAGCGTCTTCGAGGATCGTGTCGCGCCATGAATTTCATCGAGGAGCCGATCAGTTTCAACTGCGAGCAGGAGACATTGGCTGGCATTCTGGTCAAGCCCGACCGTCCCGCTTCGATCGGTCTGATCGTCATCGTTGGCGGGCCGCAATACAGGGCTGGCAGCCATCGGCAATTTGTGCTCCTGACACGCGCACTGGCCGCTGCCGGCATCGCGGCACTGCGTTTCGATTACCGCGGCATGGGCGACAGCACGGGTGAGGCTCGCGGCTTCGACAGCGTGACCTCTGATATAGGCGCAGCGATTGACGCCATGCAAAACCACTTGCCATGCATCAAGACAGTTGCACTATGGGGCCTGTGCGATGGCGCCTCGGCCGCATTACTGTACTGCGACAAAACGAAGGATCGACGTGTACGCGGCCTGTGCCTGCTCAACCCCTGGGTCCGGTCCGAAGCCAGCCTTGCACGCGCCAACGTCAAGCATTACTACACGCGTCGACTGCGACAAAAGGAATTCTGGATCAAGCTTTTCAGCGGTCAGGTCGCTCGGGCAGCGGTAACAGGGCTTTGGCGCAATGTGCGCTTGATGGGCTCGATCGGCACAACGACGGTTGTCCGTCGAGAATTCACGTTTCAACAGCAAATGGCTCGCGGCTGGCGGGATTTCGACGGCGTTATCCAACTCTTGCTCAGTGACGAAGACTACACTGCCAAGGAATTCCTCGAGTTTTCAAAGTTCGACCCCGCATGGGCCGGCCTGTTGTCAGATGGCAAAGTCGCCAGGCATGATTTCTGCGGCACGGACCATACGTTCTCGGATGCTGCTTCGCGATCCAGGGCCGAAGAGTTGACCGTCGAATGGCTTCAGAAACACATTGCAGGATGATGCAATACCACACGTTCGACGCCACGGGTTGTGGCTTTCCACCACCACGGGTACCGGTGCTGCCCTCGCTCAAACGGGGCTCTCTGGGCCTGCACCAACCAACCGAAACGGCGGACTGGATGTCGTCGCCCAATGCCCGCTTCTATTCCCGTGGCCGTTATGCGATGACGGACGCCTACCGCATGTGCGGGGTCGGAGCTGGAGGCCCCTTGCTTGTGCCCTCATACCATTGCCGCAGCATGCTGGACCCCGCCATTCGGTTGGGCGCAGCGCTGCAGTTCTATCCGCTGCGACCGGACCTCAAGCCTGATATCGAGCACCTGAGGGACAACCTGCAAGGCGCTGGTGACAAACCAGTTGCCTTGCTGCTCACACACTATTTCGGGTTTGCGCAACCGGTTGACGAGGTGTTGGACTTTTGCCGGCAAAACGCAATTGCGTTGATCGAAGATTGTTCACATTGCCTGTTCATGCCATTGGGCGGATCCCGCCTCGGAAAAAGTGGCCGCTACTGTGTATCGAGTCCCTACAAATTCTTCCCTGTGCAAGACGGCGGCATGTTGTGGGCCAATTCCGGCGCGACGCTGCCGGCGCAGACGACGTCTTCACCAGGGTTGTTGCAGGAAGTCAAGGGCGTGCTGCGGTGGATGAAGCAGGCATCTGTGAAAACGCCAACTCCGAGCCGCGAACTTGAACCGCATCGGCCGGCTGCGTCGCAAACCACGCAGGGATCGGATGGCCTGTGCGAAAGCACTGGGACCTCGCGCCACTACGCAAATGGGTGCGAGCGAACGCGACCGTTGGCAATATCGCGCTGGGCCATGCTCCATACAGACATTGGTCGGTTGATGCGTCGCCGCAGGGCTCACTATGCAAGTTGGGTTGAGGCCGTTGCCGGATTGCCAAACTGCAAGGCGCTTTATCCGGATCTGCCCGAGGCCGATGTGCCGTACATGTTTCCCTTGTTGATCTCGAACCCGGAGACGGAGTTTTATGAGCTGAAACGATGCGGTGTGCCGGTTTGGCGCTGGGACGATATTGCCGTTTCTGCGTGTCCTGTTGCAACGGAGTACCGGACGCATCTGCTGCATCTTCCCTGTCACCAGGAACTGACCGGCGCGCAAATGGCTTGGCTTACCCGTACTGTCGCGCGCGTCATGTCTGGCAAAGTTGTGCAGGCAATCCAGTGACCGGCTCCTGGAGTGTGCACCTCAGCCCTTCATTGGCAAGCCACGCAGCGGATTGGAACGCGCACGAAAGAAGCTCCAGCAAAACAATACACTTCGACACGGATGCCAGCCCCGACCAAGTGCGGTGGGCTACAGACCCACACTGGATGCAACATGTCAACTGTCTTCGCCATGCAGCGGCATTGGGCGCTGTGTCCATTCTGCGGGCCGGTATCGACCGCCTGAACCATTAGATTATGGGAGATCGGATGAATGGCGTGCATGGTCAGCAGGTCATGGTGGAGCAGTATCGGCATCCAGACGAATTCCCGGTCGACGTTCAACGGCTTTTTCTCGAGGCCGAGAAAATCAGCATCGAACTGGGACCGGCCTGGTTTCGAAACCTGATTGACACCGTTTATCCGCTGGACCGGGGCGTGCGTTTCTATGTGCTGCGCCATGGCGGCAGGCCGGTCGCTGCCTTGCCCCTGCTGGTTGCGGCGCAGTGGGGTGGCAAGCAAATCCGGTCGCTTGCGAACTATTACAGTGCGCTGTTTGCCCCGGTGCTGCACACCACGGTAACGGCCAAGGATCTGGTGCCTATGCTCAAGGCAATCGTTGCCGACGAAGGCCCCGTCGAATCGTTCCGTTTTGTTCCTATGGATCCGGAATCCACCTCCTACCAGCGGTTGCGCGAAGCACTCCGCATGGCGGGATTGGTGCCTTTCCCGTTCTTTAGTTTTGGCAACTGGTACTTGACGGTCGACAGCGACTGGGCACAATACCTGGCCAATCGAAAGGGAACCCTGCGCAACACGATCAAGCGCATGGGCAAGAAATTCGCTGCCGAGGGAGGCAGCCTTGAGATCGTGCAGGGACCAGAAGCACTTGACCGCGCCATTGAGGCCTATGAACAGGTATATGCCTGCAGTTGGAAGGTGCCTGAGCCCTACCCGACATTCGTGCCTGAGCTGATTCGTGCCTGTGCCCAGAGCGGATGGCTAAGATTGGGCATCGCGCGGCTTGAGGACAAACCCATTGCCACCCAGGTATGGATCGTTGCCAATGGCAAAGCCAGCATTTATAAAGTGGCTTACGATGAGGCTTACAAGCAGTACGCACCTGGAACATTGGTCACCGGCTTGTTGATGGAACATGTGCTGAACCAGGATGGCGTCGCGGAGGTCGACTACTTGATTGGCGATGACAAATACAAGCAAACCTGGATGAGCCATCGGCGGGAACGATGGGGCATCCTGGCTTTTAACCCACTAAACTTGCGGGGACTGTATGGCATGACACGGGAGGTGGCGGGACGTTCGATGCGTCGGCTGTCGACAAAGCTCCGTTCGACGTTTCCGAAGCGGGAGATCAGTCATGGCAGCACTAGTGGACAATCCAAGGGCACCGATAGAGCGTCGGCAGATTGATTCCGCCGTATGAAGGAGGCGACCTTCCCGCACGGAACATGTTGAGTCATTTGGGAAACACGATGAGCAGTCAGCTTGACCGATATGCATCGCAACTTTCGGCAATAGCAACTAATGCTGTTGGCTGCATGCTTTTCTGTGGAATGCTGGCCGCACCGGCCTTCGCCCAGCAGTTACCTGCAGGCTGCGGCACGCTAAGGACCGGATTTGGGCCTTTTGACTATCGAGCTGAAAGGTACATTCCGGAAACGTCGTATGGCTCTCAGAAGGCTCTTTTATACATTGTCGAACACGCCCATTTCACGCCAGAAGTTGAAGCGGGTATTCGTGGGAAGAGCACGTCGCGTGCGGCCGACGACATTAGTTACACATTGCATGTATTTCCCAACCATCACCGTGCCTTGATAGCTATCTCGAACATCAGCGTCAGGCAGAATTCCGACGTCCCTGGTGGTTCGACTTACTCGGTTGAATGTTGGTTTCAGCGAGCGATCGGGTTTCGACCAGACGACGTTTTGGTTCGACTGATATATGCTGGTCACCTTATTAAAACCAAGCGATTGAAAGATGCGGAGTTTCAGGCTGAATTCGTAGTTGCAAATGCTCGCGACAACGCGTTTACGCACTTGAATGTCGGACTCGTCTACTTCGACATGCAGAATTTTGACCTAGCGCGCAAACACGCCCATATTGCAGTCAGTCTAGGCCTCAATTCGCCGACGTTGAAGAACTTGCTAATCGGCGTTGGCAAATGGGTAGAGCCAGTAGAGTCGAATGCCGATGGTGGCCCAATCAATAGGCCATAACAGTAAGCTGGCGGGTTGCTACGCAATTGCTCCGTCAACGACCTGAACTGTCTCACTCTTTTTCGCTGCATGGCTTTGGGGAACTCGGTCCTTAAAACTGAACTTGCAAGCTCGTGTTTGTGACCGATTCTGGCACTGCTGCCTGCTCTCTGTATTGGTGTTGGCTACCAATGGAATCAGAAGGTTTGAATCGCTGCAGCCTGTTCGTCGATAGGTAAATACTTTGTCTCGAGGTAGTTGAATGACAGTTTTCGCCGGGGCGTTTGCCATGGCTGCCGATCAAAAGATCCCGCAGTCGCTCAAAGAACAGTTGGCCGTGAACCTCAGTCGGGCCAGCAAAGAGTCTGGTTCCTGGCACTCCTGTGATCGACATCGTATGTACTTGGTCAAATGGGACTCGGGTGCGTTCAAAGAATCGGCGTGGCGCACCGATGACGACGGGTCCGTTTGCGCGCTTGCGGGAGATCCACTCTTTATTGCAGATCAATCAAGATCGGATCGCCAACAGCAGTTGGCACTTCTTGCGCCAGCGTCCCAAGATGTGCCGCTTGTTGAGTTTGCAAAATGTCGTGGTTCGTTCGCATTGGTCCACTATGCAGCACGCAACGGTGAGCTGCGCCTTGCGACTGACGCGATTGGATTGCGGTCGATCTACTACACGTTGCACGACGGTCTCTTGATCTTCTCAACGGCACTTAGGGTGCTGGAGGCCATCTCTGAAGTGGACAAGAGCTTGTCCTGGCACGGCATGGCAGAGCATTGTGTATTCTCGTTTCCACTTGCCGACAGGACCCCTTACGATAATATCAAGGTCCTGCGGGAGTCGGAAATTCTCTCTGCCACTGCCTCTGGCATTGGGCTTTCGCAATACTTAGATTGGGTCGTGCCAGTTGAGCCAGCCGAAGGCCCGCGTTCTGCGGCGGCGCAACTGCATATTGAGTTTCAGAAAGCCATCGCTTTGCGGGCTGGAAAAGACGAGCGTGTTTATAGCTTTCTCAGCGGTGGAATGGACTCCCGGGCAATTGTCGCAACCCTGGTGCAATCTGGAAGAAATGTTGAAGCACTGAATTTTTCGGCCGACCGAACTCAAGATCAGTCGTACGCGCGCTCGTTCGCTGCAGAAATACCTGATCAATGTCGATTGCACTGTCTGCCTGGGGGCATCTATCCCAATTTCTCATTTTTGGCATTGGCAGCCAAGATCGCGCTGGAGCAAAAGGAAGTTATAGCGGTCGACCGACCCCAATTCATTTGGTCTGGTGATGGCGGAAGCGTTGGACTAGGCCATGTCTATATGGACGAGCACACTTTGGACGTCGGAGATTCGCTTGGAATAGCTGCAATGGTCCGGAGTTTCATGACGTTCAATCACCTCAGTTTCCCAGTAGGTGTCTTGCGAAATGCGGCTCGACTACGCCTGCAGGATGACGTTTTTAATTGCGTCCAAGCGGAATTGGATAGATACCCAGTTAGTGAGATAGGCCGACGTCTCTACTTGTTTCTTTTGTTCAATGATCAGCGCCGCCATCTTTTCAAGCATTTCGAAACGATCGATCAGCACGGGCTAGAACTCCTCACACCTTTTTATGACACACAATTCCTCAGGATGGTAGCTGCGACACCTGTAAGGTGGGGGGTGCTGCACCGCCTGTACTCGGCATTCTTCGAGCACTTGCCGACATTCGCCCTGAAGACTCCGTGGCAGACTTACCCTGGGCACATGCCGTGCCTGTTACCGCCAGACACACAGTCCAGCTATCAGTGGTCTAGTCCACGGCCACTGGACGGATTGGGACTAATTGAACGCGGGCGTCTTTCGCTTGGGCTGCTGCGTGCCACTGATTTCAAAGCACAAATGCCGATTTTTTCGATTACCCGGATCTGGATAGCTGCCTTATTGCACTTACTCACATTGCGGGACTGCCGGCACATCCTGCCGGCACTTCAGACCTATCAGCGGTTCAGTGCGATTGCGCGCAAGACGCCATCTTTATAGCCCGTATTATCGCGCAGCGTCATAGTAGAAGGCTTAGTAACAGTGGTTCCGCTTGTTCAAACAGCTTCCCCTGATTCTTATGTGTCCTACGAGCGGCTTACTGTCGACGCCGATTGAAAACTTACCAGCTGAGCGCAGAAACACCGAACCGTTAATAACCAGAGTGTTCCACTGCCCTGGTGAAATATTCAGCAAGAGAAAAGCCGGAGATCACGATGGACATAATCGGCAAGAAGCCGGGTAAGTCAAGCCGGAAAATTCAAATGCTGAGCGGCAAGGAAACTGCGGAAGGGGCACAGGTAGATTACCCAACTGGCAAGTGCCTACGATCGTCGAAGGACGGCCTTATATTCAAGAGTCAACACCTCAATCGACCACTGCAACAACAAATATGATTCCCCAATAGATCGTCGTCCGCGCCTAGCGAGGTGCACCTCCATGTACTCGGCGAGATTCAGTTTAGCGATAATTCCAGGAAATCTCCATGCAACCCGCTCAAAAATAGCATTCCGAATCGAATACGCTTGTACTCGTGCACGACTGGATATGGAATACAACGCACCAAAATTGGCTTTTGAGAAATCTCCAAATTCAGAAGCTGAACGAGGGCCCAATATTTCGCTAACTTTCAAATCATAATACATTGGGGCAGTAATAGCCATCTTTGAAAGCCCAAATGCCGTTCGACTTATCCCTGCATCTTCCGCTATTCTCCTTGGAATGGGCCTATCGTAATTTCCGCCTATGCACCATGGCTTCATTTCGCTCGACTTCGATATCATCTGGATCGACGCGTGCGAGCGCAAAAACACAATGGGGACTGGCAGGTGGACAAAATCTTTACGGATCCTGTATTCTCCAATCGAACCACCGCCCGGATATCTTATTTTTCCTTTGGTACTTCGAAGGACATCGGTTTCGAGCCCCCAGACGGTGTCTCCTAGAAATCCAGTGAACAACACACTACCTGCAAGATAGTCACTAGCGCCAGCCAGCACTACGTCCTCCCCGCCTCCGCCGCTGGCTAAAAATGGCAACTCCACCATGTCCTGTTGCATATAGCCTTTCCTCATGAAGGTGTGTGCATCCAGCCCCAGCTGACTCGCGATCTCACTCCCATCGTCATTTTCGAGCCCATACCCAGAACGGGCATCGCTGAAAGTTACCGCGTCAGTTGCTCCACATTGCCTTGCGATCGCAGCACATGCCGGGGAATCGTACCCTCTCGAAACCGTTGCCAAGGGAAGATAACGTCGCTTGCGAGCGGGCGCCTGCAAATTTCCAACTATTTGCCGGCATGTATGTGAAAGCACATCGAAATAGTGGTCGAATCCATGAAAATCAATTGCCGTCGAATATACTTCAAATACCAGCTCTAAATTTTTAGAGATCGTTAACCTCGAATCTGCGAACTGAAAAAGCGAGCGTCTATTTGCCAAAGGAATATGTCTCCGCATTCCGCTAGATCCTAATATGAAGGAAAGTAAATCAGCTTCGTAATGTGGATAGGTCCGAAGTAGCTCACAATCAGTTCGCGCGAGCAGAAGCGGAAGAGAATTACTGACAGTGACAGAACTTAATGATTTGGTCCCCCACAATCTCTCCAATGTATGTGAACAAGAGCGAAAAAACGCTTTGCGCTTATCCGTCCATCCGCCGGAACCGACTAATACAGTTGCATGTCGCATTTCACTGTCGCCAAAATCTCCATTCCAGCCACCTTCAGCGAATGCATTTGGCCAAATCACGACAGAGGATCCGTGGACTAGTTGAATATGTGATTCGCGATCAACTGTCGCGACCCACGCCATGGGGGGTAGATCCAAAGACTGGATTGCGGTCAGATGTGTCATTAATTTCTTCCTACAGCACAAACTTTTCCAAGCGGGAGTAACCAATTTATCAAAGGCTGCCAGGGCGTCGATTTGCCAGATTACCTAGTCTATGAATCCGCTGTATCGGGGTTGTTGCGCAGTTCACCTCGAAATACGTCACTTTGAGATTAATCTATCAATTCAATGTTGTTCCCCATGATTATGTTGGTAGCCGCGGCAGTAGCGCGTCCATCGATCTTGCGCTGGTTTTCTACCTGCTGTAAAGCTGGAATTTCTTGGACTTGAATCGGGAAAGGAGCGTCAAATAGCCGTAATTCTGGCTATCATCTTCCGATTCGAACCAGTTTCCTTTTCCGCAATCCGCCAATGTGGGGCTTAGCCAATCCCATTTCCTTGGCCCAGAAGTTTGCGTCATCAAGGAGATCAATTATCAAAGGCAGGTGTCCATCCTGGGAAAAGATAGCACAACCAGGCTGCAAATTCGGATAGAGATGCAATAAGCAATCTTTAGTCGACGACACCAAATCAACATCGATAAAAGCTCCGACAACTGGGTCGGAAAACCCTACCATTGTGTCGCTGAACCAGCCCTTAACGAACCTGCATCGGTCCAGGTCCCCATACTTCTTGACGTTTTCGGTAACTTCTTCAATGCCCCCTCGGTATGCACCTTGATGAAACGCAGAAGTTTCACCTAGAATCGTGCGTTGCGTCGGCTCATCGTTACTGGGCAAGCCGTCGAACGAGTCGAAGGCGATAAGTTTTCGATTCGCGATTTTTGCGAGCAAACTGAGTTTGGCAGTGCTTCCGCCTTTATAACAACCCGCCTCGACAATCACGCCGGCTAGCTTATCTGGAACTTGCAATACGGCCACGGAAACTTCCAGCATTTCCTGCTGTGTATGGGCACACCAAACGCGAAGCGAAATGCAGTAAATGCGCCAAACGAACCACAGGCGTAACGATAATGGTACAGAAATATCATTGCGCACAAGGAATCGCGTAACGCTACGAATATCCTGCCAATTGCGCAAGCATTGCCAAAGATACCTTATGCGCCAGGGTACAAGTCCAACGAGTCCGTCAACATCCAGTTTCAAGATGCCTCTCCTTTTAAAGAGCTATCGAAATGCCGAACTGCACCCAAGCAACACCTTCATTTGCTGAAGCAGGCAACTACTTACTGGCAACGAACACTACAAAGCACATCTACCCATCATTGGGAAAATCAGATCCACACGCCTCAAGACGCTCTCAAATCATGCTAATTGCGACTAAATTGCATGACGCGGCGAACTAGTTGCCACGACCTTATCTCGTCTCGCAACCGAGAGTCAATGACAATAACGACTAGACCGTAAACTATGGCGCCGAAAAGTACCAGGGAAAATAGCCCAAGCCATGATCCGAAGTGAATGGGAATTATGCGCTTGGTCAATAATATCAAAAGACACATGAGTAATGCGGCAAATAATGGAATCGAAATCGCCGAAAACAGTCCCTTTGCGCTAACTCCTGTCACGTGGCTATTTCGCCTGAAGTTCAAGGCGAATACTGTCGGAGCACCTAGCACCCACGCTGCAGCCAAACCATTTACCCCCCAATGAGCGCCAACAAAAAAGCACAGTGGTAAAACTACAGCCCCTGTGAGCGTATTCTTGAAACCTACGTCGGCATAGCCTAGACCAGTCACCGCAGTAAATAATATGCCATTCATCATCCGAATCGGAATAACGATGGCGACAAGTTGAAGGGGCAACACAGAATCAATCCACTTGTCGCCAAGGACCAGTGGAACAAACTCAGCCGAAATACTTGCCAGTCCCAAGATCGCTGGCAGCGTCAGGTAAAACAACAGCCTGATGGCACTCGTGAGCCCAACTCGAACAGCATGTGGCTGATCTTGCATGCGTGCGATTGCGCTGAACGCCACTTGATTGATCGTTCCCATTGCTTTCTCCATGGGCAACGACGCAAGATTAACGGCGACAGAATAAAGACCTATCGCGTCTTTACCCAACAGTTTAGCTCCAATTAAAATATCTGATTGCGACATAAAGTAGGCCAAAAATCGGGCTGCAGTTATGTGGCCGCCGTACGACAACAGATTCCCGACGCCTCTTAGCCGCAGATTCGGCCTGACTCGCCGCGGACTCCAAGCAACAAGTATCGACAATCGCGACAATGCACCTAGTAGATTTCCGAGCACAAGCGACCAGACACCCTGCCCATGTAACGCCAAAGCCAACGTGGAGAGGCTAGTCGTGATTGCACCAATTAGATCAGCAATGCCCAATAGTCTGAACTGCATATTCCGCCGCAGCATCGACTCAGGAACTATCGTGATCGCGCTTAAGATGAACTGAACGCCCGCGACAGCCATGACAGTTTGTAAACGTGGCTCATCAAAAAACTGTGCGATCCACCAAGAAGAAGCAGCCAATATGCCGCTGAGAGCAATACCAAGTAAAAGCATCGCGCCGTAAACCGCCCCGATCTTTTCTTCGTCTAGATCACGAGCCTGAATTAGTGCGGAGCCCAGTCCAAACTCATGGAACGTCGACAAAAATGCAACTACTACTGTTGCCATTGCCATTAAGCCGTAATCACCCGGGACAAGCAGCCGAATGACATATATTGTTGCGATCCAACTAACTAGTTGACTGGCGGCCTTACTGGCTGCAGACCATTTCAGGCCACTCTTAATCTGATTTCTTATTGTCACAAATGACGTTTCAACAGTGGACAGCGGTTCATTGTTTCCAGCGCTCCTTACTGGGGGCATTGCAATCGTGTTGGGACTAGTATCGCATCTACGCTATCGGATTTCTTGCTTTGGCAATGGTATAAAATAATTCTTGGTATGCTGCATGGCATCCGCCATTACTGAACTGCGACGAATTTGAAGATGCAATATGTTGAACCAGCCGGTGGCCTCATTGCTACAACATCGCGGAATTGCTCCAAGTTTTTTCTGTCGCTCGCCCTCAAGATTAAAGTTGTCCAACATAGATTGCCAAGAGCACAGTTTGAGCAATCCTTGGCATGCGTTATCAAATCGATCTATGGACATCATCGCTCAATGTCTCTGCGGAAACTCAAGGGTCAGATCGCATGCTGCTAGACGAGCATGAGCAATTACATTTTGCCCGGTTCAATCGGCTCCACGATGCAAACCGATGGTGCCATGCGCGAGTGACCCTCAAACAAATTCTGGCTCGGCATGTTTTCTGTGAGGCGCAGAACATACTGCTCGCACGCAGTATCTTTGGCAAACCGTCGCTTGCTCCAGTTTAAGGCGACTGTCGTCCGCATTTCAACCTTTCGCACACCCGCCACACCATGCTGCTGGCCGTCTCCTACTCCTTTCCCATTGGCATAGACTTCGAGAACCCACCCGCTGGAGGACATGACGGCTGGTGCGCATCGATCTTTGCGCCATCGGAAGGTGCGGCCTTGTTGGCACTGCCGACGATGCGCAGCTACCAGCTTTCTTCGTTCGACCAGCGCCATATCGCCGCCCTCGCCCTGCCGCCCGGCCGGCCGACTGATGCGCCGTACCAACTGCATTGGCATGACGCACAGGACCTGACGGATTCAGGTTGAAACCGAACGGCTACTGGCACCCGGACCAAAGACCGGTGCACGTTCCGGCAACTCATCCCCGTACAACGCGCAGCTACCGAATCCCGAGCGCGGTGCGCAACACACGCACAAAATGGTCCATGTGTTTGTCAAACCATGATGCGTGGTTTCCTGGCACCACGACGACGTCGGCCCCCTCGACGGAACGCTCTGCCCACGGCCGGTTCAGGTCGGCCGTGGTTTGAATCGGACTGTGCTCTGTTCGCACGATCGTCGTTCGCCCGTTGTACTTGCCCTTTGGCGCGTACATCATCAGCGAGCGCATGATCAGGTATTCGATGTACTCATGTTTCGCCAGCACACGCAATGCGGACCAACTGGGGTTCTTCAACGCCCCTCCGGTAATGAAATAGCGCAGCTGACGCGCCACCACAACCGGCGCCGAGCGCTTCCATGAGAAACCCTCCGTCGCCCACAGCGGCGGCGGAATCCACATCACCAGGCGTTCAACCACCTCGCCCTGTTGCTGCAATTGCTGCGCCATTTCAAAGGCCAGGTAGGCCCCTTCGCAACCGCCACCAAGCCGGTACGGACCCTGCGGCTGCACCTTGCGTATTTCCGCCAGGAAGTAGGTCGCATACTCCTCGATGCGTCGAAAGGGCTTGAGGCCCTGCGCCAGACGATGGCTTTGTACGGCATACAGGTCCAGCCGGTACACGGGCTGGTCCGCGCCAAGGCCTTTCGCGACGTCGGTGTATTTCGGGCTGCTGCCGCCGGCAAAAAACGGTGTCCTTGCGCCGGCAGTCTGTAGTGCAAGGAAGCCCGCGCTGTGTTCGAGGGTGGTGTCGGCGCCGAGTTGGCGCGCGACATGTTCGATGGTTCGCCCATTCAGCAACGCCGCAAGTTCCAGGCGTTTACCGGTCTTGACCTCGATCTGCGAGACCAACCGCACCGCCAACAACGAGTGCCCGCCCACGGCGAAGAAGTCATCGGTCATGCCCAAGGGTGAAACGCCCAGCACGTCCTGCCAGATGGTTTGCAGCTGTGTCTCGAATGCCGTACGCGGCGCGATGTAGCGCGATGCCGAGGTCTGACGCCCGCCCTCCGGCCTGGGCAGCGCCTTGCGATCCACTTTGCCGTTTGCGGTAAGTGGCAACTCGTTCAAGAAGACAAAGGCGCTGGGCAGCATGTACTCGGGCAAACTCGCGCGAAGTCGCTCCAGCAATTTCGGTGGTGCGGGCTCTTGCCCATCCGCCGGCACGACATAGGCCACGAGCCGCGCATCGCCTGGCACGTCCTCACGCACGATCGCAACCGATTGGCCAACGGCGTCCAAGGCGTCGAGTCGACTCTCGATCTCGCCCAGTTCGATACGAAAGCCGCGCAGCTTGACCTGTTGGTCATTGCGGCCCAGGCATTCGAGGGTTCCCTCCAGGCGGACACGCGCAAGGTCGCCCGTGCGGTACACAACTCCATCGCAACCGGCGATCGGGTTGCGGATGAAACGCTCCGCGCTCAGCTCGGGGCGATTCAGATAGCCCGACGCTACGCCATCTCCGCCAATGCACAGTTCGCCGGTAACGCCCGCGGGTACGCCGTTGCCATACGGATCCAGAACGAATATCTGCGTGTTGTCGATGGGGCGGCCGATGGGCACGGAGCCGGTCCCGGCCTGCACACGCTCGACAGTCGACCAGATCGTCGTTTCTGTCGGGCCGTACATGTTCCACAACTCGCCTACACGCGGCAACAAGTCTTGTGCGAGGGCCCGCGGCAATGCCTCGCCGCCGCACAACGCGCGAAAGCCACGCCCGCCCGTCCAGCCGGAGTCAACAAGCATCTGCCAGGTGGTCGGCGTCGCCTGCATCGTGTTGGCCCCGGACTGCGCCAGATCCGCCATCAGCGCCGCCCCGTTGACAGCCACATGCCGCGGGCAAATGATCGTTCTGGCGCCGACGGTCAACGGCAAGTAGAGTTCAAGACCGGCGATATCGAACGACAGTGTCGTCACCGCATACAGGCGGTCGTCCTGGCCCAGCCCCGGACGTCGGCGCATCGCGTGCAGAAAGTTGGCCAACGCCCGATGGGGCACCTGAACGCCCTTGGGTCGCCCGGTCGATCCCGACGTGAAGATCACATAGGCCGGGTCTTCGGAATCGCCCACAACGCCGGGCTTGGGTGCCAGCGGCATTGCGGCAATGGCGTCGGCGTCCGCATCGAGGCGGACCACGGTGAGTTGATGCGTCCCCAGAGCCTTGTCCAGATCGCGCTCGGTCACCAAGATGGTCAGTGCGGCGTCTTCGATCATGAACCGCTGCCGATCGATCGGGAAAGCCGGATCGATCGGCACATAGGCGCCGCCGGACTTCAAGATGCCGAGCAATCCCACCAGCATCCGTTCCGATCGTTCCAGGCATATGCCAACTAACGTACCGCGGCCTACGCCGCGCCCGCGCAGGTAAGCCGCCAGCTGGTTCGATTGCTCGTCCAGTGCGCGGTAGGTCAGCTGCTGCGACTCGAACACCACGGCGACGCGATCGGGCGTTCTTGCCGCCTGCGCCGCAATCAGGGTGTGGACACAATCGGTGCGCGGATAAGCGGCGGCGGTATCGTTCCAGCCAATCAGGTACTTCCGGTAATCGTCGGCATCCACAATGGCCAACTCGGATACCCGCTGGTCCGGATTGGCCACCATCGATTGCAGCAGCACGCGGTAATGCTCGAACATCAGGGCAATCGTCTGCGTTTCGAACAGATCGGTGTTGTGCTCCCAGATCATGGTCAGGCCATCCTGATCGCCGCCCTGCAGCAGGCCCAGAATCTGGGCCGAGTGCGGGATGCCGATCACACCCAGATCGAACTTGGCCGATCCGTTGCTGAGTACCGGCGTCAACCTGACGTCCAGTCCGGGCAGGCCTGCCTTGGGCATAGGCTCGTCGTGGAAGCTGAACATCACTTGAAACAACGGGTTCATGCTCAAGTCGCGCCGCGGCTGTACGGCCTCCACCACGCGATCGAAAGGCACATCCTGATAGTCGGCGCCCTCGAGCACCGTATCGCGCACCCGCGCCATCAGCTCCCGTACCGTCGGGTTGTCCGCCAGCGAGGTCCTGATCACGACGTTGTTCAGAATCATGCCGATCAGATACTCGGATTCACGGGTTCGGCGGTTGGCAAAAAAAGTGCCGACGGCAACATCCGTTTCACTGGTGTAGCGATGCAACAACGCGATGAACCCGGCCAACATGGTCATGAACAGGGTGCTCCGTTCCGCGCGACCGAGCGCACGTAACCGATTGCACAATGGCAACGGCACTTCCGGGCGCAGCGATGCGCCTCGAAAAGTCTGAACGGCTGGTCTCGGTCCCTTCGTCGGCAACTGGAGCACCGGGGGAATGGTCGCAAACCGCTTTTTCCAGTACGCCAACTGGAGATCGGACACCGTGCCCTGCATCCACTGCCGCTGCCAGGTGGCAAATTCAGCGAACTGAACCGGTATCTCGGCTAGCGGCGATGGCAGTCCGCTGGCATAGGCCCGGTACAGCGCGACGAAATCCAACAGGAACATGTTGAACGCCCATCCGTCATGGACGGTATGGTGTTCCATGTGCATCAGGATGTTGTCGTCATCGCCAAAGCGAATCAATGTCCACCGAACGAGCGGGAGTTTGGACAGATCGAAACGGCGCTGAAACTCCTCCGTGCACCAGTCGGCGTATGCCGCCATCGCGCTTTCCCGCGATGCCTTGCCGCTGAAATCCACCACCGGCAACTGGTACCCGACCATGGGATGGACTATCTGAACCGGCCTGCCATCCACTGTGGGAAACGTGGTCCGGTAGCTTTCATGGCGACGCAACACCTCGCCCAGAGTGCGCTCCAAGGCCGCGACATCGAGGCGGCCCTTGAACCCAAAGCTCGCCTGGAAGTTGTATGCCAGATTGCGCGGATCGAGCTGGTACAAAAACCATACCCGCTCCTGCGCAAAGGACAGCGGAATCGGGTCTGCCCGCCTGACTTCAGTGATCTTCAGCTCTCCCATCTGCGACAGCACGCGATCGCTGGTCGTTACCACGGGCACCATGCCGGCCACCGTCGGATGCTCGAAAAGCAGGCGCAGCGCGACATCCACCTTGAATTCATCGCGAATGCGCGTGGCGATCTGCGCGACCTTGAGCGAATCACCGCCCAGTTCGAAAAAATTGTCGTTGATGCCCACCTGGTCCAGGCGCAACACCTCGCCCCAGATGGCCGCCAATTTGTGTTCGTCCGCATTGCGCGGCGCCACATAGACGTTGGCAAGTTCCGGGCGCTGCGGCTGCGGTGACGGCAGTGACCTGCGATCGATCTTTCCGTTGGGCGTCAACGGAAAGGCATCGAGCGTCACATACAGTCCCGGCACCATGTAGTCGGGTAACGACTGCGCCAGTGCTGCACGCATATCCCTGCCAGACGGCTTGCTCGATCCGGCGGGTATGACATACGCAACGATGCGCTTTTCACCCGGCACGTCCTCACGCGCAAGGACTACCGACTGGCGCACAGTCGGCATCGCATCCAGGGCCGCTTCGATCTCTCCCAGCTCGATGCGAAAACCGCGCACCTTGACCTGAAAGTCCACCCGTCCCAGGTGGTCCAACGAACCATCAGCCTTCAGGCGGGCAAGATCGCCTGTGCGGTACAGACGTTCACCACCCTGCGGCCGCAGTGGATGCGCAATGAATCGCTCCGCGGTCAATTCCGGACGACGAAAATAGCCAGTCGCCAGGCCGCTGCCGCCGATGAACAGTTCCCCCGTCTCGCCATGCGGCACCGGCCGCAGGTCCTGATCGAATATTTCCACGGTGGTGTTGGCGATTGGCTGGCCAATGCCAACGGCGCCCGTGCCGCTGGTGACCCGCTGCAACGTCGACCAGATCGTGGTCTCCGTGGGCCCATACAGGTTCCACAACGCGGCACATCGGGGCAACAGGCGCTCGGCCAGCTCGCGCGTCAATGTCTCGCCGCCGCACAGGATGCGCATGGACGCCGAGCCGTGCCAACCGCTGTCCAGCAACAGCCGCCAGGTGGCAGGTGTTGCCTGCATGACCGATATTGCTTGCGACGCAATGGTGTCGGCGAGTTGGCGTCCGTCGGCCGCCATCGGACGAGTCGCTATGACAAGCTGCGCGCCAACGACCAGCGGCAAATACAGCTCAAGGCCCGCGATGTCAAACGACAGCGTCGTCACCGCCAGCAGCCGATCGTCGGGTCCCAGGCCCGGATTGTCACGCAAACTGCCCAGGAAATTCGACAATGCACGGTGCGGAATTTCCACACCTTTCGGCCGGCCCGTCGATCCTGAGGTATAGATGATGTAGGCCGAATCGTCGCCTGTCACATCCGATGGGAATCGGTCCCCCGATTGTTGCCCGATCGTCGGCCAGTCTTCATCCAGCGCCAACAAGACCAAATTGTCCCGGGTCATGCTGTTCCTGAGCGCAGCCTGGGTCAGCACATGACGCGCGCCGGAATCTTCCAGCATGTAGCTGATGCGGTCCGACGGATAGGCGGGGTCGATCGGTATGTAGGTGCCGCCGGCTTTCAAGGTGCCGAGCAACGCGACCATCATGTCGATTGACCGCTCCACACAGATACCGACCAGACCACCCCGCTGGACACCGATCGCCCTCAGGTGACGTGCCAACTGGTTGGTGCGCGCCTCCAGTTCGGCATAGGTCAGCGACACTCCCTCGCAGGAAATCGCCATTTTTTCGGGCGTTCTCGCCGCACTGAGCGAGAACAGATCATGGACAGGCAACACCAATGTGGCATGCTGGATCGAATTTGTCATGTGGCCTCCTCCTGGTCCGGTATACCGGACTAGATATTTTCTTGTATCGAAAGCAGTTGCAACTGCTCGCCCATCAGTAGCTGGCGCAACGCCCCAGGTCGGTCTGCACCGATTCAATCGTCGCGCCCTGAAAAAACAGTCGCCCCCACACCTCCAGCATCATCAGTTTACCGGTGAGCCTGCGATCTGCCGTCGCGAACAAATGATCGGCCTCGCGCCGGCCAAGTTTGAAATGACCGGTGACGAAACCTGAATCGAAGAAGTCCGGGTGGATCCGCATCCGGCGAAACGCGGATACGTCGAAGCCCCGCTTTTTGCGATGGCTCAGCGACTGGGGCAGATAACGGTCTGCGACCCGGCGCAGCACCCATTTGTCCCGTATGAACGGATGGTCCTTTTCCCACACCGTGGGGGAAAACCGCAGCTTGAAGCGGGTCGGCATGTTGATTGCGGTTGCGACCAGATCCTCGTCGAGGAACGGAAAGCGCGCCTCGAGGCTCGCGCGCATCCCCATGGTGTCGTTGCGATGCAGCAGCGTTCGCAAGTGACCCGACAGCATGTCCACACTGCGGATGGTCATCCCCGAGGTCTTGCCCATGCGTTGGGCATACGTCGCTCGCGTGTCACGCATGTCGAGCGTGGTTTGGAATTGGCCCAGCATGTCCGGCACCAACCGCTGACTGACGCCTGGCGTCTCCCACAGATGGTCCCCGATGACGGGAATTTTGTTGACGAGCCTGCGCAACCGATCAACGAGCCGATCATAGGCAGCCCACATGGGTTCCAGCGCCAGGTACTCATAGCCCAGGAAGCACTCGTCGGATGCCTCGCCGGTCAGCACTGCCTTGACCCCGTGCTGATGGACGAGCGACGAGACCATCATGAACGGTACGCTGTGCGGGTGCCCGTAAAAAGGCTGCTCGTAGTGGAACATGACCTCCGGCGTGAGCCGCACAAAATCGTCGTCGCGCGTCTCCACCGTCAGCAGATCCAGTTTCAGGTGCTTCGCCAGGGCCGACGCCGCATCGAACTCGCTCAACGGCCCCACCACGTTGGCATGAAATATCGCGAGGTTATTGTGGTATTTGGTTGCGATGGCCATCAACACCGATGAATCCACCCCGCCACTGCACAACGCGCCGACCGGCGTATCGGCAAACATCATGCGCTCGACGGCCTGGTTGAGCAGCTCGTCAATGCGGTCAACCGCCTGGTTCGGGGTCAATCGCTCCAGCCTGGCGGCATGCTCGGCGTCGAACATGTCCGGTATCTGGCAGAAGCTGGCCTGTTCTGGCGAAGTTCCGGGGTTGATGACGGTCACCGTGCCGGGCGGCACGATGTCGATGTTGGCATAGAAGCCGCTGTCGCGGACCGGGGCTCCGAAGTCCATCAGATAGCGGATGATTTGCATGGAGTTGGGTAGCGGTGTGATCCAGGGCGTCATGGCCTTGATCTCCGATGCGAAGATCAGCTTCTCATCGTCCTGGTAGACGTGCAGCGGCTTGATCCCGAAGCGGTCGCGCGCAAGCACGACGCTCTTTCGCCGCCGATCAAAATACGCAAAGGCGAACATGCCGCGAAGCCGTGGCAAGGTTGCCCGGTAGCCGAATGCGATCAGGCATTGGAGCAATACCTCGGTGTCACTGGCGGTCCGAAACTCGACCCCACGCTCAGTCAATTCCTGCCGCAATTGCCTGAAGTTGTAGATCTCGCCATTGAAAACGAGGCAATGCTGGTTCTGCGCGTCCCAGAAAGGCTGATTGCTGCGCGGATCCAGATCTACCAGCGACAGGCGGGTATGCGCGAAGCCGATACCGGCCTCGCTGTGGATACCCTGGCCATCAGGACCGCGATGTGCGATCCGGCGGGCGGAGGTCACCAACCGCTCTTTGTCAGGCTCGCGCACTCCATCCTTGTAGATAACACCGAAGATGCCACACATGTCGTTCAAACCCTTTCACTGGAAGCTGCAAGAATCCCGCTTTGCGGTTCGGCGCGTCCCGGGGCGGGACCTACTGGCGGCCTGGCGTCATAGCACCAGGTTGTTGTCAATTGGTATGAATGTAACCGCCGACCGGGCCTTTATTTCCGGTGGTCGCAGGAATGTTTTTCCGGCCGACCGCACGAAACCGTCGTCGATCGCAGCGTTGTGTCTTGCGCATTGGCCAAGCAGCACCGCCTTGTCGGCACGGGGTCGCATTGCCTTGCTCCGCACCCGGCCGGTCACATTGCGGCAGGCTGGTACGCTTACGGGCATTGCCGGAATGACGGCGTTTAATGGGTCGATCAGAAATTATGAGTCTCACACAGGTTAGCCTGTTGCGCGGTCAAGCGGCAGAAGCCGCGTTGTCCGATCCGCGCTTCCTCGCCCACTGGCGCAACCTGCATGGCAGTTGCCCACACGCAACGGCGTTTCAATCGCCAGGCTTTGTGTGCACCTGGTACCGGGCCTATTGCGCCCAATGGCAACCCGTCATTGCCCAGTCGGCGCAAGCCGATGGCGAACTCGCCGCATTGTGGTTGCTCGCGCATGACCCGGTTGCGGGATTGCTGGCCCACGCCGGTACGCACCAGGCAGAGTACCAGGTCTGGCTTGCCCTGCCGGGCACGGACGCAGCCTTTCTTTCTGCGGCCTGGAAGCAGCTCAAGAGGGCGCTTGCTTTCTCTGCGCTGGGTTTCAAATTTCTTCCGAATGCCACCCTCGCCGACACATTGGCGAGCGTCGATGGAATGCACGATTGCGCGAAGATTCGCAGCCATCGCAGACCTTTGTTGAAATTGGACGCTGAAGCCGTGAAAGCGTCATTCTCCAAGAAGAGCAACAAGAGCCGGTTCAACCGACTCAAGAGGCTCGGTACGATCGAGTTCCGTCGTCTGACAGACCCTGCAGAACTTGACCTTTTCTTTGACAAGCTGATTGCGTTTTATGATTTCCGACAAGGTGCCATCAATAGCTCGACGCCGTTTCGGGAAGACCGCCACAAGCGGGCGTTTCACCGCGCGTTGCTGGCGGACGGGGACAGTGGGGCTTACGTCACGGTCACCATGCTGGATGGTGAACCGATTGCCGCATTCTGGGGCTCCGACAGTGGGCACTGCGTGCACCTTGGCATGCTGTTCTACTCGCCTTTTCTGGCAGAGCACTCGCCTGGAAAGCTGCACATCATGGATTTGAGCGCGCAACTACTGCGCGACGGCATACAGGTGCTGGACCTGACCCCTGGCGGCGATGCCTGGAAGGATCGATTTGCCAATGACCACGATACGGTCGCCGAGGCCATCGTCTATAGGTCAACGCTGGCGCGTCGGCGCGCGGACGGTCAGGAGCACCTGTTGCAATTGGCCCGACGGTGTGCTGCGGCCGCGGGTGTTTCGACGGCGACGGTACGTTCATTCACGCACAGGCTGGTACGCGTTCGGCCAGCCCAGGTTATCCGCAAGCTCCGCGACTGGACCACCATAGACCGGGAGTTTCGCGTCTACCGCGCAACCCGTATCCTCGCAGCCTCGCAGCATGCTGACGACAGAGTTCGCTGCAATGCTCTGCCAGACCTGCTGTCGTTCGAAGCAGGTGAGTCGTGGCAAAGTCGCGATGGGTTCCTGTCCAGCGCGCTGGAACGGATCGAAAATGGCACTCGCGCCTATTCCGTCTGTATTGACGACCGATTGGCGCATGTGGGCTGGTTGACCCATGGCCTGCAGTCCTATATGACGGAGGTGAAACAGTCGATGACGTTTCCCGTTGGCAGCGTCGCCCTGTTCGATTTCTATTCGCACCCCAATTTCAGAGGGCGCGGCCTTTACCGCGCGACGATCAGCCACATGCTGCAACAGGCATTCACTGACGAAGCCATCGCGTACGCCTACATATCGGTGCTGGCCGACAATGCGCCGTCGCGCCACGTGATCGAGAAAATGGGGTTCGAGTACCAGGGCTCGTTCTACTGGCAACGTCGATTTGGCAAAGAACGCAAATGGGCCAGTCCATCCTTCAGCCTGCCAGAGGCCGCCAATGCCTAGGCCCAAGTTACTGTTCTTGTTTGTCTGCCGGTTGACCGGGCTTTTTCATTTGGCAAAGTGGTTGACCCGTGGCCGACTCAAGATCCTGTGCTACCACGGTTTTGAACTCGCAGACGAAACCGATTTTCGGCCGAAGCTGTTCATCACTGGCAAGCAGTTTGAACGGCGCATGGCGGCGGTTCGACGTTACGGTTTGCGCGTAATACCGCTGGATGAGGCAGTCGATCGGCTATATGCAAAAACCTTGCCGGACAACGCGATCACCATCACCATCGACGACGGATTCGACTCCTTTTTTCGTGTCGCCGTGCCCTGCCTGCAGCGCCATCAGTTCCCGGCCACGGTCTACGTCACCAGCTACTACGTGCAGAACCCGAACCCGATTTTTCGGCTCGTCGTGCAATATATGTTCTGGAAATCGACCAAGACCGTGCTGGTGATCGATAACATGACATGGTGCCCCCCGCAAAGCATCGACCTCACGGAGCCTGACCAGGTCGAACGGCTGATGTGGGAATGCATCGACTTCGGCGAACGGGGGGCAACAGAGCAGATGCGCTGCCAGATCTGCGAGGAACTTGGAGCGCTACTCGGCGTGCCCTATTCCGGGATCGTGCGTTCTCGCATGCTTCACCTGATGTCGCCGGACCAGCTGGGTTCGCTTGCGCAGTCGGGCATTGCGGTGGAACTACATACTCACCGACACCGTTTCTCCTGTGATGATGCGTCGCAGGCGCAACGTGAAATTATCGACAACCGGACAGCGCTCAAGCAATGGATCGCCACGGAGCCAAAACATTTCTGTTATCCGAGCGGACTATGGGACGAGCGCCAATGGGCATGGCTCGACGCGATGCAGGTGAAAAGCGCAACCACCTGCCTGCCGGGGCTCAATTCACCCGCCACGCCACGCCACGCGCTGCGGCGTTTCCTGGATGGAGAGAACATCCATCAGCTGGAGTTCGAGGCCGCGCTCAGTGGATTTTCGGATTTGCTTCGGACATTGCGCCGCGCCACGTGAAGCGGCTCGCCTGATCGGCTAGCGGTTCATGTTCGACAAACAGGATTGCATCAAAAGCCCCACCAGCGCTTCCGATCTGCCACGCCTGGATGCCTGGCGGACAGCCTGCGGGACTGGCAATGCCCACTGCCCATTACGCCAGTCCCGCACCAGCCGTTGAAGGGCCGCGGCGATCTCGTCCGAAGCGTCCAGCGGCACGATGTCGTTGAGTCCCGCCCGCCGCAATACACCGGCCGTATCGCCCTGCGGATCGGTCAACCCCACAATGGGTCTTCCGGCGCGCAGGTATTCATAGACCTTTGCCGGTATCTGCGCATTGCAGTTGCTCGCCTGCATGACCAGCAAGGCATCGGCGGACATCATCTCTTGCAGCGCCTCGCGGTAAGAGATTGGCGGGCATATCTCGATGAAGTCCGACGCGCCAGCTGCAGAGGCAAGCTCCGTCAACAACGCATCCTGGAACGATGCCCGGAATCGGACACGCAGATCGGCAGGCCCCAGCAAGCCAGCCAGTTTCAAGCGCCCAAGTGCCTCGAAGAGCTGGGACGGATCCCGCTCCGACGGATAGACGATTCCACTGTGCAACAGGATCAAAGGTCGACCGTTCCGGTCTTCGGGCCCACGGGCTGCCGCCTGAGTCGACGCAAAGCTCTCTTCGTCGTAGCCGTTCTCGACCACGACCATGCGCCCAGCGGCGTCGGGATAACGTTGCCGGTAGTCCTCGGCCGCTCCCGGGGTCGTGAATACGCAGTAGGCCGCATGACGGGTTGCGTCTGCCTCTATCGCCAGAAAGCTTTTTTTGGTCTGCGGATCGGGCGGATAGTCAACCTGCGCCATCGGGTCACGGAAATCGGCTACCCATGGGATACCGGTCTTGCGGTGCAACGCCGATCCGATCACATGCGCAGTCGCTATCGGGTAGGTTGACCAGATCACATCCGGCTTATGCTGTCGGATCAACCGCAGTCCCTCATGAATGCCCGCGAACTTCCAGCTCATCCACCGATCGGGGCGCGCCGTCCAGCCCAGGTAGCGTCCGCCGAGCTGCAAATGCCGTGCCGCGTCCAGCGCAAACGCGCGGCGTACGATCGTGTCGCGTGGCACCTCGGCCATCAGATCCTGACTGGTACTCTCGAAAGCGACCGGCGAAGCTCCCAGCACGATCGGCTGCCAACCCAATGAAGGGAGATGCTGGACGAATCGCAAAGTACGCTGTATCCCGCTGCTCCCGGAGAGCGGCGGAAAGTGGAATGCGATCATCAATACGCGTTTCAAATGGCTGCCTGGACTGTTAAGTGCGTGAATTTGTTGAGATTCTATGACCTGTGATCCCCGTATATTCGTGCAGCGAAGCATGACCTCCAACGCAATGCGCTGCATCCTGCATGGCGCTTTTCTCCAATAACGGCACCCTTGACGACCCATGATGCAACGGCAATCCACCAGAAACAGGCGAACGCCGATCTCGTCGATGGCACTCATGGCAATCGTCGTTGCGCTGACAGCGTCATGCGGGCTATGGCTCGCTGCACACTACCCGCTGGCGCCAATCTGGGCTGTCGGGGCATTCGTGGTTGTCGCCCTGATCGCCGGTTTGGCACCAATTTTGATACTGGCCAGTATGCCGGCATGCGTCGCTGTGGTCGGATTCGCGCCTTGGACCGGCTGGATCACTTTCGAGGAATTCGACATGCTGGTGCTGGCCATGGCCGCCGGCGGCTACACCGGGCAGATCTGGCGTCATTTCGCCCGTCCAAACCGGACCGCGACGACGCGCGATCACCGCGCAATCGGGTGCTGGATTGCGTTGGGCCTGTTCGCGGGATCAACGCTGTGGTCCATGGGGCGGGGCTTCGACGATGCCGGCGGCTTTTCATTCGGATGGTTTCAGGGCTACCACGAACCCATGAACAGCGTGCGGCTGGCCAAGAGCCTGTTTCTCGCCATGCTGCTTTTGCCGCTGTGGCGGCAGCTCCAGGCAGCGCAGCCTGAACAGACCGAACGTACCTTGTCCTTCGGGATGGCAACAGGTCTGTCAGCTGCCGCCCTGGCCGTTATGTGGGAGCGCACCGCCTTTACCGATCTGCTCAATTTTTCGGCAGACTACCGCACCTCTGGATTGTTCTGGGAAATGCATGTCGGTGGTGCGGCACTGGATGGCTTTCTCGCCCTCACCATGCCATTTGCGGTTCGCGAATTGCTGCAGGCCCGCACACCTTGGAAATGGTCCATGGCCGCCGCAATGACAGCCGCGGGAGCCTACGCATGCCTAACCACATTTTCGCGCGGTGTCTACCTGGCGATTCCGGTCGGACTGGCGGTCATGCTGGCGCTGCGGACGCTGCAAGCGCGCCGTGCAAGGGTGGTTGGCCCATCGGTGTCACCGCCCACCCATGCCGCAACCATGCGACCAACCGCATGGTTGCCTGTTGCAGCGTTCGGTATCGGCGTGGCGTTGATGTTCCCAACCAGCGGCTACCGCGGTGCCATCGCTCTGCTCGCCATATTTGCGCTGATGCTGCCGTTGGCAGCCATGCTTCGACCAATGGCAGCTGGCGTGTGGTCGACCGGCACCGTCGCTGGCCTGCTTGCCGGGGTCGCCCTCGCTGGCGTGGCCCAGTTTCTGTACAAGGGGCCTTATGTTTTTTTTGGCCTTTCGATGGCGTTTGCCTGTGCCATGGTTCTGGCGCATCGACTACGTCGTGTGCTCCCCAGAATTGCGTTGCCCATGGCGCTGGCTGGCTTCGTTACGGCGTTGATTGCGCTTGTGCTGGTGGCGTCGCATTGGGGCGGTACGACCGCGATGGGGCCCGCTGCGACGATGGCGTTTGTCGGCTACCTGATGCTATTGGCCGCGACAGCGACAATTCGTCCCTTGTGGCCTGAATCGAATCGACGGCAAGCTGGCGTGATCAGTGTCATGGTCCTGTTCTTCGCGATCACAGCGGTTTTCGGCGGCGGCGACTACATGGGGAGTCGTTTCGCCACCGGCAGCAGCGACCTGTCTGGCCGGTTCGCGCATTGGAGGCAGAGTGCCAACATGCTGATCGGCCAAGGGGACTGGACCCTGGGCAAAGGCGTTGGCCGTTTTCCCGCAAGCCATTTCCTGATCGGCGATCCCGGGGCGCATCCGGGGGACTACCGATTGCTGCATGACGACAACAACCGTTTCGTGCGGTTGACGGGTGGTCTGCATACCAATGGATGGGGCGAGGTCTTTCGCCTGAGCCAGCGCGTCGAAATGCCCGGACCGCGGCCTAAGCTGCGAGCCCGCGTGCGAACCTCGGCAGAAATTGCCTTGAGTTTCGAAGTATGCGAGAAGCACCTGATCTACAACGCCGCCTGTCTGATCCAACCCGTCAATCTGACGGCATCCCCTGGAAAATGGCAATCGATCGAGGTGCAACTCGATGGCGCCAGCGTCCAACGAGGCCAATGGTATGCTCCAAAGCTGATCGCATTCTCTGTGGCGATGAGTACGCTGGGAGGGCAGGTGGATCTCGACAATATCAGCCTGATCCGCGACGACGGCCGCGAACTATTGTCAAACGGCGACTTCGAGAACGAACTGGTGCACTGGTTCTCTTCCAGTGACCGACACCATCTACCATGGCATATCAAGAGCGTTTTCATGCATGTGTTGTTCGACCAGGGAATTGTCGGACTGGTGTTGTGGAGCCTGCTCTTGGCGGGCGCCCTGGTGCGACTGACGCTGGGCCGTGCAAGGGCCCATCCACTGGCTCCCGCCGTAGCGGCCAGCCTGGTGGGATTTGCCAGCGTTGGTCTATTCGACAGCCTGCTTGATGTGCCTCGTGTCGCCACGCTCTACTATTGGATGCTTGGAGTGGCGTTGATGCTTCAGATTCCACCGCGGGCAGCGCTGCAGCGCGGGTGAATGACGCCGATGCGACGCCTTGTCCTGTTCGGATGCATGGTTGCAATGGCATTGCTGCTGGATCGGGAAGCACAAGCAGCAACCATACGGGTCGGGCCTCTTGAACGGGTGCAGACCATTGCGGACGCTGCGCGGCTGGCACAAGATGGCGATGTCGTCGAAATCAGTGCGGGCAGCTACCACGGCGATGTCGCCGTGTGGACGCAGAAGCGGCTGACCATTCGCGGCGCCGACACCCGCACGGTATTGCATGCCGCCGGCAACAGTGCCGAGGGCAAGGCGATCTGGGTCATTCGGGACGGGGATATCACGGTATCGAATATCGAATTTCGCGGGGCTCGGGTCAGCGCCGCCAATGGCGCCGGCATCCGGTTCGAAAAGGGCAGGCTCACCGTGCTCGACTGCGCATTCATCGATAACCAGATCGGCATCCTCACGGCCAATTTCCCGGATGCGGAACTGACCATCGAAAGAAGCCTGTTTGCGGATGCACCGGTGCTCGAACCGGCGCTACCCCACCTGCTCTATGTCGGGCACATAGCATCGCTGCGGGTCATCGGCAGCCGGTTCCACGGCGGCAGGCGCGGGCATCTTCTGAAAAGCAGGGCGCGCATCAGCGATGTGCGCTACAACCTTCTCGTCGACGGCCCGGGTGGCAGCGCCTCGTACGAGGCGGATTTTCCCAACGGTGGCGACGTCACACTTGTGGGCAACGTCATTGCGCAGAGCAGCGCCTCCGAAAACCGGACCCTGGTCGCGTTCGGCGCCGAGGGAAACACCTGGCCACTGAGCCGGCTCAGACTGGTGCACAACACGCTGTATTCGGAGGGCGTCCTGCCCGCACGATTCCTGAATGTCTTCTATGACAAGTTCGCCATCAGACCCGACATCGTGACGCGCAACAATTTGCTGGTGGGGCCTGGTTCGATGTCCGGCTTTTCAGTCGACAGCCAAGGAGGGGATCACCAGGTGTCCCATAACGCCGTGCACAATCCGTCCGCAATGGATTTCACGCTGGCGGATCGTTCCTTGTCGGTGGATGGCTTGGGCGGCAAAGACTCGGCCTTGGAAAGCCTTCAGCCGCGTCTGGAGCACTTGGAACCTGGCAGATTGACTCCGCTAGCCGGTCGCACGCGCTGGGTGCCGGGAGCCATTCAGGCGACTTCCACGAGCGGGCGCTGAGCCAGTCAACCGCGTCAACCGCAGCGACATGCTTTTCAATTCCTATGCGTTTTTGCTGGTGTTTCTGCCGATCACCGTTGCAGGCTATTTCATTGCGGGCCGGCATGGCAAGGGCCTGGGAGCGGCCTGGCTGGCGGTCTGCTCGTTGTTCTTTTACGCCTGGTGGGATTACCGTTACGTAGGTTTGCTGCTGGCCTCGATCGGTGGCAATTACATTGCCGGCGGCTTCATCGCCAGGCACGCGATGCGCAAGAAAGGCAAATGGGGGCTCGCCTTGGCCGTGATCGCAAATCTCTCGCTGCTTGGCTACTACAAGTACGCAGATTTCTTCCTGGCCAGCAGCAATGCATTGCTGGGAACCGATTGGCCTGCGTTGGCGATCATTCTTCCGATTGGTATTTCGTTCTTCACCTTCACCCAGATCGCATTCTTGGCCGATGCCTATGTCGGCAAGGTATCGGAATACCGATTTACCTACTACCTGCTGTTTGTCACCTATTTCCCGCACCTGATCGCCGGCCCGGTGCTGCACCACAGGGAAATGATGCCCCAGTTCGATGACGATCGGAACTACCGGCCGCATCTGGAGAACTTTGCTGTCGGCCTAACGATCTTCGCCATCGGGTTGGCCAAGAAAGTTCTGATTGCGGACAATTTGGCGGGCTACGCGACACCCGTGTTTTCTCCCCTCGCTGATACGCCGACGCTGTTTGTCGCTTGGGGCGGCGCATTGGCCTACACGTTCCAGCTTTATTTTGATTTTTCGGGCTATTCGGACATGGCCATCGGCCTGTCCCGGATCTTTGGCGTACGCCTGCCGCTCAATTTCAATTCACCGTACAAGTCCTGCAATATTTCCGAGTTCTGGCGCCGTTGGCACATGACCTTGTCCCGCTTTCTGCGCGACTACCTGTACATTCCCCTGGGCGGGAATCGGCACGGTCGACTCCGGCGACAAGCCAATCTGATGACCACCATGGTGCTGGGTGGCCTGTGGCATGGAGCCGGGTGGAACTTTGTTGTGTGGGGAGCGCTTCATGGCGCCTATCTGGTCATCCACCATGCCTGGAACGAGGTCAGCCGACGCATCCCAATCCCCTGGGGATCGCACCTCGGAAAACCATTGGGAATCATCGTCACGTTCTTGTCCGTGGTCGTGGCATGGGTCTACTTCCGGTCACCCGACATGGAAACCGCCAATCGCATCGTCTTGGGCATGTTTGGAGCCTGGGGCGCCGCAATTCCGGATGCGATCCTGTCCCAGATCGGCCAGGTTCGGGTCGTTCTTGAATCACTGGGCATCACCAGTTACCTCGGGGGCGGGAGCACCTTCGTGGAAACCTGGGGCTGGATCACCGTCGGGGCGCTGATCGCGTTCCTCGCTCCCAATACACAGGAAATCATGGCACGTTTCGAACCCGCACTGCCCAACGAAAATGCAACGCTGCAACAAGTGGCGCGTGGACCCTTCTGGGCTCCCCGGCGAAGCCACGCAGTATGGATCGGGCTCCTGTTCGCCTGCGGTGCGTTGGCGCTGAGCCGCCCGACCGAGTTTCTCTATTTTCAATTTTGATGAAGCCGCACGCGCCGCGCTCCGTCTGGGCGACCTACCTGCGCTGGATGTTCATGACCGTGGCTCTGACCATTTCGGCCACCGGAGCGTTCAACGTTCTGATGGATCCGATGGGTGTGTTTCCTTCACCCCGCATCTCGGGTATCAACGCGGTCAAGCCGTTCCTCGATCACCATCGCGAATTAACCCGCTACCAGGGCGCGCTGCGTATTTGTCCCGGTACCGGCATTTTTGGCAACTCACGCGCCGGGATCGGCCTGGATCCGGATTCCCCGGTCCTCGCTGCGCGGGGGCTTTCGGCCTACAACCATGCGGTTCCGGGCACCGGGGGCAGGACCATCTACCAGCAGATCCTGTGGCTGCAAGCCACAGGATGCCTGCCTGGGACTGCGCTGCTGGGTGTCGATTTTTTCGATTTTTTCGGTGGTTCGGTGCCCAAACCGCTGCCGACGCTGACGACAGATCCGCCGCCCCGACGAGATTCGCAATTCTTGGCTGAATCGGTATTCTCGACATCAGGACTCGTCGACAGCCTGTCGATGTTGTGGCTGCAGCGCGCCAAGTACCCGTCGATTTTGACCGAGCGGGGATTCAATCCCTTGTTGAGCTACATCCCGGAAATCGAGACCGGCGGCCACTACGCGTTGTTCCGGCAACGCGCGACAGAGAACGTTCGCAGCTGGACGCGAAAGCCCAAGCAGTTGCGTCCGCAAGACGGTGCCGTATCGGACGATGAAGTGATGCTGGAGGCGTCGATCAAGCGGCTGCTAACGCAAGGCAGCACAGTACACATCATCATTTATCCCTATCACGCCCAATTTCGCATGTTGATGGAACGGCTTGGAATGGGTGACCTGTTCTCGGCCTGGAAGCGTCAGGTGCTGGCTAGTGCGGAGCGCCTGTCCAGCCAAGGAGGCACGATCGCGGTCTGGGACTTCAGCGGCATCTCCGAGGAGACTTTGGAACCCATTCCGGTGCGATCGGACCGGCGGACCCATCTGCGTTATTACTGGGAAGCGGGACATTTCAAGAAAGAACTGGGCGACAAGATATGGGCCCGGATACTCGGTCAAGATAGCAGTTTCGGCGTCCGGCTCGACGCAGGGATGATCGACCGGTGGCTTGCCGATGACCAGCAGCGCGTGCGACTGCTACTGGATACTCCATCTGCATTACGGGACGAGGTAATCGACGTCATCGGCAGCGTGGAGGGAAAATAGCAGACATGGCCGCGCCAAATGCCGTTGTCGAACGACGCACGTTGGCTCGACGCATGCCGCCTCGAAACGCTCCCAGAAAAGTGACCCCCTGATGATGGACGTATTTCTCACGGTCGATGTCGAGGTCTGGTGTGATGGCTGGAAGGATATCGATGCCAAGTTTCCTGCCGCATTCCAGCGCTACATGTACGGACGCACGGCGCGCGGTGACTATGGGTTGCCCTATCAGATCAAGGTTTTTCAGGAGCATGGTCTGACCGGCGTCTTCTTTGTCGAGCCCTTGTTTTCCAGCAGATTCGGTGTCGAGCCGCTGGCCGAGGTTGTCCACATGCTTTCCGCGGGCGGACAGGAGGTGCAGTTGCACCTCCATACGGAGTGGGTCGATGAGGCCAGGCAAGCCCTGCTGGATGGTGCGCCCGGCAAACGCCAGCATTTGCGTTTCTTCAGCCTGCAGGATCAGATCGCGTTGATACGGGTCGGTCAGCGATTGCTGCGCGAGGCAGGAGCAGCGTCGCCCAACGCATTCCGGGCCGGCAGTTTCGGACTGAACCAGGACACGCTGAAGGCTCTGGTCGCGTGTGGCATTCACATCGACAGCAGCTACAACGCCAGCATGAACGGCATGGCCAGCGGAATTTCGCCGTCCCGACCGTTGTTGGACGTGACACGCATGGCCGGTCTGCACGAGGTGCCGATGACCGTTTTTCATGATGGCCTTGGGCGACTGCGGCATGCACAACTGACCGCATGTTCGTCCTCCGAGATCGAATCGCTGCTTTGGAGCTCGCTGGAAACGGGACGCAAGAGCTTTGTGCTGCTCTTGCATAACTTCGAGTTGCTCGATCCGTCGATGACCAGACCGGACATGATCGTCGTCAGGCGATTCCATCGTTTGTGCGAGTTTTTGAATCGCCATCGTGACTCTTTTCAGGTCCGGGGTTTTCGCGACTGGCCCGCTCCCGCGCAAGATGGGTACAGTCCGATGCTGAGCGCTCCATTCTGGGCTACCGGCCGGCGACTGATCGAACAAGCCTATCGCAGGGGCCTGGGCTGAGTCGAATCGACCAGATCCTTTCCAGCCCGAACACACACCTTTTGCCACCTGCACCATGGTTCCCATCAGACCCGCACTGTCGATCCTGTCGCCTGCCTCGCAGCGGGCCCGGTTGTCCATACTCCTGTTTCATCGGGTACAACCCCAACCCGACAGCATTTTTCCAGGGGATGTCGACGAGCGCCAGTTCAACGAAATGATGGGCTGGGTCAAGAGTTGGTGCAACGTCTTGCCACTGGATGAGGCTGTGGATCGCCTCAAGGACGGGAGATTGCCCGCGCGAGCCGCAGCCATCACATTCGACGACGGCTATGCGGACAACCATGATGTCGCCCTGCCCATCCTGCAACGCCATGGGCTGACGGCCACGTTCTTCGTGGCCACCGCGTATCTGAACGGCGGACGCATGTGGAACGACACCGTGATCGAAGCGGTGCGACATTGCGCAGCAGGTGAACTCGACCTGCGCGGGCTCGCGCGTCTGCAGGATCGTGCAACGGCCCGCTGGTCGCTCGAATCGCCTGCGACGCGCAGTCATGCGATCGCCGGGGTCATTGGCCGGATCAAGTACGAGCCTGCGCCGTTGCGACAGGAGCTTGCAGATGCTACTGCCCGGATTGCCGGAGTGGTGCTACCGACCAACCTGATGATGACCAGCCAACAGGTACTGGGGCTAAAACGGGCGGGCATGCAGATTGGCGCTCACACGCACACCCATCCGATTCTTGCGCGCCTGGATTCAGACATCGCGCGCGAGGAAATCCTGCGCAACAAGTCCGAACTACAGACACTGATCGGCGAGCCCGTGACCCTGTTCGCATACCCCAACGGCAGGCCCGGTCTGGATTACAACGCGACCAATGTGCAGATCGTTCGCAGCCTGGGGTTTGCCGCCGCTGTTTCCACCGCCACCGGCGCGGCCGGACGCGATACCGACATGTTCCAGCTGCCGCGCTTCACACCATGGGACCGCACACGCACGCGCTTCGGCATGCGCTTTGCCGCGAACTTGCTGCGCGATCCTCAGATCGTCAAATGAAGGCCGGCCTGATGGTGGACACGACGGTCCAAGCACCGACAACGGCCACTCCGCTGCGGATCATGTCGTTGCAATTGCCAGCCGATATGCTGCAGCTGCGGCCCTGTGTCGCCGAGTTGGAGTCCGTTCTGCGCGTCATCATTTCGGAGGCCGGTTGTGCCAAAAGCGGACAGTTCTCGGTATTCGCGGCGGACAGGCAATCCGCCACCCATCTGCTGACACCCTGGCTGGCACAAACCTTGCCACTGCCGCTGCGGTTTGGCGAGAAAATCCTGCGATCGATCCGCATTCCGGCCATCCGGCTGACGCCTTTGGCACCCCACGGTGTCATGGCCGAGTCCGATGCGGTTGCACTGCTGCGCTGGCTACGGGAACATCAGGCCGATCGCGCGATCGTGCTGACAGACGTGCCCACCAATACCGCGCTTTATGCTGGTTTGTCGCAGGCTGAATCGATGGGCTACATGCTGATCAAGAACGATCCGGATACCCATCTCCAGCACCGGTTTCGCGGCAGTTTCGTGGATTTTTTCGCGGAACTGGCCACCAAGTATCGAACCCAATTGCGCAAGAAGGAGAAGACCTTTGGTGAGCGGCTCGGGACCGCCTTCGTGTTGAACGAATACCGCTTGCCCGACGAGGTCAAGCCGTTCCTGGATGCGGCGAACGCCATCAACCGGCAGACCTACCAGTTTCGCCTGTTCGGCGAGTCGGTCGACAACGACGACGCCAGCGTGGCGTCCGGTCGTCGAGCAGCGTTGGCCGGGGCGTTTCGCTCCTTCATCCTGTGGCATGGTGATATCCCGTTGTGTTTCATCCTGGGGCACCAGCGTGCCGACGGAACCTATGAGCACCGCCAGACCGGTTATGACCCTGCCTGGCGCGATATTGCGCCGGGTATCGTCTGCAATCTGCTGATGCTTCGGCACCTGTATGCGGTGGATCGCCCCATGCTGCTCGATTTCGGCAGCGGTGATGCCGACTACAAGCGGCTGTTTTCGAACGAATCGTGCATGACAGCCAATCCGGTACTGGTTCCGCGACGGCCCCGCTACATGCTGGCGGTCTGGACATTCAGGTTTTTCGATACCGCCAATGCGCTTGCCGTGCGAACGCTCCAGAAGCTGGGCCTCAAGGAATGGATCAAGCGCCAGCTCCGCCGCGCCAATTGATTCGACCGACATGACGCGCGCATTCTCGATCTACCTCGATCTTCTTCGATTCCTGGCGGCATGTCTGGTGGTGGTATATCACTCGAATTCGCGCTTGATTGTCGAGCCCATCCTGCCGTTTTCGACTTATGGGCACAGTGCGGTGATCATCTTCTTCGTGCTGTCGGGCTTCGTCATTGCTTATGCGACAGATACGAAAGAACATCATGCACGAGCCTACTGGTCGAGTCGACTTTCGCGCGTCTGGTCGCTCGCTGTGCCGGCGGTGCTTCTGGCTCTGCTGCTCGACGCGATTGGTCAATCCATCGCACCAGACATCTATGCAGGCAACACGACCAAGGACCATGCAATGCTGCGGGTTCTTACCAGTCTGGCATTCCTCAATGAGATCTGGTTCATTTCGATCACATCGTTTTCCAACATCGCTTACTGGTCATTGAATTACGAGGTCTGGTATTACGCGGCCTTCGCCATTTACGCGTTCGGCAACAAGCGGTGGCGATGGATGCTGATCGGCCTGCTGCTCCTGGTCCTGGGCCCCAAGATCGCACTGCTTGCGCCTATTTGGGTCCTCGGCGTCGTCATCTACCGATGGGAAGCAGCCAAGAGCATCAATGAAGCAGCCGGTTGGCTTCTGGCGGGAGGGTCATGGGTCTTTTTGATCGCGTTCGAGCACTATGACGTGACAAACGGGTTGTTTGAATGGCTCAAGACGCGGATCGGACCAGATCTGCACCGCGAATTGACGTTCTCACGATGGTTTCTCTCCGACTATTTGTTGGCGGGAATTGTGTTCATCAACTTCGTTGGGATGCGAAGAATCATCTTTCGCATGGCCGGCCTTTTCCATGCGCTGGAAAAGCCCATCCGGCTACTGGCTGGGTTCACGTTCTCGATCTACATCCTGCACCAACCTCTCATCTATTTTTTCGCCGCACTGATCGACCTGCCAAGCTCGGGATACCAGCGCTACGCGGCGGTCATGGCCTGTGTCGCCTTGTCGATCTGGCTGATCGGTAGCGTGACGGAGAAGAGGCGATTCGCCCTGCGTCGATGGTTGATGTCGGTGAGCAGCCCGAAAGACGTTCAGCCAAGGGCCGTTCCATGATGCGCTTGATGCAGCGACTCGCGCGCGAAATCCGCACCCGGGGTACCTGGGGATTCTTGCGCTTTGTCGTCTCGCGCGTTGCACAGCGGCGCAGCGACGTGCTCTATTGCATGGACCTGGGCGCGCTGCATGCCCAGGCTTGCGATACAGACATTGTCGTGGCGGTCAATCGCCATACCTTGGGCAGCAACGGCACCAGGGCTGTCGAAGCAGCTGTATTGATCGAGGCCAATCACGCCTACCGGGAGGCGCTGCGTGGCGACGCGCAACTGTTTGCACTGGTTGATGCGCACCATCAGGTCATGAGTTTTGGGTTCGTGCTGTTCGCATCCTTCTACAAGAAGGTGTTGGGCGAAGCGCGTGACACCCCGATGATCAGCAACTGCTACACGTTTCCCGCGCACCGCGGCCAGGGCCTTTATCCCCGCCTTTTGCTGGCCATCAGCCACAGCCTGGCATCGCAAGGTTTCAAGCGGGCAATCGTCACCTGTGCGCCCGACAACCAGGCCTCCGTGCGCGGCATCGAAAAGGCTCGCTTCAATCACGTAAAAACCGTCGAAAGCACCATCGTGCTGACGCGCTGGATAGCATGGCAGAAAAGCACGCCAGCATCCGGCGGTGGCGGTTGACGGAGCGTTGGTCAGGCCAGTCGAAACGCAGGCTTCCTGGCCTGGAACCACAACTCCAGCGTCGTCAATATCCACACAAGTTCACCATAGTAGGCCGGGTACTGCGGCAACAGTTCCTGCCAGAGCCGCGTGGCGAAACCTGGCCGCAACACGCCGCGCGCCTCGATGCTGTGTAGCGCCTCCCTGGCTATTCGACTCAGGGACGCATTGTTCTGTACCCAGACACCAAACGGCAATCCAAAGCCGTGTTTGCCCTTGCCGATGATTTCGTCGGGCAGGAATCCTCGCAACGCTTCCTTGAAAAACCACCGCAATCTGAGGCCGCGCAGCTTGTAGTGGTCTGGCAAACGCAGCGAGAAGTCGAGCAAGCCGCTGTCAAGCAAGGGAAATCCTACCTGCACACCGGCCATTTCGGTCATGCCGACCACTTTGGGCAGGTCGCTCTCGGCCAACGTATAGCGCCAATCAAACGCCAGTGTGGTATTGAGATGCGAGGCACCCTGAACTTCGTCCCATACACCCTGCTGGTGCCGCAGCGCGATCGTGTCATCGATGGCCTCCAGCATCTGGCCGCTCAACACCGCAGCCGGGCCGACGCGCAACAGAAGGTTATACATGTTGAGCCGCCGCGGCATGGCTACGTTGGCCTGTTCCACGTAACTGGCCCCTTTTCGCAGCACACCAATATGCCTTGCAAACGGCGCCCTCAAGAGCGGCTCCACGACCCTCTTGCGCAACCCGGCGGGAACATGCTGGTACCAGCCAAGGATGCGCTGCGTCGCATAACGAGCGTTGCCACCGAACAACTCGTCGCCTCCATCGCCGGCAAGCAATCGGGTGACACCGTCGCCGTGCGCCATGCGCGCGCAATAGTAGGCCGGCAGCGCAGACGAGTTGCCGAACGGCTGGTCGTAATGCGCCGCGACCCGGTGGACGCTGTCGGCGATATCCTGCGCTGTCACATAGTATTCATGGTGCTTGACGCCGAACCTTCGGGCAGCAAGGCGCGCATACTCCATTTCATCGTAGCCTTGGGCCTCGAAACCGATGGAATAGCCATCTGCCCCATGCCCAGTCACTGACTGGATCAATCCCGCCACGCTGGAACTGTCCGTACCGCCGCTCAGAAAGCAGGCCGGCTTGCTGGCGTCAAGCCGACGGGCAACTCCCTGCTTGAGCAAGGCAAGGAACTCCGATTTCAGGCTGTTGAAATCAGCCTTGCGTTGCGGTGCAAAATCGGGCGTCCAGTAGCGCCAGACACGCACCCGATGGCCATCAAATCGGAGCGCGTGTGCGGCCGGCAATCGATAGATACCCTTGAAGATGGTCCCAGGCGAAGGGATGCAATGAAAATAGAGATAGTTGTAGATCGCCTGCGGATCGATCGCCGTCGAGTCGTCGGCCAGTTCGTCCGCGCGACCCGCCACTCGGAGCCGACCGTCACGAACCTGCCAGCAAAGGCTGCGCGTCGCGAACCGGTCGACCACCGCCAGCCCATGGCCAACGGAATCAATCCGGGCCATCGCGAAGTCACCACCAACCTGGTCAAGCCTGCTGTCTAGGTCCGGTTGGTCAAGCAGTCTTCGCCAGGCAGCGACGATGCCGTCCGCGTTGGCTAAGCGCTGCAGCCCCGCGTCCGCGAATTCTGGTTGTCCGATGGCAATGAACGACTCAGCTTCTGTCATATGTTTCCGAGATTAGAGGCGGCTGGGGATTGACCACCATACGATGCCACATTGGCGATCGGGCGAAAGCAGCGACCGCGAAGCGTACCATCGTATGCGAAGGAACAAGTCTTCTCGAAGCGATGATGTCCCGTGTCTGGTGATGGCGTGCCACACGGCAGATGGCTGTTGCATTGTTCCGCATTGCGCCTTGCCGGCAATGGATTGGGTCGCTTAAACTGGCTCGATAATGCACCCAAGCGTTCATGGAGCATGTTCGGCCTCAGGCTCATACAGAATTCGACTGCCACCGCGTTGATCACCATCGACCAGACAAAACAGGAGATACGACATGTCCCGAGTTGCGATCGTCACAGGCGGCACCAGAGGTATCGGCGCCGCAATCTCCGTTGCACTCCAGGAGGCAGGGTACAAGGTGGCGGCCGTATATGCAAACAACGATGCTGCGGCAAATACGTTTCATGCCAAGACGTCAATTCCGGTTTACCGATGGGATGTAACTGATTTCGATGCGTGTGCGAACGGCGTACAAAAGGTCAGGGAGGACCTGGGAACCATCGGCATCCTGGTGAATAATGCCGGCATCACGCGCGACTGCATGTTCCACAAGATGAGCATTGCCCATTGGGATGCCGTGATCAACACAAACCTCAATTCACTGTTCAATATGTGTCGGCCGGTCATCGAGGAAATGCGCGACAAACAATTCGGGCGCATCATCAGTATTTCGTCCATCAACGCGCAGAAGGGGCAGCTTGGCCAGACAAATTATTCTGCGGCCAAGGCCGGAGAGATCGGATTCAGCAAGGCATTGGCACAGGAAAACGCAACACGTGGCATTACCGTCAACGTCGTGTGTCCGGGGTATATAAAGACCGAAATGATCATGGCCATGAATCAGGACATCGTGGACCAGAAAATTGTGCCCGATATCCTTGTTGGTCGATTGGGTGAGCCGGCGGAGATCGCTCGATGCGTACTGTTCCTTGCATCAGAGGATGCAGGCTTCATTACCGGCAGTACATTGACTGCAAATGGCGGCCAATATATGGCGTGACGAGGACTTCTGCGCTCACTTCAACGGCCTCGCCAATAGCTGATCGGCGGTCGAGTAAATGGTGATGCCCTCATTGGCAAGAGATCGCAGGTGCTCGAAAAACGCGCGCACCGGAATAAACCAAGAATCGGCGTTGCCAACGCGGCCGTTGACCTTCAACCCGGCATTTTCAAACTCGACTCGAAAATATTCACGCAAGTCATTCCGTGGGCCGTGATCGATACGGCGATCAGATACGGTCGCGTCAAAAGGTCGCACCGGCACCTGCCAGGTCTTGCCTGCGGCGTCGATACAGGGCAAGTGGTAGGTCTCATCGAGCCATACGGGAACTGGAAACGCATCGGCCATGCAATCTTCCAGCACATGGTAGAAGGTGACTGGGCCCATCGAAATACCAAGTCCCAGAACCTTGGCACCTTCGACCTCCAACACCCGTTGCCATGGCGAGCCAAGCCCGAATACCGAGGGTGCGCGATGATGCGACTCTGTCAGAAACGTGGCGTGCCGCCCCCAAGCCGACACCGAATGGGTGGGATGGATACTTCGGCAAATGCCGTCGCCTGCCAGGAATGCTTCCGGCAATCGACCCATGTTGGTACCGAACCTCTTGGCATCGAATACGTAATCGCGCGTCTGGCAGGTACCCAATATCGTGCCACCGGGCATATAGTAAGTTGGAAGCATCAGCGTGCCACTTGGGCCGACTGTGTCCTGCAGGGCGCCGATCACCGTGGCCGCACCGCCCTCGACATAGCCGAGGCTTTTGAGCGACGAGTGAACAAACAGCGTGTCACCGATGTCCACGCCAAGATTGCGCAGGTCCTTCGCCAATTCAGCCCGCGTGAAATGGCGCTCAGTCTGTTCAAGGTGCTTCGCGTTTTGTCTCCGTCGGTTCCGCTCCAAAACCGACTTAGCCATGGACTTCAACTTAGCGAGCATCGCGTCCCTTCAAAAAATCTGACTCAAGCAAGTTGGCGTCGATGCAAAATTTAGCCGCCCAGTTGAGATACTCCCACTGCCCGTACCCGCCATTGACGGGAAACGACCCCTTTATGCCGCCGAGTTGGTCCGCCGGCCCCTGCAGACGAACGGTCCGCCGCACATACCGGTTCGCGCGCTGCGCGGCTGCCAGGAAATGCTGGTCGCCGTTCAACTGATAAAGGAGGAGGAGGCAATGTGCCACTTGCACCGATCCGGTCAGGCACACATAGTCTGCCGCTGCACAAAATTTCTCGTCGAGTTGCCCCGCCAGATAGCCATCGTCGCCAATTGAATTGACCAGACCCTCAGCAGTGCGCACTGCAGCGGCAAGCAGATCTGGTCGTCCAGACAGAAGGTGGCCCTCAATAAACCCCCGCAATGCATAGCCAATGGTATGGGTCAGCGGTCTGACCGGATCACTAAGGCAGTTCGATGAGAACCAACCGTTCGGGTGTTGCTTTGTCAATGCCCAGTCAACTTGCTTCAGCCCCGAAGTACCATAGCCATTGTTTGGCGCAACCCGCTCCGCCTCGAACAGGCCCCATGCCACATGCGTCTCGTAAACCTTCTCCCCCGGTTGCGCAAAGGGGGTCGGAAACCGGCGCCAGCAACCATCGTCATCCTGGGTGTCGCGCAACCATCCTGCGGCGCGTTGCATAGCGTCATGGTAGCGTTGATCCCCATAGGCTTTGGCACCTGCGGCCAGGCCGATCAGTATCTGCCCGGTGTTAAAAGTAACAGGAACGACCGGCGTCGAATCTATCCGCCCGCCCTGAAAACCTCCCTCGGGGAACTGGATTGCAAGGCACCAGTCCAGCATTCGACGTGCCCGCACGTCAAGGTCATCGCGTCCCGTTCGTCGCGCCAGTTCGATCATGGTAGGAATGATGTATCCAGTGGTTTCCGGATAGGACGAGTTCCAGCCCTTGATCAGGCTGAAGTCGCGTGAAACGCCGCCGTCGGCAGTAGTAGAACGGTCTTGCGCCAGGCATAACCAGGCCATGCATGCCTCGACCACGGCATCTGGACCCGGGTCCTGGTCGGCAAGACCCCGATTATCCGTCGCCAGTTCCGCCAAAGCCGCGGGGGGAAGGCGTTTCATCGAAAGCTTGTCCTTGATATTTCTGAGCATTTCCAGCATGGATAACCTGACTTTCAAATACGACTGACTTCCTTATACCCAGAGAAGCGACTTGAGCGAGCCTGCGACTTGCCATCGATCGATCACAAAGCGCGAAAAACCTCGGCAAACATGGGCACCAGTAGTTTGTTCCCGAACTCGCTCAGATGGTCATCATCAACATACAGGGGGCGCCCGTCCTTGCTGCCGAAACACCGATTGTCGCGGCACAGATACGCAGTGGGATCCAGAATCTTCACGCCACACTGATCGCGCGCCGCATCCTGGGCGGCCCAAACCCAGGCATTTCGCCTTCGGTAATCGTCCATCGACAAATAGACGTCTTTGCGCAGGCCGACCACCATCTGGCGCGAAACAACGTTGGGCACATTGAAGCCCATCTCGGGAATCGGCCGCACCATATACACCGTTCGGTGTTGAGCCAATCGACAGGCTGACTGGGTAATCTTTTGTGCAAACTCGCGCAAGAAGTCGGGCGTGGTTCGAACAAATACCCTGGAGAAATAGACTTCCGGCACTTCCACCAGCTGGAGACTCTCGTTCTGGCCAAATGCTGCCTTGGCGTAACGGTTGATGATCACAATGGGAACGGTGCGTGGAACGGACTTCAGCTGCTCGGCCGCCCACCCAATGAACTCTTTGCAGTTGTACTTGGCGCCTCCCATCAATGAAGCGAAAGTAGGGGCCGACTTGAGACCATCAACGAATACACAGCCAGAGTAGTTCCACTGCATGACGCCTGCTCCGTCCCCGTTTTGCGCGGCCGCCAAACCCGTGACCAGCGAGCTCGTATGGCTATCCCCAATCGCGATCACTTTCCAATCTGCACCACCATACACACACGACGGGAACTGCACACCGCTATTGGGCAAGCACTCTGCCTTGCGCGGATTCTCGTTTGCGGCCTCCGCCGCTGCCAACTCGATGTCTGGCGCGAAACGACCTCCAACGCCCTGCAACTTCCATACCAAGACAGCAGACATCACCACCACCGCCATGGCTACTCCCATACCGCTGGCAGCCGCGAACCCCCGTTGCCGCCCCAGAAGGCGTTGGGACGGTAGCTCAACCCAAACGTACGACATATGGCCAAGTAGCATCGACAGCAAAATCGCGCCGGCAACCGCCATCGCAACATCTCGGAAATTCAGGTAGACCAATCCCACGACGACCGGCCAATGCCATAGGTAAATCGAGTAAGAACGATTTCCGATCCATTGCGCCAAGCCGTTGGCAGTCCAGAATGACACCGAGTTGCTGGTCAACACCATCATGGCTGCCCCGGCTGGAAGCGCTGCACGCCAGCCTGGCCATGCGGAATTTTTGTCATACATGGCAACGGCAAGCACTATCAGCGCCAGCCCCGCCGCGCTGAGCCAACGGCGTTGCGAGAAAGTCAGCTTCAACCGAGGTGCCAGTAAAAAAACCAGCCCGCCACCCAGCATTTCCCAGGCGCGGGAATGCAACAGGAAAAAAGCAGCCGATCTGTCCGAATTCGTCATCAGTACGGACGCCAACAATGACGCTACAACCCCTAGGCTTACGACCCAAAGTTGCGCTTGTCGCCCGGGACTGAATTTCCAAAGTGCCCAGAGCAGAAGCGGCAATACAAGATAGAACTGCCACTCGACCGAGAGCGACCATGTATGCAAGAGCCACTTCTCATGCGAGGCCACATCGAAATAGCCGGCTTCAAGCCAAAACTCAACGTTCGAAACGAAAGTGAGGGCGTACGCAACGTGGGAGCCCAGCAATTTGTAATCTGGCGGCAACAGGAAAAGCCAACCGGTGGCGATCAGAGCAGCGCATAGAACCACCAGCGCAGGGACAATGCGGCGCGCCCTGGCCAGGTAGAAGCCAACGATCGAGAAATTTCCCCGCTCCAGCCCATTGGCAACGATCCCCGTCATCAGGAATCCGGAGATCACAAAAAAGACATCGACTCCGACAAATCCGCCCGTGAAACCGGGAACATCGAAGTGATAAAAAACTACCACGCCGACAGCCCAAGCCCTCAATCCATTGATGTCTTGTCGGAACGGCGCTTTGGACTTGGCGTCGTCTGCCATCAGCTGCATTGAGCGAGATCGACAAAGCTGGGGGCAGTCAGGCCCGCGAGTTGCCCACGCCCCTGAAGAACGAGCGCGTCTAAAACAATCGCAACTGAGTCACAGTTCGACCGGCCGTTGCCCTTCTTGACTGTCCACTTGCGTGCCGCTATGGGGACGCTTTCGACATGAGCGCCAATATTGAACGGCCAGTAATTTCTCATCCCATCCATGGTCATAGGTTTCACGCGGAAATACTTCACGGCCTCAATAAAACACTCGCAACTGAATCTAAACGGCTACCGGAGCGGCAATGCAATAGAGGGTAAACGCTTCGCATCCATTCGATGTGCTGTACTTCCGGCTGGATTACCAGCCAGACGCCCTGCTGCCGGCGGCGCGCCCACCGCATCGGGGTCGACGCCGATCGGCCCTTGGCTCCCCAACGATCGACGCGGTTGCCGCTCCCGATCGAGCACCCACACGCGTGTCGCAACAACCAGAATCATGATGTTGTAGGGTAAATCGAAATACGCGAGGCTCAGGAAGGCGCCGCCTACCAGATACCCCGCCAGCGCGACCTGACACATTGCACCCAGATCACGCACCCATTGCATCTCTGGATCCTGTGAGCCGGCCTTGCGCAGCACGCCAGCGGACCGCCATGTGAATAGGTAAAGCAGCAAGAACAATGCCAGCCCGATAAAACCATGCTCGCCAAGAATCTGAAAATAGATGCTGTGCGCCGCTCGAATTTGTGTTGGGTCGGGTGCGAAAAGGCTTGCAGTCAATGGCGTATAGATGTCGAAGCCCCCGCCAAATACGTGATTCTTGGCCAGATTCCATGCCATGTACCATGCATTGATGCGCCCCATCGCAGATGCATCCTCCTGATATTCGCCAATCGTTTCCATTCGCTTGAACCATTGATCGGACATAAGCGAAAACAATATCGCACCGGTTATGGCAATCACCATCCCGCCCAATACTTTTCCCTTGCTCCGCCACCACAACAGCATCGCCATGGCAAGAATAGCCAATAGCGCTCCGCGTGAATGACTGCCCAATGCGGCCGCCGCCATAAGGCCCATCACAGCAAAAAAAGCAAGCCGCTGCCAGCGTACTTTCGTCTGCATCTGCAGGTAACGCACCAGCGGAATCACCAGAATGATGGCCAAAGCGACTTCGTTGTTACCTTCGATATAGGTGCCTTGCGGACCCCACACCCTGTGCGCGCCCGCCGTTGCGATCGTGAAAAGGCCGCCTTTCACACCATAGAAGCCGATGGATACGACCAACGCCCAGCATAGGGCATGAATCTGCCGCTTGTCATGTAGCAGGTACAACGCGACCAACAACATGAAGTCGATTTTCATCACCTTCTTGAATTGGTCGAAACTGCCTGCAAAATCGAACGCGAATACCAGCGTCACGCAAAAGAAGGCCATCAAGGCGACGAGCGTGATCGACTCACCGCTCCAGGGGAATCGTTTCTCCGATGCCGGCGCAATCAAAACCCCGATCATCGTCGCGACGGCTATGGACGCTGCCACCGGGAAAGTGGCGATCGCGTAGCCATAGGTGTGCGGGTTCATGATCGACACGACAGTCCAGGCAATCACGCCGATCCACGCTTGTCGTATCGAATAGACCAGCGCGACGGCCAGCAAGGCAAACAGCACGATGTCACGCATTCGCAGCCTCGCTGGCAGGCGTCTGTCCCACCACATGACTCACCACATACCGGTATTTCCCGTTTCCCTGCGTCGGAATGGATTGCACGAGCTCAATATCAATCTGGACCCCATCGCCCAGACGCCCCTTGAAGCCCTGGACCAGCCGATCGCGCAACGGGTCCGGCAAACCCGCCGGCCGCACCAATTGCAGCCGGGTCAAAGTGCGAGTCTCCTGGGTGATCTTGTATGACTCAATTCCGTCGGCCTCGCGCATCAGGTAGGTGAAGGCGCCGCACGGCAGCAATTTTCCGTCCGTTGCCAGCAAAAAATCGTTGGTGCGACCCTGAATTTCCTTGAGCAGTGGCAGGCCGCGTCCACATGCACAGACTTCATTTGCCATCACGGCGATATCGCCCGTTCGATAGCGAACGAACGGAAAGTCGGCGGAAAAAAGGTGCGTTACGACGACTTCGCCGGCTTGCCCCAACGGCACGGGCTGGCCTCCATCGTCGAGCAGTTCGACAATCAGATCCTCGGCTGTGATATGCATGCCACCGAAGGGGCATTCATGGGCGATGAATCCAGCGTCGCGGCCTCCATAGCCGTTTGCCACCTTGCATCCAAACACGCGTGAAATGGTCTCGCGTTGATGGTCGTGCAAGAACTCCGAGGTTACGAAAACGACACGAATTCCCAGATCATCGAGCCTCACTCCACGCAACTCAGCGCGAGACGCGATGAGCGCAATCGAATAGGGATACCCGAAAACCATTATTGGTCGCAAAGCGCGAATCTGCTGAAGATAGCCGTCGAGGTTCTCCCCGGTCATTTCGAAGGCACTCAGCAAGCTGCTGCGCAGCAGGCGATCACGCCACTGGCGAATGCGATCTTGTGAATGAAGCTCAATCGGAGACCCCCATATCACCACCTCGGGATCACCGATGTCCACGCCCCACCACCGCGTCGCCCGCCACTTCGCCGCGACGTCATGACTGACCCGATCGCTGCCGACCAGAAATTGCAGTGGCTGCCCAGAAGACCCACCGGTCGAATAGCGCGTCAGCGAACCCGACTGCGCATGTTTCAATCGATCGATATTGGCCCGAATAATGGGCTTGGTGAGCAACGGCAACTGCTGCAGCTGCCCAAGCGAAACCAATCGCGCCGGATCAAACTGGATTGACCGGAATACATCCCGGTAATACGGCACATGGGTGCCCGCTTCCAACAGCAACGAACGGAGTCGTTCGACCTGCAGATTCTCGATCTGCGCACGATCCAGCCACTGCGTGTTTTCCAGTTCCTTGCGCACGCGCACGGTGCTGTGCCGTTTGACACGCTCGTGCAACGGAAACAGCAGCGACGAAACAAACTTTGTGTACAGCCCCATAGTGAATCATTTAGCGCAACGCCAGCGCCTTCGCATAGGTTTGTGCGAGCAAGGGTTTCACCTGCTCCCATGTATAGCGCTGGACCTCGGCAAGCCCATTGTCGATCAGTCGCTCACGCAAGGCCGAATCCTCCATTACCCTGCCTGCGGCATCGGCCAGGGCCAGCGGATCGTCGGGCTCCACCAACATCCCCGTGCGGCCATGCGACAGCACGAAGGGCACACCGCCGACGTTCGTACTCACCACCGGTACGCCACTGGCCATCGCCTCGAGCACCGAGTTGGGCATATTATCGACAAGGCTGGGGTTCCACATCAACTGAGCAGACCGATACAAGTCGGCCATCTGCGACGAATCGAGACGACCGGCGAAATGGACGGCGTCGGCGAGCCCCTTCTCTTTTGCCACTTGCTGCAGCCGGCCGAGTTCTGGCCCGGTACCCGTCAATGTCAGCCGGGCCTGCGGATAGGTGCTATGCAGCAGTGCGAATGCCCTGATCGCCCCCTCATTGTTGTAGATGGATTCAAGATTGCGCGTCACGATCAGGTGCGGCGCAGCATCGGACGGGGATTCGGTCCGATTTGCCGGTGAAAATCGGGAAAGGTTCACCACATTGGGTACAACATCGGTCGCGATGCCGTGCGACTTGAATACCTGCTGCAGGAATCCCGACGGAACGATGATGGCCTTGGCGCGATTCAACGTTGCAATCACCAACCGGGATTGATTCCCGAGAAAGCTGGCCGCACCTCCACCCCGGTAATTCACGACGACCGGCCTGCGGCGCCAATGGGCGATCCAGATCGCCGGTGCAGCAAACAAATGCCACGACCAGCCTGAATTGGCCATCAGGTGCATGACCTCACTGCGCCCGGCCTCGACCCACAGGCGGAAAAGATAGGGCAGGAGGCGACAGGCCGCTCGCAGAATCGGTATGTTTCCCACCCAGCCCGGCCAGTAGGGCGAATTGGTCTGCACCACGTGAACCTGAGCCCCTTCACCACGCAACAATTCGGCGAGCTGGATTGTTTGCAGCGCCATGCCGCCGGCGGGTGGCGGCAATGGCCCGACCAGCGCTACGCGCAATCCACGCCAATGAAGCAAGGTCGCGGCCTCGGTCATTCGCCGCACAAGGCTGCGTACGGAGCGGCATAGCGCCCTACCGAGTGGCGCCATTGCCGTTCCGTCTCGACAAACTGACGCCCGCGAGCGCGCAATTTCGGCCAGGTGTCGGGCGCTGCCAATAGCTGAACCACCGCATCTGCCAAAGCCTCGGATCGACCAGCAGCAAACAGAATCCCGGTCTGACCATGCTGTATCAGTTCCTTGTGACCCCCCACATCGGACGCGATCACAAGACGCCCCTGGGCCATCGCCTCCAAAGGCTTGAGGGGCGTTACCAGGTCGGTCAACCGCATGGCATGCCGTGGATAAGTCAACACGTCGACCAAGTTGTAGTAACGCTGCACTTCATGATGGGGAACCCGTCCCGTGAAAACTACCTGCGTTGCGATGCCAAGCCGCGTCGCTTGCTCCTTGAGTGCCGACTCCTGCGGACCACCGCCGACAAGCAGCACGCGCACATCCGGGCGCTTCTTCAGAATAGCCGGCAAGGCGTCCAGCAGCAGATCCAAGCCTTCATAAGCATAGAAAGAGCCGATGAATCCGACGACGGTCATACCGCTTAATCCGAGTTGAGCTTTCAGCGACGCATCCGGCACGCCGCCAATATCAAAGGAGTCGATATCGACAGCATTCGGAATGATCGTGACCCTGTCGCTCGGGATCCCGCGCGCGACTATGTCAGAGCGAAGTCCTTCGCAGATTGTGAACACATGACCGGCACGCCGCAACGCATACGTCTCGAGCGCCCTGGTAAGACGATAGCGAATACTGCCCACTGTTGTCGTGCCATGGTCGACGGCGGCGTCCTCCCAGAACGCACGCACCTCATAGGCGACTGGTATGCGAAGCCGCTGACCGACGCGTATGGCCGGTATCGCATTGAGAACCGGCGAATGCGCGTGGATGATGCTCGGCCGGACCGCCATTGCAACCTCCAGCAGTCGACGTTCTACGGCTTTCATCTGCACCCACGGGGCCAACCCAGGCAATGCGGCCATGAAGCCGGATGGCGGCGCGGTGCGGAGAAAATCCCAGCCGTCCACCCGCTCTTCCAGCACGTCGCAATCAAGTTGTTTGGGACTGGTCAGATGGTGCGTCTGCCAGCCACACGCTCGCTGTTCCCGCAATATCGACAACGTGCGAAACGAATACCCGCTATGCAAAGGGATGGAGTGGTCAAGGACGTGAAGAATACGCAGGCTTGCTGGCGAATCTTCAATTCGCGCATTCCGGAACTCGCCACTCGGGAGGTCTCTCAGGCTCTCTGAACTACCTTCCGTGCTACGCACTGCAGAATTCGCCTTGGGAGTGGCCCGGTGGCTCATACCGCCATTGCCATTCGTTCGGGCGAATCGGGGCTGATTTCACGAATGACACCGCCATCTACTACCTGCCGCAAAAAGGCCTCGAACATGAGCAAGGTCCAGATAGGCGCGCTGTGGTCGCGCACTCCGCTCTGATGGTCGGCAACCAGTTGCCGCAAGTAGTCTTTGTTAAACCAACCGGTACTTTCCAGCCGGTCACCCAGAACCGCATCCTGTACCCGCTGCTTCAATGGCCCGCGGAACCAGCGCGCCAGCGGTACCGAGAAACCCATCTTGGGCCGGTACAACACGTCGTCGGGCAAAAACGATTCCATGGATTTCTTGAACAGGTATTTTCCCTCCTGGCCCTGGATCTTGTGACTCGTCGGCAGGGTCGCCAGCCATTCCACCAGTTCATGGTCCATCAGCGGTTCACGCACTTCGAGCGAATGCGCCATGCTGGCCCGGTCGACCTTGGTGTTGATGTCACCTACCAGATACGTCTTGTAATCAAGGTACTGGATCAAAGCCAATGAATCGTTTGTGCCCGCCTTTGCAGCATGCCGTGCAAATACCTCACGCGCCTGGTAATCACCCAACTCTGATTTGAAGCGCGCGCTGAACAATTGCGCACGCATCGGGTCGCGCAGGATCGACACGGAGTGGAAATACGCCTCCATCGAGGTACGCGCAATGCCCTCGAACGTGGTTTTGGCCCGAAACATGCGCGGCGCCCAATCGGCCTTCGGATACAGCCGTCCCAAGGTACCAAATACCGCGCGCCGGACTCCATGGGGCAGCGCCGAGCGCATGCGCTCTTCCATCATGTGCAGGCGATAACGCCGGTAACCACCAAAGGATTCGTCACCCCCATCGCCCGACAGCGCCACGGTGACATGTTTGCGCGCCAGTTGGCAGACCCGGTAGGTCGGGATGGCCGAGCTATCGGCATAGGGTTCGTCATACAGGCGCGCCAGCGTGTCGATGAGGTCGAAGTCGTCACTCTTGACCACTTCCAGCCGGTGGTTGGTTTTGTAGCGATCGGCCACCAACTGGGCAAACGCTGATTCGTTGAATGCCGGATCGTCAAAGCCGATCGAGCAGGTGTTGACCGGGCCAGACGAAACCCCTGCCATCAGCGCCACGACAGCACTGCTGTCGACACCACCGGACAGGAAAGCTCCCAGCGGCACCTCGGCAATCATGCGCAACCGCACCGATTCCGTGAGCCGCTCCACCAACTCGGCCTGGGCGTCCGCGCTTGAGATCGTGTTGTCCAGCGTGAATTGCACATCCCAATATTCGGCCGGCTCGGGAATGGGCTCGCCGCGCCGGATCGTCAGGCTGTGACCAGGCGAGAGCTTGCAGGCCTGCTTGAAGATTGTGCGCGGCTCGGCCACATAGCCGAGGGCAAAATACTCCTCCACCGCCAACGGGTCTATATCGCGGCGCATGCCACCGTGCGCCAGCACCGACTTGAGCTCGGAGCCGAACAGCAGGCAGCCATCGTCAAGCAGTGCGTAATACATGGGTTTGACGCCCAGCCGGTCGCGTGCCATGAAGAATGTCTGGCGATTGCGGTCCCACAATGCAAACGCGAACATGCCGCGAAACCGCTTGACGCAATCTGCACCCCAGGCCTCCCAGGCGTGCACGATGACCTCGGTGTCACTCTTGGTATGGAACACATGTCCCAGTGCCTGCAGTTCGGGGATCAGCTGCTGGTAGTTGTAGATCTCGCCGTTGTAGACCACCACCACCGAGCCATCCTCATTGAAAAGGGGCTGCTGCCCGGTGGCAATATCAATGATGGACAGGCGCCGATGGCCGAGGCCCACGCCCGGCTCGATGTGCCAGCTGCCTTCGTCGGGTCCGCGGTGGATCTGCGAATCGTTCATGCGACGCAAGACTGCTACGTCGATGTCGTGTTTGCCGCGGGTGTCAAATATGCCGGTAATGCCACACATGCTGTCTGAACCCTTTGTCAGTGCGCACGCGCACGCTGCAACTGCATGTCGTACACATATTGGTAGTTCTTGACCATGGCCTGCATACTAAACGAGGCTTGGACACGCGCGCGACCCGCAATACCCATGGCCGAAGCAGCCGTCGGCTCCGACGCAAGGTGAATCAGCCGCCGCGCCATGGCCAGCGGATCGCCGGCGGCAATGATGTCACCGGTCTGTCCATGGAGGACAAGATCGGCATTTCCACCCACGTTCGTCGCCACTACCGGCAGCGCGCTGGCCATCGCCTCCAAGATGGTATTGGATATTCCCTCGGCAAGCGAGGGCAGGGCGAACGCATGCAGACCGCGCATGATGTCGGCCACATCGCTGCGTTCACCAGGCAACCAAGCCAGCGCCGTTGCGCCTGCGGCATCCAGCACTGCCTGCGCCTGGGCACGCACAGGACCATCGCCTACCATGACCAGGCGCATCCGCGGCTTGAGACGGGGAGCCAGTTCCAGCGCATGCACAAAGGCACGTGCCAGCATGACCTGGTCCTTGACGGCCTGCATCCGACCTACGGTGCCCACTATCCAATGCTGCGACGGATCGAAGGGGCAGCCCTCGATGACCACGGGTCCGTCTGCCGCGGGCGCAAATCGATCGGTGTCCACGCCGTTGTACACCTGCGTGATGTTGTCGACAGAAACCGACACCTTCTGCTGCAGATAGTCGGCAAGATCACGCGACAGGGCCATGTAGTGGTGCACGAAAGGCCGATAGAAACGGCGGACCCGCTGGTACGTGCGGTTGCTGCCGTCGAGGTCGCTGACGTCGCGCCCATGTTCCCCATGGATCCGCACCGGGACCCTGGCCATCCAGGCCGGCAACTGGCATTCCAGTGCGGCCAGATTGCGGGTGTGCACGATATCAGGACGCAGGCGTCGGAAAAGCCGGTACCACTTGGGATACTGCCATAGACCCTGGCCCGGCGGCTTGTTCAGGGCAATGAATTCAACGTCCTTGCGCTGCACGCGATTGCGAAACTCCGTCACTTCAGTCAACGCGACCACGACATGCCGGTACCTGTCCTGCGGCATGTGGTTGATCAGGTTGACGATGCCGTTCTCGAGCCCGCCGATATCGAATCGGTGCATGACATGCGCAACCAGAGGGCGTTGGTCAGCGATTGCCATGCCGATGGAGCATCGCCAACCGGTGTGCACGGGCAACCTGGCGCGTTGGCGTCTGGTTGTAGTCAGGGCGCCAACCCGCGCTCACAGACGCCACAGTTTGTACCCGGCATCTCGGATGGTTTGCGCATCGAAGGCTGCCTTCACGTCGATGAATGCGCCGCCCTTGACCAGTTTCTCGCCAATGTCGTCGATCGACAGCACGGCGTATTCTTTGTGGGATACCGCCGCCACAATGCCGTCGGCACGCGGAAGCTCGTCCCAGGAAAGGAGCTTGACGCCATACTCATGCAAAGCCTCGGGTGCTTCAGCCTGCGGATCGGTGACAAATACCTCCACGCCATAGGTCCTGAGTTCGTTGATGATGTCGATCACCTTCGAATTGCGCAGGTCGCCGCAGTTCTCCTTGAACGTCAGGCCCAGCACATTGACTTTTGCACCCTTGATATAACTGCCGCCAGCGATCATGTGCTTGATCGTCTGCTCGGCGATGAATTTGCCCATGCCGTCATTGATCCGACGCCCGGCCAAAATCACCTGCGGGTTGTAGCCGAGCATTTCCGCCTTGTGCGTCAGGTAATAGGGATCGACACCGATACAGTGCCCGCCCACCAGGCCAGGCTTGAATTTGAGAAAGTTCCACTTGGTGCCGGCCGCCTCCAGCACCTCGGAGGTGTCGATGCCCAGCTTGTCGAAAATGATCGATAACTCGTTCATCAGCGCAATATTCAGGTCGCGCTGGGTGTTTTCAATCACCTTGGCCGCTTCGGCGGCCTTGATGCTGGATGCCCGGTGCACGCCCGGAACAATGATGCGCTCGTACAGCTTGGCGACGCGGTCCAGTGTCTCGGGCGTGTCGCCCGACACGATCTTGAGAATCTTGGTCAGCGTATGCTCTTTGTCGCCCGGGTTGATGCGCTCAGGCGAGTAGCCGACGAAGAAGTCTTTTTTCCAGACCATCCCCGACTCGCGCTCCAGCACCGGAATGCACACCTCTTCGGTCGCGCCGGGGTAGACCGTTGACTCGTAAACGACGGTCACACCTTTTTTCATGTGCCGGCCAACACTGATACTGGAACCAATCAGCGGCCGGAAGTCTGGAATATGCGCTGTGTCCACGGGTGTTGGCACCGCCACGATGATCATGTCAGCCTCGGCCAGCAAGGCCGGATCGGCGGTATAGACCGCATTTTTGGCCAGACGCATGTCGTCGTCCGACAGTTCACGCGATGGGTCAACGCCGCGCTGGCAGGACTCCACCTTGTTCACTGCAATATCGAATCCAATGGTTCGACCATGCTTGCCGAACTCCACCACCAGCGGGAGCCCGACGTAACCCAGGCCAATGACTGCAACCACACTCATGTTTCAACCTCCTGAAATAGAAATCCTGTGCGCGATGCCCGGCACTAACGCTTGCCTGCCGCGTCCCTGAGCGCAGCATCGATGGCGCCATATTGGGTGGACAAAAACGAACCGAGGGACGCTGCAGCGTCGCCACTGCGTTCCGCCGATGTGTAGACGACGATCAACGCCGAGTCGTCGCCGCGGCCCAGCAACTGGTTTGCCGCACTATAAATCTTTGCCAGGTAATCATTGCTGGTCAACCTGCCGTTGATCCAATAGACCTGCCAAGCCAGAAGCAGCTGCGGCGCAGATGCCACGGCCGCCGACATACGACGCATTTCCGTGCTGCGAAGCGTTACCTGCTCCGAACCAAGCTTGGCAATGGAGGAACCACTCTCGACTTGGCTCCAGGCCTTGTCGGCCGATTTGACCAGCATATTGGTGGAACTGACGAGCTTGCGCTCATAGTCCTGGTCACGGTAGTAGCCCAAGTAGAGTCCAACGACGTGTCCCTCTTGCGCGAACGCCCGGTTGAGTTCAGCGGATGGATTCTCGAAGTTCGGCCTGAATCCGATTGCGGCTGCATCTGCCGGCTGCCAGGGTTGCATCGCGGCCTCGCCAAGCACCAGTTGAGGCACGGCCAAGACACCACTCGTCGCCAACCGGTCCTTGGCGACAATGGGCAACACAACCAAGATCGAGCAAACAAGCGCTGCGAGCCAGACTCTGCGCGTCGACCAGTCGCCAGGCGCCGAGGCAAGCATCGAAGCAGATGCCACGGGCAGTGGTACATCCGGCTCGGTCCAGCGCGCTCCGATGATGAACATAAGCAGGATGACAACGCCAAAAAACAGCCAGCCGTAGATCAGGTGATCGACCCCGACGCCCAGGGAATTTCCGGACAAGTGGCCGATCATGACGATCATGTAGGCGCGCAACCAATTGGCGACGACAGGCACCAAGATGGACACCAGGATGAATAGAAGCCGCCGCTGGGTGGACTGGTAGTTCAAGTAGGCGTAAAGCGTTCCGACCGTGACCGACGCGATCAGGTACCGCACCCCACTGCAAGCCTCGACGACCGACCAGCTGCCCGAAGGGATGACGAAGTTCAGCCCTTCGCGGAATACCGGTATTCCAGACAACCGCAACGCAAATATTGTCATGTCGGCTGTCCAGTCCATCAGTTGCGGCATCATGAACTCGCCGATGGGGACTCCGAAGAAGATGAAGGTCAATGGAAAGGCGATGGTCTTGGCCACTGACAGTCCCATAATGGCCGGGACCGAAACCACCAGCAGCGCCACCAAGGCAAACTGCGTCACCGAATTGACCGCAACCAGATCACCCAACAGCCATAGCATGGCCAGGCCGGCGACGAACAGCAGCGCAAGGACACTTGGCTTTGGTGTCAACAATGCCAAGACGGGACGGCGACGCCAGATCAACCACAGCGCAATCGGCAAGACCACAAAACCATGGGTAAAAGTCTCAGACCGGTACCAGATCATGACCATCGCCATCGCGGTGTCGCGATACAACCAGAGAATCAGCGCAAGAAGCAACACCAAGGCCGGCAGCGCCAACCGCCATGACCGCGTTTGCAGTGAGGCCGTTACTGTTGCCTGCATCGGCACGACATCGACTGCGTCTGGTTCAGGCCGGGACATGACATTCCTTCATCGCACCGGCGATGCCGACCGGCTCCAACAGATGGTCGTCGATGCCCGATAGATGGGCATCCCAACTGAAACCTTTGACGACGCAGGCGCGACCCGCCGCGCCCATGCGGTTGGCTGCCTCCGGATGCCCAAGCAGATGCTTGATGGCATCCACGAAATCGGACGCACTGCGCGCCCCGACCAATTCCTGCCCTTCGCGAACCGAGATGGCGTCTACGCAATCACTGGCAGCGACGACGGGCCGGCCCATCGCCATCGCCTCCAGTACTTTGTTTTGCACGCCCCGCGCAATGCGCATCGGTGCGACGACAATCGCGGCGTATTGAAGATATGGCCGCACATCAGCCACCGTTCCAGTAACCACAACACAATCCGAAGCCAGCGCCTGGACTGCCGGCGCCGGGCTCCGGCCCACAACGTAGAAACGGACGCGCGGGTTCCACTGGCGCAACGGCCCCAGCATTTCAGCTACGAACCAGGTTGCAGCATCGATGTTGGGCCAATAGTCCATTGCTCCAGTGAACACAATGGGGCATTCGCCGGGCGCGAATGGATTGGCGCGACCCCGGTCCGGGGAAAAGAACTGCGCATCGACTCCGTTGTTGACAGTTTGCACGGTGTGGGCACACTCTGGCGCCAATCGCCGGAACAGGTCGGACTCATTCTCGGTGACAAAAAAGGACCGGCGTGCCCGGGATGCAATTTGGCGCTCATACCGTAGCAATCGAACGCCTTCACGTGAATAAATCCAGGACATTGGCCAACGGCGTTTCGACGCGTATTGCGTCCACTTGGTCGAGTCCACGTCGACAAAATCGATCAGCACAGGTCGATCCGCCACATCGCCATTCCATGTCACGTACTGCCCCATGGCGGACGAGAAGACGACGATCGCGTCTATGTGCCCACCAGCAAGTGTCTTGTCGACCCAGTTGTGCATCGCGCGGTCGGCATAGTACGCCAGACTGAGCGGCCGGCCGTCGATCAACGCCACCAGGCTGCGCAATTTGGCCGTCAGCGGGTCAAGTCGCGATACATGCAAATCCGCACACAGGCTACGAACGGTTTGCACATGCTGCAGATCCTGCGGGTCGTCAATGAAGGTTCCGAGAAAGACCCGGTGTTTGACCGCCAAATGCTTCAGCAAATGGTACGACCGCACTTTATCGCCCTTGTTGGGCGGAAAGGGAAGTCGATGGACCAAGTACAGGATATTCGCCATGCCTGTTCAGCCCAGATTGCGAACTATGAACGGCCCGAGCCAATTGGCAAGCCCAATCGGCATGCGTCGCCAGGTCGCAATGAGCAATCTGTACTTGGCATTGGCCGGGTTGTTTTGTGGAATGGTGTCGCGCCGCAGCAGGCGGTACTGGTAGTGCAGTGGACGAGGCTCAAAGCCCCAGTTCTTCTTGAACGCATACGATCCCGTTCCCTGCTTGCTGCGACCATAGTCGAACACCGTCACGCCGCGCGCGCAGGCGCGCCGCATCAGGTCCCAGTACTTGAAGTCGTTGGCCGCCAGATCGCGCGCCGACTCGTCGTCACCGGCATAGTAGGGCAGCACTTCATCACGAAAGTAAAAGCTCATCACGCTGCTCAACGCCCGTCCGTCGGACGCCCGAACCGTCATGATCTCGCAATCCGCGCCGAAGACCCGTTGCAGCGCGCGGAAGTATCTCTTGGGCATGGCCGGTGTGCCATGACGATGCACGTTGTCTGCGTACAGCGCGAAGAATGTGTCGACGGTGTCGTCGATGGCGCTCGTGAGCCCGTTTTTGATACCTTTGCGCACCATCGCGCGCTGCTTGCGCGGGATTGCTAGCATATTCGCGTCGTCCTGCGGCAGTATCGGCTTGCGAAAGGTGACGTACAAATCCTGCGTGGGCCAGTCATCATGCCGCCGATCGATATTGCGCAGTTCAAGATGATCCACCTGCAACCGCTGGGCCAGCGATATTGCCTCGGCCTCCAGCATGTTTGCCGCCTCCGCGGAATCGGCGGCTACGCCGCCGTACACCGCGAACGGAAGACCTACAAGTGCGTTACCAAACAGACGGCTGTTGACGTGTGCCAGAGGAAGCACGCCACGGATCGTTCCGCCTTCCTGGGCATACAGGAAATAGGTCTTATGCCGAAACACCTCGGCAATGACACTTTGCCAGGCTGCACGGTGAAAAAACGTGGCTTGCGGACATTCCAGGACGAACGCGTCCCAGCGCCTGGCATTGGCCGCATCGTCGAGCGGCATTCGAACGACTTCCACCACTACGCGCTCACGCCGCAGGCACGGCGGAACGCACCGTCCGCTCCAACTTTGGAAGAAAGATATCGTCCATGCGTCCCCAGGCAAAGTCGCCGAGCAGACGTCCCAGACGCTCTTCCATGCGGTGAATATTGACGTAGTGGCGAAATCGCGTCTTGCTGCTGATACCAGGAATTCGCGGCTGGTCCACGTCGATTTCCCACGGATGGAAGTAAAAAACCCCGGGCTGTACGTCGTGCTGGTTGACGCGGTTGAGCATCCAGCGCGACAACGGATACGGCAACAGCCTGAAATAGCCGCCGCCACTGGAAGGAATGTTCCGACTGAGCAAGCGCATCGTGGTGATCGGTACTTCCAAAAACCCTGGTCGTACTTCATGGGCGAACCGGGGAGCGTCCGGCATGCCATAGTGATCATGCTGGATCGGATAGATGCTCGAGCTGTAACGGTATCCCGCTCGCGCCAGGCAATCGAACGCCCACAGATTTCCCTCACCGATGGAGAAGCTGGGCGCCCGATAACCGCGCACTTCGACGCCGCACAGGTCCTCCAACAAGGCCTTGGACCGGGTGATGTCCTGCGCAAAGGCGGACCGGGTCAAGTCACTGGCACGCTCATGGCCATAGCCGTGGCTCGCCAGTTCATGCCCTTCTTGCACGATACGACGAATCAACTGCGGATAACGTTCAGCGATCCAGCCCAGTGTGAAGAAGGTCGCCCGGGTTTGCCGCTCCGCCAGCATATCGAGAATGCGGTCGACATTGCGCTCGACCCGGCATTCACAGCTGTCCCAGGTCGATCGGGCAATATGGGGCGCGAACGCAGATACCTGGAAATAATCTTCGACGTCGATCGTCAGTGCATTCGTCAGAGTTGGGCTCATCGACACTACTGCCCCTGGCGGCGCACGGCCGCCACAATTTTCTGCAACATCGCCAGAATTTCCATATTGACCCGCTCAAGCCGCAACATGCTGCGCTCGAGCCGGTGCAGGCGGTCCCCTTGCTGCTCGGAGCTCAGATGGGATAAATGCCCGGACAGGCTATCGACAAAAGGGGCCATTCCTTGTTGCAGTTTGGCCAGGTCGATGTCGACCTGTTCGTCCGAGGTGGCAAACTTCGCCGATGGTGCTTCAAGATGGGCCCGGGTCGAACTGAGGCGGACAGCGCCCGCCCCACCTTCATCGTGCAACTCGTTTACAACCTCATCCACATCTTGCAGCGTCAGGCTCTCCTTGTCACCGAGAAATCCCAACAAAAGGAGACGATCACAAACCGAATTGATGCGCCTGGGAATGCCGCCCGTGGCCCTGTATATCGCCTCGAATGTGCCTTCGCCAAATTCCGGCTTTCCGGTACCCCCGGCGCATTTGAGCCGATGCTCGACATAGCCTCTTGTTTCCTCGCCATCCAACGGTCCGATGTGGCAGGTTGCTGTCACCCTTTGGCGCAACTGCTGCATGCTGGGGTGCTGAAGAATGTCGCGAAATTCGGGCTGCCCAACCAAAAACGTCTGTAGCAGCGCCTGCTTGCCAAACTGGAAGTTCGACAACATCCGCAGTTCCTCGACCGCCCTTGGTGTGAGGTTTTGTGCTTCGTCGACGATCAGCAGGCTGCGCTTGCCCTCGCTGATCTGGGTTACCAAAAACGCCTCCAGCGTCATCAGCAAGTCGGCTTTCGAAACGTCTTTTACACGCACGCCGAATGCAGCACCGACCATGCGCAAGGTGTCCTCCGCGTCCAGTTGGGTGCTGACCAGGTTCGCCGCGGTTACCGAACTCACGTCCATGCTGTCGAGCAGTCCGCGTACGATCGTGGTCTTGCCTGCGCCGATCTCGCCGGTGATGACAATAAAGCCTTCGTTGCGCAGCAGCCCATATTCCAGGTAGGCTTTGGCGCGACGGTGCTGTTTGCTACCGAAATAAAAGCTGGGGTCGGGATTGAGTTGAAAAGGCTTGCTGGTCAGCCCATAGAAAGCTTCGTACATGAATCAGAACTGAACATTCAGGTTACCAGTCACCGCAGTTTCCGTGTACGGATTGGTTGCACTGTCAAAAAACACCCGGCGTGCGCCAATGCTGGCGCTCATTCTTTGCCCTAGTCGGCTGGAAAAGCTCAGGTCCAGCGCCCGCAAAGAGGTGCCGCTCGTCCCACCCGACCCGGATGTACTTTGGCGGGACACCACGACATTCATCGACGTATCGGGCGTCAATCGGTGCGCGTAAAGGACACTCAGACCACTTTGGTGCACAACGGAATTGGTCGACAGGTCATCGAATGCTGTGACAAAAGTACCCAGGTTGCTATTCGACCCTCTGTTCATGACAAAAGTGATCGTGTCGCGTACACCGAGCAAAGCAAAAGATGCTTCCTGACGCCGTTGAAGCGATACGGTGGAGGCCAGGAAGTTGCTGATCACCTGCGCGTCTGCGCGCAATCCATTGTCCTGCATGAAGCGGTTGACGAGTTCTGCCCGCTTCAACGGATCAGGCTCCAGGGTCGACAACTGGCTGAACAGCAAATCACTCAGTGTGCCAATCGTGGTCAAGCCGGATTGGGCGGGCGAGTTTGCCACATCCCGAACATCGCTGAAGCGCCAAGCCGTGCGCGCAGTACGGTGCGAAATGCTGATGCTGTGAGACTGCCCAAACGATCGGTTTTCTATCTGGGCAGCCACGGTCGTTCGGTCTGAGATACGCCAATTCAACCCGACACCAGCGGACCCGTAAGTCTGCTTTGCGGCAGATGTGTAGTTGTTGGAATCCCGGGAGACCAACAGCGACCCGCTCAATTGCGGCGTAAAGGCATAAGTGAGGCCACCATTCAATCGATCTGATTGAATGGTACGCCCAAGGCTGTACTTCACATCCTGGCTACTCAAACCTGCGTTCCAACCCAAGGGACCGCCGCGCACAGAGCCACTCAGGCGGGCCGATGTGTCTGTGGTGGTAATGTCAGAGACGCTTGCGGCAGCAGATCGCGAAGACGTCCAGCCATACCGCACCTCGTAGTCCACCACTCCCGCGAGGTTTCCCCGCAGGTAGGGAGACAATCGGAACGTGGATGTCTCGGTGGAGTTGCCGTTGAGCGACGACCCATCCGTGGAGGGTCGGCCCAATGCTGATATCGATTGTTGTGAAATAGTGCCGTTGAAATCGACAAATGCAAAATCGTCGACCGCCTCCAGTGACAACGTTGAACTCAAGGCGTTTTGCGTCTGACTACCTGAGGTGCCACGCGCATAGATCTGCTCGTTCAGCGAATAGTCAAACGTTCCCGTCAGTCGACCGGTGTTGCTCCGAATGCTGATTCCGGGACTGATTTGGGTTACCAATTCGGACTTCTTGCCAGAACTGCTGAGAAATACGTTGTCTGTATAGCGTTCTGAAACCGAGATCCGCGGAACGATGGACAACTTTGGAACCGAAACGCCGGCGTCCTGCGCCAACGCTTGCGACGCATGGACAAGGCCAGCCATACAGCCGAGCACGGGCACGACGGAGCGTCGTGACAGCAATGTCGTCAACAAGCGCACGAGGACCACCGTTTGGCCGCAATCGATGGCTCAAGCCACCTTGTTGCCATATCCGTATCCATAACCGTAACCGTAACCGTAGCCACCGCCTGCGTTAGTGCGAACCTGGTTGAGCAACAAAAGCTTGACCGGGCATTGCTCGATCGTCGCCAAGGCGTCTTCCACGTCAGAACGCAAGGTTTTTTCAGCGTGAATCACCATCACGATTTGCCCCATGTGGCTGGCCAGAACCCTTGCCTCTGTGGTTAACAGCAGGGGCGGTGAATCAAACACAATGATCCTGTCCGGGTAGCGTTTGCCCACGTCTTGGACAAACCGTGTCATGGCGTCGCTGGCCAACATCTCGGTTGCGCGATCATGTGGCGTTCCGCTGGGCAAGATACTCAGCGTGTCGATGTTCGTTTTCATGAGCATCGTAGACAAGTCCGCCTGTTCGTCTAGTAGCAGGTCGAGCAGGCCCGGTCCGGTCGGCAAACCCAATACCCGCAGGATCGACGGCCGCGCCACATCCGCATCCACAAGCATCACGGTATTGTCCAGTTCCGCGGCGATGCTGATCGCCAGATTGATGGCCGTGAAACTCTTGCCCTCACCTGGCACTGAACTGGTCACCATGATCAGGTTACCGTTTTCTACCGGCGTGGCACCCTTGCCCATCGCGTTGCCAATGAGCGGTCGCTTGATCACCCGATATTGATCGGCAATTTGCGAACGGGGCGCATTGGGTGTGACGATGCCGGCCGCAGCGAGCGCATCCATGTCCAAATCGACGCGACGCGAAGTCGTCGAACGAATCTTTGGAACGACGGCGACATCAGCCGGCTTTTCGACAATGACCGGCTCGGCCATGGCGACCGGTGGGGGCGTCGGCGCAACGGACTCTGGTATGTTGACGCCAGCCCGACGCAACTGCGCGAGTCTCTGGGTTGCTTGTTCGATCAGACTGCTCATGAACGGTCACCCGGCCCGATTCGCGAGCACAGTCAGGACAACCACGGCCGCAATAAACATCCCCAGCAACCCACTGGAGGCAAGTCCAAACTTCTTGAGACTGCGACTTTCCCGAGTACGCATTGCATCCGACCGCACCAGCGTAACAACACCCAGGATAGGCAATCCAACGGTATTGCGTACGGCCCGGGCATCAAAGAACACCGCGCGCAATTGGCTGAGCACAAAGGCCAGCCCCAATCCAGCGCCAATCGACGCAACCAGCGCCAATGGCAGCAACAATAGCCGATTCGGCGCCACCGGCTTTGGCGACGCTCGCGGCGGATCGATCAATCGGAAATCGACAGAGCCGGATGACCCCTCCAGCTCTCCTGACAACGAAGCGGACTCGCGCCGTGAGACCAGGTCTTCGTAGTTCTTCTTGTGGATGCCATAGTCGCGGTTAAGCTGTGCAAATTCGGCCTCGATCTGAGGCGCCGTCTTGAGCAGTTCCTGGGCACGTCGCAGTCGCGTCTCGTACTCGCCTACCCGAGCACCTAGCGCGGCAACCTGCACCTCGGAGCCGGCCAGCATGCGCCCGAGTTCTTGTGTAATCAAGCTTTGGGTAGGACCTGCAGGCGCAATTGGATTGGCCATAGCGGCCTTGCGCAGCTCCAGCATCTCCTTCTTCTTTTGTTCCTCGAGATCCTTCACCAAGCGGCGCGCATTGACTACGTCCGGATGGCGATCTGTAAACCGCTGCAACAAGCTGTCCAGATTCTGCTTGAGCGCCGAAATGCGTGCATCGAGTTCCGGGGTGGACACATTGATAGCAGACTCTTGCAGAATACTGCGAGACGTCACGTTGACTGATTGGGATTTCTCTGCTTCGATCTGGCGCTTTGCAGAATCGCGCGCCTTCTCCGCTTCGCGCAGCTCCAGCTTGGCCTGGTTCAATTGCCCAGCGATTGCCACAGCCTTGCCCGCCATGTCCTGCCCTTCTGCGCCTTGCAGTTCCATGTTGCGCAAACGAAACTCCTTGAGCCTGGCCTCAGCCTCTTCCAGTTTCACGACGTATGACTTGATTTGCTCATCGATGAACTTCTTGGCCACGTCGGAATCCTTGCGCGTGGCGCCTAGACTAGACTCCACGAAAATCGATACCAAAGACTGCACAACCCGTTTGGCCCGGTCAGGGCTTACATCCTGGTATGCCAGGGTATAGAGATTGTCGCGACCCGCATTCTTGATCTGCAAATCCTTGGTCAGATCCTCGATCAGCTTCTCCTGCGCCGCCTTTGAAGTGCTGCCCAGGTCGAGATCGGCCATTCGGATCAGCTTCTCGATATTAGGCCTGCTGATCAGAGTACGACTGAGCATAACGACTTGCTGCTCGACGTTGGGCTGAACCGCCAAACCCGACATCAATGGCTTGAGGATGGATTGCGTATCCACATAGATTCGTGCTGAACCTTCGTACTTGTCCGGCACAGCCAAGACGACCACAATGCCGACAATCGCAATAAACCACGCCACCGCCAGCGCAGGCCAGCGGTGGCGCCACATGCCTTTCGACACCGAAACAATTTGTCCTAGCAACTCTTCCATTGGCGGCGCTCTATTGGGCTAAATCTTCAAATACTGTCGCGTCGCGCACGGCCGCTCTGACCTTGGCGAACACGCCGGTTACCAATCAGAACCAACCCTGCGGAATCACCAGAACATCGCCCGGCTTCATCTCGACGTTTGCAGAAAGGTCGCCGCGCTTGATCAGATCCTTGATGCGAACCGCGTACCGCTTGTCACCCTCAGCTGCGCGCAGAATCGACGCCGCATTGCCGTCCGCGAAGTCAGTCAACCCACCGACCGCAATCATCACATCGAGCAAAGTCATCTTTTGCTTGTAAGGGAGAAACTGCGGCTTGGCAGCTTCGCCAACGACGCGAATCTGTTCGCTATACGGGCCGACAAACCCTGTCACGATCACCGTGACGATCGGATCGCGCACATATTTGCCGAGTGCCTTCTCGACGTCGCGGGCAATCTCCGTCGAAGTCTTGCCTTGCGCTACCAGTTCGTCCACCAAGGGCGTCGTAACTTTTCCGTCAGGCCGCACCGGTACGGAAAGAGACAGCTCCGGGTTGCGCCAAACAATAATGTTCAAGTTGTCACCCGGGCCAACGATGTAGTTGTAATCAGGGGTCGCAGCCGAAGTCGGCGCCGGCGGGTACTTGGGACCTTCGAATGCGGCACAACCGGCCACGAGCGCCGCCAGCAGCAACAACAGGACTCGACGCGCAGATTGGTTAAAACCACTCAATTCGATCATCACTAAATCCTTTACGAATCAATCGCAACCTGTTATCAAACCTCAAGAATATAGCGCATTTAGTCCGATTCACATGGCTTCTCGCAAGCTGGAGCAAAGAGTTGTACCAAACGTACAACTAGTTCACAAGCCAAGCCGGAAGAAGGACCAAAAAATCCCAATTAATATGGCGTCCACGACACCATACAGGCGGTTCGAGATCGTTGCCGCTCCCCCCCGTGCCAATATGACAAGCTGCAGCTGGCTCCGAGAAATCAGTGAGCAACGAGGTAGTTATGTCCAAGATCCATCAACCGAAGGCTTCCATGCACGCAGTGCAGTCTCTTGCCGATTCAGGCGCATCGCAAGGAGCCCGTAGTAACTGTGTTCAAAGTCGAGCAATTTCGGGGCTCTGAATGTGCTTGGCAGCATCCCACAAAGCTTGATCTCTGAGCATGGCGTTGAGGATTGTTAGCAGCTTTCGCATGCAAGCAACGATGGCAACCTTTTTGGCCTTGCCTGCAGCGATCAGACGACCATGGAAGACTTTGATCGCAGGGTTGTAGCGAATCGCTGTCAACGTGGCCATGTACACCACCGCACGCACATCGGAGCTTCCCCCCCAGATGCGACGCGGTCCCTTGCGCTTGCCCGAATCGTCTGCCAATGGCGCGACGCCGACGAGCTTGGCGATCTGACGGCGCCCCAGGCGCCCCAACTCCGGTAACGCCGCAGTCAATGTCAGGATCGTCACCGGACCCACGCCTTTGACGCTGTCCAACAGTGCTCTTTGCACCTTGAAGTGCCTGTCCATGAGGTCGTCGACATCCTTGTCGAGAGCCGCGATCTCCTTGTCCAACATTTTGAGCACGTTCTTGATGCTGCGTACGGCGCGGGTACCTGCCTGCTCGATGTGGTTACCCTCGGCCACACGCATGTCGACGAGCTGTCTGCGCCGCGTCATCAAGGCGGCAAGTTCAGTACGATGGGAATCTACCGGCGGGGTAATGTATTTCTGCCGGTCTTTGTGGCGCGCCAATGTGTCAGCGAAATCGCGCAGGGCACGCGCGTCGACCTTGTCGGTTTTAGCCAGCACTCCCATGGACTTGGCGAACTCGCGTGCCTGCCTGGGGTTCACGCGCGCCACCATAATGCCCGCGCCTTGCAACGCGCACACCAGGCCACGCTCGTAGCCGCCAGTGGCTTCTACGACCACCAGGTCCACGTCGAAGTCCTTGAGCTTCGCGATTACCGCGTTCCATCCAGTCGCGTCATTGATTAAGCGCTGATCCTCGGTATCCAGGCAGACATCAAGATGCTGCTTGGACACGTCGACACCGGCGTTCAAACGTTGATCGCGGTTCGCTACCCCACCTTGCGGATGCATGTTCATGATTGACAACTGTTCGGGCTACACGGTTGGACAAAACGGGACGATGCGTTGACCGAATGCTACGGGACGAGCTCCAGGGCATCAAGGGCGAAACAGGTTTGGCGCATCGACCACGAAAACGTCGCAGCGCAGGGCTGTGGACAAGTGCCGCGCCACCCCGCGTGCACGGCGGCGACGGCGCGTGCGCGCGGCGCGACCAGAAGGATCGGCACGCAATCGGCGGTGCGGATCGTCAGTACGAGGTCGGCGGAGGCGCTCACCCAGGCGTCGCCCGTTGGCAGATCGTCGAGGACGGTTC
>JANNKH010000086.1:0-177358 GCA_031396205.1 Rhodoferax sp.
TGTCAATACCTCACACAAGAAAGGCAACAGCGTTGAACACGGGTTGACCACCGGGTGCTGCGCAGTTGTGGACAACACGCCCCAGGGCCTGAGAGGGGCCCGTCGCGTTGTCCACAACCAAGCCCCGTGGACAACCCTGCATCTCCGCGGTTCAACGTCCATCCAATACGGGGAGGTTGCCTGATGAGCTTCGATGCGCAAACCCTGTTCGACCTGCTGCCTGCGATCCATCGCATCCGCGATGCCGAGCTGGCGGCCACCGCAGGCCTGCAGCGCGGCCCGTTGGAGGAATTGCTGGCGCTGTTGTCCGAGCAGATCGGCGTAGCAGAGGAACACCTCGACCAGTTGCACGACGATCTGTTCATCGAAACCTGCGCCGAATGGGTCGTGCCCTACATCGGTGATCTGATCGGCTACCGCAGCCTGCACCAGGTCGTGCCCGCGGCGGCCAGCGCCCGGGCCGAGGTTGCACACACCATCGCCTTGCGCCGGCGCAAAGGCACGGCGCTGGTGCTCGAGCAACTGGCGCGCGACGTGACGAACTGGGATGCCCGCGCGGTCGAATATTTCCAGCGCCTGTGCACCACGCAGACCATGCATCACCTGCGGCCGCAAAACCTGCATTCGCCCGACCTGCGCCACGGCGCGGCCCTGGAGTGGATCGACACCCCGTTCGAAGCCGCCAACCGGACCGTGGATGTGCGGCGCATCGCGTCGCGCCGAGGGCGTCACAACATACCCAACGTCGGATTGCACCTGTGGCGCATCCAGGCCCATGCCCACCGCGAATCACCCGCTTTTCGAACGGCGGCGCGCCGCTACCGCGCCAGCCCGCTCAACCACGACCTGGCGCTGTACAACCGCCCGCGTGCCGAAGACGACATCACCCATCTGGCCGAACCGGACAACGTGCCCTGGCCGCTGTCGCGCCGGCGCCTGTCCGAACATCTGCCCCGCCACTATGGCGAACGGGCCAGCATGGGCGCGCCCTTGGACAACCCGGAGCCGGGGCTGCTGCTGTGGATCGACGATACGCTGATCGAACGCGACAGGATCCGCATCTGCCACCTGGGTGACGACGGCCCAACCTGGGCTCACAGCCCGCCGCCCGACGGTCTGATTGCAATTGACCCGGTACTGGGGCGCATCGCCCTGCCAGCGGACGCTCCTGACCCGGCCGATGTACGGCTGACCTGGCGCGAGGGTTTGTGCGCCAACATTGGCGGTGGCGAGTACGAACGCGGCGACACGTTGCCCGTTCCGCTCAACCCGCCGGTGCAGGTGCCAGACGAGCACCCGACACTGGGTGCCGCGCTGGCCGCGTTGTCCGGTAACGGCGTGATCGAGATCACCGACAGCAGCCGCTACACCGAGATGCTGGCGATCACCGTGGCTGCCCAGGGCAGCGTCGAGATACGCGCTGCCAACGGACGCCGACCCGTGCTCGATCTGGCTGGACTCACCATCATCGGGGGCGAGAACAGCGCCTGCATCCTGAACGGACTTCTGCTGACCGGCGCGCCGCTCGAGGTGCCAGACGCCGCCGGCAACGTCCTGGCCCGGCTGCAAATGGCGCATTGCACGCTGGTGCCCGGCATCGGCCTGCAACCGGATGCGGTCCCGACGCAACCGGGTATACCCAGCATGCACCTGTCCGTCGCCGGACTGGATACCGACATCGACCGCTGCATCGTTGGGGGTATCCGGTGCCACACCCACGCCAGCGTGCGCGTCATCGACAGCCTGATCGATGCGACCGCGCGAGACGCCGTGGCTTTTGCCGCACCCGATCACATCGGGCCGGGAGGCATTCTGTCGCTGATCGCCTGCACCGTGGTGGGCAAGGTGCACGCCGGCGAGTTCGGCCTGGTGACCAACAGCATCCTGCATGCGGCGCTGGCCGATGCCGATGCGTGGGCGGTGCCGGTACGCACGATGCGCAAGCAGGTCGGCTGCGTGCGTTTCTCGTGGCTGCCGATCGAATCGGTCGTGCCCGCCCGCCACCGCTGCCAGCCCGCTTTTGCGGGTGACGCGCAACGCATCGCGCCACGTTTCACATCCTTGCGCTACGGCACACCAGCCTATGGGCAGCTCACCACGGCGACGCCGACCGAGATCCGGCTCGGCGCCGACGACGAAAGCGAAATGGGGGTCCACCACCACCTGTTTGGCGCGCAACGCGAGTCCAATTTGGGCATCCGCCTGGCCGAGTACCTGCGGGTCGGCCTGCAGGCCGGCATTTTCTACGCATCGTGAAGGAGGACACACCATGAGTTTTGATCTCAGCCGCGTCAGGTTCGACGCCCGCAAGGATTTTTTCGGAATGGTGATGCAACAGGGCCGTGTCCAGCTCGATGCCGAGTGGAACGAATGGGTGGCCCAGCTTGCCCGGCGTATCCAGGCCGGCGCCTTCGACACCTTTGGCGGCAATGTGGTGCCGCGCACCACGCCCGACGGTTTTCGCATCGACGCGGCCGCTGGCACTCTGACGATCGGTGCCGGCCGTATGTATGTCGACGGCCTGCTGGCTGAGAACCATGGCGGCGTGCCGCTGACCTGGGACCCGCACCTGGCCGGCCTGGCCGGTAGCACGGTCGTCGGTTATGCCGCCCAGCCCTACTACCCCGCCGCTCCTGCATTGCCTGCCGGCGGCCCTCACCTGGTTTACCTGGACGTGTGGCAACGCGACGTGACCGCTGTCGAAGATCCCAGCCTGGTCGAGACGGCCGTGGGCGTGGACACCACGGGACGATTGCAAACCGTCTGGCAGGTGAAGGTGTTGCCCAATGTCGGCAATGCCACTTGCGCCACACCCGATGAAGACCTTGCGGGCTGGGCAACTGCCACGGCGCCGTCGGCTGCACGCCTGAGCACCGCCACGGGCGTGCCGAACTTCGAGCCCGATCCCTGCCAGGTGCCGCCGGCCGCCGGTTATCGCGGGCTGGAGAACCAGCTCTACCGGGTGCAGGTGCATGCAGGCGGTCCGATCGGAACGGCCACATTCAAATGGTCACGCGACAACGCCACGGTGGCCTCGCGGGTCAGCCATATCAATCCGGCACGCAACCGCATCACGGTCGAATCGATCGGCCGCGACGATGTGCTGCGGTTCCATGATGGCGACTGGGTCGACGTGACTGACGACCACCGCGATCTGCACAACCTGCCCGGTGAACTGCGCCGGATCCGGGTCGCCGGTGGCGTCGACGAGACCGCGCGCACGCTGTCATTGGACGTCGCGCTGCCCGCCGGCCTGTTCCCGACTGATGCGCAGCAGGCCACCGACGCGGCGCGCAACACGCGCGTGCGCCGTTGGGATCAATCGGGCCAGGTGCGGCGCGAGGATGGCAGCGCGGTAGCCAATCTGGATGACGCCGCCAGCACCGGCGCGATCCTGATTCCCGCGGGCGCCACCCGGCTGTTCCTTGAGCATGGCATCCTGGTCGATTTCGACCTCGCCATCGTCGGCGGCAGTTTCAGGAGCGGCGACCACTGGGTGTTTGCCGCGCGCAGCGTGGACGCCAGCATCGAACGACTCGACCGGGCGCCGCCGCTGGGAATCCACCACCACTATGCGCGACTGGCGATCGTCAATTTCCCCGATCAGGAAACCGATTGCCGCACCCTGTGGCCACCGATTGCCGAAGGCGAAGGCTGCGATTGCACGGTATGCGTCGGCCCCGAGAACCACAACAACGGAACCGCGACGATCCAGCAGGCGATCGACAGCATCAAGGACCGTGGCGGTACGATCTGCCTGGGCATCGGCACCTACAACGTCAATCCCGCTTTGCGCGTGGACGAAGCCCGGTCCTTGCGGCTGCGCGGCCAGGGCTGGGCCACGCTGCTGCTGGGCAGCGAGACCGGCGGCATCATCGACATCCACAACAGCACGGGCGTCACGCTGGAGAACCTGACGGCCATCGGCTCCACCGGCCGCGCCGGCGTGACCGGCGTCATCAGCGCGCGCGGGGTCATCGACTTGCGCGCCGAACATATTAACGTGCTGGCGCTGGCAGCGGGTGACGGAACCAGCGTCGGCATCGGCTTGTCGGGCAACATGCTCGGGGTCAATATCAGCGACTGTGCGATCGTGGCCGAGCGCGGTGTCGCGGCCGAAGGCGACGGCGACCGGCAATACATGCTCGCAGCTGAACTGCGCCTGACGCGCAACGTGTTCTTCTGCAGCCAGCGCGCTGTGAGTTTCGATGGCATCTGCGTGCACTATGGCAACAACCGGATCGACGGCAATTTCATGCTGACCGGTACGCAAGGCGCGGTGCTTGCCACTGGCGCGGTGGTTCCGGGCTCCAGTCTTTCAATAGCCGACAACATCATCTACACCGCGAGCGACGGCATCCGCGCCGGTGTGGACGCTCTTACGGTGGAGCGCAACGAGATCACCGGCTTTGGGGAACGCAGCGGCAACGGCATCATGCTCGAAGAGGGGCTCGATCCGGTGGCGATCGATAACACGCGCGTGTGCGCCAACCGTCTGCGCAGCCTGGGCGGCCACGGCATCATGATCACGCACCGCATCGACGAAGCCATCATCTGCGATAACAGCATCGAGGGCATGGGCCTGGGCGCACTGGTCATGGGCGATGGCGGCGCCATCGGGTTGCTGCGCCTGGCCGGAAACCAGTGCCGCCGCCTGGGTCTGGCACTGGGCAACGACGATGCGGCCTTTGCCGCGGTGCAGCTGATTCGGGTCGAACGCGGCGACGTGCTGGACAACGTGTTCGCGCAGGTGGCGCGCGGGGCCGTTTCCAGCCCCGGCATCGACGCCCTGCGCTGTGCCGCCGTGGGCCAGTTGCGCATTGCAGGCAACCGCTTCTTCGGCATTGGACCGGACCGCATCGGCGCGCCGGTCAGTGCCGTGCGCGCATTGCCGCCATTCGAGCGGCTGGCACTGGACGACAACAGCATTGAACGCCTCGGCGGGTTGGATCAAAAACTCGTCATGATCGAATGGCGTGCACTGCACATAGCGCCCGAATCTGCCGCAGCCTCTCCCGGATTGGTCGTGGCGGGCTATTTCGCCATCGCAGACACGGCTTTTTTATTCACGCGCAAGCGAATCCATGCAGCGGTGCTGTTGCCGGGCGCGGTGTCCATTCGCGGCAACCAACTGCGCGGCGACCTGACCGGTGTGCCGCTGACGCATTGCGAAGGCGTGGATGGTTGCCTGTTTGCCGACAACCACTGCGAAGTGGTGGGCCAAGGCGGCAAGGAGCCACTGCTCGGTCAAATTAGCGCCCAAACCATCAATGCCAGCAACAACCGCCTGATCGCTCCGGGCGACCAGGACACGCTGCACCTGCATCCGGTGCGCAAACGGGCGATCGTGATCGGCAATACCAGCAGCGGCAACATCCGCGTTCAGGGCGGTGTGCCGGTTCCGGCCGACATGGCGCTGACCAACATCATCGGACCCTGAAGGAGACCTGCCATGGCCATCACGATTTACCGGGGTGAGAAAACGGTTGGAGACATTGCGGACAAGATGTTTGAACGCCTGACGACGAGGCAAAAGGAAGCGGTCGAGGCGGCCCTGCTGAAAGCCAACCCCCGACTCGCCGATCCGACCAAGTTGGCCCGGGGCACCATCCTGAAAATGCCGGACATCCCGGAACTGCGGCCCAAGACCAGCCGGGCGCTCGAGAACCCGGACACCTTGCTGGCCAAGCATGTTGCGCAGGCGCTGGACGGACTTGGCAAGCGCCTCGATGCCCGCTCGACACTGGCCGTCGATGACGTACGGCAGCAAGCCGCGCTGCTCAGGAGCGCGGCGCTGAAACGGGCATTGACCGAAACACCTGCACTGCAGGAACTGGCAGCGCAGATCGGCAAATTGACAGACACACGTGGCAAGGAACTGGAGGTTAGGCGCAGGTCGGTCGATGCCGCGTTACAGGCCATGCGCAAGGATCTCGGCCACTAGAGCGGCGGGGACGCGGCACGCCTGCCCTATCCCTTGCGGACAGCCCCGCGCGGCGAGCGCCGCCATGCTGCGCCGTGGCATCGGATGCCGCGCGCAAGGTCGAGCGCCCGCGCCTGTATGCCCCTGTCGGCCGCTCCTTCAACACCAGACAATCGATGGAACCCCAGGACGCAGTCATATTGATCACCGGCGCCGCCAGTCGCATTGGCGCCGCGCTGGCACGCCGCTTTCTGTCCGAGGGCGTAGCTGGCCCGGTGCCGGGAAATGGGCAGGCTCTTGCTGGCGCAGGCACGGTGGGCACTGCGGCATGGCCAATTCCTGATTCTTGCGCACCCGCAGGTGCCGGACTATTTGCGCCACAAGGCCGATGACTATGACCGTTGGTGGGGCGGCACGGGCAAGCGCAAGCGTACACTGTCCGCGGCCAATAGGCTGGCCGAGCCATCACAACCCGAAACCCGATCGACACGCGCCACCATGTCCCAGGACCTCCTCGAATCAGTCGACAACGGAATCGCCACGCTGACGATGAACCGACCCGAGTCGCGCAATGCCTTGTCGCGCGACATGCTGCAGGCCATGAACGAGGCACTTACCCGCTATGCCATTGACCCAGCTATTCGACTGGTCGTGCTGACCGGCGCCGGCCCGGCCTTTTGCTCGGGCGGCGACGTCAAGGGCTTCGCAAGGGCCGCGGCCAGCGGCGGCGTAGCGATGGGATTTGACCAGCGTGTCAGCGATTTGCGCATGCGCATGGAAGTGTCCCGGCTTTTGCATGAAATGCCCAAGCCCACGCTCGCGGTCATTCCGGGCGCGGCTGCCGGCGCAGGCCTGTCCCTGGCCCTGGCCTGCGACCTGCGCCTGGCGGCCGACAATGCAAAACTCACCACCGCGTTCTCCAAGGTGGGCCTGTCAGGTGATTTCGGGGGCAGCTATTTCCTCAGCCAGCTGGTGGGTACATCCCGGGCACGTGAACTGTATTTCACCGGCCGCCTCGTATTGGCCGAAGAGGCCCTGCAATTGGGTCTGGTGGACCGCCTGGCACCGGCCGCACAGTTGGCACAGGCCGCGCAGCAATGGACGCAGGAGTTGGCTGATCTGCCGACCGTTGCCGTCGGCTATATGAAGCGCAACCTCAACCTGGGCCTGCGCGCGTCCTTGTCCGATGTGCTCGATGCAGAGGCCATCCACATGATCCGGACTTTCGATACCGACGACCACAAAGGCGCGGCGCGCGCATTCGTCGAAAAGCGTACGCCGCGATTTAATGGGCGCTGACCCTGTACGTCTCATGCGTTCCTGATGTGGGCCTCCAGCCCCCGGCGCGGCGCCGGCCCCACCGGCGGTGCATAGCCGACACGGGCCCACATCTGGACCGTGTGCGTCGGCACCGGCGCATCAAGCAGGCGCCGAATATCTGCGTACGGCTTGGCCTGCTCCGGATACTCCTGCAGCGCCTGTTGCAATGGTTGCATCGCCAAACCCTGTGCCGTGGCGGCCAATTGCACCCGCGCATACGCCCGCCCGGCGTTGACCTGGGTCACGCGATCGTTACCCTCGGTCACCATCCACAGGAAAGCGGGAGTCGACGCGATCTTGGCATCGAATTCCTCGATCTGGCTGGTGGTTGCGAAGTCGTCGGGGCCGGGGGCCTTGCTGCGATCAAACAGACCCAATCGATCCATCCACACCACCATCGGATCCAGCAGCGACAGCCCGTCCTTGTGGCGCGCAATCTCGGCAGCGCCGACCCGCAACACTTTGAACGATTCCAGGATCGCCCGTGGTGTGCGCATCTCGATGCTCCAGGCTTGCGCAGCGATGGCGCGGTGCTGCTGCAGCAACCCAGGTTGCCCAGACCCGGTGAATCCGAAGCGGACCGCATGCGGTTTGACTGCTTCCTCCATGCCCTGCCAGGCCAGCACAGGAACCGGACGCCCGGTATCGTACTGATTGCGATTGGTGTGGCGCAGCAGAATCTGCGCAAAAAGCGGGTCGCGGGCGACGGAGGCGTCGGGCATCAGCCGTATCCGCGCGACCGGGCGCTGGTCAATCCCTTCGGGCCCGAACGCTCCATCGGGGAACAACGCGATCTCGGCACGCAGTCCCCGCTGCTGCGCAGCGATGTCGAGAAGTTCGAGAAAGGTGCCATGGCTCATCATGATCTGGCGCGAGAACGGGTCGGTTTCAGGCAGCAAACGCTGGCGGTCGCAGCGCAAAACGATCTCGTTCGGCTGTCCCAGATCGACAAGCCAGGACTGCAGGTTGTGCGAGTGCGGCGCCAGGATCGCGTAGCTGAGAATCCAGCGGCGCACGTCGCCCTGCTCGCTGGCAGGGCCGCTCCAGGCGGCGACGGCTTCGGGTGGCATGGCGCTGGAACAACCGGCTAAATGGGTGGTGGCCGCGAACACAATGCCGCCGCCAGCGATACGAATGAAGTTTCTGCGTTGCAATTCGAACTCCCAATCATGCAAGCGGCATCGCATCAGATGGGACCCGGGAACGCAAAACGCCGCACCGCACAGGATCCCAGCTAGCCTCGACTGCCAGTGGCCAGCGCCCATCGCCGGTCACCCGTCTATTATGGGCAGCTGGCAATCGCAGCACAATCCGTCAATTGCACACATCAGCATTGCAATCATGCACACCAAAGCAGCCCTGGCCCAAGGGCAGAACCAGGTTCCCGGTCTGGCTGGCACATGCTCTTGGCCTATGACAGGCATGGTCATCGCCATGACCTGCCTGGTGCTGGCATCAGGCTGCGTTGCAACGACGACGCCGACGCAGGAATCTGCCTCTAAGCCAGCTTGTCCGATCCCGTCGACGCAGGGCAACGGCGGCAGCCCGATCCGTTGTCCCGATAGTCCGTCAACATGCCGTTGCCTGGAGATGTAGCTTCCGGCACCGTGCCCCGATTACCGTACCGCCACGTCAATCGCAGCACAGCGCGAGCAGGCTTTGGCCAGTTGCCTGCCAGCGCATGGCCAGTTTCGCCGCGGGACACTAATGCAAATACGCTACCGCGTGCATGTCAGGCGATGGCACGAAAGTCCGTATCAGTTCGCCTCCCGAGCCCCAAAGAAAAAGCCTGCTGATCCATCGACCAGCAGGCTCTTGCGCCACGATGAAGTTATTTGTCAGCCGCGTGCCGGCCTGGCGGGACGGGCCGGCCGGCGGGCGCCGTCACGCGGACCGAAACCCGTTGCGGCGCGGTCACCACTGTTGCCTGTCGGACCGAAGGCCGCGCGCTGCGGCGCCGGTTTGCCGAATGCCGGCCTGCGCGGCGCGTGATCATTGCGTGGCGCGACGTCATGGTGCGGTGCGGTGCCGCCACCGCCATCACGACCACGCGCCGGACCGCCGAACTTGCGATCGCGCGATGGTGCGTTGAAGCCGCCACGGCTGTCACGGCCACCAAAATTGGAGCGCGGACGCGACGAATCGGGCATGCGTTGCTGCGGCTCCAGGCCTGGAATTACTTCGGCCTTGAACTGTTGGCGGGTATAGGCCTCGATATCGAAAATCTTGCGCCGATCACGGAATTCGGCCAACGTCACTGCGAGACCATCGCGGCCAGCGCGGCCGGTACGTCCTATGCGGTGGGTGTAGTCCTCGGCCTTCATCGGCAGGCCAAAATTGAATACATGCGTGACCGTAGGCACGTCGAGGCCACGCGCGGCGACGTCGGTGGCCACCAGAATCTGCACCTGGCCTTCACGCAGCGCCATCAGGCGCCGGTTGCGGATGCCCTGATTAAGAGCGCCATGCAGCGCCACCGCGCTAAATCCGGCTTGTTGCAGATCATTGGCCAAGCCATCGCATTCGATCTGGGTACTGGCGAACACGATCGCCTGGTTGATAGTCGTGTCACGCAGCCAGTGGTCGAGCAATTTGCGCTTGTGGTGGGCGTTGTCCGCCCAAAAAAGCACCTGCTTGATGTTCTGGTGTTTTTCCTGCGGTGAATCGATCTGCACCCGCTGCGGCTCGCGCATCACCCGGGTCGCGAGTTGCTGGATACGCGGGGCCAATGTGGCGCTGAACATCATGGTCTGCTTGCGCTCGATCGTGAGCTGGTTGAGTTCCGCCAGGTCATCGGCAAAGCCGAGGTCCAGCATGCGATCGGCTTCGTCGACGACGAGGAACTGCACCTGGTCCAGCTTGATCTGCATCGAGCGCTGCAGGTCGAGCAGGCGCCCGGGTGTCGCAACGACAAGGTCGGCATTCTGCAGACGGGCAATCTGCAGCTGGTAGGGCATGCCGCCCACGACGTTGGCGATGCGCAGACCGCGGCAATGACGCACCAGATCGATCGCATCTTGCGCGACCTGCTGGGCAAGTTCGCGTGTCGGGCACAGTACCAGCGCACCAGGGGTCGCCGCCTTGAAGTTGCGGCTGCTGGTCGGGTCCTTGCGCTTCGCGCGCTTGGGAGGGGCTTCGCCGCGGGCTGCGGCATCCGCGCAGGCCTTGTCGAAATCGGCGTGCTCCTTGGCCTGCGCCTTGGCGCGCTGATCGAGCAGGGTATGCAACACCGGCAACAGGAATGCAGCGGTCTTGCCGCTGCCGGTCTGGCTGGACACCATCAGGTCGGTGAACCGGGCATCCTTGGCCTCGCCGGTAAGATCCTGCATGGCCATCGGAATGCATTTTTCCTGCACGACGGTCGGCTGGGTAAAGCCCAGGTCACGAACGGCCTGCAGCAGTTCAGGCGCAAGACCCATCTTCTGGAAACCGTTGGGGACCTGCGCCGCAGCGTCGGCGCCATCGTCGGCCAATACTTCAAGCGGCTCCGAAAACTCGGGCTTGGCCGTTGCGGCCGTCAGCACCGCGGTGTCGTTGGTCTGGTCTTGATCGGGCGAAAGCGCGCCGACCACATCAAATGCGTCGTTCATATAAGGGATCTCACACGAGCACGCCACACGCAGTGCGGCGTTTTCGTCAATGGTCAAAAAAACATCAACCATCAAACGAAACTCAATGCCAACGCAGTTGGCCGCAACCAGGTGGTTGCACTCTAGAGGGGCTCTTGTCAACCGGGAGCCCGGTGTGTGAGGGGAGATGCACAAAATGGCTACCGGTTGGCAGCGCAGCCGTCGATTATGGCACGGGTTCGGGTTTCTACCAATCCGATCGTCCGCCGGGCCGCCCCAAGAACGATTGCACCCCCTCGGGGGGCCAGGCGCAGCCTGGGTTGGGGGCGCTAATCGGCCATCCGCAAAAAGGTTTCGCGGTAGTACACCAGTTCATCGATCGACTCGTGCACATCGGCCAGCGCCGTATGGCTCTGCAGCTTTTTGAATCCGCCATGCACCTGCGGACGCCAACGCTTGGCCAGTTCCTTGAGGGTGCTCACGTCAATATTGCGGTAATGAAAGTACGCCTCCAACCGCGGCATGTATTTGACCAGGAAGCGTCGATCCTGGCTGATGGTGTTGCCACACAATGGAGACGCGTTCTTGGGAACGTACTTGCCCAGAAAATCCAGTATCTGCTGCTCCGCTTGCGCTTCGGTCAGCACCGACGTTCGTACCTTGTCGATCAAGCCACTGCGGCCGTGGGTACCCTTGTTCCAGGCATCCATCTGGTCGAGCAGAGCGTCGCTTTGATGGATGACCAGCACCGCACCTTCGATACGTGGCTCAAGATGGGGGCCGGTGACGATCACGGCGATCTCGAGCAGGCGCTCTTTGTCGGGCTCAAGCCCCGACATTTCACAATCGATCCAGACCAGGTTCTGGTCGGACTTTTCCAGCGCGGCAGCGTTTTCATTCATGCGCGCGATTGTCGCCCAGGCGAGGCGCGGGCTTTGAAATGCACCTAAACTCCGCGCCATGAATGTCTTTGTACCCATCTGCCGTGGTTGACTCTTGGACGCCCGAAGTGGCCATGACCGTCGCATTCGTCGCCGCGCTCGTTGCCGGCCTGATCCTGAAATTCTGGCTGGCATCGCGGCAGATCCGGCATGTCGCCCGCTTCCGTGCGTCTGTTCCCGATCGATTCAGCGCGCAAGTCACGCTGGCCGCGCACCACAAGGCGGCCGACTACACGATCGCCAAGACCAGATTCGGCTTGCTCGAATTGGCCTGGGCTGCCGCCGTGCTATTGGGCTGGACTCTCATGGGTGGGCTGGACACGCTCAATGCAGCGGTGATGCGCCAGATGTCCCCCGGCATGGGCCAGCAATTGACCTTGCTGGCTGCGTTTGTCCTGATAGGCGCGCTGATCGAACTTCCGTTTGGCTTGTACCAGACGTTCGGTATCGAGGCTCGATTCGGCTTCAACAAGATGACCAAGCGTTTATGGTGGGTAGACCTGCTCAAGTCCGCCTTGCTTGGTGCCGCGATTGGGCTGCCCATAGCCGCGCTCATGCTCTGGCTGATGGGCGCGGCCGGCGCATTGTGGTGGTTGTGGGCTTGGTGCGTCTGGATGGGATTCAACCTGCTGCTGATGATGGTTTATCCAACGTTCATCGCCCCGCTGTTCAACAAGTTCAAACCGCTGGAAGACGAGACGCTGAAGACGCGCGTGACCGCGCTGATGCGCAAGTGCGGCTTCGCCGCCAAGGGTCTTTTGGTCATGGACGGAAGCCAACGCAGCGCCCACGCAAACGCCTACTTCACTGGCTTCGGTGCGTCCAAGCGCGTCGTCTTCTACGACACCTTGCTGGCCAAGCTGGCGCCCGCCGAGGTTGACGCTGTGCTGGCCCATGAACTGGGTCACTTCAAGCACCACCATATCGTCAAGCGGATCGCTGCGCTGTTTTCGCTGAGCCTTGCGGGCTTCGCGTTACTGGGTTGGCTGTCGGGCCAGGCCTGGTTTTACATGGCGTTGGGCGTTCGCCCCGATGTGCTCAATGGCTCAGCCAACAATGCGCTGGCATTGCTGCTGTTCCTGTTGGTGATTCCGGTGTTCAGCCAGTTCGTGTCCCCGGTTTTCGCCCAGGTGTCCCGTAAGCACGAATTTGAGGCTGACGCCTATGCGGTCGCGCAAACGAGTGGCGCTGATCTGTCACGGGCCCTGCTCAAGTTGTACGAGGACAACGCGTCCACGCTGACACCTGATCCGTTCTACGTCAAGTTCTATTACTCCCATCCACCTGCCAGCGAACGCCTCGCGCGCATGACGGCTTAAAGGGGATCAATGCACCATGAAGAGCATGATGAAAAAAACGGACTGGTCCACAAGCCAGAGGCGCGCTCTGACTGCGACTGAGGTCGTCAGCCAACTATCCAAGCTGGACGGCTGGGGGCTCAGCGGCAAAGGACCAGACGTGGCGATCGAGAAGACATTTCATTTTGCAAACTACTATCAGACCATCGCTTTCGTGAACGCTCTGGCTTTTGCCTCGCATGTTGCAGACCACCACCCGGAGTTGACCGTGGGGTACAACCGCTGCGCCGTGCGCTTTAACACCCACGATGTCGGTGGCATATCCAGCACTGACTTCGAGTGCGCCGCAGCCGCGGACAGGCTGCTGTCGTGAATGCCTGCAAGGTGCTCGCTTGACGACAGGTGCTGCGCTCAACAGCGGGTTAATCGTCGCCAACCATGGACGACACTTCCTGGTTGAGTCCACGTCCGGGCAGCGGGTCATTTGCCATTCGCGCGGCAAGAAGAGCCAGGGTGTCGTCGGTGACAAGGTCTTGTGGCTGGCGTCGCGCGATGAAGGAACCATCGAGAAAATCGAGCCGCGGCGAAATTTGTTCCACCGCCAGGACGAGGTTCGCACCAAGTCGTTTGCCGCCAATCTGGACCAGGTCCTGATATTGATCGCGGCCGAACCGGTGTTCTCTGCACATCAACTGTCACGCGCCCTCATTGCAGCCGAGGCTGAAGGCATCTCGCCACTGATTGCACTCAACAAGGAAGACATGGCCGAGCCATTTGCACGTGCCTGGCAACGGCTTGCCCCATACCGGTCCATGGGCTACCGGGTTGTTCGCGCGACCCTCAAGCGCGGGGCTGGCGAAGAACCGGTGGAACTCACTGCCCAGATGCAGGGCAAGACCACCCTGGTACTGGGTCCCTCGGGCGCCGGCAAAAGCACGTTGATCAATCGGCTGGTGCCCGACGCTGCGGTTGTGACCGGAGAAGTGTCGCAGTCGCTGCGAGCCGGAAAACACACGACTACCAGCACGACCTGGTACTGGACGGACGCGGCCAAGTCGACCGCTCTGATCGACTCGCCGGGATTCCAGGAATTCGGCCTGCGCCACATCGATCCCATGCGGCTGGCGCGGTATATGCCGGATCTGTCAAGGCACGCAGACCATTGCCGGTTCTACAACTGCACCCATCTGCACGAGCCTGGATGTGCTGTGATAGCTGCCACCAAAGAACCAGGAGTAGAAGGGGCTATCAGCGCCGACCGGTATCGGATTTATTCCGAGTTGTTCGCAGAATTGTCGCAACCGCGCTATTGACGATCGACCGCCCGCGCAACTGCGTCAACCCAGAAGGCGCGCCAGACTCAGCAGCGCCAGCAATACCATCCACATGACCACTGTGCGCCAGACCAGTCCGACCACCACCCGCAGGTGAGCGACTTCGGCTTCGCTGCCGACAGCGCTTTGAAATGGCAGCGCTGAATCGCCAACTGCTGACGGCATCGGTCCACCCGGGCCGGGCGTCACATCGGTACCCAGGCGGATATTGATAGCGCCAGCCGTCGACGCCAGAATCACTCCGTCGTTGCTAACGCTCCCTTGTCGCTCGTAATTGCGCCAACTGTCAATCGCATCCTCGAAGCTGCCGACCACCGCAAAGCCCATGGCCGTCACACGGGCGGGCAACCAGTCAAGCCAACGCCACATCGCTTGAGCCACATCCTGTAAGGCTGCACTGATAGGACGCACACGCGCGGCCTTCTCGCGCGCCCAATGCCGTGGCACGAATTCACCGATGCGGTACACAACGGCACCCAATGGTCCGAGACCCAGCGCGGCAAGCACCGAGAACCAGGCCAGAACGCCAAATACATGGCGATGCGCGGCGAGCACGGAGTGCTCCACCACCTGGCGCACTACGTCGCTCCTGGCCAGGCCGCTGGCATCCATCCGCCGCCACTGCGCCAACAACTGGCGTGCGCGCGGTTCATCGCCAGCCTCCAAAGCATCGCGAATCTCGGTGAAATGGTGGCTGAACTGGCGAAAACCAAGCGAGAAATACAGCACGACGACGTTCCACAGAATCGCAAATGGCCAACCCGCCAGGCCGGCCAGAACCCAGTAGACCAGGGACACCGCCGCGGATGGCAGCAGGACCGCTACACCCCAGGCCAGCCAGGCATAGTGGTCCTTGCCGGCGTCGAAGGTGCGGCCACACCAGCTGACCCACGCGCGCAGACAGACTTGAACCACATTGCCGCGGCCCACTGGCCGCGCTTGCTCCAGCAATAGGGCAATCAAGATGGCAACGAAGCTCATGCAGGAATGATAGTTGCTGTGGCAAACGATAGCCGAACTGCCAGGCCAGCCACAGCCTTTCGTTATCCGGCGGACAGAAAGCGGTAGAAATTGCGCAGCATTCCGGCGGTGGCTCCCCAAATAAACCGCTCGGTGACACCGTCATGGTAGGGCATGGACAACCACTCGCGATGCACGCCATCCCAGTCAACAGCGTGTCGCCTGTGGTTGGCTGGGTTCATCAGAAAGGCCAGCGGCACTTCGAATATTTCGTCCACTTCGTGCACATTGCGGGAGAACGCAAACCCATGACGCAGCAGCGCCACCACCGGCGTGATGACGAATGCGCTGCCCGTGTTGTACACGGGTAGCGTGCCCAGTACTTGCACAAACTCTGATTGCAGCCCGATTTCTTCATGTGCCTCACGCAGGGCCGTCACTGTCAGGTCACGGTCCTGCGGGTCGTGCTTGCCCCCCGGAAAAGCGATCTGACCAGAGTGCGTCGTCAGATGGATCGTGCGTTGCGTCAACAGCACCATCGGTTCTGCGCGCAACACGATGGCCACGAGTACCGATGCCGGGGTGGGCGGGCGGTCGGAGAATCGTGGTTCGGCCAGCATCTCTGGCTCCCACGGAGCGGGACACTCGAACCGCGCTCGCAGTGCCGCCAGATTCAGACTGGCAGGCGGGACTGCCGGCAAATGGGCGTCGACGCCAATTACCGGGACCGTTCGCGGATCGAATCCAGGCAGGCTGGACTGGGCGTTGGAGGGACGAACGGGTGACACTGGATGGGGCGGCAACAAAAAAGCCGCCTCGCGCACATGCCGGAGGCGGCTTCGTCCGGGCTTATCGGGCTCAGGCGCTGACAGCGACTTTCTTCGGAGCCAACTTTTCCTTGATGCGCGCTGACCGACCGCTGCGGTCACGCAGGTAATACAGCTTGGCCCTGCGGACATCACCGCGACGCTTCACTTCGATGCCGGCGATCAAGGGGCTGTAGGTCTGAAAAGTGCGCTCGACGCCTTCACCGCTGGAAATCTTGCGCACGATAAAGCCACTGTTCAGACCGCGATTGCGCTTGGCAATCACCACGCCCTCATAGGCCTGCAGACGCTTGCGAGTGCCCTCTACGACCTTGACACTGACAATGACGGTGTCGCCAGGGGCGAAATCGGGAATGGTCTTCCCGAGGCGAGCAATTTCTTCTTGCTCCAGGGTTTGGATAAGGTTCATGGTTTCCTCTAGTGATCATGTATGCGCCAACGTCGACATGACGCCAAGGCCTGTACGCGCAAAGGCGAAAGGCGGCCAGACAGAGGATCGGGTAACCGCGGATTATAGCCAGAACGCCAACTGGCCTGGAACCAGCGTCAACCGCTTGCAGCCTGGCAAGCAGCGATGCAGGCCTCATCCGCAGGCGTCAGCTTGCCCAAAGCACGCGCGCGGGCGATCAGGTCCGGACGCAGCCGCTGGGTCAGGCGCAGGCTCTGATCGCGACGCCAGCGATCCACGTTGGCATGGTGGCCCGACAACAGGACTTCGGGTACGCCGGCCGCGTTCCAAACTTCGGGCCGCGTGTAATGTGGGCAATCCAGCAGGCCGTCCAAGGCTACATTGAAACTGTCTTGCTGGTGGCTGGTGGCGTCTCCCAACACGCCCGGCTGCAGGCGGGCCACTGCATCGAGCATGGCCATCGCGGCGATCTCCCCGCCAGACAAGACAAAGTCTCCCAGGCTGATCTGCTCGTCGACATGCGCATCGATAAAGCGCTGATCGACACCCTCGTATCGACCACATACCAAGATCGCCCCCGAACCAGAGGACCAGCGTTGCACCTGCGCATGATCAAGCACCTGGCCGAGGGGGGAAAACAGCACTACCGGTACCCGCTCGGCGCGTTGGGCGCGAACCTGACCCAGGCACCGCATCAACGGCTCTGCCATCATGACCATGCCGGGCCCCCCGCCAAAAGGGCGGTCGTCCACCCGCTGGTAATTGCCCTGCGCGAACTCCCGCGGGTTGGTAAAAACGACTTCCAGCATCCTGGACTCGAATGCGCGCCGGGTAACACCCAACTGCAAAAAGGGCTGAAAAATCTCAGGAAACAGGGTTACGACGTCAAAGCGCATAACGTGCTCAATAGTCGGCCTGCCAATCAACGGTAATGCGCTTGCCCTCGAGATCCACCGCGTCAACAAACGCGGCGACAAACGGAATCATGCGTTCCTGCATTGTGTCGCCCACTGGGTATTGCAACACCATTACCGTCTGCGCTGCGGCTCGCAACAGTTCGCTCACCGTTCCCAGCAACTCGCCTTGCCGATTGACCACAACCAGGCCAATCAGGTCGACCCAATAGTATTCGTCTGACGTTGTGGTCGGAAAACTGGAACGTGGAACAAACACCCGCGCACCTCGCAGCGACTGGGCCGCGTCACGGTCGTCCACGCCATCGGCCTGGGCAACCACGCCACCTGCATGCTCCTTCGCTTCGCGCACCCGCAACAGCAAGGTTCCGTCGAAAGGCCGAGGACCTTTTTCGGGCGGCCGCAAATACCAAAGCTTGGAGGAGAACAGCGCTTCCGGGTCCGGACTAAAGGGCACGACCTTCAACCACCCCCGGATGCCCCAGGCATCACCCAGCCGCGCTACCTCGATGGCGTCGGCGGGCAGGTCGGCAATGTCAAGTTGAAATGCCATCGGATGCCCGACCGGAATCCGCGCCCGGACGCGATCAGTGCCGAAAAGGGCTTTAAGCCGCCTTTTTGGCAGCTTGCGCCAGCAAGCGCTCGACCGTGGGGGAAGCCGTTGCGCCAACGCTCTTCCAATAGGTCATACGGTCTTGCGCGATGCGAATACTTTCTTCGTTAGCTGTGGCGATTGGATTGTAAAAACCGATTCGCTCAATAAAACGGCCATCACGCCGAGTACGCTTATCAGCTACCACAATGTTGAAAAACGGGCGGGCCTTGGCACCACCACGGGAAAGTCGAATGACGACCATGATTTATCCTTCGGGGGGCGGCAGAAATTGCTTTCTACCAGTATTTCGGCGCTGAGACACGTAACATGGCCAACCGGCCAGCAACACGCTGAAAAGCCCATGAGTATATAACGGCTGTTCCCCAGAATACCGGCGTACCAGTGAAGCGCTCGGGCGGCTCCCTCATTCGGGCGCCAAACAACGGACCGATCCAGCCTGTCTAAGGTCGCAAATGCAGCCTGTGGGCAAACCACAGTCAACCAAACGAGTCAAGGTTCCCGAGTCATGAAAAACAAGACCCTGGCCACCTGGATCGCCCTGCTCGGCGGTCCGCTTGGCTTGCATCGCTTCTATCTGCACGGCTGGCGTGACTTGCCTGGCTGGTTGCTGCCATTGCCCAGCCTTCTTGGGGTGCTCGGCGTCCTGCGGGCACGGCAATTCGGCGTCGATGATCAACTCAGTTGGATCCTGATTCCATTGCTGGGGTTTTCCATCGCAGGATGCGCGCTGACCGCGATCGTCTACGGACTGAGCGAGCGGCAGAAATGGAACTTCCGATTCAACTCCGCGTCCGATTCGATGGCGACTGCAGGCGGTACCAATGGACTGACCATCCTTGGGGTTGTGTCCGCCATGCTGACAGGCACGACGGCACTCGTGGCCTCACTGGCGTACTGCTTCCAACACCTATTTGAATACCAAGCATTGAAGTTGGGCTGAATCCGGGCGCGGCCGCCTGAGGTCGGCAGCCACACCAGGCGATACAAGCTTGCAGTACCGATCAGGCCGGCGTGCTTTCCTTCACCGTCGCGGCCGCATTGGTAAATTCTTCGATCCGATCGAAATTCAGGTATTTGTAAATCGTGTCGCTGGCGGCTGTCAGCACGCCCATGTCAGCCATGTATTCCTCCTTGGTCGGAATACGCCCGAGTTTGGAACAAATCGCCGCAAGTTCCGCGGAACCCAGATACACATTGGCGTTCTTGCCCAGCCGGTTGGGAAAGTTGCGCGTCGAGGTGCTGAACACTGTCGCGCCTTCCTTGACCTGGGCCTGGTTTCCCATGCACAGGCTGCAACCCGGCATTTCCATGCGCGCGCCAGCCGAACCCAGAACACCGTAGTGCCCTTCTTCCGTCAATTGCTTGGCATCCATCTTGGTTGGTGGTGCCATCCACAATTTGACCGGGATATCGCGCTTGTTTTCCAGCAACTTGGAGGCAGCCCGGAAATGACCGATGTTGGTCATGCAACTGCCAATGAAAACCTCGTCGATAGTTGCCCCTGCGACTTCGCCAAGGGTCTTGACATCGTCCGGATCGTTCGGGCAGGCCACGACCGGCTCGTGCACATCGGCCAGGTCAATCTCGATGACGGCTGCGTATTCGGCGTCGGCGTCCGCCTTCATCAACACCGGATTCGCCAGCCACGCCTCCATCGCCATGATGCGCCGCTCGATGGTTCGCGCGTCAGAGTATCCGGTGGCTATCATCCATTTGAGCATGGTGATATTGCTGTTGATGTACTCCATGATCGGAGCCTTGTCCAGGTGCACGGTGCAACCGGCCGCCGAACGCTCGGCCGAAGCGTCGCTGAGCTCAAACGCCTGTTCGACCTTCAGGTCAGGCAGCCCTTCGATCTCGAGAATCCGCCCAGAGAAGATGTTCTTCTTGCCCTGCTTGGCAACGGTCAGCAGCCCCGCACGAATTGCATACAGCGGGATCGCATTGACGAGATCGCGCAGTGTGACGCCTGGCCGCAACTGGCCCTTGAAACGCACCAACACACTTTCGGGCATGTCCAGCGGCATCACGCCGGTCGCTGCGCCAAAGGCGACCAGGCCCGAGCCTGCCGGAAAACTGATGCCGATCGGAAAGCGGGTGTGGCTATCACCGCCAGTACCCACCGTGTCGGGCATCAACATGCGGTTGAGCCAGCTGTGGATGATGCCGTCACCCGGGCGCAGGCTGATGCCACCGCGGTTGCTGATGAACTGCGGCAGTTCATGGTGCATCTTGACGTCCACCGGCTTTGGATAGGCCGCGGTATGGCAGAAGGACTGCATTACCAGGTCGGCGCTAAACCCCAGACAAGCAAGGTCCTTGAGTTCGTCCCGCGTCATTGGACCGGTCGTGTCCTGCGATCCCACCGATGTCATCCGGGGCTCGCAGTAGGTACCTGGACGCACGCCCTGTCCTTGCGGCAACCCAACTGCGCGGCCGACCATTTTCTGGGCCAGTGTGAAACCAGCCTTGCTGCCAGCCGGGTTCTGCGGCAATCGGAACAGCGTGCTAGGCGGCAGGCCCAGCGCCTCGCGCGCCTTGGAAGTCAACCCCCGCCCGATGATCAGCGGGATCCGTCCGCCCGCGCGGACCTCGTCGAACAAAACTTCGCTCTTGAGCTTGAACTCGGCAATCACCTTGCCGCTCTTCAGCGCCTGGCCATCGTAGGGCCGCAGCTCGACCACATCGCCCATCTCCATCCGGCTCACGTCGAGTTCGATCGGCAGCGCACCGGAATCCTCCATCGTGTTGTAGAAGATCGGTGCGATCTTGCTACCCAGGCATACGCCGCCAAATCGTTTGTTCGGCACAAAGGGAATGTCTTCTCCCGTGAACCACAGCACAGAGTTGGTTGCCGATTTGCGGCTCGATCCAGTGCCAACGACATCGCCGACATAGGCCACCAGGTTGCCGCGCGCACGCAAATCCTCTATAAATTTCACGGGGCCGCGTTTACCGTCCTGCTCGGGCGTGACGCCGGGTCGGGCATTCTTGTGCATGGCCAGTGCATGCAGTGGGATGTCAGGTCGGCTCCAGGCATCGGGTGCCGGCGACAAATCGTCCGTGTTGATCTCACCAGCCACCTTGAATATGCTGACCGTGATGCTCTTGGGAACTTCAGGTCTGCTGGTAAACCACTCGCCGTCGGCCCAACTCTGCAGCACGGCCTTGGCGTGCTCGTTGCCCTTGTCCGCCTTTTCCTTCACGTCATGAAACTGGTCGAACATCAACAAGGTCTTCTTGAGACCTTCGGCCGCGACTGTGGCGACTGCCGCGTCGTCGAGCAGATCGACCAATGGGCTGATGTTGTAGCCACCCAGCATCGTACCCAGCAGTTCGGTCGCCCGCTCACGGCCGATCAGTGCGCACTTCTCGCTGCCATGTGCCACGGCCGCCAGATAGCTGGCCTTGACCTTGGCTGCGTCATCGACACCGGCGGGCACCCGATGGGCCAACAGTTCGATCAATTCGTCGCCCTCGCCGGACGATACGTCGCCGCTGAACTTCTTGAGCAACTCCACCAGTTCGGCCACCTGGGCAGCTGACAGGGGCAGGGGCGGGATTCCGAGCGCAGCGCGTTCTGCGACGTGGGAGCGATAGGCTTGCAACATGTATTTTTCTCCTGGTTGACTGACTCAGTGCTGCGGATCCAGTTACGGTCCGACGACTTATTTCTTCACCACATCGGTGGCAGGCTGTTCGTCGAGCACGCTCAACGGCGGGTTCTTGCGCATTTCTTCGGCTACTTGCAGTTGCACCGCGCTCTTGCATTCATCCGCCATGCGCTTTCCCTGCTTCTGGTTCATCAACATGGATTTGTTGGCCAGCTGAAGCCAGACGATGCCGGCTCCCTTGTCCTCCAGGCGCACGGCACCCGTCGTGGTGAGTTCGGGGGACAAACGGTATCTGGCCTTGCCGATACGCAGATTGAAATAGCCGACATCTCCAGTATCTGGGTCCAGTACAACAGTCTGACCCAGTTCGCACGGCAAAGTGCCGACATGTACCAATACCGCAACCTCGAGATGGGCGGCAGACAACGGCACCGCCTGCGCCAGCGCGGGTCCGGCGCCGAGGATCGACATGACAAGGCCAACAAGCGTCTTCATGATTGGTATCCTCGCTGGAGTAAATCCACATTATTGCAACGAAGCCGCAAAGTGTCGTCGCGCTGCTTGCGGCAAGGCCTGACCTGTGCGATGCGCTCGCTCCAGGATCTGCCAGTAGAGCCGGTAGCTGGCCCGGTCATGCAGTCGGCCCTGGTGGTCGATCGGTGCCCATTGCGCTGCCTGGGCCCGATCGATGATCTCCGCTGCCAGGTCGATGTCCGCTTCGGTCGGCGCGAATGCCGCCAGTATCGGCCGAATCTGGTCCGGATGAATGCTCCACATGCGCGTGAAGCCCATCTGGCTGGCCGCGATCCGGGCCGCCCTTTCGACGGCGGTGACATCCCGAAACTCGGTCACGACGCAATGCGACGGCGTCTTGCCATGCGCGTGGCAGGCCGATGCGATCTCCAGTTTCGCGCGCACCACCAGCGGATGTGAGAACTGTCCGGCGCCTGACATGCCTTGGGCCGCTATTGCGCCGCCGTGGGCCGACACAAAGTCCATCAAGCCAAAGCTGATCGATTGCACGCGGGGATGCGCCGCGATATCAAAGGCCCGGTGAATGGCGGCCGGCGACTCCAGCAGCACATGCAGCGGCAACGCCCGAATGGCCTGATCGCCCGACGCCTGGTCGACCGCAGCCGCAGCACGATCGACGTCGGACACCGACTCAACCTTGGGCACCATCAGGTGGCACAGCCACGATCCGGCCCCGCCGACGATGATGCCGATATCCTGGTCGAACGCCGGATGGGTCACCGGATGAACCCGAACCGCGATTCGCGGCGGTACCGCCATCGTGCCCGGATCGGCTGTCATGTGCGTTGCCGCATCTCGAATCAGTTCGACGACCAGATCAGCATGCGCGCGCTCTTCTCCGATCGGGGCGCCGTCCTCGCAATCGAGCGTGACATCGAAGACACAGGCGCCAAATTCGGCTGTCAGCTCCCGTTGCAGCGCCAGGCTCTTGCGCATGCGCGCCGGAACCCCGCTGTAGTGGTCGCAGACCGGTAGCGTGCCCGAACCAGCCTGGGCTCCGAGCAGGACATCGCGCGGGTGCTGCACGGCCTACAACAAATGGGCCACGCCTGCTTGCTCATCCTGCAGTTCCTTGAGCGTCTTGTTGATGCATTCCTGGCTGAAAGCGTCGATCTCCAGGCCCTCGATCAGTTTGTATTCGCCAGCCTCGCAGGTGACGGCAAATCCGAATATGGTGTCCTTCGGGATGCCATATTGACCATCCGACGCAATCCCCATGGTCACCCATTTGCCGCCAGTGCCCACGGCCCAGTCGTGCATGTGATCGATCGCCGCATTGGCCGCCGAGGCGGCCGACGAAACGCCGCGTGCCGCGATGATGGCAGCCCCCCGTTTGCCGACCGTGGGCAGAAACGTGTTTGCATTCCAGTTCTGATCGTTGATCATCTCCTTGACGCTCTGCCCCTTGATCGTCGCAAACCGGTAGTCGGCATACATGGTCGGCGAATGATTACCCCAAACCACCAGTTTCTCGATGTCCGAGACAGCCTTGCCGGTCTTGGCAGCGATCTGGCTCAGCGCCCGGTTGTGATCCAGGCGCAGCATCGCGGTGAAATTGCGCCGGGGCAGGTCCGGCGCGCTCTTCATGGCAATGTAGGCGTTGGTGTTGGCAGGATTTCCGACGACCAGCACCTTCACATTACGGCTGGCCACGGCATTGAGCGCCTTGCCCTGGGCGGTGAAAATCTGCGCGTTGGCCGCCAGCAAGTCGGCACGCTCCATGCCCGGTCCGCGTGGACGGGCTCCGACCAGCAGTGCATAGTCGGTGTCCTTGAACGCCTGCATCGGATCGCCATGTGCCTGCATCCCGGCCAGCAGCGGAAACGCGCAATCGTCAAGTTCCATCATCACACCCTTGAGTGCGTTCTGCGCCTTCTCGTCCGGGATCTCCAGCAGCTGCAAGATCACCGGCTGATCGGGCCCCATCATCGCTCCACTGGCAATTCGAAACAGCAGCGCATATCCGATTTGACCAGCGGCACCGGTGACGGCTACGCGAACAGGTTGTTTATTCATGGCCAGGACTCCAAAAAAAGTGAGAAAGACCGAAAGGGACGACAGGCCCGTGAACGCGCTTGCCGATCCAAAAGCCTTGGAAGTTTACCGTCGAATGCAGCGCCTCGTCAATTTGTCTTATGTCTTATATAAGATATCATTCGACCATTCGTCCTCTGGGGCCCTCGCCTGGCTGGCGCCTCTTACGAACATGCAATCCACCACCGCCTCCGTCAGCGCCGATCCATCGCGCATTCCCGCTGCAAGCAGCCCAGGGACCCCCGCATTCAGCCCGCTGTACCAGCAGATCAAGGAGCTCATCCTCAAGAGCTTGCAGGCGGGCGAATGGAAACCCGGGGAGGCGATTCCCAGCGAAATGGACCTCGCAGCCCGATTTCGGGTCAGCCAGGGCACGGTGCGCAAGGCGATCGACGAACTGGCCGCAGACCACCTGCTGGTGCGCCGGCAGGGAAAAGGCACCTTCGTTGCGACACACGCCGAGCAGCATGTGCAGTACCGTTTCCTCAAACTGGTCCCGGACGCCGGAAATGCCAACAGCGAGGGGCCCGCCCAGCGCGTGATCATCGACTGCCGGCGTTTGCGGGCGACCGCGGAAGTAGCGCGCGCATTGTCACTGCGAACCGGGGACGCCGTGCTGCAGGTCAGGCGGGTACTGTCGTTCGCAGGCGAGCCGACGATCCTGGAGGACATCTGGCTCCCTGGCGGGCCGTTCAAGGGGCTGACGGCCGAGCGACTCGGCGCCTACGATGGCCCGATGTATGCATTGTTCGAGACCGAATTCGGCGTGCGCATGGTGCGCGCGCAAGAGCAGATCAGGGCCGTTTTGCCGGACCGTGAACAATGTTCCCTGCTGGCCGTGACACCCAATACACCCTTGCTCAGCGTCGAGCGGGTGGCATTCACCTATGATGGCAAGGCGATGGAAATGCGCCGCGGCCTGTACCGCACTGACAAGCACTACTACCGTAACGACCTTCAGTAGACCCCGCTGGCGGCGCCAATTTGCCCGGATCTCCGTCGGGCCATCGGCGCAAGCGCGGAGTCAGGTCCGCGGGTTCGAATAGAATTTTTCCAATGTTGCGCCGCGTCATGACAATCATGGACCACTATAAGAACGACCTATGAACGAACTGGACACCGCCCAGCGCGCCAAGCGCCCCACGTTCCGCAATATCAACGCCTTGACGGATCTGCCCAGCTACAGACTTCCGCTGGCAGGCCTGGTGTCCATCCTGCACCGGATCAGCGGAGCGCTGATGTTTGTGTTGCTGCCGTTCATCATCTGGATGTTCGACATGTCGGTTTCGTCGGAAATATCTTTCGCCCGCTTTACCGGTGTGTTCTCGAATGGTGCCGGTATGTTCCCCGGCTGGTTGTTCAAATTGGTGGTGCTGGCGCTGATCTGGGCCTATCTGCACCACCTGATCGCTGGCCTGAGACACCTCTGGATGGATGTGAGTCATGACGCCGTCAGCAAGGAGTTTGGCAAACGATCCGCTGCGATCACCCTTGTGCTGAGCATCGCGCTGACCCTGATTTTCGGCGCCAAGCTGTTTGGCATCTATTGACCATACCACCGGCAACGCGTTGTCCCGCATCGCACTGACTCATGGAGCGGCGGCAGATCGCCAGTTCCGACTAATGAAGGAATAGACATCATGGCAGTCAACTTCGGATCACGTCGCATCGTCGTAGGCGCGCACTACGGGCTGCGCGACTGGCTCAGCCAGCGCGTCACTGCCGGCTTGATGGCGATCTTCACCGCGATCGTGATGGCGCAGGTGCTTACCACCACGGGCGAACTGGGCTATGAGCGCTGGGCCGGCATATTCTCTGCGCAATGGATGAAGGTACTCACCTTCATCGTCATCATCTCGCTGCTCTACCATGTCTGGGTCGGCATGCGCGATATCTGGATGGACTACGTGCAACCGGTGTCTGTCCGGTTGCTGTTGCAGATATTCTCGATTGCCTGGCTTGTCGGCTGCGCCGGCTGGGCCATACAGGTCCTGTGGCGCTTGTAATCAGCGCCGCGCGACACCCTCATTATTCGACATTTGCCCATGACCTATTCCATATCCAAGCGCAAGTTCGATGTTGTCATCGTCGGCGCCGGCGGCTCCGGCATGCGTGCTTCGTTGCAACTGGCCCGTGCCGGGCTGAACGTAGCCGTCCTGTCCAAGGTGTTTCCCACACGCTCGCACACCGTGGCGGCGCAGGGGGGAATCGGTGCCTCGCTTGGCAACATGAACGAGGACAACTGGCATTACCACTTCTACGATACGGTCAAGGGTTCAGACTGGCTGGGCGACCAGGACGCCATAGAGTTCATGTGCCGGGAGGCACCCAAGGTCGTTTATGACCTGGAGCATATGGGCATGCCGTTCGATCGCAATCCGGACGGTACGATCTACCAGAGGCCGTTTGGCGGCCATACCGCGAACTACGGCGAGAAGGCGGTCGAGCGTGCATGCGCTGCGGCAGATCGCACCGGCCATGCCATGTTGCACACGCTGTACCAGCAAAACGTCAAGGCCAGGACCGCATTTTTTGTCGAGTGGATGGCGCTGGACCTGATCCGCGACGCGCACGGTGATGTGCTGGGCGTGGTGGCACTGGAAATGGAAACCGGCGACCTGCATATCCTGGAGGCCAAGACGACCATGCTGGCCACTGGTGGTGCGGGCCGGATCTTCGCTGCGTCCACCAACGCGTTCATCAACACCGGCGACGGCCTGGGCATGGCGGCGCGGGCCGGCCTGGCGCTGGAGGACATGGAATTCTGGCAGTTCCATCCGACCGGCGTCGCGGGCGCCGGCGTGCTGCTGACCGAAGGCTGCCGGGGCGAGGGGGCCATTTTGGTCAACAGCAACGGTGAGCGATTCATGGAGCGTTACGCGCCAACGCTGAAAGACCTGGCGCCGCGCGACTTCGTATCCCGCTGCATGGACCAAGAGATCAAGGAAGGCCGCGGTTGTGGTCCGAACAAGGACTATGTGCTGCTCAAGCTTGATCACCTGGGCGCAGACACCATCATGAAGCGGCTGCCGTCGGTGCATGAGATCGGCGTCAATTTCGCCAATGTCGACGTGACGCGCGAGCCCATCCCGGTGGTGCCGACCATCCACTACCAGATGGGCGGCATTCCGACCAACATCCACGGCCAGGTCGTGGCGCAGAAGGACGGCAACGACAACGCACCGGTCCATGGCCTGTATGCAGTTGGCGAATGCTCCTGTGTCAGCGTCCATGGCGCTAATCGCCTTGGAACCAACTCGCTGCTCGACTTGCTGGTTTTTGGCCGCGCCGCCGGCAATCACATTGTCGAGTTCAACAACAAGAACCTGTCACACAAGGACCTCCCCGCGGACGCTGCGCAACGTACACTCGCGCGTCTGGCCCGGCTGGACGACGCCAAGGGCGGAGAGTATGCGCAGGATGTCGCCAACGACATCCGCGACACCATGCAGGCCCACGCCAGCGTCTTTCGCACCCAGGCCAAGCTGGACCAGGGTGTCGCCGCGGTCTCGGCGCTGCGCGAGCGGGTGCGCAACATCGATCTGAAGGACAAATCCAAGGTCTTCAATACTGCACGCATCGAAGCGCTGGAGGTGGAGAACCTGATCGAGGCGGCGCAGGCCACCATTGTGTCCGCGGCAGCACGACGCGAAAGCCGTGGCGCGCACACGGTAGACGACTATGGCGACACCCCAGAACATCCGAACGGGCGCAATGATGCCGAGTGGATGAAGCACTCACTATGGTATAGCGATGGAAATCGACTGAGTTACAAGGCCGTCCAGTTGAAGCCATTGACCGTGGACTCCGTGCCGCCGAAGGTGCGCACTTTCTGAGACCAGCCATGCAACAGACATCGCGCGCCCTCGCGCTTGCGATCGCCTCGCCCATCGAATCGACTGGAGTTTGACATGCAGAAACGTACCTTCAATATCTACCGCTACGACCCTGACACGGACGCGAAGCCGTACATGCAAACCATCGAGGTCGAACTCGACGGCAATGAGCGCATGCTGCTCGACGCCTTGATGAAGCTCAAGGCAGTCGACCCCAGCATTTCGTTCCGAAGGTCCTGCCGTGAAGGCGTCTGCGGCTCCGATGCGATGAACATCAACGGCAAGAACGGGCTGGCCTGCCTGACCAATATGCTAACCCTTTCGGGTGTGATCACCCTCAAGCCGCTACCGGGTCTGCCCGTGATCCGTGACCTGATCGTGGACATGACCCAATTCTTCAAGCAATACAACTCGATCAAGCCCTACCTTATCAACGACAACGTTCCGCCAGAGAAGGAACGCCTGCAAAGTCCACAGGAACGCGAGGAACTCAACGGCCTGTACGAATGCATCCTGTGCGCCAGCTGTTCCACCAGCTGCCCCAGCTTCTGGTGGAATCCGGACAAGTTCGTCGGGCCAGCCGGCCTGCTGCAGGCCTACCGCTTCATCGCCGACAGCCGCGATGAGGCGACCGGCGAGCGACTCGACAACCTGGAAGACCCCTACCGGCTGTTTCGCTGCCATACGATCATGAACTGTGTCGACGTTTGCCCCAAGGGCCTCAATCCGACCAAGGCCATCGGCAAGATCAAGGAAATGATGGTCTACCGCACGATCTGAGCTGCGCCAGGAAGTTGATTTTGATGCCCCGGTCGCCTGAACCACCGTTGGACGAACGGGACCTGGGCAAGCTGCGCTGGCGTTGTCGCCGCGGCATGCTGGAGAATGACTTGATTCTGGAAAGGTTTTTCGCTCGGTATGGGGCAGGACTTTCCGGGCGACAGGCAAACGCATTGAACGCGCTGATGGAGCTGAGTGACAATGATCTGCTCGATCTCCATCTGGGACGGCGCATGTTGCGACAAATTGACGCGACCCTGGAGTGTGACGACGTGATCGAAGTCCTGGGCCTGCTGAGGGATAAACACTGAAAGGGCATGAAATGAAACTCGCCGACATCAAAGCAACGCTATCGTTCAGCAATGGCTCTCCGAATATCGAATTTCCGGTCTATTCAGGCACCGTGGGCCCGAACGTGGTGGACATTCGCAAGTTGTACGCCCAGACCGGCATGTTCACTTACGACCCCGGTTTCATGTCCACCGCGGCATGCGAGTCCGCTATCACCTATATCGACGGCGACAAGGGCGAGTTGCTGTATCGGGGTTATCCAATCGAGCAGTTGGCGACCAACTGCGACTTCATGGAGACCTGCTACCTGCTGCTGTACGGCGGACTGCCCAACCAGGTCGAAAAGCAGACGTTCAGCGATCTAGTTACCAACCACACCATGGTGCACGATCAGATGCACAACTTCGTGCGCGGATTCCGCCGCGACGCGCACCCGATGGCCATCTTGACTGGCCTGGTCGGCGCGATGTCGGCCTTCTACCACGACAGCACCGACATACACAACCCGGAACACCGCAAAATCTCCGCGATCCGATTGATTGCGAAGATGCCGACGCTGGTGGCGATGGCATACAAGTACAACGTGGGACAACCGTACATGTACCCGCGCAACAGCCTGAGCTACGCCGGCAACCTGCTGCACATGATGTTCGCCAATCCGTGCGAGGACTATGTCGTCAATCCGGTGATCGAACGCGCGCTGGATCGCATCTTCATCCTGCACGCCGACCATGAGCAAAATGCGTCGACATCCACTGTTCGCCTGTGCGGAAGCTCCGGCACCAATCCGTTCGCAGCCATCGCGGCGGGCGTTGCCTGCCTGTGGGGACCTGCGCATGGCGGCGCGAATGAGGCCTGTCTTAAGATGCTCGAGGAAATCCAGAAGATGGGTGGCGTCGACAAGATCGGTGAATTCATCAGCCAGGTGAAAGACAAGAACTCGGGCATCAAGTTGATGGGATTCGGTCACCGGGTATACAAGAACTACGATCCCCGCGCCAAATTGATGCAGGAGTCGTGCAAGGAGGTTCTCAGTGCCTTGGGCCTGGAGAACGACCCTTTGTTCAAGCTGGCGATGGCACTTGAGAAGATCGCACTGGAAGACGACTATTTCGTGCAGCGCAAGCTCTACCCCAATGTCGATTTCTATTCCGGCATCGTGCAGCGCGCCATCGGCATCCCCACCTCGATGTTCACTGCCATCTTTGCGCTGGCCCGCACCGTGGGCTGGATCGCGCAACTCGACGAAATGATTGGCGACCCGGACTACAAAATCGGTCGTCCTCGCCAATTGTTCACCGGCTCGGTACAACGGGATATCGTGCCTATCGACCAGCGCTGAAAAGTGGCTGGCGAGCCCCTGCCGCTGGCGCCGGCTCAGCCGCGCCAGTGCACGGTGCAGCCTAGAATCCGACCTATTCGGACATCGACACATGAAACGCACGCTTTACGACAAGATATGGGATGACCATGTCGTCCACACCGAGGAGGATGGCACAGCCATCCTGTATATCGACCGGCATCTCGTCCATGAGGTAACCAGCCCGCAGGCCTTTGAGGGACTGCGCGCGGCCGGCCGCAAGGTCTGGCGGGTCAGCTCCATCGTCGCCACGGCGGACCACAACACACCCACGACCGGATGGGAACTCGGTTATGACGGCATTACCGATCCGGTCAGCCGCGAGCAGATCACGGCGCTGGACGCCAACATCAAGCAGTTCGGCGCAGCAGCGTACTTTCCGTTCCTGTCCAAACGCCAGGGCATCGTTCACGTCATCGGTCCGGAGAACGGCGCCACGCTGCCAGGCATGACCGTGGTGTGCGGCGACTCGCATACGTCCACGCATGGCGCCTTTGGCGCACTGGCGCACGGCATCGGAACCAGCGAAGTCGAGCATGTCATGGCAACCCAGACCTTGTTGGCCAAAAAGGCCTTGAACATGCTGGTGCGTGTCGAGGGAGTCTTGCCAGCCGGTTGCGTCGCCAAGGATATCGTGCTGTCCATCATCGGGCGCATCGGCACTGCGGGCGGCACCGGTTACACAATCGAATTCGCGGGCTCTGCGATCCGGGCACTGAGCATGGAAGGACGCATGACGGTCTGCAACATGGCCATTGAAGCCGGCGCGCGTGCCGGACTGGTCGCCGTCGACCAAAAGACGCTGGAATACGTCAAGGGGCGCGCGCTGGCCCCCACCGGTGTCGAATGGGACCAGGCGGTCGCCTACTGGTGCACACTGCAGTCTGATTCCGAAGCCCACTTCGATGCAGTGGTCGAACTCGACGCCAGCGCCATCGTTCCGCAGGTGACCTGGGGAACCTCGCCCGAGATGGTGCTGGGAGTGGATGCCCGCGTGCCCGACCCTGACAAGGAGAAAGATGCCAACAAGCGCGGCGCCATTGAACGCGCGCTGGTATACATGGGCCTGGAACCCGGCAAACCGCTGAACGACATATACGTCGACAAGGTCTTCATCGGCTCATGCACCAACAGCCGGATCGAGGACATGCGCGAAGCGGCTGCCATTGTGAAGAAGATGGGGCGCAAGGTCGCGGCAAATGTGAAGCTGGCCATGGTGGTGCCAGGTTCAGGCCTGGTCAAGCAACAGGCGGAGCGAGAAGGCCTGCATGAGATATTCAAGGCCGCAGGCTTCGAATGGCGCGAGCCTGGCTGCTCGATGTGCCTGGCGATGAACGCAGACCGGTTGGAGCCGGGCGAACGCTGCGCCTCCACCAGCAACAGGAACTTCGAAGGCCGACAAGGCGCGGGTGGCCGTACCCATCTGGTGAGTCCTGCCATGGCCGCCGCAGCGGCGGTACATGGGCATTTTGTCGATGTGCGCCGATTTGTCTGACCCAGCCAGGAAGTAGAGTCATGCAGAAATTCACCGTGCACAAGGGACTGGTCGCGCCAATGGACCGCGAGAACGTCGATACCGACGCGATCATTCCCAAGCAATTCCTCAAGTCGATTCGCAAGACGGGATTCGGCGTCAACCTGTTTGATGCGTGGCGGTATCTGGATGCGGGCTATCCGGGACAAGACCCTGCCAGCCGCAAGCCCAACCCTGACTTCGTGCTGAACCAGCCTCGCTACGCCGGCGCCTCGATCCTGCTGGCGCGCAAGAACTTTGGCTGCGGGTCGTCGCGCGAACACGCGCCCTGGGCGCTGGATCAGTACGGTTTTCGGGCCATCCTGGCGCCCAGCTTTGCTGACATCTTCTTCAACAACAGCTTCAAGAACGGTCTTCTGCCCATCGTCCTGACCGAGACCCAAATAGCGCAGTTGTTCGATGCGTCGGCCGCGAGCCCCGGCTACACACTGACGGTTGACCTGGAACGGCAAAAGATCGTCAAGCCCCAAGGAGAAGAGCTCGGATTCGACGTACAGCCGTTCCGCAAATTCTGTTTGCTCAATGGTTTCGACGATATCGGTCTGACGCTGCGTCATTCGGACAAGATCAAGGCGTTCGAGTCCCGAAGGCTGGCCCAAAAGCCGTGGCTCGCCAACGCGCTGGTCACCAAGGAGGCACCATGAAGCTGGCACTATCCATGATCCTGCTGAGCGCCGCCTTGTTGACACAACCGGCTGCGCGCGCCGGTGTTGTCGAGGACCTGCTCGCGTTGCCGGCTATCCAATCGCTGCTCGGGCGGTTGCCGGAGCTCGCGCCGCTTGTCAAACGCTGCGAAGACGCTGCATACAGGCAGCGCAATCTGGCACTGTGCCAACAAGCTGAACAGGCAGCCCAACTCGCGAAAATGCCGACGGAATTACGGTCCGTGATGTCCCGTGCGCCCTCGGCAAAATCGTTGCGCGAATTGTGCGTGGCTGCCGTGGGCGGCCCGGCCCAGCACAGCTATCTGTGCGCGGAACTCTACAAATACGACGCCACTTTCAAGGAGCAAGTCATTCAAAGGCAGCAGAACCCGGTTCAGCAAGAAGACTTCATGAACCGCCAGATGCGCTGACCGCCGCTGGCGGCCTTCACCTGACCCTTAGCCCTACGAAATCAAATGAAAATCGCAGTCTTGCCGGGTGACGGCATCGGACAAGAGATCGTTTCCGAGGCGATAAAAGTTTTGAGCGCGCTGGACTTGAACATCGAGACCGAAACGGCCCTGGTTGGAGGCGCAGCCTACGAGGCGCACGGACACCCATTGCCCGATTCGACGCTCCAGTTGGCCAAGGCCGCCGACGCCATCCTGTTTGGCGCTGTGGGGGATTGGAAATACGACAAGCTCGAACGCGCGCTGCGTCCGGAGCAAGCCATCCTCGGCCTGCGTAAGGAACTCGGATTGTTTGCCAATCTGCGGCCGGCCATTTGCCATGCACCCTTGGTGGATGCATCGAGCCTCAAGCCCGAACTCATCTCGGGCCTTGATCTGTTGATCATCCGCGAGCTCACTGGCGATATCTATTTCGGCCAGCCGCGCGGCCGGCGCACTGCCACCGATGGCCATTTCCCGGGCAGCGACGAGGCGTTCGACACCATGCGCTATTCCAGGCCCGAAATTGAACGCATCGCCCACGTGGCTTTCCAGGCCGCGCGCAAGCGCAGCAAGAAAGTCACCAGCGTCGACAAGGCCAATGTGCTGGAGACGTTCCAGTTCTGGAAGGATGTTGTCACCGAGGTCGGCCTTCAGTATCCGGACGTCACGCTGGATCATATGTATGTAGACAACGCCGCGATGCAGCTGGTGCGGGCGCCCAAGAAATTCGACGTTGTGGTGACCGGCAACATGTTCGGCGACATCCTCAGCGACGAGGCGGCGATGCTGACCGGCTCGATCGGCATGTTGCCTTCCGCAAGCTTGAACGCCGGCAACCAGGGGCTGTATGAGCCCAGCCATGGCAGCGCGCCTGATATCGCCGGCCAAGGCGTCGCCAATCCGCTGGCGACCATCATGAGCGCGGCGATGATGCTACGCTTCAGCCTGAACCAGGCAGAGGCCGCGGACCGGATCGAGGCGGCTGTCGGCCAAGTGCTGGTGCAGGGTCTGCGCACCCGAGATATCTACAGCGAAGGCTGTACCCGCGTTGGCACCAGCGCAATGGGTGACGCGGTGGTCGCGGCCCTGCGCGCCTGATTCCCCTACAATCGCGCGGTGTTTATCCTGGCAAACTCCTCCCGATACGCCGGCTGCTCGCGGTCGGCGCAGCGCTTGTCCGTGGATACCATATCCACCAAGACGACAACCATCACGGGCTGACGCTGCCCGGTTCGTCGTGCCCGCCCCGGCCAGACGAGCCGGGCAGCTGAAAGATGACGCAATTTCAGTTCGATACGAGGCAACACTATGAGCAGCGCACGAAAAGTAACGGGTTTGATCGGCTGGCGAGGCATGGTCGGTTCCGTGCTGATGGACCGCATGCAGGCCGAGGGCGATTTCGACCTGATTGAACCGGTCTTTTTCTCCACTTCCAACGCCGGCGGCGAAGCGCCGGCGTTCGCCCGCTCCGGCGAAAAGCTGCAGGACGCGATGGACATCGCCGCGCTCAAGCGGTGCGACATCATCATGACCGCCCAAGGCGGCGACTACACGACCGCGATATTCGGCAAGTTGCGCAGCGCCGGCTGGAACGGGCACTGGATCGACGCTGCGTCCAGCCTGCGTATGCAGGAAGACGCGGTCATCGTATTGGATCCGGTCAATCTGCCGGTAATCCACAGCGCCATGGCCAAGGGCGGCCGCAACTGGATCGGCGGCAACTGCACGGTCAGCTGCATGCTGATGGGTGTGGGGGCACTGTTCAAGTCCGGTCTGGTCGAGTGGATGAGTTCCATGACCTATCAGGCAGCCTCGGGTGGCGGTGCGCAGCATATGCGTGAATTGCTGACGCAGTTTGGCGCGTTGCATGCCGAGGTCCGTGATCTGCTGGCGGACCCACAATCAGCCATTCTGGAGATCGACCGCAAGGTACTCGCCCGTCAACAGACCATGCCAGCCACCGAGATGGCCAACTTTGGCGTACCGCTGGGCGGCAACCTGATCCCCTGGATTGACAAGGATCTGGGCGAAGGAGTAAGCCGCGAGGAATGGAAGGCCGGCGCCGAGAGCAACAAGATCCTGGGCCTGGGCCCGGCGTTCGGCACGCGCGCAATCCCGATCGACGGCCTGTGTGTACGCGTTGGTACCATGCGCTGCCACAGCCAGGCACTCACCTTCAAGTTGACAAGGGACATTCCGATTGCCGATATCGAAGCGCTGATAGCCGCCGACAACGACTGGGCCACCGTAGTGCCCAACAACCTCGCGTCCACGATAGCGCAATTGACACCAGTGGCGGTCACCGGGACGCTCGGCATTCCAGTGGGTCGGATTCGCAAACTGGCGATGGGGCCGGAATATGTAGGGGCCTTCACCATTGGGGACCAGTTGCTGTGGGGTGCGGCAGAGCCTTTGCGCCGCATGTTGCGCATTTTGTTGGAGTAGTAAAGGCGTCGGGCCGCAAAATCGGCCCGAATCCGACTACCATCCAACCCGTCGTTGTCGATTGGCAACATTCAGCTTACTCTTCGGGCCAGTACAAGGGCGCCAAAACATTTGAGCGCTTTCTCACCTTGTCAGGCTAAGACATTGATGTTATGGTCCTTTTTAAGGTTAGAGTGTCGCGGCATTTGCATCCACAATGCGCGGTTGTTGTGGTGCGCCCGAGCATCGGAGGCTACTAAATTGATCCCTAAGTCATATGGCTGGCGCAAGACTGCTGTCGCATCTTTGGTCATTGCGCTTTCTGGCCTGCCCGCATCCTCGGCTTTCGCCCTTGCACTCGGGCGCATATCGGTCCAATCGGCTTTGGGCGAGCCTTTGCGTGCCGAGATCGACATCCCGGAAATCAACGCTGAGGAAGCCGCCTCTCTCAAGCCATCGCTGGCGCGGCCAGAGGCCTTTCGGGCCGCCGGACTGGAATTCAATCAGGCATTGACCGGCCTGCAGGTTTCACTGCAGCGCCGCGCCGATGGTCGGGCCTACATACGGCTGGTCAGCGATCGCGCCGTTTCCGAGCCATTCGTTGACCTGATCCTGGAGGCCAGCTGGGCCAGCGGCAGGATCGTGCGCGACTATACCGTTTTGCTCGATCCCCCGACTTTGCGCGCCCGCGTGCCCGTCGCGCCAACGTCGCCTCAGGTGGTCGCATCCGCCGTCACGGCACCGCGGGTTTTGGCCACACCCGCGCCGCCAGGCACACCGGCTCCCGCGGCCGCCGTAACCCGCCCTGCCGCCGCTGCGGCTCCGGCAGCGACGGCGAGCGCCCGTGCCGACAGAGTTACGGTCCGCCGCGGCGATACCGCCAGCGAGATCGCACGCGTCAACAAACCTGCTGAGGTATCTCTAGACCAGATGCTGGTCGCACTGTTGCGCGCCAATGCGGATGCCTTCATCAATGGCAACCTCAACCTGCTCAAGGCAGGTGCCGTGTTGACCATACCAACCAATGCGCAAGCGGCCGCCGTCTCCGACGCTGAAGCGTCCCGGACCGTCATTGCGCAAAGCCGGGATTTCAACGCGTTTCGCAGCAAGCTGGCCAGCAACGCACCGGCGCAACAGGTCGCGGCAGCGCAACGGTCGGCTTCGGGCTCGGTCCAGGCCAAAGTCGAGGACAAACGCACGGGCGCAGATGCGCCTGACAAGCTCACCTTGTCCAAGGGTGGAACCGATGCCAAGGCGGCCGAAGAAAAGATTGCGCAGGCCAAGGCTGCTCAGGACGCCGCGCAACGCGCTGCCGAACTGGCCAGAAACGTCAAGGATCTGAGCAGTCTCGGGGCGGCCTCCGCCGCGTCCGGCTCCACGCCAGCCGCAGCCCCGGTGGCTCCGACTGCGTCGGCAGCAACGCCTTCGGCTCCAGTGACCATCACCGCGACGGCTCCTGTCGTCACTGCTCCGGCCCCGATCGCGCCGGCGCCAGTGGCGTCCGAGCCTGCCGCACCGGCTCCTGCGCCAGTTACAGCGCCGGCTCCGGTCCCGGCCCCGGCTGCGGCGCCAAAAGCCGTTGCCGAACCTGGCCTGCTTGACCAATTGCTCGATAGCCCGCTCACCCTGCTGGGTGGCGGACTATTGGTTGCCTTGTTGGCCGGCCTGGGTATTTACAAGGCGCGCAAACGCAAGGAAGCCGCCGAAGTCGACAGCGCGTTCCTGGAAAGCCGACTGCAACCCGACTCATTCTTCGGTGCCAGTGGAGGGCAACGGGTCGACACCAACGACGGCGCGGCTACCGGTTCCTCCATGGTCTACTCACCCAGCCAACTCGATGCAGCTGATGACGTGGATCCAGTGGCTGAAGCCGATGTCTATCTTGCTTATGGCCGCGACCTTCAGGCCGAGGAAATTCTCAAGGAAGCCCTGCGTACCCATCCTGGCCGGATTGCAGTCCACCAAAAGCTGCTGGATATCTATGCCAAACGGCGCGACGCACAGGCTTACGAGACTATGGCCAAGGAGGCCTTTCGCCTGGCTGGTGGCGACAGTGCCGAGTGGGCCCGTATTTGCGAGCAAGGCCAAAGCATCGATCCTGCCAACCCGCTGTACCGCCCGGGCAGTGCGCCGCCCAACCTGGCAGACAAGACCATTGCAACCAGCCCGCTTCCTGGCATGGCAGCAGCAAGCATGGCGACCCAGAAGATCGACCTGAACACCTCCACCGATGTACCGCAGTCGTCCTCGATGGATTTGGATCTTGACCTCGACTTTTCATTGGACGAAGAGCCTGCCAGCGCCATCACCGAGGCGCAACCCAGTCAAATGGAGTCGACTGTCTCAATCCGCCCGCCGGCGCCGCAGCCAGCAAGACTGGATGTCGACTTCGGCCACACAACCGCTGACACGCAGGTTATTACGGCTATCGCCCCGGCGATGACCAAACCGGACGATTTCGCCCTGCCCGAAATCGACAAGGCCGACGACACGTTAGCACTCGGGTCCGTGCAGCCGAATGATTTTCGGGATCAGGCTGCCGTCAGCTTCGGTTCGACGAATCCAGCGCCCCTGCAGGCAGCCGATGGCGACACACCTGCGGGCAGCAGCCGTTCGCGCGCAGGTGCCAGCTTTGACGCGACCGTGCCCAATGGACTGACTGCGTCTCAGACATCGTTCAAGATGCCGGACGCACCCGAGTCCGGCATGCTGGAGTTCGACTTGGGCACCTTGTCCCTGGATCTCAACGCGCCCGATTCGAGCGTGCCTGACGCACTGGGCGAACCAGATGACCCGCTGGCCACCAAGCTTTCCCTTGCCGAGGAGTTCGTCTCCATTGGTGACGACGACGGAGCGCGGGCCCTGATCGAAGAAGTGATCGCCGAGGCAAGCGGCGAACTGAAGGCCAGGGCGCAACGGGCGCTGGGCAGCCTGGGCTGAGTGACCGGGGCTGCGCAGAAGACACATCCGGGGGCTCTGCAGGCGTGAGAATCGCGCTCGGGATCAGCTACGACGGCAGGGCTTACCAGGGTTGGCAGAGCCAGCTCTCGGGTCATACCATCCAGGACCGACTCGAGAAAGCGCTGCAGCAGCTTGCAGCGCAGCCTATTTCGACCCTGTGCGCCGGCCGCACCGACGCTGGCGTGCATGCGCTGATGCAGGTGGTGCACTTCAACACCAGTGCCGCGCGCCGCGAGGTCTCCTGGGTACGGGGCGCCAATGCCAATCTGCCAAAGGACATCAGCGTTGAATGGGCGCGCGGGGTTCCCGATGCCTTCCACTGCCGAGCCAGTGCCGTGTCGCGCCGCTATGCCTACATTCTGTACGTTGCACCGGTGCGCCCCAGCGTCCACGCCGGGCGAGTCGGCTGGGTCATGCAGCCGCTGGACGTCGCTCAGATGCGCGACGCAGCCAACTTTCTGCTCGGAGAACAAGACTTCTCGTCGTTCCGGGCGTCAGCCTGCCAGGCCCTGACTCCGGTCAAGGACATGCACGGGATCACCTTTTCTCAGCGCGGCGCCTATGTACGCATCGAATTCGAGGCCAATGCGTTCCTGCACCATATGATCCGCAACATCATGGGTTGCCTGGTCGCCATCGGCATGGGCAAGTATCCTGCCCAGTGGATGCGCGAAGTATTGCATGCGCGCCGGCGCCAGAGCGCAGCACCGACCTTCGCCCCCGACGGTCTGTATTTTTTGGGCCCCCGGTATGACCCGCAATGGGGCCTGCCTGAGCGCACAGCCGCGTATGATGGGCTGCCATGATTTCAGATGTAGCCGGCGGGCGAACCCGGATCAAGATCTGCGGCCTGACCCGTGAACAGGATGTCGACGCCGCTGTCGCGGCCGGTGTCGATGCGATCGGATTTGTTCGTTATGTCAGGAGTGCACGCCTAGTGACGATTGATCGGGCCGTCGAGCTCGCTGGCCGCCTGCCGCCGTTCGTCACGCCGGTGCTGCTCTATGTCAATGAGGAGCCGGCCCGGGTTCTGGCAGACTGCGCAAGGTTGGCACTGGCGATGGTGCAGTTCCATGGCGATGAGTCGCCCCGGCAATGCCTGCTGGCCAGCGGCGACGGCGCCAGGCCATTCATGCGGGCCGCACGCATACCCCTGGGGCCGGATGCGGCCCGATTCGATCTCGTAAAATACGCAACTCTTTACCATCGAGCCCAGGCCATCCTCCTCGACGCGCATGTCGAAGGTTATGGTGGCGGGGGTCAGACATTCAATTGGTCACTGCTTCCTCCAAGCGTCGGTTGTCACCTCGTCTTAAGTGGTGGACTCACGCCTGCAAACGTGATCGATGGCATCTTGCAGGTACGGCCGCGTTGTAAAACGCTGGCCGTCGATGTCAGCTCCGGTGTCGAGGTGTCCAAGGGCATCAAGGACGCCGGCAAGATCCATCAGTTCGTCGCCGCGGTTCACGCGGCCGACGGGCAACTTGCAAAGACCTTTCATGTACCCCTACCAGCAACCTGACCCGACGGGCCACTTCGGGAAATACGGCGGCAGCTTCGTCAGCGAAACGCTGACCCATGCCATCCTGGAACTGCAGCAGGCCTACGCCCGATACCAGCACGATCCGGAGTTCATTGCAGAATTCCACTATGAGCTGGCCCATTTTGTCGGACGGCCCTCCCCCATCTACCACGCAGCGCGCATGAGCCGGGAACAGGGTGGTGCGCAGATCTACCTCAAGCGCGAGGATCTCAACCACACCGGCGCACACAAGATCAACAACACGATCGGCCAGGCGATGCTGGCCAAGCGCATGGCCAAGCCCCGTGTCATCGCCGAGACCGGCGCCGGCCAACATGGGGTCGCCACCGCGACGATCTGCGCCCGCTATGGCCTGGAATGCGTGGTCTACATGGGCAGCGAGGACATCAAACGCCAGAGCCCCAATGTCTATCGCATGCACCTGCTGGGTGCCAAGGTGGTGCCGGTCGACAGCGGCAGCAGGACACTCAAGGACGCACTCAACGAGGCCATGCGCGACTGGGTTGCCAACGTGGACAACACCTTCTACATCATCGGCACCGTCGCCGGACCACATCCATACCCGATGATGGTGCGCGACTTTCAGAGCGTGATCGGCAAGGAGTGCATCGAACAAATGCCGGCGATGCTGGCGGCGCAGTCGTGTCACGGCAAGCAGCCCGACGCGGTGGTCGCGTGTGTCGGTGGAGGCAGCAATGCGATGGGAATCTTCCACCCGTACATCCCCCATGAGAGCACCCGCCTGATCGGCGTCGAGGCCGCGGGTGAGGGTCTGGACAGTGGCAAACACGCTGCTTCGCTGCAACGCGGTAGCCCCGGCGTGCTGCATGGCAACCGCACCTACATTCTGCAGAACGACGACGGCCAGGTCACTGAGACCCACAGCATCAGCGCCGGCCTGGACTACCCCGGCGTGGGACCCGAACATGCCTGGCTCAACGACACCGGGCGCGCGGAGTACGTCGGCATCACCGACACCGAGGCGCTGGAGGCATTTCACTATCTGTGCCGCATCGAGGGCATCATTCCGGCGCTCGAATCGAGCCACGCGGTTGCCTATGCCATGCGGCTGGCCAAAACCATGCGGCCCGACCAGTCGATTCTGGTCAACCTGTCCGGGCGCGGCGACAAAGACATTGGTACTGTGGCCGACCTGAGCAATGCCGAGTTCTTCTGTCGCCCCAGTTGCAAGGGCCAGGCGGTCAAGGTCGGCGCGGCGATCGCGGTGCCCGCCACCGGGACCGGGAGGGTCATCCAGTGAACCGCCGGGCCGTTACCAAGGCTCATAGCACCGCAGCGCGTTGGGCGGAGGTTGCCTTATGAGCCGCATTGCGAAGGTTCTGGCGGACCTGCAATCGAGCAAGCACACCGCGCTCATTCCCTACGTCACCGCCGGTTTTCCGTATCCCGATATCACGCCCGAACTGATGCACGGCATGGTGGCGGCTGGTGCCAACGTGATCGAACTCGGCGTTCCGTTCTCCGACCCCAGCGCCGACGGCGCGGTGATCCAGAGGGCGGGAGACCGGGCCCTGGCCGCCGGAATCGGCCTGGCTCAGGTGCTGGAGATGGTGCGTGTCTTTCGCCGCAAGGACGATGCAACACCGGTGGTCTTGATGGGATACGCCAATCCGGTCGAGCGGTATGACCAGCGCCACCGCGCCAAAGATGGTGGCAGCGCGTTTGTGCGCGACGCAGCCGCCGCCGGCGTCGACGGCATGCTGGTCGTCGACTATCCGCCAGAGGAATGCGTCGCCTTCGCGGCCGAACTGCGGCGCCATGGCATGGACCTGATCTTTCTGCTGGCGCCCACCAGCACCGAGCAACGCATGGCCCAGGTTGCCGAAGTGGCAAGCGGCTATGTGTACTACGTGTCGCTCAAAGGTGTCACCGGTGCCGGCTCGCTGGATATAGCGGCCGTCGAGGCCATGTTGCCGCGCATCCGAAAGCATGTGAAACTGCCCTTGGGCGTCGGCTTTGGCATCCGTGACGCAGCGTCGGCATGCGCTGTCGCTCGGGTGGCCGACGCCGTCGTGATCGGCAGCCGCATCATCCAGTTGATCGAGCCGCTGGCGCGCGACAAGGTGGTGCCGGGTGCGCAGGGTTTTTTGCAGGACATCCGCAACGCGCTCGACGCGCAATCGCGGCAATCATCCGGAGCCGCGCCACAGGAGTAGACACATGAGTTGGCTTGAAAAATTATTACCCGCAAAGATCCGGCATACTGACCCGGCCGACCGGCGCAGCGTTCCGGAAGGCCTGTGGATAAAGTGTCCCAGTTGCGAAACGGTGCTGTACAAGACCGACCTCGAGCAAAACCAGAGCGTCTGCCCCACCTGTGGACTGCACCATCGCATCGGCGCGCGTGCGCGCCTGAACATGTTCCTGGATAACGAAGGCCGGTTCGAGATCGGCCAGGAGGTGCTGCCGGTCGACCCGCTGAAATTCAAAGACAGCCGCAAGTACCCCGAGCGCCTGAAAGAGGCGATGGAAAATACCGGTGAGACCGACGCGCTTGTCGTGATGGGAGGGGCCGTGCACAACATCAGCGTTGTAGTGGCGTGTTTCGAGTTCGATTTCATGGCCGGCAGCATGGGATCGGTCGTTGGCGAGCGTTTCGTGCGCGGCGTCGAGACCGCTATCGAGCAAAAATCAGCGTTCGTGTGTTTCACAGCCACCGGCGGAGCGCGCATGCAGGAGGGCTTGCTCAGCCTGATGCAGATGGCCAAGACCAACGCATCGCTGACGCGCCTGGCCAAGAAAGGCCTGCCATTCATCAGCATCCTGACCGACCCGACCACCGGTGGCGTCAGTGCCAGTTTCGCCTTCATGGGCGACATCGTCATCGCCGAACCCAAGGCGCTGATCGGATTTGCCGGCCCGCGGGTGATCGAATCGACCTTGCGCGTGACGCTGCCAGAGGGCTTTCAGCGCTCCGAGTTTCTGCAGGAAAAGGGTGCGGTGGACATGGTCTGCGATCGGCGCGAACTGCGCAAGGTCGTTGCCAGTGCCCTGGCTATGCTGCAGCGCCAACCCGCCGACGCCGTGGTCTGAGACTGTGCCCGCGCCAGGGGCGCACTACAGTCCGATGCTCGCCAGCGTCGACTCGAGGACGATGCCGCCCACCTGCAGCAGCACCAGCAGGATCAGCGGGGACAGATCCAGGCCGCCGACCAGCGGCACCACCCGTCGCAGTGGCTGCAGCAGCGGTGACACCAGGCGAGCCAGCAGTCCCATCATTGGGGAATGGGTCTGCACCCACGACAGGATCGCATAGACGATCACCAGCACGCTGAGCCCGGACAGCGCCAACCGCACCACACCAAATACTGCCAACAGCAGGATCGAGGCCGGAGAGCCCCGACCGCCCAGCACCAGCCACAGGATGGTGTACTGTGCCAGTTCGATCAACAGGGCCGCAACCAGGCTGGCGCTGTCCCAGCGCCCGATCGCTGGCATGACGCGGCGCAAAGGCAATACCAGCCAGTCCGTCAGCGCAAAGATCAGTGGCCCGATCGGGTTGCCGGAACGCGCAGTCAGCGGCACCCTGTGGTACTGCATATACAGGCGCAGCAGGCACAAGCCCACCAGCAGCCCGGCGGCGATCTGCAAAAGGAAAGTGATGATCTGGAGAAGCATGTGATCTGTGAATGCGTGCTGCACTGGTGATAATAGTGTCTTGGCACGACCTGCTCGCCGATTCGGCGTTGTGGATGGACCAATATAGCGCACAACGCCGTGGCAAGGATCGACCCTGCGCGCGGCAGCATTCCTGTAACCGTGATTGATCGGCACCAGCAACACACCATTCTTGCTGCGCCGGCGCGCCCGCACCATTGCCATGTCTGACCTGCCCAAGCTCGACCCGATTCTTGACGACAACCAGCTAATTGCCGAGCGGCGCGAAAAACTCCAGGTGCTGCGCCAGCGCCAGGCCCTGGGCAAGGGTGTCGCCTTTCCCAATGATTTCAAGCCAACCGACCACGCGGCGGCCTTGTTGCGGGCCCACGAGGCCCACACCACCGACGCGCTGGCGGCACAACCGCATCTGGTCAGCATTGCCGGACGCTTGATGCTCAAACGGGTCATGGGCAAGGCCAGCTTTGCCACCGTGCAGGACAGCACCGGACGCATGCAGGCCTATGTCAAGGGCGAGGAAGTCGGCGCAGAACTCTACGAGGACTTCAAGCATTGGGATCTGGGCGACATCGTCGCGGTGCAGGGCCGCATGTTCCGAACCCGCACCGGTGAACTTTCAATTCATGCCAGCTCGGTGCGATTGCTCGCCAAGAGCCTGCGCCCCATGCCTGACAAGTTCCATGGCATGCAGGACCAGGAGACGAAGTACCGCCAGCGCTACGTCGACCTGATGGTGGACGACACCACCCGCCAACGCTTTGTTGCGCGCAGCCGTGCCATCAGCGCCATCCGCGACTTCATGGTCGGGCATGGCTTCCTGGAAGTCGAGACGCCAATGCTGCACCCGATTCCCGGCGGCGCCAATGCCAAGCCCTTCAGCACGCACCACAATGCGCTCGATCAACAGATGTTCCTGCGCATCGCACCCGAGCTCTACCTCAAACGCCTGATCGTAGGCGGTTTCGACCGGGTGTTCGAGATCAACCGCAACTTCCGCAATGAGGGAATTTCGGTTCGGCACAACCCCGAGTTCACCATGATGGAGTTCTATGCGGCGTACTGGAACTACCAGGACCTGATGGACTTTACCGAGGCGCTGGTGCGCGACGCGGCCCTGAAAGCGGTGGGAAGCCTGCAACTGACCTATAGTGGCAAGGCCGTTGACCTCACCCAGCCGTTCGAACGCCTGACCATTGTGCAGGCGATCGAGAAACACACCGATGCGGGACCGGCTGCACATGACGTGCAATGGCTGCGCGCCGCATTGCGCAAGTTGGGCAAGTCCGAAGACAAGGACCAACTGTCGCGCCGCAGCCTGGCCAGCCTGCAGGTGATGTATTTCGAGGAAACCGTCGAACATCACCTTTGGCAACCGACCTTCATTTGTGAACACCCGGTAGAAATTTCGCCGCTGGCCCGGGCCAGCGACCAGAATCCGGCAGTCACCGAGCGCTTCGAGCTGTACGTTACCGGGCGCGAGTTCGGCAATGGTTTCAGCGAGCTCAATGACGCAGAAGTGCAGGCGGCCCGGTTCCTTGCCCAGGTCGAAGCCAAAGACAGCGGCGACGACGAAGCCATGTTCTACGACCACGACTTCATTCGGGCACTGGAGTACGGCATGCCCCCCACCGGCGGCTGCGGCATCGGCATCGACCGGCTGATGATGCTGCTCACCGACAGCCCCAGCATCCGCGACGTGATCCTGTTTCCGGCACTGCGCCGGGAATCGCCAGCGGATTGATGGCGCCATGCACTCGACATACACAGGCGTGGCAGGAATGGCCTTTGGCTGGATGCTGGTCACCGCATCGGTCCTGGCCCAGACGTCGGTATCCCAAGCGGGTCATCCCCTTGCCCGCCAAGAACATCTGCGCGCGACATCCGCGGACCCGTCAATCGGGTTGAACCGGATCATCATCGGTTTTCGGCCGGCGAAAGCCCAGGCAGCGGTGGCAGGCGGACTGGCCGTGCAGACAGACCCTGCCGCGACCATCCAGACCCTGAACCAGACGCGCCGGCGCGCGACGGACTCCGGCGAGCGCATCGAACTGGCCTACCACCGCTCGGTGTCGGCGAGCACCCATGTCGCCTTGACCAGCAGGCGCATGAACCGGGCCGAACTATCCGCGTTTGCGCGACAGCTGCAATTGGACCCGCAGGTGGCCTATGTCGAAGTGGACGAGCGGGTGACCGCCCAACTGCTGCCCAACGACACCGAATTTGCGGCCCGCCAATGGAGCATGCAAGCCGTCACCAGCGGCGCCGGCGCGGCCAATTTTCCTCAGGCCTGGGACCGCGCGACCGGCGCCGGCGTGATCGTGGCGCAATTGGACGGCGGCTTTCGTCCACATGCCGACCTGATTGCCAATGTGCTGGCGGGCTACGACTTCATCGGCCCCGATCCATCGGGTGCATTTACCACTGCCAACGACGGGGGTGGCCGCGACAGCGATGCACGCGACCCCGGCGACTGGAGTAACCAAGGAGACTGCGCTCCGGCCGATTCCACCTGGCACGGAACCCACGTCGCAGGCATCATCGCGGCGGTTGCCAACAACAACATCGGCGTAGCTGGCGCCGCATTCAATGCCAGGCTGCTGCCGATCCGGGTGCTCGGCGTGTGCGGCGGCTATGTGTCCGACATCGCCGCCGGTATGCGCTGGGCCGTGGGTCTGCCAGTTCCGGGCGTACCAACCAACACCCAGGTGGCCAGGGTCCTGAACATGAGCCTGGGGCGTTTTGGCAGTTGCTCGGCGGCATTCCAGGGCGCGGTGGATGAGGTCATCGCCGCCGGCAGCGTGGTGGTGGCTGCAACTGGCAACGACAGCGCGCGCACAATCCTGCAACCGGCTAACTGCGCCGGTGTGATTGCCGTGACCGCGCATACGATCGACGGCGATAACGCCAGCTACGCCAACATTGGCAGCGCGACGACCATCAGTGCACCGGGTGGCGGCAACGGCTCAGCGATCATCGGAGACGGTCGGTCAATCTACTCCACCAGCAATACCGGGCTCACATCGCCACTGGCTGATCGCTTCGAGGGCAAGCGCGGCACCAGCATGGCGACCGCCCATGTGTCCGGCGTCGTGGCCCTGATGTTCCAGGCCAAGCCAGCCATCTCGCCAGACGAGATCCGATCCCGCCTGCTCAACGCCACCAGACCCCATCCGCCGGGCTCCTATTGCGCCGGACTGCAGACCTGCGGCGCGGGGTTGCTCGATGCGAGCAACACCGTACGCGATGTTTTGGACGATGACGCGCCCGTGCTCACGGTGCGCAGCTCCGCCGGCGAAGTTGCGCCGCGCGGCAGCACGGTGCAGTTGCTGGGATCAGCGATGAAGGGTTTGCTCGGTGTCGGCATCCATTCCGTATCTTGGAGCCAGGTCGCGGGGCCCCCCGTGGCAGTGAGCGGGGCCACCGGGCCGACGGCCGCGTTCGTCGTGCCAGCGGTCGGCAACAGCTTCACATTCCGTTTTCAGGCGGTCGACCTGGCCGGCAAGACCGCACGGCTGGACCTGACCGTGCCAGCCAACAATTCCGCCCCTGTCCTGGCACCGGTTGGAAGCCTGTTCGTCGCGCTCGGCTCCCAACTCACCTTTACCGCAAGTGGCACGGATGGCGAGGGCGATGCCATCACGTATGTCGCCACGGGCTTGCCGCGCGGGGCCACGTTCGATGCTGCAAGCGGTACCTTCATCTGGGACAACGCCGGGCCGCTGGGCAGCTACACGATGGGCATCACGCCCAGCGACGGCCTGCTCAGCGGTGAAACCCTGTACATCGGCATCACGGTATATGCACCCGGTTCTGGTGGAGGCGGAGCAATCGATTGGATCGAGTGGGTAGTGCTGGCATTGCTGACGGCGCTGCTGGCCGTTGTCGCACTCGTGCGCCGGCGCGGTCACATCCGAGGTATCGAAAAGCGCGTCAACTAAAACGGATCTAGCCTGAGCCTGAGGCTTCTTGCAACGGCGCTCAGGGGATGTCATCGAGCGCCTGCATGTACTGCGGCTGCAGCATCAGGTCATCCCAGTCAACCGGCGCAGAGGTCGGAAGCAAGGCGAGCCTGCGCTGCTCGCTGGCGGGACGGGCCATCCAATGCCCGCTGGCCTGGGCTTGCACCATGTCCTCGATCCAGTTGTCGATCGCCGGGTTGCCGTCCAGGCACTGGTTGCACAGCAGCACCAAGTCGCAGCCTGCGGCCAATGCGATCACGGCGGCCTGAGTGAAGTCAACGGGACGACCGTCGATCATGCGTGCGCTCGCCATGCTCAGGTCGTCGCTGAACACCGCGCCGGCAAAACCCAGCTGTCCGCGCAGAATGTCCTCGAGCCATCGGGACGAGAAGCCCGCCGGCCGGCTATCGACGCGCGGATACACCACATGCGCCGACATCACACTGGCCAGCGCCGTGCCCAACCAGCCATAGGGCGCCGCATCCTGGGCGCGTATGGTCTTGAGTCCGCGTTTGTCCACCGGCAGGTCGGTATGCGAATCAGCTGCCGCAAAACCGTGCCCCGGAAAATGCTTGCCGCAATTGGCCATGCCACTTTGCAACAGACCATGCATCAGGCTTTTGGCCAGCAGTGCGACGACGGCTGGATCGCGCGCAAATGCACGGTCGCCGATCACGCCGCTGGGGCCATGGTCCAGATCGAGCACCGGCGCAAAGCAAAGGTCCACGCCGCAAGCGCGCAATTCGGCGCCCATGACATAGCCGCATGCCGTTGCGGCGCGCGTGGCGCGCATCGCGCAAGCCTGGGGATTGGCCCTGCCATCACCCTGCCACATCCGGCCCAGCACACGCATCGGTGGCAAATGAGTGAATCCGTCGGTCCGAAAGCGCTGCACGCGCCCGCCTTCGTGATCAACCATGATCAGCAGGTCATTGCGCACCTGCTTGATGGCGTCGCACAGGGCGCTGAGTTGTGCACGATCGGCCCAGTTGCGTGCGAAAAGCACCACGCCGCCCACCAGCGGATGCTGCAGGCGCTTGCGGTCGATGGCAGACAGCGCGAGTCCGGCAACGTCGATGATCAGGGGAGCATGGTCTTGCATAGGGGCTCTGGAACTCCGAAGATGGATGCGTCTTGCGCCACGGCGCCATCAGCGATTGGTTTCCACGACGCAGAAGCTGGCGGCGTATTCGCTTTCATCGGTCACGCTGACATGGACACGCAGGTCCTGCGACTCGAACCAGCGCCTGAGTTCGCCATGCAGCACGATGCAGGGTTTGCCGGCGTTCGGATGCCCTGCCGGTTCCTTGGCGATCTCGCACAGGCGCCAGGTCATGGGCATGCGCATGCCCAGCCCGATCGCCTTGCTGAACGCCTCCTTCGCGCTGAACCGGGTCGCAAGGTAGCGCACGCCGCGCTCGGGCCAGCGGGCACTGCGCGATTGCCAGGTCGTCATCTCGGCTGCGCACAGGATCTTGCCGGCAAAGCGCTCGCCATACCGCTCCAGGCTGGCCCGGATGCGCCGGATGTCGCAGATATCGGTGCCGATGCCGTAGATCATGGGCGCGCCGGCTGCCGCTCAACCGCCTCGTCGATGCAACGCAGGTAGTCCGCGACCGCTGCCGCGTAGCCCATCTCCAGCGCATCGGCGATCAGTGCATGCCCAATGGAGACCTCCTGCACACCGGGCACCGAGCGTAGAAACCACGACAGGTTGTCGCGGTTGAGATCATGGCCGGCATTGACGCCCAGGCCTGCGGCAAGCGCAGCGCGCGCCGCCGCCGCATAGCGTTCCGTCTGCTGCTGTTGCTGCGGGCCGCCCCATGCCTGGGCATAGGGCTCGGTGTACAACTCGACCCGGTCCGCCCCCACATCACGCGCGGCGGCCATTGCGGCCGGGTCGCCATCCATGAACAGGCTGACCCTGACGCCCAGGGCCCTGGCCTGGGCGATGACCGGGCGTAGACGTTCTGCGTCCTGCGCCAGGTTCCAGCCGTGGTCGCTGGTGAACTGCCCCTCGCCATCAGGAACGAAAGTGCACTGGTGGGGACGCAGTTCCTGCACGAACGTCATCAGGTTTTGAAACGGATTGCCCTCGATGTTGAACTCGCGATCCGGCCAACGCAGCAGCAGCTCGGACAGCGCGTGCACATCGGTGGCGCGGATATGGCGCTGGTCTGGCCGTGGATGCACGGTGATTCCGCTGGCGCCCTGCATCAGACAGATCTCGGCGGCGCGCGTCGGCGATGGGATGCCCAGGTGGCGGGTATTGCGCACCAGCGCGACCTTGTTCAGGTTGACGGAAAGCGCGGTTTTTTTCATAGCGATTGCAGGTCGATCATCATTTGCCGGGTCCGCAGGGTCTTGACACCGCAATGGTAATGGAGCAAGGCGCGCAATTGAGACTTGAGTTCGACAACCACCGGCGCGCAGGCGCGCAGGGTTTCGGTAAAGACGGCGCCACCACTATCGAGTGCCCGTTGCAATTGCATCCATTGCGCGCCTGACAGGCTGGCGCGGTCATGCGCACCGGCCTGGCGCAGGCCACCTTCAAAAACCAGGCAATAGCGGGCCTGTGCCTCAAGCGGCCCCAGTGTCATGGTCTGGGCGTCGAGCATCGGCAGCAGCCCGATCTCACGCAAAAGCAGCAGCTCGAACGCACGCAGCGCGGTCTGCAGGGCCTCACCGTGCTCGGAGGCGATCACGGCGACCACATTGGCATAGATCGCGAACAGGCCCGGGTGCGGATCGTCGCGCGCCAGCAGTGTCAGAACCAGCTCGTTAAGATAGTAGCCCGATAGCAGCGCATCGCCGGTAGGCATCACATGCCCCCCCATCCACTCTGCACTGCGCAAAGTGCGGATCTCGGCGTCACCGCCAAAGGCCAGATGCAGCGGCTGCAGCGGCAGCAAGATCGGCCTTAGCCCGGAACTGGGGCGCTTCGCGCCCTTGGCCACCAGCGCCACCCTGCCATAGTTGCGCGTAAACACCTCCAGAATCAGGCTCGACTCGCTCCAGTCGTGCCGGTGCAGCACATAAGCGGGCTCGTCAGTAATGCGCGCGCTGGCCACACGTACAGACCTGCGTCAGTCGTAGCCAAAGCTGCGCACCCGTGCCTCATCATCGGCCCAGCCGGAACGCACCTTGACCCACAATTCGATGAACACCTTGGCATCGAGCAATTTCTCGAGTTCGACCCGGGTTTCGGTACCGATGCGCTTGATGCGCTCGCCCTTGTCGCCGATCACCATGGCCTTGTGGCCGTCGCGCTCGACCACGATCGTCGCGGCAATCCGCACCAGGCGTTTGTGCCCCTTGCGCGCAGGCGGCTCTTCAGAGAACTGGTCTATGACCACGGTCGAGGTGTAGGGCAGTTCGTCACCGGTTAATCGGAAAAGCTTTTCGCGCACCATCTCGCTGGCCAGGAATTTCTCGCTGCGATCGGTGAGTTCGTCCTGGGCATAGAACCAGGGCTGCCGGGGCAGGTGTTTCTCGCAGATATCCAGCAAGCGCGTCACATCGCGCGCGTTCTTGGCCGACATCGGCACGAACTCGGCAAAGGCATGGCGTTGCTGCATTTCCTGCAACCACGGCGCGACCGTGGCGCGTTGCGACACCTGGTCGAGCTTGTTGGCGACCAGCAGCGCCGGAATCTTTGCGTCCAGCAGCGCCAGCACCTTGGCATCCGCCTGGTTGAACCGACCCGCCTCGGTAACGAACAACACCAGGTCGACATCTTGCACCGCCCCGATAACGGAGCGATTCAGCGACCGGTTCAGCGCGTTGGCATGCACGGTCTGAAAGCCCGGGGTGTCGACAAAAACGAACTGGGTCGCCGCCAGCGTCCGCACACCGGTGATCCGGTGGCGCGTGGTCTGCGCCTTGCGCGAGGTTATGCTGATTTTCTGCCCCACCAGCGCGTTGAGCAGCGTTGACTTGCCGACGTTGGGTTTGCCAACGATGGCGATCAGGCCGCAGCGTGTATCGGCAATGGGAGATGGCGGCACAGCAGACCCGGAATCGACCGGGGCCGTTGTACCTTCGCCGGCGATTTCGGCAATAGGGGTCATGGATGCGTCGGGTTCTTGAGCGTCTGCAACATGGCACCGGCGGCAGCCTGCTCGGCGGCCCGCCGGGAGCCGCCGATGCCGCGTTCGCACAGGCCGAGCTCGACAATCTCGCACTCGACATCGAACGATTGTTGGTGTGCCGCACCCAGGGTACTGACAACCCGGTATTGCGGCAACTTCATCTTGCGGCCCTGCAACCACTCCTGCAGTTCGGTTTTGGCATCCTTGCCAATGGCGGCCATTGTCGGGTTGACCTCGACCGACTTGAACAATCGATGCACCAGTTGCTGCGCCGCGACAAATCCGGCGTCCACAAACACCGCGCCGATGACCGCTTCCAGTGCATCGGCCAGTATCGATGGCCGCTTTTTTCCACCCGAGCGCATCTCGCCATCGCCCAGTCGAATGCAGGCTGACAGGCCGAGGTCCACCGCCAGTTTGTGCAAGGTATCTTGTTTGACCAGATTGGCCCGGATACGGGACAGGTCGCCTTCGGGCAGAAGCTGCAGCCGTTGGTAAAGCAGGTCAGATACCGCAAGGTTGAGCACCGAGTCGCCCAGGAACTCCAGCCGTTCATTGTGATCAGCGCTGAAGCTTCGGTGGGTCAGCGCTCGGCCAAGCAGGTCGGCATCGGAAAAAACATGTTGCAACCTCTGCTGCAAGGCCAGCCAGAGCGCGTCCACGTTACTTGGAACGTCCGGAGTATTTGAGTGTCAGGAAAGCGGGCCCAGCCAGATGGATTTCGCGCTGGTAGGCATACTTGACCACGATGGTGTCGCCGTCCTTGGTCACCTCAATGTCCTTGGCACCGATAGACGTGATGTTGTCCACTTCTGCCGCGCGACTGAAAATAGTACGCACCTCGGCGACCGAACTGCCACTGCTGGCTTTCTTGGCTGCCTTGTCGATCGCCTGATATTCGATGAAGGTTGGAAAAACCTGCGCGCCGACCACACCAACGACGGCCAAAACGCCACCGACAAAAATAAGCCCCAAAAAGGAGATGCCGCGTTGTCTGGATTTAGGTTGAATAGTCATGTCTCACCTCCTGCTGAAATAACGCGGTTCAATGGAATGGCCCGATGCGCTTGAGATTGCTGAAATTCATCCAGACCAGAATCGCCTGGCCAACGATGTTCTTCTCCGGCACAAAGCCCCAATAGCGCGAGTCCAGCGAATTGTCCCGGTTGTCCCCCATCATGAAATAGTGGCCCGGTGGCACCTTGCACACGACACCCTCGACACTGTAGCGGCAATTGTCCCGGTTCGGAAATTCCTCTGCGCCCGGAATGAAGGCCGGACGGCCATCGTCGATCAGCAACCGGTGCGGCTTTTCACCCAGGCTCTCCTCGTATTGCTTCAAATAGCGCATGGAGTCTTCGTCGAAAAAGTCGGCCACCGGTTTGTTATCGACCGGCTTCCCGTTAACCGTCAGGCGCTTGTTCAGGTAGCTCACCTCATCACCGGGAACACCGACCACACGCTTGATATAGTCCAGACTCGGCCTGGGCGGATAGCGAAACACCATGACGTCACCACGCTGGGGCGCCGTCCCATCGGTCAACTTGGTATGGATGACCGGCAGGCGCAAGCCGTAATGGTATTTGTTGACCAGGATCAGATCGCCGACCAGCAAGGTTGGAATCATTGAACCCGACGGGATTTTGAACGGCTCGAACGCGAAGGAGCGCAACAAAAACACCGCCAGGATCACCGGAAACAAGCCCGCCGTCCAATCCAGCCACCATGGCTGGGCCAGCAGTTCGGCGCGGGCCTTGTCGATATCGCCATCGACCTGGCTGACACCCCTTCGGCTCAGCTCGTTGCGTCGGCGCACGGCGCTGGCCTCCAGCTCGACCGCGGCGCGCCTGCGATGAGGCCAGAAGTACAGGCGTTCGGCCAGCCAGTAAACGCCGGTCACCACTACGGCCAGGAACAGCATCAAGGCAAAGTTGCCTTCGACCCGGCCTGCATACCAGGCTCCCGCGTACGCGGCAAATGCCGCAAGTATCAGAGACGTCAGTATCTGCATCAATCGTCCACCTGCAAAATTGCAAGGAACGCCTCCTGCGGCACTTCGACCGACCCGATCTGCTTCATTCTTTTCTTGCCTGCTTTTTGCTTTTCGAGGAGTTTGCGTTTGCGCGAAATATCGCCGCCATAGCACTTGGCCAGGACGTTCTTGCGCAGCGCCTTGATTGTCTCACGCGCAATCACGTTGGCCCCGATCGCGGCCTGGATCGCGACGTCGTACATCTGGCGTGAAATGATCTCGCGCATCTTCGCGACAACGGCACGCGCCCGGTATTGCGATTGCGATCGGTGCACGATGATGGACAAGGCATCGACTTTCTCTCCGTTGAGCAGGATGTCGACCTTCACGACGTCCGCGCCCCGGTATTCCTTGAACGCGTAGTCCATCGAGGCGTAACCTCGGCTGACCGACTTGAGCTTGTCGAAGAAGTCCAGCACGATCTCACCGAGCGGCATCTCATAAGTCAGCATCACCTGGCGTCCGTGGTAGGCCATGTTCATTTGCACACCGCGCTTTTGGTTTGCCAGCGTCATCACGCTGCCCACATATTCCTGGGGCATGTACAGGTGCACGGTAACGATCGGTTCGCGGATTTCCTCGGTCTTTCCGATGTCCGGTAGCTTCGACGGGTTCTCGACCATCACAATTTCGCCACCCGTCTTGACGACCTGGTACACCACACTGGGCGCCGTCGTGATCAGGTCCTGGTCAAACTCGCGCTCGAGACGCTCCTGGACAATTTCCATGTGCAACAGACCCAGAAATCCGCAGCGGAATCCGAATCCCAGCGCCTGCGAAACTTCCGGTTCGTAGCGCAACGAGGAATCGTTCAGTTTGAGCTTCTCCAGGCTGTCGCGCAGGCCCTCATACTGGTTGGCCTCGGTCGGATACAGGCCGGCAAAGACCTGCGGCTGGATTTCCTTGAACCCGGGCAGCGCCTCGGTCGCGGTGAACGCGGCACCGCCCGTACCGCCCTTGATCAGCGTGATGGTGTCGCCGACCTTGGCCGCCTGCAGTTCGCGAATACCGGCGATGATGTAGCCCACTTCGCCGGCCTCCAGCGACTCGCGGGGCTCGTCAGCCGGGGTGAACACACCCAGGTTGTCGGCGTTGTAGCTGGTGCCCGTGGCCATCATCTTGATGCGCTCGCCCTTGGCGAGTCGGCCGTCGACGACGCGCACCAGCATCACGACGCCCACATAGGTGTCGAACCAGCTGTCGATGATCATTGCTCGCAACGGCCCATCGGCATTTCCGCGCGGCGGCGGAATCCTGGCCACGATCGCTTCGAGAATCTCGTCGACGCCCAGCCCCGTCTTGGCGGAGCAGGCTATCGCATCGCTGGCGTCGATGCCGATCACGTCCTCGATTTCCTTGCGCGCGTTTTCAGGATCGGCGTTGGGCAGATCCATCTTGTTGAGCACCGGCACGACCTCGACGCCCAGGTCAAGAGCGGTGTAGCAATTGGCCACCGTCTGCGCCTCGACGCCCTGGCTGGCATCGACCACCAGCAAAGCACCTTCGCAGGCCGACAAGGATCGACTCACCTCGTACGAGAAGTCGACATGGCCCGGCGTGTCGATCAGGTTGAGGTTGTAGCAGATGCCGTCTCGCCCCGTGTAGCGCAGGCAAGCGGTCTGCGCCTTGATGGTTATCCCACGTTCCTTCTCGATATCCATCGAGTCAAGAACCTGTGATTGCATGTCGCGCGCAGCGAGTCCGCCGCAGGTCTGAATCAAGCGGTCTGCGAGTGTCGACTTGCCATGGTCAATGTGCGCAATGATCGAAAAATTTCTGATGTGATCCATCAACGAGAACGCTTAAGTAATTGAATTGGAAAGAGGACCGGTAAGAAAAAAGGGCGCGTCACAAAATGACGCGCCCTGAACCAACAATCATTGGCAACTGCGATAGTTGGAACTTCATTGTAGGCAAAAAGGCTTGAAAGCCCAGACCCCTCGCAGCAAAAGCAAGTCGTTGCAGGGCAGCAACAGGAATCTTATGCACAGCTTGTTAACAGTTTTCGAAACGGAACACTGAACAACTTGTGGGTGATCTGTGGATCGGCTGTGAGGATCGATCCGACCATCCCATATGGTGGACTTAGGGCCAAACGATATGCCAAAAAACATATTTTGAACACCCGCCATTCTAACCAATCCCACGATAGACCCTGACAAGTCAGTGTTCACAAACTTAAAAGACAGCGAAAGTCGTCACAAAATATCCTTCGTCCATAGCCTTGCGGTCGCGGCAAACCAACAATTAACCCGCAATTCACTCGGACATTGCGGGCTTGTGCCTGAATGCGGTGTCTGTTTCAGCCCGCCAGGCGAATCACCGCGTACTGCACCCAGTCACCCCTGCGATAGAGGATATTGATGGGCTTTGCACGATCCGATTTGGCCAGAGCGGCCTCGAAATCCTTCATGTTCTTGATTTCGAGATTTGCGATCGCGGTGATGATGTCTCCCTCGCGAATGCCGGCGCGCTGCGCCGCATCGGTTGCGGCATCGACCTTTACGCCGCCCTTGAGCTTGAGTTCCTTCTTCTGTACATCGGACAGTTCGCTGATCGTTAGACCCAGGGCCTGCCCGGCGACCGATGCCTTGGGCTTGTCGATCTTGTCGGGCGCGCTTTGCGCAACCTTGTCGGCTTCTACTTCACCGATCGTGATCGTCAAATCCTTCGTGCTGCCGCGGCGGAAAACGGTCACGCTGCTGCGCGTGCCTGGCTTGATGCTGCCCACCTGACGCGGCAGATCACTGTGGCGCTCGATCGTCTTGCCTTCGAACCGCACGATGATGTCGCCGGCCTCGATGCCCGCCTTATCTGCCGGAGATCCGGCTTCGACACCGCGCACCAGCGCGCCAGTGGGCTTACCCATGCCAATGGCCTCGGCCACATCCTTGGTCACCTGGTCTATTTGAACGCCAATGCGCCCGCGAGACACCCGCCCTGAGGTGCGCAACTGATCACTGACCCGAATCGCCTCGTCCATCGGAATGGCAAACGAGATTCCCATGAATCCACCCGAACGGGAATAGATCTGGCTATTGATGCCGACCACCTCGCCGCGCATGTTGATCAAGGGCCCGCCCGAGTTTCCCGGGTTGATGGCCACGTCGGTCTGAATGAACGGCAGGTAATCGCCGGTGTCGCGCTGCTTCGCACTGACGATACCCGCGGTGACCGTGTTTTTCAGCCCGAAAGGCGAACCGATGGCCATGACCCATTCGCCGACCTTGAGCCGGTTTACGTCGCCCACCTTGACAGCGGGCAGTCCGGTTGCCTCGATCTTGACGACGGCGACATCGGTTCGCTTGTCCGTGCCGATGATGCGCGCCTTGAATTCGCGGTCATCGGTCAACGTCACCAGCACTTCTTCGGCACCGTCGACCACATGCGCGTTGGTCATGATGTAGCCATCGGCCGTCAGGATGAATCCGGACCCGACCCCACGCGGCTGCTCTTCTTCCTGCGGCTGCGGTCGGTTGGAACGTGGGCCGGGCTGCCGCGGAATGTTCGGAATGGGAACCCCGAACCGGCGGAAGAACTCCAGCATATCCTCGTCGATGGCGCCGCCATTTCCCTGGCGTGGCCGGGCCGCCACTTTCTCCAGCGTGCGGATATTCACCACCGAGGGGCCGACCTGTTCGACCAGTTCCGTGAAATCGGGCAACACCCGCACTTGCGCGCTGGCTGGAGCCAATGGCAAAAACCCCATTGCGGTCGCAGCCGTCATTGCGGCGAGCCATCGCCGTGCGCGATCGTAATTGCAATTCATGTTCATTTACCTTTCATTTATATTGCTCCAGCAACCGCCGAGCGGGCCCGCAACGATCCGCTCCCGCCGCGCTGGACGCTTCCGACCTAGTTGGGGGCTTATCGTGTGCGCTCAAGGCCCAGTGCGAAGGCGGCCAGGGTGCTGCGCGGCACCTCGCCGATCACTGTCAGCCACCAGTCGCCAGTCTTGTCGTTCAGGCGCCGGGTCAAGGTCTGGGTTGCGCCCATCGCCATCGATCCTTCGAATGCGTGCCGACGCCGGTCAAAGGTTTCCACAAACATCGACACCGACGCCAGCCCGTCCGAGAAAACCCACTGCATCGCGCCATCTACCTTGCCGCTCTCCGCCCCAGGCGCGGGCCGCTTGTAGCAACTCATCGGACGAAAGCCAGCTACCGGGCTCTTCATGGCCCAGCCTTCCGCTTCGGCGGTCGTCTTATGCATTTCAGATTTTTCGACCCGGTAGCCGTCGGTATTGCCCATCATCTGCGTCAGCTTGGCGACGCTGACCGGTGCATCCAACTGCAACTCAGAAAAGGCCGCCTGCTCCAGCACGCGTCCATCCACGTCCAGCGTCTGGAGTTTCATGACCAGGCCCGATGCCTTTTCGCTCCAGATCCGGTAACCAAACCGCAGGCTGTCCTTTGGCTGCAGTTGGACGACATCTGCCTCGAATCCAGCCACCCGCTCCGCACCACGCTGATGGGCACTATAGAACTGGCCAATCGACGAATCGGCGGACTGCAGCAATTGCGGAAACAACCCCAGTGATTCGCGCTTTTCGGCCACTGCCGTACGGCTGGCCGGCAGGAACGTTATGACCTGGTCATTGCGGCGAAATGTCGACCGTGGCTGGCCGCTGAGAGACTCGACCCGCTCCAACTGCAGATCACCACTGCAGACATGCCAGATCTTGGCGCTGGAAATGTTGCTGCCAGCCGATACCACGAACGTGCCGATATAGGTCCGCTGCCGCGATGCCCCATGCATGCGCGTCAACCACTCCGAGATACCCAGCTCGCCTGTACTTGCAGGCGCTCCAGCCGGCGTGCCGCCCTGGCCCAGCGCCGGCGCCAGCAACAGCGGCACCGCCAAGGCCACTGCGCTTAGCCATCGCAGGCCTGAAAAAAGCCGGTGGCAAGGGGTGACAATCATCAACGGCCCGGCTGCTCGAATGTCGCATTGCGCAAGAAGCCGGCCGGCGCTTGCAATGCAGACGTGCCACCAAACTGCCGGTGCGCCGCCAGCAACTCGTCCAGCCTTGGATCACGCAGCATCACGGGCGGCTCCGCCGCAACCGTTGCAGCCGCGCTGATCGTCGCCGCCGGTGGCGCCGCGGCCAACCGTGCCGACGCATCCGAACTGACTTGGCCAGCATGCCAGCCCAATATGGCCACCGCCGCCAGCGACGCCGCCGCCGCGAGCCACTTCCACCGCACCGTTGCGTCATTGGCGCTGGGTGGATCACCGGCCGAGACAGCCTTCGCGCTTGCGCTGATCAATACCGGCTGGTGCACCGCCAATTCCTCATTTCGCCCGATATCAAGGCGCAAGTCCGGCTGCTCGGCCTGGGAAAGGCGTTCGCGCAATCGCGCGACAAACACCTGATCCCGGCTGCAATCGGCCAAATCGGCGCAGCGCAATACGTCGCCAAGCACGTGGTAAGAATGCCAGGCGGCCCGGGCATCCTCGGACGTCGCGAGCAAGGCCACCGCCTGCGCGAAATCGTCGCCTGCCAACTGCCCGTCGGCAAGCGCCGACATCCATTCGCGTTTTTCCAGTTCCTTGTCGTGCATATCAGATTTCCTTGCAATCCTTCACCAACGCTTACCGCCCTGGTTTTCCAACATGGGGCGTATACGGGCCGATACCGCTTCCCGCGCGCGAAAAATTCGGGAGCGCACGGTACCGATCGGGCAGTTCATGGCAACGGCAATTTCCTCGTAACTCAGTCCTTCAATTTCACGCAGAATCACGGCCTCTCTCAAATCGGGCGGCAATGCGTCCATGGCAGCGTTGACGACCGCGCCGATCTCTTTGGCAGCCAGCACTGATTCGGGTGTCTCATCCGCTATTGGTTCATTTCCGCGACGGGAAGTTTCATCGTCGTCATCAACTGATCGCCAGGAAGCCTCCGATACGGTCGGATCGCGCTTCATGTCCATCAAGGCCTTCTTGGCAGTATTGACGGCAATGCGGTACAACCATGTGTAGAACTGGGCGTCGCCGCGGAACTGGTGCAGGGCCCGGTAGGCCCGGATGAAGGTCTCCTGCGCAATATCCTCGACCAGATCAACATCCCGCACCATGCGCCCGATCAGGCGCTGGATGCGGCGCTGGTACTTGATTACCAGCAATTCATAGGCGCGCTGGTCGCCGGCGACCGTGCGCTCCACCAACAGACGATCGCTGTCCGGCGCCGCCGCCCCAGCGCCGTCATCGTTGATTCCCGGACCGGTAATCATGGTGGTGCCGGTTGCCGCGATTGATCTGGCGCAGGGTCACCACGCTGCGGGCACGCCGCAATCAGCGCGCGGCGTATCCCCAACCAGTGCTCGGGGCGTGAGGCCCGTTCGAGCCAGAACCAGTGTGTGGCACCGGCATGCGAAACGAATCGAACCAACAGCCCGGATTGGGTATCCAGTCGTACGGCGAGATCGCCTTGGAGTCTGTCCCTCGGCTGTTGCCACCACCATTCGGTACCATCCCAGCTCAACGTACCGGCTTGCGTCAGCGGTCGCCAGCGGCTGGCCAAGAGTGCTGCTGTTACCGTGAGCAGCAGGCCAAGCCATGGCCGCCAGTCGGCGGGGCCAACCGACCAAAACCAGTACAGATCAATCGCCATCGCGCAGATCCAGGTAAACCACCATGCTCCGGACAGAAGCACGGATTTGCCCAGCGGGTAGTCCACCGCCGGGGGCCGGGTCATGGGGTCGTTTCCGCGATCAGACATGTCGGGTGCCAAGCGCTCTGCCAGCAAGAGGGTCAGATGCGACGGAAAACAAGCGTTCCGTTGGTTCCGCCAAAACCGAAGTTGTTCTTGACCGCTACATCGATCTTCATGTCGCGCGCGACATTGGCGCAGTAGTCCAAGTCACATTCGGGGTCCTGGTTGAAAATATTGATGGTCGGCGGGCTCTTCTGATGGTGCAGTGCCAGCACGGTGAACACCGACTCCACGCCCCCTGCACCACCCAACAAATGCCCGGTCATCGACTTGGTCGAGTTCACGACGACCTTGCGCGCGTGATCGCCCAAAGCAGCCTTGATAGCATTCGTTTCGTTGATGTCGCCCAGCGGGGTGGACGTACCATGTGCATTGAGATAGTCGACCTGATCCGGGTTGACACCCGCATTGCGCATCGCGCTGACCATCGCGCGACGCGGACCATCCATATTGGGCGCAGTCATGTGACCTGCATCGGCGCTCATGCCCAATCCCGCCAGCTCGGCATAGATTTTTGCGCCGCGCGCGCGTGCATGGTTCAATTCCTCGAGCACCATCACGCCGGCACCTTCGCCCAGCACGAAACCGTCTCGATCCCGATCCCAGGGGCGGGAGGCAGTTGCCGGATCGTCATTACGAGTCGACATGGCACGCATCGCGGCGAATCCGCCAATACCCAGCGGCGATACGGTTGCCTCCGATCCGCCGGCGACCACCACGTCCGCATCACCGTATTCGATCATGCGACCTGCCACACCAATGCTGTGCAGGCCCGTAGTGCAGGCGGTCACGATGGCCAGGTTTGGACCCTTGAACCCAAACCGGATCGACACATGGCCGGAGATCATGTTGATGATCGATGCCGGCACAAAAAAAGGCGATATCCGCCGGGGACCCCGTTGGCGCAGTTCCTCGTGTGTGCCCTCGATCATCGGCAGCCCACCGATGCCAGAACCGATCACACATCCGATCCGGGTCGCCAATTCGTCGTCCAATGCATCGCCGGTGGGAAGTCCGGAGTCCGCCACTGCCTGCATCGCGGCCGCGATACCGAAATGGATGAATGCATCCATGGTTCGGGCTTCCTTGGCCCGGATATACGACTCCAGATCGAAACCGCGCACTTCCCCAGCAATCCTGCAGGCAAAGCCGGAGGCGTCGAACTTCGTGATCGTGTCGATCCCTGATTTCCCGGCCAGCAAGTTGGACCAGGCTTCGGACACGGTGTTTCCAACGGGGCTGACACAACCCAGACCGGTTACCACAACGCGACGACGGGACATGAACTTTAAGGCCTATGGTTGGCGACGATGCGCGGCCGCTTGGGCTGCGCCTGGCCGGGGCATACGCAGCGCGACAGTATGCGCCGCACTACATGCCTTGCTGCACCCGGTCCACGTGGGACCGGGCGAAGTGGCGTGTCACGCCTTTTGATGGGTGTTGGCGTAGTCGATCGCGTTTTGCACGGTCGTTATCTTCTCAGCGTCTTCATCCGGAATCTCGATGCCAAACTCGTCTTCAAGAGCCATCACGAGTTCAACCGTATCCAGCGAGTCGGCACCCAGATCGGCAACGAAGGCCTTCTCGTTGGTGACCTGCGACTCCTCAACTCCGAGTTGTTCTGCAATGATTTTTTTGACGCGCGCTTCAATATCGCTCATGGAGTCCCTCAAAGGGTTGTAAAAGAATCTGCGATTTTAGCCACCTTGCCGTCCCGGCTTCCAGTTGACCGCCGAACAGACGATGCGGCGTGATTCCGTGCATGCGCACTACATATACATGCCGCCGTTCACGTGCAGCTCCTGCCCGGTCACATAGGCTGCCTCGGGCGAGGTCAGATAGACGACCGCATGGGCAATTTCTTCTGGCCGTCCAAGCCGCCCTAGCGGGATCTGGTCCAGCAATGCCTTGTGCTGTTCGGCTGCCAACGCGGCCGTCATGTCGGTGGCGATAAAGCCTGGCGCAATGCAGTTTACCGTGATGCAGCGCGACCCGAGTTCCCGCGCCAGCGCCCGCGTCATGCCGGCCACGCCAGCTTTGGCGGCGGCGTAGCTGCTCTGCCCGGCATTGCCCGAGGCGCCGACGACGGACGTGATGTTGACGATTCGCCCATAACGTTGCTTCATCATGGTGCGCATCACGGCGCGGCTCATCTGAAACACCGCCTTCAGATTGGTATTGAGCACCGCATCCCAATCCTCATCCTTCAGGCGCACCGCCAGCATGTCGCGCGTGATACCGGCGTTGTTGACCAGCACATGCAGGCCCCCATGGTGCTCGACAAGTCGTGCGATCAGTGCCTCGGCTCCTGCGGTGTCATTGACATCGAGCATTTCGCCGGAACAAGCGGCAAAACCCGACAGGGCCTCGCCAACGGCTGAGGCACCCGCTGGCGTGGTCGCCGTGCCGACTACCGCAAAGCCGCTCTGCGCCAAGGCCAGGGCTATCGCCCGCCCGATTCCGCGCGACGCTCCGGTCACCAGGGCCACTTGGGGCGTCGTCGTCGTGGTGCCAGTCATGCTGTAGCTCCTTCCAACGTCTGCTGTACGTGCTGCGCCGAATCCGGATCAAACATCGGCAGACCGCTCAAACCCGAATCGATACGGGCAACCATGCCCGCCAATACCTTGCCAGGACCACATTCGACAATATCGCGCAATCCGCGGGCCTTGAACGCCAAAACGCATTCGACCCAGCGAACGGCGCCAAAGGCCTGCCGGTACAAGGCATCGCGTATCCGGTCGGCATCCACCTCCACGGCGACATCCACGTTGTTGATAAGTGCAATGCGCGGCGTCTGCAATGCCATACCTTGCAGCGCCGCGCGCAGCTTTTCGGCCGCCGGTCGCATCAGGCTGCAATGAAACGGCGCGGACACCGGCAACAGCATGGCACGGCGCGCGCCTTGGGCCTTGAGCACTGCACAGGCGCGTTCCACAGCCAGCTTGCTGCCGGAGATCACCGTCTGGCCAGGGTCGTTGAAATTGGCCACTTCGACCACCTCGCCGGCAGCGGAGCCAAAGCCGGCCTGCACCTGCACACAACAGGCTACCACCTGGTCCGACGCCAGACCCAGAATCGCGGCCATCAAGCCCTGGCCAATCGGCACCGCTTCCTGCATCGCCTGGGCACGCAGGCGCACCAATGGCGCAGCCTGCGCCAGTGTGATGACACCAGCAGCGACCAATGCCGCATATTCGCCCAGGGAGTGCCCTCCAACTGCCGCTGGAGCAGTGCCGGTCCGCGCCATCCATGCGCGGTAGGCGGCGACTCCGGCGACCAGCATCACGGGTTGCGTATTCGTGGTCAACGCCAACGCCTCTTTGGGACCCTCGCGAATCAGCTTTCCGATGTCCTGCCCAAGCGCATCCGAGGCCTCCTGCACTGTCTGCACGACAGCGGGGTCGTCGCCCCACCCGTCAAGCATGCCGATCGCTTGCGAGCCCTGGCCCGGAAAAACAAAGGCGAATGGTGTCATGGAGTCATCCTTCACGTGAACAGGCGCGCGAGGCGCGGGCCGCAAGTGCCAGCTACAGGTTCAGCAGCACCGAGCCCCAGGTAAAGCCGCCACCCACCCCCTGGAGCAACAACAACTGCCCCGGAATAATGGTGCCGGCGCGTACTCCCGCATCCAACGCAAGCGGGATGGACGCGGCCGACGTATTGCCATGCTGATCGACCGTTACCATGACCTTGTCCATGCTCAGCTTGAGCCGCTTGGCCGTGCTTTGCAGAATCCGTATGTTGGCCTGATGCGGAATCAACCAGTCGACGTCCGCCGCGGTTTTGTCGGCCTTGGCCAGCACAGCCTTCGCGCAAGACTCAAGGACACCGACTGCCAGCTTGAACACCGCCTGCCCGTCCATGGTCAACAGCGGGTGTCCGATCACCTTGCCACCGGACACATTGCCCGGCACACACAGGATACCGACATGCTTGCCATCGGCATGCAGATCGCTGGCCAGAATGCCAGGACGGTCAGACGCCTCGAGAACCACTGCACCCGCACCGTCGCCGAACAACACGCAGGTCGTCCGGTCGTTGAAATCCAGGATGCGCGAGAACACTTCTGCTCCCACAACCAACGCCTTGTTCGCTGCCCCGGTCTGGATCATGGCATCGGCAATGCTGAGCGCATAGACAAACCCGCTGCACACCGCCTGCACATCGAACGCAGCGCCACCGGCCGCGCCGAGCTTGCTTTGCAAGATGCATGCCGTCGACGGAAACACCATATCGGGCGTCGAGGTAGCAACAATGATCAGGTCGATCTGGTCGGCTGCGACGCCGGCAGCCTCCAACGCGTTGCGCGATGCCTGCAGTGCCAGATCGCTGCTGCACACGTCAGGGGCCGCGAAATGCCGCGCCTTGATGCCGGTACGTTCGACGATCCAGGCGTCACTGGTCTCGACCCCGTTGGCCGCCAGTTCCTGCACCAGATCGGCATTGCTGAGCCGGCGCGGTGGCAAATAGCTGCCAGTGCCGGCTACTCGGGAATATCGTCTCATCTGTACTTAAGGGCTGTTCGCGCCGTCATGCAGCGGCCGACGCGCCGGCCAACAACGGCGCGGCGTGCGCGATGCGCTCCCTAACGCGATCGAGCAAGTTGTTACGTGCTGCATCATACGCGCGTGCCAGCGCGTGCTCGAACGCCAGCTGATCGGCCGACCCGTGGCTCTTGAACACCAGGCCACGCAAACCCAGCAATGCTGCGCCGTTGTAGCGCCGATGATCGACACGCCGCTTGAACGACTCCAAAACCGGGTACGCCACCAACGCCGCAAGTTTCGTCAACGGGTTGCGCGAAAACTCGGCGCGCAAGAACCCGCCAATCATGGCAGCAACACCCTCAGTGGCCTTGAGCGCGACATTGCCGACAAAACCGTCACACACCACGATGTCGACATCGCCCTTGAATATGTCGTTTCCCTCGACGTTTCCGACAAAGTTGAGGTCGCCTGCCAGGGCGGCCGCGCGCAGCAGTTCGCCCGCTTTCTTGATCGTCTCGCTGCCCTTGATCACCTCTTCGCCGACGTTGAGCAGGCCGACGGTCGGATTGGAGACATCGCCCAGCGCGGACACCAGTGCCGAACCCATCACCGCAAACTGCAGCAGATGTTGGGCTTCGCAATCGACATTGGCGCCGAGGTCCAGCACTGTCGTTGCGCCACCGCGCGCGTTGGGCAGCTGGGTCGCAATGGCGGGACGGTCGATGCCATCCAGGGTTTTGAGCAGGTAGCGGGAAATAGCCATCAAAGCGCCGGTGTTGCCGGCGGAGACCGCGGCCTGAGCCCGGCCGTCTCGGACCTGCTGCACCGCCACCCGCATCGACGAATCCTTCTTGCGTCGCAGGGCAACTTCGATCGAATCATCCATGCCGACAACCTCGCTGGCAAGCACGATGGTGACGCGCGGGTCGGCAAATGCGCCGATGGCATTGGGCAACCCGACCAACAACAGGCGGGCCTGTGGGTGTTGTGCGAGGAAACGGCTGCAGGCTGGCAGCGTGACAGACGTGCCGTGGTCACCACCCATGCAGTCGACAGCGACGGTGGTCATCGCGTCAATTCAACCCAGGACGGTTTGCAGGCGCCCGAAGCGGCCCAACAAATGAAAACCCGATGCTACTGAAAAAATAGCATCGGGTTGTGGATCCCGCAATGGGGTCAGTCTTCAGACTTGGTCTTGACGACCTTGCGTCCGCGATAAAACCCCGTTGGGCTGATATGGTGGCGCAGGTGGGTTTCACCGGTGGTCGGCTCGACCGCGATGCCCGGCACATTGAGAGCGTTGTGCGAGCGGTGCATGCCGCGCTTGGACGGTGACTTCTTGTTTTGCTGGACGGCCATTTTCGTCTCCTTGGCGTTGGCATGGAACGCCTCATCTGCGTGACACCATGCGGGATTGGTCGATATGCGCGACTTTTGCGCTTAGCCAACGAGTATAGCGCAACTATCTTCCTTTTTTGCCCTTGGCTGGCTGGAGCTTGGCTAGCGCCGCAAACGGATGGGCCTTGGCATCGCCTGGCAGTTCAAACCCTGAGTCCCGGACCGACATCGTGGGTGCGCTGGGACAGGAGGTGTGACTGGCAACCAGGGGAAGTGCCAGCACCAGTTCATCCTCGACCAACTGGTGCAGATCGAAGTCGTCGGACTCGACCAGCAGGTCCTCACTGGCATCGTCGTCCAATTGCTCGGCCGTGGCCTCGTCCGGAACAAACCGATACCACTGATCCACGACCAATGGCGAATGCACCGGGTCGAGGCAACGCTGGCAAACCAGTGCCACTTCGGCCGTGATCTGCAAATGCAGCCAATACTGGAGGGCCGACGTATTGCCGCCGCGAGCCTCTCCTTGGGCGGTCCAGACTACGGGCGCGTCGGCGCTGGCGCCGATGCAATCTCCGGCTACACGGGCAAATTCCGATACCGGCGCCGTGCCGCCCAGTCGCGTGCCGCCGCGCGCAAATGCACGAACATCCAGGTGCGAGGTGGGCCGCTGCGGGCGCTGGTTCTGCATGCTGGCAGTGTAAGAGAATCACGCCATGCGTTCCGACCCGACCCGACCCTTGATCCTGGCATCGACTTCCAGTTACAGACGCGCGTTGCTGGATCGGCTGGGCGTTCCGTTCGAGGTCGTGGCGCCAGATGTCGATGAGACACCCCTGCCGGGAGAGAGTCCGCAGCAATTGGCCTGCCGGCTGGCGATGGCCAAGGCGCGCGCGGTGGCCCGGCGCCATCCGCAGGCCGTGGTGATCGGATCCGACCAGGTGGCCGACCTGGATGGTCAGGCCTTAGGCAAGCCCTTGGTGCATACCGTCGCCGTTACGCAACTGCGCCGCATGAGCGGCCACCTGGTGACTTTTCAGACCGCAGTTGCAGTCGTCTGCAACGCCAGCAAGTTTGGACAAATGGATCTGGCTCAGGTCAAGGTGCGGTTTCGCACCCTCGACGATGCCCAGATCGAGGCCTACCTTCAGGCCGAGCAACCCTATGACTGCGCCGGCAGTGCCAAGAGCGAAGGACTGGGCATCGTGCTGCTCGATGCGATCGACAGCGACGACCCCACGGCGCTGATAGGCCTGCCGCTGATACGGACCTGCCGCATGCTGCGTGCAGCAGGCGTCAGCCTGCTGGGTACGCCATGACTCTTGTTTCTGCCCTTGTCACGACGAGCGCGCCCGACGCGGTCGGACGCCTGTACCTGGTCCCGGCTCCGCTGGACTTCGGTTGTGACCACCCGGTCGCGCTGGACGATGTGCTGCCGCGCGCGACGATCCGCGTTGCGGCGCGCCTGCAGCACTGGATCTGCGAGAACGCGAGGACGACGCGGGGCTACCTCAAGCGGGTTGGTGCCGTCGAACCACTACTGCGACCGGTGCAAGACCTGGTGCTGCGGGAACTGCCGCGCGAATTGCACAAAAAAGGCGACCATCTCAGTGACTTCGACGCGCGCCCTTTGCTCGCGCAAGCCCTGTCTGGCCACGACATCGGTCTGGTCAGCGAGGCCGGCATGCCCGCCATCGCTGATCCCGGAGCGTCCGTGGTGCGTGCCGCACATTCCCTGGGACTGACAGTAGTTCCGCTGGTCGGACCGGTATCGCTGCTGCTCTTGCTGGCCGCAAGCGGCCTGAACGGACAGGACTTCGCGTTTGTAGGCTACCTTCCGCAGGAAGCGGCCAGTCGCACCATGCGGATTCGTGAACTGGAGGCGCTGGCCATTTCCACCGGACAGACCCAGCTCTTTATCGAGACGCCCTATCGCAATGCGGCGATCGTGCAGGCCTTGTTGCAGACTTTGGCGCCGGCAACGCGACTGGCCATCGGCATTGGCTTGACCCTGCCCACTGCCCGCATTCGATGCCTGTCGTCACGCCAGTGGCGCGAAATCGACGCGATTACCGATAAGCACACGCCTGCGGCATTTGCCATCGGCCGCTGACCCACGATCGTAGCGCTGGCGCGGGTGCCGCTAGTGAAACGCCGATGCCGACCGCAGCGCCCGAATCGCACCATCGCCGATCGACGCGCCGAACCGTTTAGCCAATCGCTCGGCCAGGTTGTCGCGCCGGGTGTAGTCCACGATGTCCTCCGATTTCACGATTTCGCGGGCGACAAAATCCAGGCTGCCGAGTTGATCGGCCAGCCCCAGTTCAATCGCCTGCTGACCAATCCAGAACAGGCCGCTAAAGGTCTCCGGGGTTTCCTTGAGCCGGTTGCCGCGGCCCGCCTTGACCGCATCGATGAACTGGTGGTGGATCTTGTCCAGCATCTGTTGCGTGAATTCGCGCTGTCGATCGGTCTGGGGGCTGAACGGATCCAGGAACCCTTTGTTCTCGCCGGCCGTCATCAATCGACGTTCAACGCCCAGTTTGTCCATCAGACCGGTGAAACCGAAGCCGTCCATCAAAACACCGATGCTGCCCACGATACTGGCCTTGTCAACAAATATGCGATCCGCAGAAACTGCCACGTAATAGGCGGCCGAGGCACAGGTTTCCTCGACCACCGCGTACATCGGTTTGCCGTGCTTGGCCTTGAGACGGCGCAGTTCGTCATTGATGATGCCGGCCTGAACCGGGCTACCGCCCGGGGAGTTGATCAACAACACCACGGCGCGCGCACCTTCGTCTTCGAACGCGGCACGTGCAGCATTGATCACGACCTCGGCACTGGCCTCGCCGCCTGACGCGATCTCCCCCTTGATCTCCACCAGGGCCGTGTGCGGCGTGGAGGCTTCTGGAATGGGTGCGCCGCGCATGACAGCGACCCACACCAGAAACACCAGAAATGCCAGCCAGGACAAGCGTACGAAATTGCGCCAACGCCGGGCCGAGCGCTGTTCCACCAGCGCTGAAAACGCCAGTTTCTCGAGCGTCGCGCGCTCCCATCCGGGCTGCAACGCACCGGCGCCGGTGCCGCGCCCACCGGTCTCGCCGGACGACCGGGGCACACCGGTTTGCGCGGTGGCATCGGGCCGAACGGGATCAAAGCTGGGTTCAGTCATATCAGTACTCAACGGTTTTCAGGTTGTGGGCAGTATGCCAGTGCACGACCCCGTTCGTTTCGGCCATGCCAATCTTGATCAGGCCCCCGCGGCAGGGGCCACCATCGCAGGCACCGGTGTCGGGCCGGTACATCGCACCGTGCGTGGCACAGATCAACCAATGGCCTGTCAGATCGAAAAAGCGGTCCGGCTGGTAGTCCATTTCCATCGGGACGTGGCTGCAGCGGTTCAGGTAGGCATGTACCTGGCCCTGGTACCGGATCGCAAATGCCCGGCTGGTCTGGCCCTGGAAAACAACATCGAACGGCACCGCCAAGCCGCTGTCGAGCAAGTCGTCAGACCGACACAGCTCAACTACCTCATGCATGAGCCGACAGCCAATCACGCAACTGCGCCACCGAATGGGCCACGAACAACGGGCTCCACTGCGCGAAGCCATCAATGGGGTGCGCGCCATAGCTCACTGCCACGCTTGCGCATCCGGCGTTGTGCGCCATCTGCAAGTCATGCGTCGTGTCACCCACCATCAGTACGCGCTTTGGATCCAGGCCGAACTCACGCGTCAATTCATGCAGCATGCGCGGATGAGGCTTGCCCGCAGTTTCGTCGGCCGTGCGGGAAGCATCGAAAACGCCCTGTAGCTGCACTGCGCGCAGCGCGGTGTCGAGACCGATCCGGCTTTTGCCGGTGGCGACGGCCAGATGGTGGCTGCGCTGGCGCAGTTCGGCCAGCAACGGCAGAACCCCGTCAAACAGGCTGATCTCGTCCTGGCGCGCCATATAGTGGTGCCGGTAGCGCGCCCCGAGTTCCGGGTATCGATCCTTGGGAACATCGGGCGCGGCAAGTGCCAGCGCCTGCATCAAACCCATGCCGATCACATGCGATGCGGCGTGGTCGGTCGGCACGGTGCCGCCGACATCGCGCACGGCGGCCTGGATACAGCGCGCAATGATGGCTGTCGAGTCGAACAAAGTGCCATCCCAGTCGAACGCGATCAGATCGAAAACCCGTGCCCGACCGGCCTTTGCCCTGCGTTTGGTGTCAGACAACGATGGGTGCGGCATGGTCCAGAAAAAATTGAAGTTCCGGAGGCAGATCGGCTTGCGCGCGCATCGGCTCGCCGGTGGCGGGATGCCTGAACTGTAACCGCCAGGCATGTAGGAACATTCGGCGCAGGGGTACTGCAGCGCCGACGCGCTGCAGCGATTTGTTCAGTTCGAAGGCGCCATATTTGTCATCACCAACGATCGGCATTCCCTGGTCGGCCAGATGAACCCGAATCTGGTGCGTGCGTCCCGTCTTGATCGTGACCTCCAGCAAGGAATAGTCAGTGCCCGTGCGGGCCACCTGCACCAGGGTGAGCGCGGTCAAGGCGTCGGGATGGTCCCGGGAAACCACCGCTACCCTGCGCTCCCCATCGGGCAGCAGGTACTTGTGCAGGGATTTGTCCAGCACCTTTAGTCGCGGCGGCCACTGTCCGGTCACCAATGCCAGATAGGTCTTGCCGGTGGCGCGATCGCGAAACTGCTCCTGCAAATTCTTGAGCGCACTGCGCTTCTTGGCGACCAGCAATATCCCGCTGGTTTCCCGGTCCAGCCGGTGAACCAGCTCCAACAAGCGCGCCTGCGGACGCGCCATGCGCAGTTGCTCTATGACGCCAAAGCTGACACCGGAGCCACCGTGTACGGCGGTACCCGCTGGCTTGTCGATCACCAGCAGATGCTCGTCCTCGAACAGCACTGGAAACTCTCGTGCCATGACAGCAGCTGCGCCGCCACGCATGGCCTGTTGTTTATCGTCGGCTTGGGTGGACGTGCGCACCGGCGGCAAGCGGATCTGGTCACCTGGCTCGATGCGGCGGTCGGCGCTGACCCGTCCCTTGTTGATGCGAACTTCACCGCTGCGGATGATGCGGTAAATATGGGTCTTTGGCACGCCCTTGAGGCGGCGCATCAGGAAGTTGTCCAGCCGCTGACCGCCGTCTTCGGCATCGACTAGCAGGACGCTGGCGCTTTCCGCCTGCAGGGGCGGTTTGGCCCCTATAATGTGTTTCACTAGCGACGCGCTGCAAGTGGTTGATTTGTCTGGAGTTTAGTCCACACCCCACCAAAAGCCCCGTTAGCAGGTCGATGCCACCAGGTTGCCAGCACGACAGACCACAGACCTCAGTCTGTGGAGGTCTGACCAGCGAGAAGGTACGCCGACGCCTTGAATCACTGATATGGAATACCCAGTTCCGCCAGACTCGCTCTGGCGGACGGATTTGAGCGAAATGATTGTGTTGAAGGGCCTGATTCATACTTGCCTGCGGCGCCTTTGGGCGTCGGTGGGGCATCGGAGCCAGTCCGTCGCTTCCGGTTATCGGGACCAACCTGTCCCGTTGCACCAAATAGCTCTGGCACAACTGCATCCCCTCGCCCCTGTCCCCGTGCCAACGCCCCGACCCACGATCTGAGTCCGGGCCCGCGGCAATTTCCATCGTTTCAAGGCGCACGTCAGGCATCGTTTGCTCGTCATGAGCATGTGATCGGTCACGAGACCAGAATGAATCCAAGGTGCTGCAGGCTTGCGGCGCGGCGCGGATTCGATGCAGGAAACAGGAACGCTACCCATGAAACGGATGCTGATCAACGCCACCCAGGCTGAGGAACGCCGGCTGGCCATTGTCGATGGGCAAAAGCTGCTCGACTACGAAATCGAAATCGAAGGGCGCGAACAGCGCAAGGGCAATATCTACAAGGCGGTGGTGACGCGGGTCGAGCCCTCGCTTGAAGCCTGCTTCGTCGATTACGGCGAGGACCGTCACGGCTTCCTGCCGTTCAAGGAGATCTCACGCACGTATTTCGCACCGGGTGTGCAGGCCAACCAGGCCCGTATTCAGGACGCGATCCGCGAAGGCCAGGAACTGGTGGTGCAGGTAGAAAAGGAAGAGCGCGGCAACAAGGGCGCGGCGCTCACCACCTTCATCTCGCTGGCCGGCCGCTACGTTGTGCTGATGCCCAACAACCCCCGCGGCGGCGGCGTATCGCGCCGCATCGAAGGCGACGACCGGGCCGACCTCAAGGAGGCACTGGACCAGCTCGAGTATCCCAACGGCATGAGCATCATCGCGCGCACTGCCGGCATCGGCCGCAGCGCGCCCGAGCTGCAATGGGACCTGAACTACCTGCTCAAACTGTGGAACGCCATCGACGGCGCTTCCAAGGGCGGCAAAGGCGCATTCCTGATCTACCAGGAATCGTCGCTGGTGATCCGCGCCATCCGCGACTATTTCAACCATGACATCGGCGACATCCTGATCGACACCGATGACGTGTACGACCAGGCCCAGCAATTCATGGCGCATGTAATGCCCGAACACGCGGCCCGCGTCAAGCGCTACCGAGACGACGCGCCGCTGTTTTCGCGTTTCCAGATCGAACACCAGATAGAGTCGGCCTATGCCCGCATGGTCCAGTTGCCCAGCGGCGGTGCGATCGTCATAGACCACACCGAAGCTCTGGTGTCGGTCGACGTCAACTCGGCCCGCGCCATCCGCGGCGGCGACATCGAGGAAACCGCGACCCGCACCAATTTGGAGGCCGCCGATGAAGTCGCGCGCCAAATGCGCCTGCGCGACCTCGGTGGACTGATCGTGATCGACTTCATCGACATGGAGGAAAGCCGCAACCGGCGCGAGGTCGAGAACCGGCTGCGTGACGCCTTGCGCCAGGACCGTGCGCGAGTGCAGTTCGGCTCGATCAGCAAGTTCGGCCTGATGGAGATGAGTCGCCAGCGCCTGCGCCCTGCACTGAGCGAAGGCGCGTCGATTCCCTGCCCGCGGTGCGGAGGATCCGGTCACATACGCGATACCGAAAGTTCAGCGATGCAGATACTGCGCATCATCCAGGAGGAATCGCTGAAGGACAACACCGCCTCGGTGCTGTGCCAGGTGCCGGTGGATGTCGCATCCTTCCTGCTCAACGAAAAGCGCACCGAAATCACCAAGATCGAACTCAAGCAGCGCATCAACGTGCTGCTGGTGCCCAACAAGGCGCTGGAGACGCCCAACTACAAACTTTCGCGCCTGAAACACGACGATCCTCGTCTGGACAATATCGAGGCCACCTACAAGATGGCAGACGAGGTCGAGGACCCGACCGCTGTCACGCGCCGGGCACAGGAGCCGACCAACCGACAAACACCGGTGATCAAGGGTGTACTGCCGGATGCACCGGCGCCGGTCGCTCCACCCAAACCGCAAGCGGCCGTTCCGGTAGCAGCGCCGGCGCAAACCCAACCCGCGGTGACAATGCAGCCGGTCGCAAGCGCCAGCGCTGAACGCGGATTCCTGGGGTGGATCAAGAGCCTGTTTGCGGCACCGGCGGTCGCGCCGGTCGCCCCACCCAGCGTACAGGAAATCAAGAAGGATCCACGCCAGGACGGACGGCCAAGCCGTGACGGACGCCGGTCGGAAGGCCGCGATGGCGCTCGTACTGAGGGCCGCGGTGAGAGCCGCGGTGAGAGCCGCAGTGAGGGCCGCGGCGAAGGCCGGGGTGAGGGCAGAGGCGAAGGACGCTCGCGCGGTGGGCGCGGTGGACGCGGTGGACGGGGCGAACGCTCGACCCCGGGGCAACGTGAACGCACCGACGCCAATGGCGTGGCGGCAGGCACCAACGCCGGCGCGCAACTGGGTCAGCCGGGCGCAGCCGACGACGTGAACCGTAACGAACAGCGCGCCGATCGGCCGCCGCGTAGTGGCCGCGGCGAGCGCGGTGGGCGGGGCGAGCGCGGCGAACGCAACCGGGATGCTGAACGCAACCCGCCGACCGAGCGCGCACCACAAGATGCGGAGAGTCGCGACAGCAACACCGCACAGCCGCTTTCAGACGCAGACAATGCCGGCGGCCAGCGGCGAGAGGCCCGCGAAGGCCGCGGCGAGCGCTCGCGTGATCGCCGTCCACGGGGTGAGCGCAGCAACGCGCCCGCCAATATGGTCGAGGGCGACGCCAGTGCGCCCGACATCGGAAATGGCGCCCAGCCATCCGCACTGCATGGTGAAGAAAGTGGCACGCCTTCGGCACCATCTGGCGACCATGTCGCAGGTGGTTTGATGCCGGATCGTGCGGACGGCCAGGAGAGCCGTGACAATCGATCGCGCAACCGCAATGGGCGTGACGGTGGATCACGTGGCGACCGGGCCAGCGGCCGGGGTCACCGCGACGACCGCACAGGCGAACCGCAGCAGGGCGTTCAGCCAGCCCAGGAGGGCTCCGCAACACCGGCGCAGTCCGATGCCGCACAAAGCCCGGCGCCGCAGCCAGCGGTGGCTGTGGTCCATCTGCCCGCGGTTGCCGCCGTGACGGCTTCTTCGCCGGCCGCCATCGACGCATCAGCGGCGCAGGGCCTGCCCAGGGTTCAGCAATTCGTGTTGCCAGTGGACGACCTGGACCAGGTCGCGCAGTCCAGCGGACTGAGCTGGGTCAACTCCGATGCCGAAAAGATCAGGGCTGCACAAGCAGCGATCGCGGCGCAGCCGGCGCCTATTCACGTACCACGGGAACCTGCGCCAGCCGCTGTGCTGGACGACGGTCCCCTGGTATTGGTGGAAACCCGGCGCGACCTGCGCACCATGAGTTTGCCGTTCGAGCAGTCGGCCAGCTAGCCGTGGCCACCGGTACGTTGCCCGAGGACAACCTGCCGGTGGCGCGTCAAACTGGGTAGCCGGCTCAAGCCTGGGCCGCGTTGCGCCAGGCGTCGGTCGCGGCCTCGGTATCGCCTTGGCGCAGCGCCAGTTCGGCCAATAGCCGCCACGCGTCGCGGCGCAGACCGGGATCCTGCAAGCGCACCAGTGCCTGTTGCAGCAGCTGCCGTGCCTTGCCCCAGAGCTGCAAACGCATGCAGGTAACGCCAGCCAGGTACTGCAGCACGGCATCACCCGGATGGCTGAGCTGGGCCGACTCGATGCGCGTCAGCCAGTCGCCCTCCAGAGCATCCTGGTCATTCGCAAAACTCAGTTCCAGTGCCCGCACCAGGTCGACACACTGCTGCTGACCCATGCCGCCCGGCTGGGTCAGCATCTGCTCCCACACCGGCAACAACCATTGCCGACACACGACCGGGTCTCCGCCGACGACCAACAGGCGACGCGCCGCCGCGTTCGCAACATCAGGCAAGTTTCGTTCCACGGCTTCGAGTCTGTGCCAGGCCTGCACCAACTGCGCCGGGTCATGTGCAGCCTGCACCAGTTCGATCGCCAGACCCTGCAATACGCCACGTGCCGCTGTCTGTGACAAGGCATGGTGCTTGGCCAACAAGCGGGCCGCCTCCAGGGCCATGATCGTGCGCCCTGCCATGCGCGCAGCCTTCAGCCGCATGCGCAACGCCAGCGTGCGGCGCCCTGGTCCCTGACCCAGATCGTCCAGGCATTGCAGTGCCAGCGCAGCGTCATGGTCATCCAGTGCCCATCGCGCCGCCCGCAATCGTGCACCCTCGCTGGTCTCGGGTGCCAAACCGCGTGCGGCCTGCTCGAGAGCGGCACGGTAATGGACCTCGCGCGAAGTCCGGTCCTGCAGCGCGTGCGCACTCTCGGCGGCCAGCAGGTGTGCAATAGACCGAAGCTGGCCGGCATGGGCCAACTTATCGTCGCCGCCGGCAAGATGATCGACCTGATCGACCACCGTTTCGGCGGCCTTTTTGGCCCGGACAAACCGGCCGGCAATCAACTGGGCATAGGCGTCCAACAGCGACAGTTGCACGCTGCGCTCGCGTTGGCGCTGGCGCCACATCCGAGCTTCACGTGGAATCGAGAACAAGGCCGACAAGGCCCGCAAGGCAACATGCACCAGCAAGAATGTTGCCAGCAACACGACCAGCACCAGATTGAGCGACAGGTCGATCCGGTACGGCGGCCAGAAAACCGTCACCGAGCCGGGATTGCTGCCCGCAAACAACGCTGCTGCAACGGCAGCGCCAAACAGCGCCAATAACCAGAGAGACACCCGCATTGCGACTCCTGGCCTAGCGCCCCGCCGCGGCCGTCGCGAGCGCGGCCAACGTTTCGTCGACCCGCGGCAACTCTGTCGTCTTCATCTGGCTCTGCACATGCTGCAGCAGCCCGGCGGCGGCCTGTGTCTTGCGCGAACCCGGATCAAAATAACGGAACAGCGAGGTAGACGCGGCCGCCAGGTCGGCGCGGGACGATTCCAACTGGCGCGCCAGCAGGCCAAGCCGCGCATTGAGCAATTTGAGCTTGAAGTTCTCCCGCACGAAAAACGACTGTTCCGGTGATAGCAGGGCCGCTTCGGGCTGCTCGATGCGACTGATGCGCAGCAGCTTGCTGGCTTCCTCGCCAACGACATCCAAAACCTTCTGCCACCAGTTGGGCGCGGCCTCCGACTCCTGGCGCTTGAGCGAACCGGTTGCACTGACCGCGGCCACGGCATTGGCCAATGGCAAGTCATCGGCCAGGCGCAACAGCTCGTCGATGCGCGCCAGCAGGCCGGGCGTGTCGGTCACCGTGGCTGACGTGATGCGGTTGATATCACGCGCCAGTGCGCGCTGCAAATGCGCCAGGCCGGGCTGGGCCGCCCGCGCGACGCGCTGCTCGGCGCTGCGCAACGCGGCCACCAGCGGCTGCACGCTGCCCGTCAACTGTGCCTGCTGCTGGGCCAGGCGCAGTGCGGACTCGATGTCGACCACCAGGTTTTCATCACGCGAGCGCGACAGACTCTGGATCAGTTCTTCGAGTTGGGTACGCTGCAGCGCCACCTCGCCCAATCGCACCTCCGCCACAGCCAGCCGGGCCGCGGTTTCGCGCACGAGTTCCTGTGCCGCCTTGGCGCTGGCCCGGGCTTCCGCCGCTTGCATGGTCGCATCGCCGCTTTGGCGTGCCAGCGGTTCCTGCATCGACGACAGGCGCTGCCACACCAGCACGCTGACCACCAGAGCCGCAACACCCACTACCAGCGCCAATACCGACAAGGGCGACGCGCCCAGGTTGACCGTCGCGGTGGCTGATTCGGCCAACGGCGAGGCCGCCGTGCCCGCCGGCACGGGCTTGTCGACCTGCGCAGCCGGCGCCGATGGATCCATCGAACCATCTGACACCGGCCCCGCCACGTCAACCGTATCTGACGTGGATGGGGTTGACGCGTTTTCCTTCATTCGATTGATTTTATCGACGCCGCTATGTCGGGCAGCGCAGGTCGTGACTCCGACACAACACCAAAGCCCGCGGCACGCGCCGTGGCGGCAATCCGTGGATGCGTTGCCAAGGCCCGGGAATGGGTCCAGTCGGCCGACGGCAGAATTGCCTGCAGGTTCGCAATGGCCTGGGCGCTGGTGAACAACCAGAGCACATCGTCGTGCACGCCAAATTCGGCGAGTACCTGCGCCACGGACTGCGCCACTGGCGCGGCGCGCCAGTAGGCGACCACGAACCGGACTTGCGCACCCGCCTGCACCAGTTGGCTGGCCAGCCAGTCGCGTCCGTTTCCCTTGGCGTCATCCGGCGATCGTGCGGACAATGTGGGCTGCGATGGCGTCACATCGTGCTCCGCTCCACGAACCACCAGCACGCGCCAGTCGGGCCGCACCTGCACAGCCACGATCTTCCACAACGCCTCCGAATCGAACTGGCCGCCATCCTCGGCGGGCGCATCGATCCGCGCCGGCTCCAAACCCTGGCGCAGCAGGGCCGCCACCGTTCCTGGCCCGGTCGCCCACAACCGAGGGCCGCTGCCGACGGCCCAGCTACCGCAGTCCTGCGGTCGGGCCGCAAAGAAATGCTCTACCGCAGCGGCGCTGACGAACATGAGCACCTGCGACTGGTCGGCCGCGCGCCAGGCCGCGTGCACAGCGCCTGCGTCGGAAACCGGTCGAATCTGGATCAAAGGCAGCGCCAGCGCGGTGATGCCGAGTTCCGCCAGGCTCTGGACCCAACGTCGGGCGTCCGGTTCGGGGCGGGTTACGATCACGCGCATGTGGCCAACCACGCCCTTCTCAGCTTGCTGGTTCAGCGATACGCGCACCGCCGACGCGCAGTTGCTTCGCCACCTGCCGCCCCAGGGCCACGGCCTCGGCCTGGTTGGTCACCGGCCCCTGTCCCGACGCTCGAACCAAGGGAGCGGCCAGCGGCGAAACTGACTCGTCCTGCACCTCGCCCCACGCCGCCTCGAGCCGCAGTTGCGGGCCAAGCCAGACGGCGTGGGCGGCCAGCGGCATCGAGCAACTGCCACCCATGGCCCGGCTGACCTCGCGCTCGGCGGCTACCGCCAGCCAGGTCGGCTGGTGGGCCAGCGGCGCCAATGCCTCCAACAGATCCTGCCGGCCCGCGCGCACCTCGACGCCCAGCGCGCCCTGCCCAGCCGCCGGCAGCATCTGGTCCGGTTCGAATGCGAGCCGAATGCGCGCGGCGAGATCCAGGCGCTTGAGCCCTGCTGCCGCGAGCACGATGGCATCGAAACCGCCTTCGTCAAGCTTGCGCAATCGGGTATCGAGGTTGCCACGCAAGGGTGCGATGCGCACGTCTTGACGACCCAGTTGCGCCAGGCTGTCGCGCAGCAGCACGACCCGCCGCAGGCTCGATGTACCCAGCACGGCTCCCGGCGCAAGTTCGGCCAGGCTGAAGACCCGGTTGGACACCAGCGCATCGCGCGGATCCTCGCGCTCCATCACGCAAGCCAGCACGAAACCGTCGGGCAAGGTCATCGGCACGTCCTTGAGCGAATGCACGGCGATGTCGGCCCGTCCGTCTTCCAGCGCGGTCTCGAGTTCCTTGACAAAAAGCCCCTTGCCGCCGACCTTGCTGAGCGAGCGATCCAGGATCTGGTCGCCGCGCGTGGTCATGCCCAGCAATTGGACCCGGTGTCCCAGCGCTTCGAGCCGCTGTTGGACATGGCGCGCCTGCCACATCGCCAACCGGCTTTCGCGGGTGGCAATGACAATGGACGCGCGAGAAATCGGGTTCACAGTCGTAACCGGTTGGTAATCGGGTGGGCGAACACGATGCTAGCATGGGCGACCCATGATCCATGGGTGTCCAAGCCCCTCGCCATGACCCCACGAACCAGCCCGGAAACCACCCGACGCGCCCGCGAAAATGAACGCCCGCTGGTGGAGGACATTCGCATGCTGGGCCGCATTCTGGGAGATGTGATCCGGGATCAGGACGGCGAGGCGGCGTTCGACTTGATCGAGCAAATCCGCAAGCTGTCGGTCGCGTTCCGGCGCCATGCGGACCATGAGGCTGATCGGTCGCTTAAAAAACTGCTGATCGGTCTGTCGGGCGACCAGACCGTCAGCGTGATTCGTGCATTCACCTATTTCAGCCACCTGGTCAACCTGGCCGAGGACCGGCACCACATCCGGCGCCGCGCGGTCCATGAGCGCGCCGGCGATACCCAGGAGGGCAGCATCGACGTCGCACTGGCGCGCCTGCGCTGGGCCGGTATCACACCGGACACGGTTGTCCAGACCCTGGCCGCAAGCTACCTGTCGCCGGTACTGACCGCGCATCCGACCGAGGTGCAGCGCAAGAGCATTCTGGATGCCGAACGCGGCATCGCGCAACTGCTGGCGGCGCGCGACACGGTCCGGCTGCATGCCCTGGCGGCACAATCCCAGAAAGACGCACTGACGCCACGTGAACTGGCGCGCAACGAGGCGCTGATCCGTGCCCGTGTGATGCAGCTGTGGCAGACCCGGCTGCTGCGCTTCACCAAGCTCACGGTGGCCGACGAGATCGAGAACGCGCTGAGTTATTACGAAGCGACTTTTCTGCGCGAAATTCCGAAGCTGTATGGCGACCTGGAGCGTGAACTGGGTCAGCGCGACATCCACAGTTTCCTGCGCATGGGCCATTGGATCGGCGGCGACCGCGACGGCAATCCGAACGTCAGTGCTCAAACCCTGGCCTACGCGCTCAAGCGCCAGGCCGAAGTGGCGCTGCGCTACTACCTGACCGAACTGCACTTGCTGGGTGGCGAGCTGTCGGTCTCGGCGATCCTGGTGCAGGTATCCGAGAGCATGCGACAGCTCGCGGCGCGCTCGCCCGATACCAACGAACACCGCCAGGACGAACCCTATCGCCTGGCTTTGACCGGCATGTATGCGCGGCTGGCGGCCACGCTCAAGTCGCTTACCGGCGGCGATGCGGCGCGGCATGCAGTGGCACCCCAGAATCCCTATGCCAGCGCCCAGGAATTGAGCGCGGATCTGCGCACTATCGAGGCCTCGCTGATGGAGAACCACAGCGGCGTCCTGGTGGCGCACCGGCTGCGGCCGTTGATCCGGGCGGTCGAGGTATTTGGTTTTCATCTGGCCACGGTGGACCTGCGCCAGAGTTCGGACAAGCACCTGGAAGTGGTCGCCGAGCTGCTGGCGGCGGCGCGCATCGAGGCCGACTACGCCAGCCTGGATGAAGCCGCCAGACGCGAACTGCTGCTGCGGCTGCTGACGGACGCGCGCCCGCTGCGCGTGCCCGATCACGGCTATTCCAGCCTGGTTCAGGACGAACTGGCCATCTTCACCTGCGCACGTGACATGTTGTCGCGCTTTGGTCGGCAATCGCTGCGCCACTACATCATCAGCCACACCGAAACCGTCAGCGACTTGCTGGAGGTATTGCTGCTGCAAAAGGAAACCGGTCTGCTGCACGACACGCTGGACCGACAGGCGCGCACCGACCTGATCGTGGTGCCGTTGTTCGAGACCATCGAGGACCTGCGCAACGCCGCCACGATCATGCGCGATTTCTATGCCCTGGCGGGTGTTCAGGGCATGGTCCGGCGCAGTGGCGCAGAGCAGGACATCATGCTGGGCTACTCGGACAGCAACAAGGACGGTGGCATCTTCACCAGTAACTGGGAACTGTATCTGGCCGAGGTGGCGCTGGTGGCGCTGTTCGACGAATTGGCCGACCGCGGCGGCGGCACACCGATCCGTTTGCGCATGTTTCATGGTCGCGGCGGTACCGTGGGCCGCGGTGGCGGCCCCAGCTACCAGGCGATCCTTGCGCAACCCCCCGGCACCGTGCGCGGCCAGATCCGGTTGACCGAGCAGGGCGAGGTGATCGGCTCCAAGTACGCCAATCCGGAAATCGGCCGACGCAACCTGGAGACGCTGGTGGCGGCAACGCTGGAGGCGACGCTACTGCCAGCGGCCAAGCCGGTCAGCAAGCAGTTCCTGCGAACCGCTGCCGAGCTGTCCGACGCCAGCATGGCCGCCTACCGCAAGCTGGTCTACCAGACACCGGGTTTCACCGAGTACTTTTTTGGCGCTACGCCGATTCGCGAGATCACCGAACTGCACATCGGCTCCAGACCCGCGTCGCGCAAGCCATCGCAGGCGATCGAGGACCTGCGCGCGATACCCTGGAGTTTCAGCTGGGGCCAATGCCGGCTGACGCTCCCGGGCTGGTATGGATTTGGTTCCGCGATCCATGCCTATCTGCATGCTGACGGAACTGCGTCGCGCAAGGAGCGCGTGGCGCTGCTGCAAAAAATGGAGCGCGACTGGCCGTTTTTCCGCGCCTTGCTGTCCAACATGGACATGGTCATGGCCAAGAGCGATCTGGCGCTCGCGTCGCGCTACGCGGAACTGGTCGGCAATGTCCGGCTTCGCAAGAAGATCCTGGGAACGATCGAGGCCGAGTGGCACCTCACCTCCGAGGCGCTGGCGCAAATCACCGGCGACAAGCACCGGCTGGCCAACAACGCAGCGCTGCAGCGCTCGATCCGGCATCGGTTTCCCTACATCGACCCGCTGCACCATCTACAGGTTGAGCTGATACGGCGCTATCGGGCGGGAAACGTCGACGAACGGCTGCGCCGCGGCATACACATTTCCATCAACGGGATTGCAGCGGGGTTGCGCAATACCGGGTAGTACTTCGCGCCCGCCGTTTCACGACGGGCATCATCATCGAATCGCCTGCCATACGGCTTGGCCATCAAAGGGGCAATCGGCACAAGCTGGCGCGCCAGCTTGCCGCTGTCATGCCGGGGCGTTCAGCAACTCACGCACGGCAGGCAACTGGCGCCGCGACACCGCCAACGCCTCGTCGACGCCCTGCAGTCGCACCGCCCAGCCTTCCCCTTCTTCATCGTCGTAGTGCTTCTCCAGTGCGCGCACCAGGTGTCGGGCCACCAGCGCATTGCGGTGAACACGCAGAAAGTGCGCGCCATGGCGCTCTTCGATTTCGCTCAGCGCGCCGTCCAATATCAGGCTGCGGCCGGCGGTTCGCAGCGTGATGTACTTCAGTTCCGCTTTCAGATAAACGACCTCGACGATCGGAACGCGCTCGGTGCGTCCACGGTCCTGCACGGTCAGGAACCCGGCTGCTCCGTCGGGCTGCAGCGCCGCCACAGCCTGCATGCGGCGTTCGACTTTTTGCAGCGCCAGTGTCAGCCGCGATAGCCGTACCGGTTTGGTCACATAGTCAACAGCCTCCAGATCAAAGGCCTGCAACGCATGCGCAGTATGCGCGGTGACGAAGATGACGGCCGGCGCTCCAGGCATGCCAGCCATCCGATGGGCCAGCGCCATGCCGTCGGTGCCGGGCATATGGATGTCCAGCAGCGCCACATCAAATGCCTGGCGAGCCAACAACGCCAGCGCCTGCGTCGCATTGGCGGCCTCGCCGTCAACACGCACACCCGGCGCGGGGCACTGCTCGAGTAGCGTGCGCATGCGTGAACGCGCCAGCAATTCGTCGTCGACTATCAATGCCCGCAGCTGCATAGGCACCTCCCTGCTTGGTCTTCCTGGAGACGGCTCACGGGCCTATCCTTCGTGCTGCGCACTGCGCAATTCGCCTTGGGAGCGGCCCGGCGGCTCACACCGGCACCTCCATGCGAACCTGGTAGACGCCGTCGACTAAGCCGCTGCGAAAGCGCGCCTCTACGTCGTGCAGAAGGTGCAAGCGATCTCGCACGTTGTCCAGCGCCACGCCGTGACCGGGCGCACCGCTGCCCGCCGGCACGGTATTGGTGACCTTGATCACCACCACCGAACCGCGCCGCTGGGTGGACACGCGCACCGTAGCGCCCGTTTCGCTGGGTTCCACGCCATGGCGCACGGCGTTCTCGACCAGCGGTTGCAACAGCAGCGGCGGGAGCATGGCGCGGCCAGCTGACGGGTCAAGCGCCCATTCCTGTTGCAGGCGATCGCCAAAGCGCACCTGCTCGATGGCCAGGTAGCGCCGCGCCAGTTCGAGTTCATCGGCCAGCGTGACCGACTCACCCTGGTCCACCAGCGCATGGCGAAAGAGATCACTCAGGTCCTCCAGCATGGCCTCGGCCTTGGCTGGTTCGGCCCGCACCAGGGCGATCGCGGTGTTGAGCGTATTGAACAGGAAATGGGGCCGGATGCGCGACTGCAGTTCCTGCAGCCGAGCTGCCGTGGCTGCCGGTGTGCGGGCACGGGCACGCATCAGCAGCGCTGCCACCAGGGTTGCCGCCATCGCCGCGCCGGTTGCGGCGCAGGCCACCCACGGCGGCCGTTCCACCAGCCCCGCCAGGACCAGCATGCCACAACCATAGAGCCCCGCGATGGCGCCCAATACCACGCCGGCTGCCACCTGCGCACGGGTTGGCAACCGGGCCAGCCCATGCTTGAGGCCGCATGCAACTACCAGCCAGAGCAGGGTCGACGGCAAGGCGGCGCCCGTCAGCAAGGCCAGGCGCAGCGCCCAGTCCAATGCCGACGTCACCCCGAACAGGGCACCCACCGCCATCACGACTTCGACAAACAGCACCGCTCGCAACACGACACCGAGCTGGCATGCGTCGAACACCAGCACGCGCGCAGGTCGCGACGCGCCAGCGGCGGGATCGAGCTCGTGAAAGGTCGATAAAATCTCGGTGTCTTTCATCTTGGGTCGGGTGTAATGCCCGATTATTGGTGATCTTTCCCCCGCCGGACCAGGCCCGTGCGCTCCACAAGCCCCTCATCCATGTCCCAGAACCAACTCGACAACAAATCGGCAGCATGGTCGGCGCTTTTTTCCGAGCCCATGAGCGACCTGGTCAAGCGCTATACCTCGAGTGTCTTTTTCGACAAGCGGCTGTGGCAGGTCGATATCGCAGGTTCGCTGGCACATGCCGAAATGCTCTGCCACCAGGGCATCATCAGCCAGCAGGACCATGATGCCATCGCCGCCGGCATGCAGACCATTCGGGCCGAGATCGAGGCTGGAGCGTTCGACTGGAAACTCGATCTGGAAGACGTACACCTCAACATCGAGGCCCGGTTGACCCAGCTGGCGGGTGACGCCGGCAAGCGCCTGCACACCGGACGTTCACGCAACGACCAGGTGGCCACCGACGTGCGGCTGTGGCTGCGCGAAGAAGTCGACGCGATCGCCGGCCTGCTGGTGCTGCTGCAAAAAGCATTGGTTGAACTGGCGCAGCAAAATGCCGACACCATCCTGCCCGGATTCACCCACTTGCAGGTAGCGCAGCCGGTATCATTCGGACACCACATGCTGGCCTATGTCGAGATGTTCGCCCGCGATGGCGAACGCATGTCCGACCTGCGGCGCCGGGTCAACCGCCTGCCACTGGGCGCTGCCGCGCTGGCGGGAACCAGCTACCCACTGGACCGGCATCGGGTCGCCGCGGCGCTGGGCATGGAGGGCGTCTGTGAGAACAGCCTGGATGCGGTCAGCGACCGCGACTTTGCGATCGAGTTCACCGCGGCGGCGAGCCTGTGCATGGTGCATTTCAGCCGCCTGAGCGAAGAACTGGTGCTATGGATGAGCCAGAGCTTCGGCTTCATCGACATCGCCGATCGCTTCTGCACCGGCAGTTCGATCATGCCGCAAAAGAAGAACCCGGATGTGCCGGAACTGGCGCGCGGCAAGACCGGCCGCGTCGTCGGCCACCTGATGGCTCTGATCACCCTGATGAAGGGCCAGCCTCTGGCCTATAACAAGGACAACCAGGAAGACAAGGAACCCCTGTTCGATACGGTGGACACCCTCAAGGACACGCTGCGCATATTCGCCGAGATGATTCAAGGCATCCGGGTGCGTCCGCAGGCGATGGAGCGTGCCGCCAGCCGGGGTTATGCCACCGCCACGGACCTGGCCGACTACCTGACCCGCAAGGGCCTGCCCTTTCGCGATGCGCATGAAACCGTGGCCCATGCGGTCAAATCGGCGATTGCCAAAGGGGTCGACCTGTCCGACCTGTCGTTATCGGAGCTGCAGGGCTTTCATTCCCAGATCGAACAGGATGTCTACGCGGTATTGAGCCTGCGTGGATCGCTGCAGGCGCGCAACATCATCGGTGGAACCGCTCCCCAGCAGGTCCTGGCCCAGGTCGAACGGCATCGCCAGCGCCTGGGTTGAGAAACTTTTCGCACCGATCACCCTCCTACGTTTGTACTACACACCATGACCATGCAACACCCAGCCTCCATCAATCGCAAGCATTTCCTTCTCGCAGGCCTGTCGACCGCGCTGCTGAGCCTCGTCGGCTGCTCGAAGACCGACGACAAGCCGGCCTCGACAACCGCGTCGTCCGTGTCGTCCGGCGCCGCGGGCGACAAGCCCCGGCGCACCGTGTCGCTGGATATTGTCGCCAACGAAGGCAAGGGATTCGCGGTCGGCTCCTTGATGAGCGCGATGGTCGCCTACGTGTTCTTCGATCCCCAATGCCCGCACTGCGGCCACCTGTGGAATGCATCGCTACCTCTGCACAAGAAAGTCCGGTTCGTCTGGATTCCGGTCGGCCTGATCAGTCCCACCAGTTCCGCCCAGGGCGCGACGCTGCTTTCTGCGGCCGATCCGGCGCAGGCCATGACCGAGCACGAGACCTCCCTGCTGGCCAAGCAAGGAGGCATCGGGGCGTCGTCCAGCGTGACCGAGGAGGCGAAGCAGTCGGTTGCGGCCAACACCGCGCTGTTCAACAACCTGGGGCTCGAAGGCGTGCCGTTCACCGTCGTGAAGAATGCGCGCACCGGCCAGATGGTGACCCGCGGCGGATCGATGGAAACAGCCGCGTTGGCCGAGCTGATCGGCATCGACGCGCCCTGACCGACAACTGCCGGTGGCGTCAGCGCGCCGCTGCAACAGGGCTTTGCACACTGCTGATCCAGCGCGACGGCGAGACGATCTTTGTGCCGATCCTTCTGGGTTGACCTGCCAACTTATGCACAAGACCCGGCCTTCGACGGGTCTTGTCACATCCGGGCGGCGATCGCCTGCGTATACCCATCACATGCCCCACAGCGGCCCGGCAACACGACATCCGGTTTCCGGAGAAAATGCCCCAATGACTCCGACCAACGCCGACGACACGCTCGCAATCCTCATCGACCGTATCGCTGCGCGTGATGAAGCTGCATTCAAGATCCTGTATGACCAGACCGCAGCCCGCCTGTACGGCTTGTCGATCCGCGTGGTTGGCAACCGCGGGTGGGCGCAGGATGTACTACAGGAGTCGTTCCTGCAGGTGTGGCGCAATGCTGGCGATTACCGTGGGCACCTCAGCCCGCCGATGGCCTGGATGGGCCTTATCGTGCGTAGCCGGGGCCTGGACTTCCTGCGCAGGCGCAGCGCCGAGCGGACCCCGCTCACTGATACGCTGGACGAACAGACGGAGCAATCTCTTGCGGCCGAAGGACCCGGTCCGATGGACAACACGCAGGCAAGCCAACTGGCGCGTGCACTGCACCAGTGCCTGACGCGGCTCGAATCCCAACAACGCGAGGTGGTCAGCCTGGCCTATTTGCGGGATCTGAGCCACAGCGAACTGGCGGTGCAGTTGCGCCTGCCGCTGGGCACCGTCAAGACATGGATCCGGCGCGGACTCGAGCAGTTGCGCACGTGCATGGCGCGTTTCGCCTGAAAGCCGCAGATGAAACTGTCCCAGCACCCCGACACACTCGACCGCCTGGCGTCGCACTATGCACTGGGAACGATGCGCGGCGCGGCCCGGCGCCGTTTCGAAACAATGGCGCGGCAGGAGCCCGTCATTCGTGCTGCCGCTCTGGCTTGGCAGACGCGGCTCGCCGGCATGACTGAACTGCAGCGGGAAGTAGCGCCCGAGCCACAGGTCTGGACCCGCTTGAACAACCTGGTGCAGGCCGACCTGCAAGCAAGCCGAATGCGCGCCATGCGCAACCCGCCGACGCCGACATTGCCGGCGGCGGCCAGCACGGACGGCTGGTGGCGCAACCTTGCGCTATGGCGTAGCGCGGCGCTCGCCGGCGTGCTGGCCACGACCGTGGTGTGGATCACCAGCAGCAACCTGCGCCAGCAGTTGGGCGAGCAACTCGCCAGTGCGGGCGCGCAGCTGACCCATGCTGGCCAGCAACTCGCTCAGCTGCGCGCGCAGTTGCAGGCCCAGCCGCAACTGGCCTATGTCGCGGTGCTGTCGGACGACAAGTCCAACGCCTCGATGCTGGTGACATTCGATCCGGCCAAGCGCACGCTCAGCCTGCAACGCGTCGGCGGCTTTCAGGAAGGGGCAGACAAGTCGCTGCAATTGTGGGCGCTGCCGCCCACCGGTGGGCCTCGCTCGCTTGGTGTGTTGGGTCAGGAACGCATCGTACGGCTCACCGCCTCCGAAGGCGACATCACGACCGTACCGACGCTGGCCATCAGCCTGGAGCCCAGGGGCGGCGTGCCCGGTTCCGGTGGCCCCACGGGACCGGTGCTGTTCAAGGGCGCCTTGATCCAGAACGCGCTCTAGCGCGGCGATCGGGTGCGCCTGCGGCATCCCGGGTAGCACGCAAATTATTTCAATCGGGTACCGGCGGGTTTCAAACAGCCCGCCGCAGGCTGCGGCTAACATGGCCAGCGAGTCAAGGAGACCACTGTGCCCGTCATCACCAATATCGAAGATCTGCGCGCACTGGCGCAAAAGCGGGTGCCCCGCATGTTCTACGACTACGCCGATTCCGGCTCGTGGACCGAGGGCACCTACCGCGCCAATTCGGACGATTTCCAGAAAATCAAGCTGCGCCAGCGGGTGGCGGTCAACATGGAGAACCGCAGTACCGCCACCACCATGGTCGGCTGCCCGGCCAAGATGCCGGTGGCCATAGCGCCGGTCGGCCTGACCGGCATGCAGCATGCCGACGGCGAGATCCTTGCCGCGCGCGCGGCGGAGAAATTCGGCATTCCGTTCACGCTGTCGACGATGAGCATCTGCTCCATCGAGGACATCGCCGAGCACACCAGCTCTCCGTTCTGGTTCCAGCTCTACATGATGCGCGACCGCGACGCGATGACCACCATGATCGAACGCTGCAAGGCGGCGCGATGCAGCGCCCTGGTGCTCACACTGGACCTGCAGGTGATCGGCCAGCGCCACAAGGACCTGAAAAACGGCTTGACCGCGCCACCCCGCCCGACCCTGGCCAATATCATCAACCTGGCCTCCAAGCCGCGCTGGTGCCTGGGCATGGCCGGCACCCGCCGGCACACGTTTCGCAACCTCGTGGGCCATGTCAAGGGTGTCAGCGACATGCGCTCGCTGGCCGCCTGGACCAATGAGCAATTCGATCCGCGACTGTCCTGGGCGGACGTGGCCTGGGTCAAGGAGCGCTGGCGCGGCAAGCTCATCCTCAAGGGCATCATGGATGTGGAGGACGCGCGACTGGCGGTCCAGTCCGGTGCCGACGCCATCATCGTCAGCAACCATGGCGGACGCCAGCTCGACGGCGCCCCATCCAGCATCGAGGCCCTGCCGGCCATCGTGACCGAGGTGGGCAGCCAGATCGAGGTCTGGATGGACGGCGGCATCCGCAGTGGGCAGGATGTGCTCAAGGCCTGGGCGCTGGGCGCGCGCGGCACGATGATCGGCCGCGCCATGGTGTATGGCCTGGGCGCGATGGGTGAGGCCGGCGTCACCAAGGCGCTGGAGATCATCCACAAGGAACTGGATGTGACGATGGCGTTCTGCGGCCACACCAACATCCAGAACGTCGACCGCGCCATTTTGCTACCGGGCACTGCGCCCGGCTGACCGGCGCGCTACGGCGTATCGGCATGGAACTGCCGGACTTGGCCTCCTGGGCCTGGATCCCCATCGTCATCGGGGCGGCATTCGCGCAGACCATCCGCAATGCGGCCCAGCGAAGCCTGGTGACCGATCTCGGAACTCTGGCCGCCACGCTGGTGCGATTCTTGTATGGCCTGCCCTTTGCGCTGGCCTGGTTGCTGCTCGTGCGGCAATTTTCCGGGTCGCAGGCGCTCCCATGGCCGGCCTTTGGCACGGGTTATGGCTTGTGGCTGGCGGTGGGCGCGGTCAGCCAGCTGGCAGCCACCGCGTTGCTGCTGATGGCCATGAACCAGCGCAACTTCATTGTCGGCGTGACGTTCTCGAAAACCGAAGTGCTGCAGGTCGGCATTTTTGCGGCCGTTGCGCTGCAGGAGGTTCCGACCACCTTGTCGGCGATCGCGATGTTCGTGGCTACCGTGGGCGTTGTCTTGCTGTCTTTGCCACGGCAAGGGGGCAATGCCCTGGCCAACTGGCGCGGCAACGCGGCCTGGTTCGGACTGGCCAGTGGCGCCTGTTTTGCGCTGGCCAGCGTCAGCTACCGCGGTGCGACTCTGGCCTTGCCGGGTGTATCGGCATGGCTGGTCGGTGCCTGGGGCGTTCTGCTGGCCCAATTGTTGCAAACACTGCTGCTGGGCGGCTGGTTGTGGCTGCGCCAACCCGGGATCCTGGCTGCGATCGGACGCGCCTGGCGCCTGTCCACGGTCGCCGGCATGATGGGGGCGATGGCCTCGATCGGCTGGATGACGGCCACCGCGTTGAGGCCGGCCGTGGACGTGCGAACGCTCGGCCTGGTCGAGGTATTGTTCAGCTATCTGGTGTCGCGCCGTCTGTTTCGCGAACACATGAGCCGCATGGAGTTGGCGGGGCTGCTGCTGGTTGGCGCCGGCGTGCTGGTCGTGTCGGCGCAATGGTGACGCGGCCACCAACAAAGGGAGTCGATGCATCTGACGATTGGCCCATCCAGCGCACCCGCACAACCCCGCAACCAACCCCTTTAACCGATTTCTGCCTGCCAGCCCTGCCGCCATGCCCATCATCAGCACCGTTCTCGCACGGCGTTTCCAGATACCGTTGGCCGAGGTCCTGTCCGACGCCAAGCACGGCGACCACACCCACTTCGAACTGATCACCGTGACCATCGTGCTGGACGACGGCCAGCAAGGTACGGGCTATACCTACACCGGCGGCACGGGCGGCCGCGCTGTTCTGGCGATGGTCGAACACGACCTGGCGCCGTTTCTGGTCGGTCGCGACGCGCAGGACGTGGAAGCCATCTTCGACGCGATGCAGTGGCATGTGCATTATGTCGGTCGCGGCGGCATCGCCTCGTTTGCGATCTCCGCGGTCGACATCGCCTTGTGGGACCTGCGCGGCAAGCGCCGTGGCGAGCCGCTGTGGCAGATGGCGGGTGGCGCGAGCGACCGCTGCAAGGCCTACTGCGGCGGTATCGACCTGAACTTCCCGCTCGAAAAACTACTCACGAATGTGCAGGGCTATTTGCTACGCGGCTTTAACGGCGTGAAGATCAAGGTCGGCAGGACTGACCTTGCCGACGATGTGGCACGGGTGCGCGCAGTACGCGATCTGCTCGGTCCGGATCGGGCCCTGATGGTCGACGCCAACTACGCGCTGACGGTGCCGCAGGCGATTGAAGCGGCACGCGCGTTCGCGCCATTCAACCTGGTCTGGTTCGAAGAGCCAACGATCCCCGACGACTACACCGGCTACGCGACCATCGCCGATGCCACAGGCGTCCCCCTTGCCATGGGCGAAAACCTGCGCACCGAACATGAGTTCGCGCTCGCCTTTGCACACGCGAAACTGTCGTTCATCCAGCCCGACGCATCCAACTGCGGCGGCATCACCGGCTGGTTGCGCGTGGCGCAGCGCGCACGCGCCGTCGGCATGCCGGTGTGCAGCCATGGCATGCAGGAACTGCATGTGAGCCTTGCGGCGAGCCAGCCGCACGCGGGCTGGATCGAAGTGCACTCGTTTCCGATCGACAGCTACACCACCCGGCCTTTGGTGGTGCAGGATCATCTGGCGGTGGCGCCAGATACCCCGGGCACCGGCGTGCAGTTCGACTGGGCGCGCCTTGAGGCTGCGCACCAGGGCCGCTAGTGACTGGGCAGGGCTTCGCGCATTTCAGGCTGAGCAGGCGCGGCGCCAAGCCGTTGCCATCGTCAGCCACCACTCGTCAACCTGCAGCACCCCCAGACCGGCACCGCGGGCCACCGGCACGTAGTCCGACAGGTAGTGCAGGTAGTCTGGAATCAGCAGATGCACTGCGAGGGCATCGGCAGACCGGACCTGGGTTGGCCCTGGCCACGGGCAAACGCACTTTCCAGCCCCACACACACACCCGCCAACGTCACACAAGGCTACGAAGTGGTCGACTGCCTCGTACTGGAGCAGAGTCCCAGCGACTCCCTGGCAAAAACGCCTCTGGCAATGGGGTGCGCTGGTGGCACGGTCTGCGGGCCACCGCGTATCGCTGAACGTCACGCCGTCCAGGCGGGTGGCGTCGTGACTGTGGTGCGGGACCGGTTCTTCGACCTGTCGGCACACGAGCCGCTGCCTTGGCTGACGCCTCGTCGGTACGATTTCGACAATACGACGAGCGCCCCGATGGCAAAAAGCACGAATGGCGCGGGCTCGGGCACCGGCAACGCGAGCGGCGTGAGTGCGGCCCCCTGCCCATCAGTCAGAGACCAACCTTGCTGCAGAGCGCCCAACCCATCGTAGACCTCTACGGCGGAGAGTGCGCCAGTCTGGGAAGCATCAAAAACGCGGTTGGTCGAGAAGCGCTCGAACGATGGTCCGAGCAGCGCGGCAATCTCGCTGTGCTCCATGCGCCAACCGGCGGTGAAATCGATCGCGACATCAAAGGGCACACCGTTTTGCACGGTCAACGCGCCTGAGGCCAGCGATGTCGCACCCATCGGCACCAGCACGATGATGTTGCTCAGTGCGCTCTTGGCGTCATACCACCGAAAATTGTCGACCGACATGAGGAGATCGATACTCGGCGCGGTTGGCAACGGGCCGATCACTGGTCCGCCGGCCGAGTCGCCCCACAGGGGGTTGTAGGGATAAAAATCTGCCGGGAGCGCAACACCTCCGCCAGGTCCAAAAAGGTTGCCCAGTCGGCTGTTGATCCTGAAGGAGAACACCGGTGACAGGGAGTTACCGATGGGCACCCCCGGAACGGTGATCGTCCACTTGTCCTTGTATCCGGCCTCGGTACGAAAACCGGTCCAACCGACCCCGTTGTTGAACGGGATCGCAGATCCTTTCAGGTCGTGGTAGCTGCGAAAAACCGGCGCGCCGCGTATGTGGCTGGCTTCGGTCCAGACATTCTGGATCAGATAACCGTCCACCAGTGCGTTGAAGGCACCGTCGCCATCGTGGTCCCACTCTGTTCGCTGGTTGACGATTTCCGTCTTTGCGCCACCGGATCGCGTCAGCTGCGGACCAAACACGGAAATACGGCCCCAATCGGAGAGCGCGGACGTCAGCGAAGGCTGCGCTGACAACGGACTGGTCACCCCAAACGACAATGCAACTCCGAGCACGACAAATATGCTTGATCGCAAGGGACACCTCGCAGGGTAAATCGACCAGCGCACGGTACACCGCTCAAGTGTGGCGGTCAAGCAATGCACATTGGCGCACTAATCAGAGCCGACAGCGGCGTCAACCACAAACAGGCCCGCCTGCATGGCTCGGCGACCTGGTGTCATCTTGCGCATTCCCCGGGCGATTCGCAAGATTCGGGGTTCCTTACTGGCGTGCATCAGGCAGTTTGCGACGGGCGATGACGGAGACGGACCGCGTCCGCAGCAGCACTGGGGATCGAACCCCATGCACCCTGATATCGCAACCGCGGACTCCCTCAAAGCCTCCACTTTGCCAGCGCCGACTCGAGCGGGCATGTGACGCCTGGGTAGCGCTGCTACGTTACATTCTGGGCATTCTCCATCGCGCGCCTGCCATCTCGTTTCACGATGGAGATGCCGTCAACTAGTCTGAGCATACGATTCCATGATGTACCCAGACACTGCCTGTGTCCCACCCCCACTGTGCCGACTCGCCCCCGGCGTGCATGCATGAGCGGCTTGCTGGCCAGTGGCTGGGGATGGGAACTGCTGCTGCGCGGCGCCGTCGGCGGCGTTCTCATGTTCCACCTGGTGAACCTCTTGTTGCCCGGCCCGCGTGGCGCAACACGCGCGGCCTTGGCCGTGTTCACGCTGTCGCTGATCGGCTACCTGTTCTGCCAGCGCGCCGAGTTGCTGTTCAGCCTGCCGCGCCCGCTGGCGCTGGTCGTGATCGGGCTGTGCGTCAGCACCACGGCATGGTTGTGGCTGGCTGCGCGCGGCCTTTTCGATGATCGGTTCCGCCTGGGTGCGTTGACGCTGGCCGCTCCCGCAGGCTTGGTGGCGCTGGGCATGGTTGCGCATGTGCCGCGCATGGACGCAGGCATGGCCGGCATGCGGGATCAGGGGGCGTCGTTGCTGACCCTTGCACACGCTGGCGCCATGCTGGTTTTCACCTTTGCGGCTTTGTGGGAGGTGGCCCGGGGCTGGCGTGACGATCTGGTGGAGCCGCGCCGGGCTACCCGCCGCTGGATGGCGCTGGGTATTGGGGTGTATGCGGCCATCGCGCTGATCGTCGAACTCGCATTGCGCGGCCGCATGATCGGCGCTTTGCTACCAGCGCTGCATGTGGCGGGGATTGGCGCTCTGGCACTCGGATTGGCGCTTCTGGTGGCGCACCGATCGCTCAACGCCATCGTCGGCGACTGGTCCGCGGTTGCGGACATCCACCCTGCCGCGGCTCAGCCACTGGCGCCGCCTGCTGCAGCCCTGCCGGAAATGCCGCAGGCCATGGAGATGCAAGCGCCTGCGGAGCCACCCGCTCCGCTGCCGGTCTCCGCCGCCATGGCAAAGCTGGATCGGGCGATGACGGAGCAAAATGCCCACCGGCGCGAAGGCCTGACCCTGGCTGCCCTGGCCCAGAATCTGGACATGGGTGAGGCCGCCTTGCGCAGCCTGATCAACCAGGAGTTGGGCTATCGCAACTTCAACGACTTCCTGCACCGCTACCGCCTGCAAGAGGCCGCTGGCCGCCTGGAAATCGAGGAACTTCCCATACTCACCATTGCCCTGGATTGCGGCTATGGTTCGATCGGGCCATTCAATCGCGCTTTTCGGCAGCGTTTCGGCATGACACCGACCGAATTCCGAGCCAGCGCCCGCATGCGTCGGCTGCGGCAGACGCCGTAAACCAGTTGGGCCCCCATCGGCGACAAATCGGCCAGCATGGGTGACGAATCGGCAAGACTTTGCGAAGAATCGGCAAGACCTGGCCCCCGCCGCGGGCGACGATGAGGCCTTCCCAACTCATCCGGAGGCCCTGTGCAAGAACCCCCACTGGCGCAACTCGCGCTGACCATCCTCGTTGCCGATTTCCTGCGTTATGTGCTGGCCGCTGGCCTCGTGTGGCTGCTGGTAGCAGTAATCTTGCGGCGGCGCCTGGCAGGGCGCCGCATCCTCGATGGCGCTCCGCAGTCCGGCCAGGTGCGGCGCGAATTCGTCTATTCGATGTCAACGGTGCTTATCTTCGCGGCGAATGGCTTGTTGATCTGGCTTCTGGTGCGATCGGGCACGCTGCATATCGACACCGAGGTGACCCAGCGCGGCTGGCTCTGGTGGTGGTTCAGCCTTGTTCTGATCGTGGTTGTGCACGATGCCTGGTTCTATTGGACCCACCGCTTGCTGCATGACCGGCGCTGGTTTCGCGTGGTACACGGCCGCCACCATGCGTCGCAACATCCGACGCCCTGGGCGGCCTACGCATTCCATCCGGTCGAGGCATCCATCCAGGCGGTATACCTGCCGCTTTTCCTGCGTGCGGTCCCGGTGCATGGCGCCGTGATTGGCGTAATCCTGGTGCACATGATCCTGCGCAACGCCATCGGCCATTGCGCCCATGAACTGCTACCCTGGCGCTGGACGCCGCGCGGCTGGCTGGGATGGATTACACCGGTGAGTCACCACCACTTTCATCACGCGCGCAATCGCGGCAACTTCGGCCTCTATTTCACTTGGTGGGATCGCTGGTGCGGCACAGAAGACGCCGAATATCTGCGTTACGGAGACGCCCGTTTTGCCAGCCTTACACACGCGCAGGTGCGGCCATGAGGCGGATAGGGGTCGCGGCGCTTGTTCTCATGACCGTCGTGACCATGGCGCGCGCACAAGCCGAGTTGATGGCAGATTGGTGGACGCCTGGTTTCAATGCCCGCGTGCGGATCGAGCCCTGCGGCGACGCGGTGTGTGGCCGGATTGTCTGGCTCTGGGACGAGACGCCGAAAGACATCGCCGACAAGAGCCCATTGCTTGGCCGCCTGGTAGTTGATCGCATGCGCGCCGCCGAGCCGGGGCGATGGATTGGCGGGCGCCTGTACAACCCGCAAGACGGACGCGATTACAGGGGCTCGCTCCACCTGCAGTCACCAACACGCCTGGTGGTCGACGGCTGTGTACTGTTCATCTGCCGCACCCAGGTCTGGCGCCGCGCCGACATGATGCGTCTACCGCCCGTGGCTGCGCCTTGAGCCTTGATCCTGGGAAGCCCTCCGCGGCAACCGACAAAAGTCATGTGCGTGGCCAACCGTGCGATCTTGATGGTGAACGAGGTGCTGGCATCCTCCTTGTCGGTGTCTGCCTCGCTTATCCATGGCAACGACGCAAAAAATTCTGCTTGCGTGATGCCAGTGCGCAACGCGGGCACCTGCGGCGGGTTGGCAGCTGCGTCGCCCGCGGCATGGACTGAAAGCATGCTCTTGAATACTTGAATACAAGTATGCTAAATTCCGTGCCACCGACAGGAGACCAGAGGCTGCCGGCGCCCCGTCGGGCGCTGGCAGCTATAACCGCGATGTCCGACACCATTTTCTCCGCCCCCGTCGGCAATGGCTTGACCGGCCGCGTCGGCCGTACCCGTGAGGATTGGCGTGCCTGATTGGGCTGGTGCGCTGGATAACGCCATCATCCTGCTTTCGACCGGCAACGGCGGCACCGACGCGGGCGGCGCAGCATCGCGATCTATCCCACGGTCGGGGGTGCGGTGTCCAGCACCGCCTCTGCGAGCTTCAAGCCCTGCACCGGCGGTGGGGGGAGGCGCGTTAGGTCTTATGGCTTCCTGGCCCGCGCCTTCACCAGCGCGGGGCCATCCGTATGCAGTTCATGCATGTGGCTGACTGAAACGCGCTTCGTTTCCAGCCACGCCGCGGAAAGTTTCCCACGGCTGTGCTTCCCTCCGCCGCGACCCCGGTCGCAGCGGGATTTCTTGGCCTGACGCTTCGTAGAATGGTGATTTTCATGACCCTTGACAGACGTTCCCTACTGGCCGCATCGGCCGGCGCATTGCTGGCCCCCGGCATCGCCTTACGTGCGATCGCCCAGAGCGCGGGCGGCTATCCGACCCGCCCCGTACGTTTCGTCGTGCCGTTTCCGGCCGGCATCCCGATCGACGTGCTGTTGCGCGCGATCGGCCCGCGCCTGAGCGATGTGTTCAAGCAGCCCTTCATCGTCGAGAACAAGCCCGGCGCAGGCGCCAACATCGGCATTGACTTCGTGGCACGCGCGCCAGCCGATGGCTACACCATTCTCAGCACGGCCAGTAACTTCGCCGCCAACCCCAGCCTTTATGCCAAAGTCAATTACGACCCGCTGAAGGACTTCGTGCCGGTGGTCGGCCTGATCAAGACCCCGGCGGTGCTGATAGTGGCCGCAGATTCGCCGATCCAGTCCGTCGCGGACCTGATCGCCCGCGCCAAGGCCAATCCCGAAGCGCTCAAGTACGCTTCGGGCGGCAACGGAACCCTGGCGCACTTTGCAGCCGAGATGCTCAAGACGGGTGCGGACATTCAAGCGCTGCATGTGCCCTACAAGGGCGGACCGGAAATGCTGACCTCGCTGTTGTCCAAGATCACCGATTTCGCGATGCCGGTGGTGGCCTCCACGCTGTCACAGATTCAGGCGGGCAAGTTTCGCGCGCTCGCCATCACCTCGGCCAGGCGTATGGCGCAGTTGCCCAACGTGCCCACGCTGCACGAGTCGATGCAGCGCGGTGGCTTCGACCTTGAATCCGAGAACGGCCTGGTAGTGCCCGCTGGTACGCCGAACGATATCGTGGTGCGCCTGCACCAGGAGATCGTGAAGATCATGCGCGACCCGGTGATTGCCGGCCCGCTGGTGGCCGCGGGATACGCCGTGGTGGCAAACGCGCCGGCCGAATTCGGTGCCAGCGTGCGTGACGACGTGGCCAAATACAGCGCAATCATCCAGCGCATCGGCCTCAAGCTCGACTGAGCGCCTTGCACCATTTTGCCAAGGCTTCACTCCACCAAGGGCCCCTCACCATGAAAGTCACCCGGTTCAAGACCTACCGTGTCGCCCCGCGCTGGATGTTTCTGAAGATTGAGACCGACGAGGGCATCTCGGGCTGGGGCGAACCCGTGCTGGAAGGGCGTGCGCGCACGGTGGAAACAGCTGTGCACGAGTTGTCCGAGCTGGTCATCGGTCGTGACCCGGCGCGCATCAACGATCTGTGGCACTGCATGTACCGCGGCGGCTTCTACCGCGGCGGGCCTATCCTGATGAGCGCCTTGTCCGGCATTGACCAGGCGCTGTGGGACATCAAGGGCAAGCTGCTCGGCGTACCGGTCTACCAATTGCTGGGAGGGCTGGTGCGTGACCGCATGAAGGTCTACAGCTGGGTAGGTGGTGACCGGCCCGCACAGGTGATCGAAGGCATCCGGACCTTGCGCGACATCGGCTTCGACACCTTCAAGCTCAATGGCTGCGAACGCATGGGGCTCATAGACAGCAGCAAGACCATCGACGCGGCGGTAGCTGTGGTGGCCGAAATCCGCACAGCCTTCGGCAATAGCGTGGAATTCGGCCTGGACTTCCATGGCCGTGTGGCCGCACCCATGGCACGGGTGCTGATCAAGGAATTGGAACCCTATCGCCCGCTGTTCATCGAGGAGCCGGTGCTGGCCGAGCAGGCCGAGTTGTACCCGCGCCTGGCTGCGATGACCTCCATCCCCATCGCGGCCGGTGAGCGCATGTTCTCGCGTTTCGAGTTCAAGCACGTATTCCAGCGCGGGGGTCTGTCCATCGCCCAGCCCGACCTCTCCCACGCCGGTGGCATCACCGAGTGCGAGAAGATCGCCGCTATGGCCGAGGCCTACGAGGTGGCGCTGGCGCCGCATTGCCCGTTGGGCCCCATCGCGCTGGCGTCGTGCCTGCATGTGGACTTCGTTTCGCGCAATGCCGTGCTGCAGGAGCAGAGCATGGGTATCCACTACAACCAGGGGGCCGAGCTGTTCGACTACGTGCTCAATCCCGAAGACTTCCGCTTCCACGACGGCTACATGCTGCCGCCGAGCAAACCGGGGCTGGGCGTGGAGGTCAACGAAGAACTGGTGATCGCGCGCAGCCAGGAGGTGGTGGATTGGCGCACCCCCACCTGGCGGCACGACGACGGCGCCGTGGCGGAATGGTAGGTGCCGCGCCAGCCGTGTGTTTCACGGGCAAGCTGCCCCATGTGCGCAGTTTGACCGAATGCAGGACTCCTGTCGGCCTCGAAACTGGCATTGGAAATAGTTGGCGGCGCTCCCTGCGCGAATCCAGCGCAAAAAATGCCGCCCACAAACGCGGCGACTACCAGCGCGGGCTGACAGTTGTTACACAGGATCAAATGGCCTGTGCGCGATTCAGCGGGCCTTGGGCGGCGGTCGGCACTGCGACGCCCAACGCGACGCCCAACGCGACGCACGCGGCGACGGTCCAAGCGCTCGGGCGGCGCGCAAACCAGAAAAATCGATCCATGCTCTGACTCCTGCGGTGGGTGTCGGCGTCCAGCCTACCGCAGAGTGGTGGTTTGGCGCAACTTGGGCATAGCCCCTGATGGACATCGGCGCAGAACGATTTTGGACCAGCAGACAGTCGGGGCTCAGGCCTGGAATTCGCGCAGCACGCGGCCAGCGTTGTGGTCGGTGCGGCAACCGTCGTGCATGGCCAATTCTCCGTTGACCATCACGTGAACGATGCCCCCGGGATACGCGCGCGGCTGGCTCACGGTGAAGCGGCTCTCGATCTGATCGGGCTTGAACACCGTGACGTCGGCCCAATGGCCGACCTTCAATTGGCCTCGATCGGCCAGCCCCAGCCGCGAAGCCGGCAGTGCGGTGATTCGCCGGATGGCTTCGGCCAGCGACAGCACCTGTCGGTCACGCACGTAGTGCTGCAGGAAACGCGCGGCCCAGCCGTAGCCGCTGAGCGAGAACAACTGGTCCTTCAGGGCGCCGTCTGGCGCCAGCGCGGCGGTGTCGGAGATGACGGCGCAGGCGCTGTCGCGCATGAACATCTCGATCTCTTTCTCGCTGAAGCTCTGTGTGGCCCACATCAAACGCGCAGCGTCGTCGCCTTCTTCGATCAGCATGTCCATCGCCGCGTCATAGGGGTCCACCCCGCGCTCGCGCCCTATCTCGGCAAAGTCCATGCCAATCAGCGCCCGGTTGGCACGCGCGTTCAAAAGCTTCACCTGGTCCCACTTGGCTGCCTTGACGATCAGCAGCATCGGCGCGGGGTTTTCCTTTACCTTCTGCCGCACGGCAGGGTCTTTCAAACGTTCCAGCGTGGCCCGCGTGCCGCCTTCCCGCACCCATTTGGGCAGGATGGAGATCACGCTGGTGTTGTTCCAGTCGTGCGGGATCACGTCAAAGGCGATGTCCATGCCATGTCGGCGTGCGGCAGCAATCAGCTCGAGCGTGTGCTCGCCCGCATAGGCCGGCGCGCCGAACTTGGTCTGGATGTGTGAGATCTGGAGCCGCGCGCCAGATTGCCGCGCGGCCGATATCGCTTCACCAAAGCCGAGGTCGTAGTGCCGGTCGCGATTGCGCACATGCGTCGAATAGAGCTTGCCGCGCTGGGCTGCCGCCTCGCACAGGGGCACCAGGTGCTCGGGCGACGAGAGGATGCCGGGCCAGTATTCCAGCCCGCTCGACAGCCCGGCAGCCCCTTCGTCCAGTGCCTCTTCCACGAGGCGCTTCATCTGGGCGATATCCTCAACCTCGCCGGCATGCAGCGCCTCGCCCAGTACGGCGCGGTGCACCGTGCCGTGCCCGACGAAGGCCGCCACATTGACCCCCAGCGGGCTGCCGGCCAGCACGTCGAGGTAGTCACCGAAGCTGCGCCACTGCTGGCCTCGTGCAGCGTCGGGTGCGAGGCCGGCTGACAGCTCACCCAGCTCGCCGAACCGGCGCAGCGGCGCGCAGCTGACACCGCACTGGCCCACCACCTCGGTCGTCACGCCCTGGTGCACCTGGCTCTGTGCGCGGCCGTCGACCACCAGGGTGAAGTCGGAATGGGTGTGCAGATCAATGAACCCAGGCACCACCGCCAGACCGGTCACGTCCAGTCGCTGTTGCGCCATGGCCGCGGACAAGTCACCCATGGCCGCCAGCCGGCCATCGCGTACACCCACGTCCTGCACACGAGGCGGGCCGCCGTCGCCGTCGTAGACAGTGCCGCCGCTGAAGATGATGTCGAACATGTTGCGCCTGCGCCTTACTTGCTCGGACCGAAGATGAGGTTTGGCAGCCACACCACGAGCTCCGGGAAAGCGACCACGAAGGCCATGCCGAAGATGTAGGCGAAGCAAAACGGGATCACCGCCACCGAGATCTGCTCGATGCTGGCCTTTGCCAGCCGCGCCCCGATGAACAGGTTGCCACCCACCGGCGGGGTCAGGAAGCCGATCTCGCAGGTAAGCACCGTGAAGATGCCGAAAGTGATGGGATCGATCCCGGCGGCGACAGCGGCAGGCAGCAGCACCGGCGTGAACAGGATGATCTGCGCCAGCGACTCCATGAAGGTGCCGATCAGAATCAGAAAGGTGCCCACGACCAGCAGGAACAACCACTTGTTCTGCACGATCGGCCCCATGAACTCGATGGTCTTCTCCGGCAGGTTGTACAGGGCCAGCACCTGGCCGAACGCGGTGGTCGGCGTGATCAGAACGAGCAGCCCTGCGATCAGCGCGGTGAAGCGCAGCGCATCCAGGATAGAGGCTGCGTCCAGTTCCTTGTAGACGAAAAGGCCGACGAACAAGGCATACGCGACCGCCACGCCGGCAGCCTCCGTCGGCGTAAAGACGCCGGCATAGATGCCACCGAGGATGATCAGCGGTGCGCCGATGGCCCACTTACCGTCCCACATGGCGCGGGCGAGCGGGCGAAAGGCGAAAGGTTCTCCATGGCCACCGTAGCCGTTGCGGGCTGCGATGAACCACGCCGTCAACAACAGTAGAGCGGTGACGAAGATGCCGGGAATGATGCCAGCAAAGAACATGCGCGGGATCGAGACCTCGGCGACCAGCGCATAGATCACCATCAGGTTGCTCGGCGGGATGAGGCTGCCAAGCGCGCCTGCGGAGGCAGCGACCGCGCCAGCGTAGCGGCGGCTGTAGCCCTGCTTGATCATCGTCGGGATGGTGACGCTGCCCACTGCCGCCGTGGTAGCTGGACCGGACCCGTTGAGCGCAGCGAAGAACGCACAGGCGATCACCGTGACAAGGCCCAGACTGCCTTTGTAGGCGCCGACGAGGGTCGTCGCGATCTTGATCAGGTGGTTCGCCATGCCGCCCTTCTCCATAAGACGGCCGGCAAGCACAAACAACGGAATCGACAGCAGCGGGAACGGCTGCAGCGCCGTGAAGGCGGTTTGCGCCAGCATGGTCTGAGGGATGTCGGCAAGATGGAGCGCCGCCGCGACGCTGAATCCGACCACCGCATAGATCGGCACGCCCATGAACATGAGCACGACGAACAAGGTGCAGATGATGGCGACGTCGCTCACAGGTCAGGCGCCGTCTCGTTCTCGACCGTCGGAAAACCCTCGCGGTCCCCGCGCCACCAGTGCAGATAGGCCTCGAGCAGCCGATACAGCATCAGCCCGTTACCAATGACGATGATGGTCTGGATCCATTTGGCGTCGATGTTCAACGACGCGATGATTGTCTGCTGACGCCACAGCAGCTCGAGGTACTCCCAGCCATAGAACATCATGAAGATGAGGAAAGCCGCAAAGACGAGGTCGGACAGAAAGGTGATGAACCAGGCCGCGCGGTACGGCAGCACCATCACGGCGGCCATCATCCGCACATGGAACTTCTCATGCACCGCCATGGCCGCGCCGAAATAGACGGCCCAGGTCATGGCGAACATCGCGACATCCTCGGTCCAGACCAGACCGATGTTCAGGACGTAGCGCGAAAAAACCTGAAGGCAAACACAGATCGATATGACCGCCACCAATCCGCAGGCCGCCCACTCCTCGATCGGGCGGCCCGCTATCGCCAGACTTTGCCGCATGGGTGGCGACGCTTTCAGGCGACGGCGCGGATCTTGTCGAGCATGCCCTTGAAGTCGCCGCCTTTCTCGGCCACGAACTTGTCTTGCAGCGGCAAGACGGCATTGATAAAGCTTTTCAGGTTCGGCCGCGTCATCTGCATGCCGTTCTCGCCCAGGAACTTGCGGATGCTCTCCGCCTCGGACTCGACCGTGGCGATCTGATGCTGGCCGGCGTCCTTGGCGCACTGCAGGAAGGTCTTCTGCTGCTCGGGCGAGAGGCGGCCCATGAAGCGCGGGCTTGCCAGCAGCGGCGCGAAGCCGGCGAAGTGCTCCAGGATTGCAAGGTGTTTCGAGAACTCGTAGAACTTCATGGACTTGATCACCGAGGTACCGTTGTCGGAGCCATCGACCGCGCCGGTCTGCAACGCCGCCGGCGTCTCGGACCAGGCCAGCGGAATTGGCTCGGCCCCGAAGGCACGGAAGGTCTGGATCATGACGTCATTCTTCGGCACGCGCACCTTGAGGCCGACCATGTCCTTCACATCATTGATCGGCCGCTTCGAGTTGTAGAAGTCCCTGTACGAAAGCGCGCCCCAGGTAAGCAGATGCACGCCGGTCGCCTTGCGCAGCCGGTCGGCGAGTTCGTCCGCCACGCCACCTTCGCGGATCTTGCGCACGTGCGCAGCGCCCTGAAACACATAGGGCAACACGAGGATGTCCATGAGCGGGAAATGGGGGGAAATGTTGTTTTGGGAGATGAAGTACGCGTCGACGGTTCCGAGTTGCAGCGCCTTGAAGGCGTCATCCTCCGTCGCGATGGTGGCGCAGCAACGGATCTTTACATCGATGGCGTCTCCCATCCGCTCCTTGACGAGCTGCGCCAGCTTGGTGGCGGCGACACCATAGTCGGAATCGACCGGTGTCGAGAACCCGAGATTCAGCGGGCGCGGTGACTGCGCGTGGACAACGGCTGGGGCTGCGATGCAGGCGGTCGCCGCGAGGATGCCGCGGCTGAGAACGGTTCTGCGAGAGAGCTTGGTTGGCATGCGGACAATCTCCTGTTTCAGGCGTGGATGAGAGTGAGAGAATATTAAGGAGGAGACCGTCGCCGACATAATGCCAGAACCCATAAATTCGTAAGTCCAGTTTTCACAGGGTTCGTGCGCAGAGGGTCCCTAGGCATGCTTCGTAGCACCCGGTCGCCGAGCGCAGGCGCCACCACCACCACCGCCAACGCAACCGCACCGCCCGGTGTTGCTGATTTTTGGCTACACCGACGCTTCGTTTTCCGCGGGTCATATGGCGATGCCTGCACCGACACTGCCCAGGTGCGGCCAGACTTGAGCATCATGACCCGGCGATCCCCAATGTTGGTCTCAGCGCCACCCGATGGGATCAGCCCATGCATTTATAAGCCAAACGGCCTATGTCCGGGCTCCTTTGCATGAGGCGTTATGAAATGTTCGGCTCATAACCTCGGTACGGCATCCACCGGCGCGGAGCGACTGCGCTGCTGTGGCGCTGCGGGCGCAACAGACCAGTGTCGGCGCCGAAAGTCCTTCATTTTCCAGATTACCAGGAGCGACCACGTGTATCACCCAGACAACGACAAGAGCATCAACCCTTCGAAAAACGAATCGATCCGCGATGTGATCGATCGCGCCGGCCGTCGCCAGTTTCTCAAAGGATCGGTTGGCGCAGCGACTTTGAGCGTCTTTGGCGGTTTCGGATTAGCTGGTGTTTCGCCCAGCGCGCTGGCCGCGTCGCCGTCACCCGTCGGCGGCATCGGATTCCCGTCAATGCCACCGAATCTGGTGCCAATGCTCGATAAGGTCTCCGTACCGGTCGGCTATACGGCGCGCATCCTGACCGCCTGGGGCGACCCGGTCTCCGGCGGCCCGGCGTGGAACGCCAATGGCGCGCAAACCGAAGCCGACCAGTTGCAGCAGCAGGGCATGCACCACGACGGTATGCATTTCTTCCCGTTCCCGACCACCGGCGGAGTCTCCAGTGACCGCGGACTGCTGGCAACCAATCACGAATACACCGACGAAGGTATCCTGCACCTAGACCTGAATCCGGGCGGCACACCTATGACAGTGGCGCGCGCGCGTATTTCGCAAGCCGCCCATGGGGTATCAATCCTGGAATTGCGCAAAGTGGCGGGGCAGTTTCAGGTAGTGCGTCCGTCGCCCTATGGCCGCCGCATCGCCGGCAACACGCCAACGCAGATGTCGGGACCGGCTGCCGGCCACATACTGCTGCAGACGACCGCCGACCCGACCGGGCGCGCGGTTCTCGGCACCTTGAACAATTGTGCGCATGGCTTCACTCCATGGGGAACCTACCTGACCTGTGAAGAGAATTTCAACGGGTATTTCGGGACCACGGCAGCCGCCCTGACCGCGACACCCTTGAACGACCTCGAGCGGCGCTACGGTCTGTCGCGCGACGGCTTTGGCTACCGCTGGCATCTGGTCGATCCTCGATTTGATATTCGCGTCAACCGGAACGAACCAAATCGTTTTGGTTGGGTGGTCGAAATCGACCCGTTCAATCCGGGCGGCCTGCCAATCAAGCGTACCGCATTGGGCCGTTTCAAACACGAAGGAGCGTGGACCTCGGTGGGTGCGGACAACAGCGTCACGATCTACCTGGGCGACGACGAGCGCAATGACTATATGTACAAGTTCGTCTGCGCCGGCAAGTACAACCCGCGCAACCGAGCAGCCAACCGCAATCTGCTCGACAGCGGCACGCTCTATGTTGCCAAGTTCAATGCCGACAACAGCGGTTCGTGGTTGCCGCTGGCATGGAGCCAGAACGGGCTGACCCCGGCCAATGGCTTCGCCGACCAGGGTGAGGTGCTTATCAAGTGCCGCCAGGCGGCCGATCGCGTCGGCGCGACCATGATGGATCGTCCGGAGTGGGTCGCAGTGCATCCGACCTCGCGCGAGGTCTATTTGACCCTGACCAACAATAACCGGCGCGGCGCCAACCCTGCATCGTCGAACACGGTCAATGGCAGTACCACGGCTGGTGGCGCCCGGCCTGCGGTGGATGAGGCGAACCCACGCGCGATCAATGTGTATGGCCACATCATCCGCTGGCGCGAGACCGACGGTGACGTTGCCGCGACCACCTTCGACTGGGACATCTTCGTGCAGTGCGGCGACAGCCTTTCGAGTGATCCGAATCGCCAGGGCAACATCAATGGTGACGACCTCGGCGCGCCGGATGGACTCTGGTTCGACAAAGACGGTCGCCTGTGGATTCAGACCGACCAGCAAGGTGATGCCACCGGCGACTGGGCCAACATTGGTGGCAACTGCATGGCAGCCGCCGATCCCGCGACCGGCCAGATCACACGCTTCCTGACCAGCCCGCCCAATTGCGAGGTGACTGGTGTGGACACCACACCGGACGGCAAGACCATGTTCGTCAACATCCAGCACCCGGGTGAGGATTGGGTCGGCAGTTTTATCAACAAATCATCCTGGCCGGACAACGGCGCCAATGGCCCGACCACCGCGTCGGCTGGTGGTGCGGTCAGACCACGTGCATGCACGGTGGTCATTACCCGCGACGACGGCGGCGTGATCGGCGCGGTCTGATGCCGCCCCGCGCGGGTCTCAGCAGCGTCTCTCAAGCAATACTCTCCATCCGAAAGGAAACACTTCATGAAAACTCGTAATCTGGTCGCAGGCATCACGCTTGGCTTGGCCATGCTTTCGCCGGCACATGCCGCAGTTGTCGACAACTCAAACTTCGGCCCGCTCGCCGGCGTGATCACGTTTGACGATTTCGACGGTTACCAAACGGCGATACCGGAGTCGCTGGTGGTTGGCAGCGTCGGAGCCTTGAACGTCACCTATCAATCCGCGCTCGACTCCGTGGTGGGGGCCTTTGCGGCCGATCTGCAGGGCAACGGTGCGTGGGGCGCTGTGTCGCCGTTCGTTTTTGGCGATGCGCAGCATGGCCAGTCCAATACACTGAGCTTCTCTGTCACCGGTGGCGGCGTGCGCCAGATTGGCGCCTTCTTCAATGCCGTGAATGGTGGCTCGATCACCCTGTCTGCCTTGAGCGGCAACCAAGTACTTGAGTCCACAACGTTCAGCGTGGTGACGCCGCCGTCGAGCTACAACGAGGGCCTGTTTCGCGGCTTCTATCGTGAGCAGGGCGATATCACCGGTTTCATGGTGGTCGGCAACGGCGTGGCGCTTGACAACCTGACACTGGCGCCAGTGCCGGAACCGGGCACTTATGCAATGTTGCTTGCGGGCCTGGGTCTGTTGGCCGCTGTTGCCAAGCGCCGCCGCAATGGTTGACATGTTGCCCGGCTGCACGGCCCATGGCCGCCCAAAACCATCCGGGGCGTGGTCGTCCATGCCACACCGGTTCCGGAGTTCAGGGGTACTCGCGTGCGGCGTCCTTGCGTTTATGCCGGTCACTGCTGCGCTGCTGGCTGTCGAGCCAGCAGCGGATACGTCGATATTCCGGGGCGACGGTTTTGATGCCATCAGCGACGGTGCCGGCCCGAATCTCTGGCTGGCGACCACGGCGGGCGGCGTGACGCGCCGTGCGCTGGTTCGTTTCGACCTGTCGGCCATTGCGCCTGGCTCACAGATTGATTCGGTGACATTGCAAATCTACGAATCCCGTGCCCGTGATGTGCATGACGTGGCACTCCACCGCTTGACAAGCGCATGGGGAGAATCTACTTCGAACGGTGGCGATGCGGGTGCCGGGGCGCCGGCGGCATTGGGTGACGCCACTTGGATCAGTGCTTACCACCAGACCCGGCAGTGGGTCACACAGGGAGGCGATTTCGTCCAGGTGGCGAGCGCCGTGGCCGAGGTTGGAGTGCAAGGCGCGTTCTACCGTTGGGACAGCACGCCTTCGCTCGTTGCCGACGTCAAGTCATGGATAGACAACCCGACCGAAAATTTTGGCTGGATCATGATCGGCGATGAGGTGACTTCGCAAAGCGCCAAGCGCTTTTCAAGCCGCGAGTCGACAGCCGCCTCGGCCCGCCCACTGCTAGCGATCGATTACACACTGTCGCCCATACCGGAGCCTGAAACCTACGCGATGCTGTTGGCAGGTTTGGGGGTGTTGGCGCGGGTTGTTTCGCGCCGGCGCGTGCGCTAGACGCTGCTGGATGTCCCGATGCATCGAGCCAAACGAATCAACGCTGGGTCAGCGTGTCCTAGACAGCCAGCACCCGGGGTGGGGTCTGTACGGCCGCCCCAGGCAACAAGGGCGCGCCTCAGTCAGCCTGCACCGAGCAAGTCAGGCGCCGCTTGGGCCAGGCCACGGCGCAGATCGGATTCTCGATCCAATGCCCGACGACTGGCCTCCCCGAGCGGATTCACGGCCGCACGCCTTCGCTGCGGCAACGCCGTGCCTCGTGGCGCCACGCCTCGACGAGGCCGTCGACGGTGGCTCTCGCGCAGAAATCGAAGTAGCTCTCGCCAAGCCGCGCAGTGAGCGCTAGTCACAGCTACGGCTTCTCACCTATCAGGCTGAGCAGGCGCGGCGGCAAGCCGTCGTCATCGTCATGCCACCACTCGTCGACCTGCAGCACCACCAGACCGGCGCCGCGGGCCGCCCGCAGGTAGTCCGACAGGTGGTGCGTGTAGGCCGGAATCAGCACCTGCTCTGCGCCGGCATCGGAAAACCGGGCCTGGGTGCCCTGGTATTGACGAAACGGGTGCAACTCGCAAACCAGCAGCATGCCTTTGGGCACCAGACTTTGCGCCGCCTGCGCAAACACCGGCGCCAGGTCCTCGATATGCTCCAGCACCAGGTTGGCCACCACCAGGTTGACCGATTGCGCGGCCGGCGGCCAGGGCTGCGTGAGATCGGCCTCGGCGAATGCAACATGGCTTGCGGCAATCTTGGCACGCGCCCGCTGCAACATGCCGGCAGAGAAATCGATTGCCACAACCTGCGCGCCGATGTCCGCCAACAAGGCGGTATTTTTGCCGGTTCCACAACCCAGTTCAAGCACCCGGTTGAAGCGTCGGCCATCGAGCAGGCGCCGGGTGACCTGCTGGTCCAGGTCGCGGGTGCGGTTCGGGTCCTGGTCGTAAGTCCTGGCCCAGCGGGAATAGGCCTCGCGTACACCCTGCCCTGAACCGCTGGCTTGCAGCATGCTGCTTACGCCTGCGCCACCGGCGCACGCAGCAGCGCCATTGCCAGTGCAGCCCATACGCTGGCCGCGGATTCATGCACCGCATCGGTGATGGCAATCACCGCCCACCAAGGCGGCCCGACCTTCTCCAACATCGGCAGCAATTGCATCGATTTGCCTCAATCATCGTGATCGGTTCCGCCAGAGGGGAATCGCCCGGCCGCACCCAGATTTTTTTCGAAAATACCACCACTCGTGGGTCAGGTCAAACGCGAGATCCCTGCCCGGATCGTCCTGTCTGCCAAGCGCACCGACGCGCGGCGCGCCCGATTTTTAACCCGGCACTTGCCGGCACTTGCCGGCACTTGACGGCACTTGACGGTCACCATCGCGCGCATTCGGCTTGCAACGCTCCGGATTCAGTGCGTGTGCGACGCTGCGTCGCGTTTCAGCCCGGTTGCAACAGCAGGCCGCTCACGAATCGTGCCGTGGTGCGCCCGGTCAGCTTGCGCTTGGGGCCGGCAAATGCGTTGAACAAGGCCTGGTGTTCGCGCAGCGAAGCGTCGCCATCGCGCTGGTAATAGGCTTCTACCCATTCAAGCAGGAAGTTGAAATGCCGGTCCTGCTCCTGTGCTGACTTGAATTTGTGCGGCTCCCAGGGTCTGCTATGGCAATTGGCCACACAGGCCTGCACGCCCGGTTCGAGAAACAGCAACAGCGACGCTTCGGGCAGGGCCGCTCGGATCAGACCGGCGTAACATCCTTCCACCACCCACTGGGCGTTGGTCGCGCAAAAACCGCGCACCTGGGCCAGCGCCTGCCGCGGGTCGCGCGGCACCGCGATCTTGTCCGGCTCCCAGGCGACGGTGTCCAGGTCCAGCGTGACCAGGTCATGTGCCTGCACAAGCTCACGGGCCAGAGTCGACTTGCCGGAGCCGGAATTGCCAATGATGGCGATACGCATCGTGTTGCTTTCTCCAGTGTTATTGCAATACCAACGGCATGCGCTACGCATCGATTGTCCCAGACCCGCAGAACCACCTGGCGGGACTGGCCCAGCTCCGGCGTCAATCGGTGGCGCGCACGCCGGCGGCATCACCGCCATCGCTGGCAGCGGTACGGTCGGGAACCCGTGCAAAACGGGCTACCGTATTGCCTGCATGCTCCACCGTCTCGATGAACATGGCGCGTGGACGCACCCACAATCCCTGTTCGCCATACAACGCGCGGTACAACACCATCACCTCCAGGCTTTCACTGTGGCGCACCAGGCCCTGCACCTGGTACTCGCCGCCTTTGTAATGCCGGTACAGGCCGGGCTCAGGTGCTCCGCTCGGCAACGCCAGGGTCTGTTCCATCGTGTCCTCCTCGTTCATGGCCTCATGGCGTCCCGCACGCATATCGCATCGTATCGTCGCCACCGGTTCGCCCGCTGGCTCCCGTGCGACCTCAGCCGCTGTCCAGCCGGTCCCGTTCGGCCAGGGTCGGAAAAAGCCGCCGCCACAACGCCGCGATGAGCAACGTACCAAGCCCTCCCAACACCACCGAGGCCACCGGCCCCATCAGCGCCGCCGTGGCGCCGGACTCGAACTCGCCGAGCTGGTTGCTGGCGCCGATGAAGACCGAGTTGACCGCGCTGACCCGACCCCGCATCGCGTCCGGCGTATCGAGCTGCACCAGTGTCTGGCGCACTACTACGCTGACCGTGTCGGCGCCGCCCGATACCGCCAACGCCAGCATCGACAGCCAGAAATGGGTGGACAGGCCAAACACCACCATGCAAAGCCCGAACAGTGCCACCGACACCAGCAGGGTGCGGCCGACCCGGCGGCGCAAGGGCCAGCGCGTCAGCACGCCCGACATCAGCAGCGCACCCATCGCAGGCGCGCCACGCAACAGGCCCAGACCCCAGGGACCCACCATCAGGATGTCCTTGGCAAACATCGGCAACAAGGCGGTCGCGCCGCCCAGCAGCACCGCAAACAGATCGAGCGACACCGCCCCGAGCAGCACCTTGCGTTGCCAGACGAAACCGAGTCCGGCCAGCATCGTGCGCAAGGACACCGGTTCGTTGCGCCGCAGCGTACGGGGGTAATGCAGCAGGAAGACCAGCACGCAACCGATTCCAAACGACAGCGCGCACAGGGCATAGACCGCCTGGGCGCCGGCGACGAACACCGCACCGCCGAGCGCCGGCCCACCGATGATGGCGGCCTGCGTGCCCAGCGAGCTGAACGCCAGTCCGCGCGGCAACAGGGAGGCCGGCAGCAGGTTGGGCGTGAGGGACTGCATGGCCGGCATCTGGAATGCGCGGGCCAACCCGAGCACCACTGACACGGCCAGCAGCAGGTTACGCGAGACCCAGGGTTGCGCCGCTCCCAGTCCGAGCGTGGCCAGCACCAGCAGCACCGCCACCAGGGTCTGCGCCACCAGGCAACTGGCCACAATCCGGCCCCGATGCCAGCGGTCGGCGACATGGCCCGCCACCAACGTGAACATCAGCGCCGGGACAAACTGGTACAGGCCCACCAGGCCCAGATCCCAGGCGCTGCCGGTGAGCTCGTACATCTGCCATCCGATGGCGACCATCAGCATCTGGTTGCCGGTGGTACCAAACAACCGGGCAACCCAGAACCGCATGAAGTTGCGTTGACCGGTCAGGTCGGAGAAACGGGCGGCGGACATCGGGTCCGAGCATAGCAGCGGGCGGCGGCAAGAGCCCGCCCCGCCCCGGCCTGGGTCCGGGCCTGGGCCATCAGGCCGATCGCGGTTTCACCACAACACTTGCAAGCGCCCCTTGACCAGCCGATATCCCTGCTGCGCCATCGCGCGGGCTTCGCCTTCGTCGTGGGTGACCAGCACCGTCGTGATGCCGGCAGACGCGATGTGGGACACGAACTCGTCACGCAAGCTGGCGCGCAATTCGGCGTCCAGTGCCGAGAATGGCTCATCGAGCAGCAACAGGCGTGGCGCGGTGATCAGGGCGCGCGCCAGCGCCACCCGCTGCTGCTCGCCGCCCGACAGTTTCCAGACCTTGTGCCGCGCGTGCGCCTGCAGTCCGAACAACGCCAACATGGCGAAGGCGCGTTCGCGGGCTGCACTGCGCGACAGACCCTGCTCCCGCAGGCCGAAGGCGACGTTGTCCAGCACATTCAAGTGCGCAAACAACGCGAAATCCTGGAACATCAATGCAAAGCCGCGCCGTTCGGGCGCTACTTCAGCCAGGTCGATTCCGTCAAACAGCACCGTTCCGCCATCGTGTGCCTCCAGTCCGGCGATGATCTTGAGCAGCGTGCTCTTGCCGCTACCCGATGGGCCCAGCACGGCGACCGTGCGCCCGCGCTGCACCAGCAGATCCAGTGCATCCGCCAACACCCAGTGCCCACCGGCATGGTCGTCGAAGGTCTTGTGGATTGATCGCAACTCAAGCATGGATGTCCCCGGTCGGTTGCCGACCGGCCTGCTGCCGCGCCGACGCAGGCGGGTCGATCAGCAAGAAAGCGAGCAGCGCCAGCAGCATCAGCACCGCGGCCAGCACCAGCGCCGCGTCCTGGTTGGCCGCTCCGGGCCGGCCCAGGCGCTGGTAGATCAGCGTCGTCAGGGTGGTCCACTCCGGCCGTGACAGGAACAGCGTCACGGCGAACTCGCCCAGCGCGGTCGCAGCCGCGAACGCCATGCCGCGACGCAGCGAGGGCGCCACCAGCGGCAGCGTGACGCGCCAGAACAGGCGCCACGGCGTGGCGCCCAGTGTTCGCGCGGCCTGCGCCACGTGCGCGGGCAGATTGTCCAGCGCGGAGCCGAGCGACTTGGCCACGAACGGATACGCCAGCAGGGCATAGGCAGCCACCAACATCAGCATGCTGGCGCTCCAGCGCGGGTACAGCAGCAACAAACCGAAGGCGACCGTGACCGGAGACACGACAAAGGGCAGGAACGCACCTGCGCGGATCCAGACCGAGCGGCGCGCGGCCATCGCATGCGCCACGCCCAGCGCCGTGGCCAGCAGCAAAGCCACCGCGGTGAACCGAACGGTGTTCCAGATCGCGCGCAAACCTTCGTAGTCGAACACGCTGCTCCAGGCCTGCGCGCCGGCTGCCACGGCCCGGCCGCCGATCGCCAGCAGGGGCGCCGCACAAAATACGCCCAGGATCAGCATCGCGCCCGCAACCGCGCACCATTGGGCGGCGCCGGTTGGCCTGCGCAACGCGATGCGGTCCGAGCGCCCGGGTGCCGACAGGTGCCGTTCGATCCAGGCATAGGCCAGCGCCACCAGGCCGGTAAGCAGCGCCATGCACAGGGCCAGCACGCCGGCCTGGGCCAGCTTGAGTTCATGCGCCACCAGCGTGTAGATTTCAACCTCCACCGTCGCATAGCGCTGCCCGCCGAGCACCAGCGCCAGGCCGAAGCCGGCGAAACAGTACAGGAAAACGAGGCACAGCGCGGACGACAACCAGGGCACGATGGCCGGCCACTCGACGCGCCAGAACACGCGCCACGGGGTGGCTCCCAGGGTGCGCGCGGCGGCGACCCGGGCCGCGCTCACCTGGCCCAGGGCATCCACACCGGCGCGCACCACCACGCACAGATTGAAGAAAAGATTGCCATAAAGCAGCAACCAGGGCGTGTCCTGCAGGTCGATCCCGAACCAGCCGCTGAGGGTGCCGCGTGGGCCCCATAACGCCAGCACCCCCATCGCCGCGACCAGCGTGGGCACGACGAACGGCAGCATCAGCAGACGCAGCACCAGGGCACGGCCCGCAAACGCGAACCGGGCCAGCACCCAGGCCACCGGCAACGCCAGCACCAGCGCTGCGACGCAGGTGACACCGGCCTGCAGGAAGGACCAGATGATGCGCCAGCGCAGATAGTCGTCGCGCCCCAGGTCGGCCACCATGGCCAGCGTGGCGCCGGACCGGGCCTCCACGCCGAGCCGCCACAGCGGCGCCAGCATCACCAAGGCCAGGAAGGCCAGCGGCAGCGCCCCCAGCCACGCAGCGCGCTCGCCCCGACCGTTGCCGCGCCAGCGCATGGCCAAGCCACCTACTTCAGGACGGTCTTGGTCCAGCGATCAACCCAGTCGCCACCCTTTTGCGCCACCAGCTGCACGGCAGGGTCCTCGAACTGCGCAGGCTCGGGCGCGTGACGCAGCACGTCGGGACGCGGCGTGCCCGGTTCAGCGGCGAACATCCACATCGTGGTCTGCAGCGCCTCCTGCACCGGCCGCGAGCGCATGAATTCGATGAAGCGGCCTGCCCCCTCTCGTTGGGCGCCACCGCGCACCAGCGCCACACCTTCGACCTGGCGAAATACGCCCCCTTTGAGAAACAGGCTGGCGGTGGGAGGCTCGGTTATCTTTTCCTTGCTGTAGAACACCTCGGCGGCCGGACTGCTGGCATAGCTGACCACGATCGGGCGGCTGCCACCGTTTCGACTGAACTCGGTGTAATAGGCCTCGCTCCAGCCCTTGGCCACCTTCAGGCCATTGCCGCGCATGCGCGCCCACCAGTCGAAGGCACCCTGCTCTCCCAGCCCCGCGATCGTCGCTAGCAAGAACGCATAGCCTGGGCTCGATGTGGCCGGATTCTGCACCACCAGCAGATCGCGGTAGGCAGGTTGCGCCAGATCGTCCAGCGACCGGGGCAGGGCCAGGCCGCTCTTGGCGAACCAGGCCTTGTCGTAGTTCAGATTGACATAGCCATAGTCGACCGCGACCACCGGACCCTTGATGGGTGCTACTGATTGGCGCGCAGCCGCCGGCCCGGCGTAGGCGTCCAGCACGTTGGCTGCTTCAGCCTTGGAAATGAGGGCGTTGTCAACGCCAAATACGACGTCGGCAATCGGTTGTGCGCGGGTCAATATCAGCTTGTTGAGCATCTCGCCGGCGTCACCGCCCTTGATGATGGCCAGCTTGACGCCCGACTCGGACTCGAATTGCGCCAGCATGGGTTTGGGCAGCGAGAACGAGCTGTGCACCAGCACCCGCAGTTCCTGCGCCGACGCGCCGGTGCTGGCCAGCGCCGCCGAGGCCACCACAGAGGCGGCCCAAATAGAAAAAATCCTTCGTTGCATGCTGTCCATCCTTTCAATGCGCCATTGTTGGAGCGCATGAAAAGAAGGATCGCCACGAAGCGAAGGACCCATCCCATCACGCTCCCTACGCTGGCATTACCCAGATCAGGTGAGTGGGGTATTTCTCAGTCCTGCGGCCCTGCGACCGCATTGACACCCCCGGTGATGGCCCGATTGTAGGCGATGGACCCAACGCCATGCAGCGCCGCGACACCGCGCCACAATAGCGCTCGGAGCGCAATACCTTCTCGTCCTTGGCCTGGCTGTCGTGCTGCTTGATCTCGGCGCGCAGCGTCACGACACCGCCGGGCGGTTTTCTGGCCACCCCCACCAGCCCGATCGCGCGTACCGGTTCAGGACCCCGGAGCAAGCCGCATCGCCCGCAGTTCCCCACGCTGGTGCAGCACCAGCGCCACGACCCGGCCATCGGCGTCGCGCTCGAATTGCAGCTGCGCATCGGGCGCGTCGTAGCGAAAGCGATCGGCCCGCTCCGCCAGGGGCAGCACCGGTTCCCACCCAAACGCGGTGGAGCGGATCATCAGTTGTCCGTCCTCGGAGCGCACATCAAATGCGATCCCGTCGCCAGGGGCGTTGGCAACCGCATAACGACCGACAAATTGCTGTGCCTTGCCCGGGGGCAGGATCTGGCCGGCAGGCAAGGGATCGCGCGTCCGCTGCGCGGCCAACTGGGCTCCTGCCTGCTCCAGTGAAAGCCCGGTGACCAGACCACGTGCGTCGCGTTCGAACACGATCCGTGCCCCGCCGGCTGGTCGCGTGAACGTATCGCGGGCGACCGGCAGATAAGCACGAAAGATACCGCCGCGCGAGCGCACGAAAATCCTCTCCTCGTGTAGCGCGACGGTCAGCGACAACTCCGCACCGGCCTGGTAGACGCCGGCCAGCGGCGCCAGCGATGCGGCGTCGACCGCGACGGTTTTGTCGCTGACCGGGTAGCGGGCCGCCCACCAGGGCTGCGCCATCTGCGACAGCGGCGCCTGGGCATTGCTGACCAGCGCCGCCAGCACCTCGCCGTTGTCGGGCGACAGCGCCAGCAGCGCGCGGTAACCACCGGTCAAGCCGCTGTGCGAATAGGTACGCCGCTGCGGCGGTCCATGGATGAAGATGGCATAGCCGATCTCGTGCCCCTGGTAGCGCCCCAGCGGCGTCAACAGGCGCTCGGCCGCCGGACCCAGCGGGCCATTGCGCCCGGCGAGAATCGCGCGGCCGAACCGGACCAGATCCTGTGCGCTGGAACGCAGGCCGCCGGCGCCGGAATACGCATCCATCAACCACGGCGCCGCCGGCGCCCGTCCGGCAAAGCCCGCCACCAGCCGATCGGCCTGGTCACCCAGGTGCTGGCGCGTATCGCGCAGACCCAGCGGCACCACGATGCGCTCATGGACCAGCTCGGTCCAGGACTTGCCATAGTGCTCGGACAACAACTCACCCACGACAGCCAAGCCGTAATTGCTGTATGCGGACGTGCATGGCGCCGCCTGCGCGATGGTCTGCTTTTCCAATGCCGCCATCAGATCGACGCGATCGGCCTTGCGCAACTGGGCCACCACCGCACGGCCATTGGCGACCCCGCCGAACTGGCGCGGCAGGCAGGCACTGTGCGTGATGAGCTGGCGCAGCGTGATGGCGGCCACCTGCGGCGACACAAACGCAAGCTTGCCGCGCAGCAACCGGCCCAGGGTGTCGTCCAGCGACAACTCGCCGCGCTCCACGGCCTGGGCCAGCAGCAGCCCGGTGAAGACCTTGCTTACCGAGCCGACTTCAAACAAGGGCGGCGCACCCTCGACCGCCATCGTTTCAACCGGATTGGCGTCGGAGCCGGGCAGACGCCGAATGACGGCATGTGCCATCTGCCCGTCGCGCCAATGGGCCACGCTGGCGCTGCCCGGGTCCGTTCCCAGCGCCACATGGGCCATGGCCAATGCCCCGTGGCCCGTCCCGCCGGACTGCGCACCCGCGCCCCAGGCCAGCGACAGGCCCAGCAACGCGAGTGCAACGGCGCGCCGCATCATGACGCACCTACCAGCTGGCCGAAGCGCTGCAGATCTACATTGCCGCCGCTGACGATCACACCGACGCGCTTGCCTGCCAATGGCAGATCGCCCTGCATCACCGATGCGGCTGCCAGACACCCGGTGGGCTCGACGATGATCTTCATGCGTTCGGCGAAAAAGCGCATCGCATCGACCAGTTGCGCGTCGCTGACCGTGCGCACATCGTCCACATCGCGCCGGATGATGCCAAACGTCAGCTCACCCAGCGACTGGGTCTGGGCACCGTCGGCGATGGTGCGCGGCGTGGCGATCTTCACGATGCTGCCGCTGCGCAACGATTGCTGGCCGTCATTGCCCGCCTCCGGCTCCACCCCGATCACCTTGCAGCCGGGCGACACGGCACGCGCGGCCAGAGCACATCCGCTGAGCAGGCCGCCGCCGCCCAGGCAGACGAACAGGTAGTCGAGCGCGCCGATCTCCTCGAACAACTCCTTGCCCGCCGTCCCCTGGCCCGCAATCACATCCGGATGGTCGAAGGGCGGAATCAGCGTCATGCTGCGTTCAAGGGCCAGTTCGCGCGCCAGCACCTCGCGGTCCTGCGCAAAACGGTCGAACAGCACGACTTCGGCGCCATAGCCGCGGGTGGCATCGATCTTGGCCTGCGGCGCATCGATCGGCATCAGGATCACCGCGCCAATGCCTTGCAGGCGCGCCGACAACGCGATCGCCTGGGCATGGTTGCCGCTGGAGAATGCCAGCACGCCCGCGCGCCGCTGCGCCGGTTCAAAGCGCGCCAGCGCATTGAATGCGCCGCGAAACTTGAAGGCGCCCATGCGCTGGAAGTTCTCGCACTTGAAAAACACCTGCGCCCCCAGGCGCTGGTCCAGCGTGGACGAGCGCAACACCGGGGTCTGGTGGGCATGGCCGGCGATGCGCCCGGCGGCGGCAACTACATCCTCGAACGTGGGCAACAAGGGCATGGAATCGCTTTCTAGGGTGAATGGAAATTGACACAGGGGTATCGCACCTGCCGAACGAACAACCGGTGGAAATGCGCGACTGATCCGGGGCGCTGTCAGTGCTCAATATACTGGCTTGTGCTCGATTTGTTGAAGACATTCTCGTGGCAGGAGCTGCGCCACCATCCCTGGCGCAATGCGGCCGCCGTGCTGGCGGTCGCGTTGGGGGTGGCACTGGCGTTTTCGGTGTCGTTGATCAACCGTTCGGCGCTGAGCGAATTCGCGCAGGCGGTGCGCTCGGTCAACGGCCAGGCCGACCTGGAACTGCGCGGGGTGCAGGGCGCATTCGACGAACGCATCTTCGAACGGGTCGCAACCGATGCGCGGGTGGCGCTGGCCTCACCCATTGTGGAATTGAACAGCCCAGTTGCGGGCGCCTCCGGCAAACTCGTCACTTTGCGGGTGGTCGGTGTAGATGCGCTGCGCATCATGCGGGTGGCGCCGGACATGGCGCCCCTGGTGGCGGCCAATGCCGGGCGACTGGCCTGGCTGGAACCGGACGCGCTGTTCCTCAATGCCGCTGCCAGCCGCGAGCTGGGACTGGCCAACGACAGCAGTCCCGTGCTGCAGTTGCGCGGCGCAGGCGGCTTGCGCGCGCTGCGGGTGGCGGGCAACGTCAGCGCCGCGGGCGCGCCGCTGGCGGTGATGGACATCGGCGCGGCGCAAGACTTGTTCGGCATGGTGGGACGCCTGTCGCGAGTCGACCTGCGGCTCGCGCCTGGTCAGGACCCTTTGGCGCTGGCGGCGGCCTGGCATGCCGATCCGCAGTGGCCGCCGGGCGTGCGGGCGGCACCCCCCGCCGATGCCGGCACGCGTGTCAGCAACCTGTCGCGCGCCTACCGGGTCAATCTGACCGTGCTGGCGCTGGTGGCCCTGTTCACCGGCGCCTTCCTGGTTTTTTCGGTGCTGGCGCTCGGCGTGGCCAAGCGCGCGCAACAGTTCGCGCTGCTCGGGGTGCTGGGTCTGACCGGGCGTGACCGGCTGCGCCTGGTACTGGCGGAGTCGCTGGTGCTCGGTGGCGTGGGCAGCCTGCTGGGCATTGCGCTGGGCACGCTGCTGGCCGTGCTGGCGTTGCACTGGCTGGGCGGTGATCTGGGCGGTGGCTATTTCCGCGGTGTCGCGCCCGCTTTGCATTGGGATGGCCTGACCGCGCTGGGATACGCCGCGCTGGGCATGGTTGCCGCCCTGGTCGGCGCCTGGTTGCCCGCGCGTGACGCGCAGCAGTTGCCGCCGGCACAGACACTCAAGGGGCTTGGACTGCAGGCCCATGCACACGACCATCCCTGGCGCGCGCTGGCCCTGGTGCTGGCCTGCGCCGCACTGCTGTTGGTGCCGCCACTGTGGGGCATGGCCTTGGGGGCGTATCTGGCCATTGCCTTGCTGCTGGTGGGCGGCATCAGCGCCTTGCCGTCCCTGATCGCGGTGCTGACACGCCAACTCGCGCCTCAGCTGGCGGCCTGGCTGTTGCCCATGCTCGCGATCGAGCGCGCGCGTCGGGTGCGCGCCAGTGCCGCGGTGGCCGTCAGCGGCGTCGTGGCGGCGCTGAGCCTGGCCGTTGCGCTCACGGTCATGGTCGCCAGTTTCCGCACGTCGGTACAAGCCTGGCTCGATGTGGTGCTGCCAGCCGACCTGTATGTGCGCAGCTCGGCCTCCGGCGAGCGCGACACGGCGTTCTTCGAGCCGAGCCTGGTGGCCGCGGTGCGCCAGTTGCCGGGCGTGCTCGGTGTCACGAGCGTGCGCTCGCTGTCGCTGACACTGGAGTCCGGCCGCCCGCCGGTCCCGCTGCTGGCGCGTCCACTGGGCGAACCGGCACGCAATCTGGCGCTGGTGGGACCCATCGCACCGGTGCCACCCGGCGCGGTGGCGATCTATGTGAGCGAGCCCATGGTGGCGCTGTATGGGGCCCAGGTCGGCAAGCCCTTCGAGCGGCTCGACGCGGTGTTTTCCGGCGCCTCCGGCGGCGCTGTGGCGGCGCAAAGCGGTCGCTTTGTCGTGGCCGGAGTATGGCGCGACTATGCCCGCCAGTTCGGTGCCATCGCGATCGACCAGGGCGACTTCGAGCGACTCACCGGCGACCGCCGGGTGAACGACCTGGCCGTGTCATTGGCGCCCGGCGCAGACGCGGCGGCGGTGCAGGCCGGCGTGCGGGCGCTGGTGCAGGCGCTCCCCGGCGGCGCAGTGCCCGACATCGCCAGCGCCAGCGAGATCCGGGCTATTTCGCTGCGCATCTTTGACCGCAGCTTCGCGGTCACCTACTGGCTGCAGGCAGTAGCGATCGGCATCGGTCTGTTTGGCGTGGCCGCCAACTTCAGCGCCCAGGTGCTGGCCCGGCGCAAGGAGTTCGGGCTGCTGGTGCATTTGGGCGTCACGCCACGCCAGGTGCTGGTGCTGGTGGCACTGGAGGGCCTGGTGTGGACGCTGTTCGGTGCGCTGGCCGGGCTGCTGCTGGGGCTGGGCGTGAGTGTGATCCTGGTGCATGTGGTCAACCCGCAAAGTTTTCACTGGAGCATGGACCTGATGCTGCCCTGGGGCCAGCTGTTGGCTCTGTGCGCTGCAACCGTGGTGGCCGGCACCGTCACCGCATGGCTGGCCGGTCGCGCGGCGGCCGGCACCGACGTGGTGCTGGCGGTCAAGGACGACTGGTAGGACAGGCCGCACGCATGTCCGAACGGCGCCGGCACTGCCAGCATGCGCCATCGGCAAATGGGCCACGCCCGGCTGCGGCCACGGCCGCACCACCGCCCGGGCCACAGGACCTGGAGCCGCTCAGTTGGTGATGGCCACCAACACGCTGCAATGAGCGTGCTCGATCAGCGTGCCCGAGCTAGAACCCCTCCACCAGCGCGCGGCCCAGCCATCGAGATGCTTGTGGCCAACGACGATCAGGTCGGCCTCGATCTTGGACGCGTAGTTGGTGATCTCGCTGATGGTCTCACCCACCAGCACCTCGCCATTGGCAGCAAAGCCGGACTTGGCCAGCACCTGCAGGCCCTGCTCCAGGACCTTCCTGTAGTTTTCCTTTTCGCGCTCGGTAATCTGCGGGTCGTAGAAGCCACCTTCGGCGCCGATGAAATCGATGTGGTGCGGCATGACCGCCACCAGTGTCAATGCGGCGCCGGTCCATTGCATCAGGTCCTTGCACTCGAGCAGGGCATTTTGTCCGGCCTCGGAGCCGTCATAGGCCATCAGTATGCGTTTGTACATGGTCCATCTCCATTCCTGTCGTGATTAATGGTATTTCTGCAACTGGATCAGCATAACGTTTCGGCGCGCCTGCGGCATCAGAACAAACCATAACAGTACCCGAACGATCACCGCGCCCGCAGCCAGCCCTGCGATCGACTCCATGGCGGCACCGTAAAATTGCACTTTGCCCATGGCCACACCGGGCGTGGCGCCGCATGATCATCCAGCTGCTCGTTCCCACATCGCCGTGCATCGATCCCGCCGTGCCGCGGTCGGGTCCCCGCATCCGAGACCGCACGCGCCGTATCGCGGGCCGCTCCCCGTGCGCCTGCCCCCTGACATGACACCCGTGTCTGCAATGGCGCCTGGCGTGCAAGCGGCTGACCACGCAGTGCAGGCACTGGGGCTGTACGCGGCTGTGTTGGCCGCATCGAACCTGGCTGCTGCGGCGCACAGCCTGGTCGACCGACTGGCCCGCGATGGCGGTTTCGACCGGGTCAGCTTCGCACTGCACCGGGACGGTCGCACCCGGCTGCTGGCCAGTTCGGCGCTGGACCTGTCCAACCTCCAGGCCCCAATGCCGCAAAGCCTGCTCGGTGCCATGGACGAGGCGCTGGAACAAGCGGTGCCTCTGGGCTGGCCGCCCTCCCCGGACACGACCGACGGCTCGGGCGACTACATCCGGCTGCAGCACCAGCAGTTGCAGCGCCAGGTCGGTGGCTCGGTGGCCACGGTACCGCTGGGCTTCGACGGCGCGGCCTTCGCAGCGGTATGTGTCGAGCGGCACCAGGGGCCGCCCATCGAGGCGGCCGATCTGCATCGGCTCGAACAATTGCTGGTATTGGCGGCACCTGCGTTGCGCTGGATGCAGCATGCCGAACAACCCTGGCACCAGCGGACCCGTCGCGCACTGGGGCAAGGCATCGCCGGGTTGCGCCAGCCGCAGCGGCGCACGACCCGCATACTACTGAGCACCGCATTGGCCGCTTTGCTATTCATCGCCCTGGTACCTCTGGAGGTTTCGGTCAGCGGACGAGCCCGGGTCGAGGGTGCGCAACAACGGGTGTTATCGGCGCCCAACGACGGATTCATCAAGACGGCGCATGTCCGGCCCGGCGACCGGGTGCTGGCGGGCGCACCGCTGGTGGACCTGATCGAAGAGGACCTGCAACTCGAGAGCGACCGCTGGCGCAGCCAACTGGCGCAATACGAAAACGCCTATGCGGCAGCCATGGCCAAGTCCGACCGGGTCGGCGCGTCGACCAGCTTTGCGCGCGTCAACGAGGCCCAGGCCCAGCTTGCGCTGATCGCGCAACAGCGCACGCGAGGTCGCATCGCCGCACCATTTGACGGTGTCGTGGTACAGGGTGATCTGAGCCAGGCCATCGGTGCGCCGGTGCGTCAGGGTGACGCACTGGTCACGCTGGCCAGCACCGATGGATACCGCGTGATTGTCGAGATCGACGAGACCGACATCGCGCGGGTACACGCCGGCCAGAGCGGGCAGCTGGTGGTGTCTTCACTGCCCTGGCAGCAGCAAAAACTGGTGGTCGAACGCATCACGCCGCTGGCACGCGCGGTCGAAGGCCGCAACGTGTTCGACGTGCAGGCGCGACTGGCGGCTGCGCCCGATGCATTGCGTCCCGGGCTGCTTGGGCGCGCCGACCTGGCGGTCGGACGCATGCCGCCGCTGTGGGCCTGGAGCCGGCATGCCATCGAACGCATCCGCTTGGCCTGGTGGGCATGGCTGGGGTAACCATCCACAGCACCCGCTGGCACCGGGTGGCGGGCCTGCAACCCCGGCTATCTGGCCAGACGCAGTTGCGCCGCCAGCGGGTGCGTGGCGAAACCTGGTACCTGCTGGCCAATCCGGTCAGTGGTCGCAGTGTGCGCCTCAACCGTGGCGCCTATGCAATAGCGGCACGGATGGACGGTCGAAGCCCGGTGCAGCAATTGTGGGACCGGTCGCTGCAGCATGAACCCGAGACCGCAACACAGGACGAAGTCATCGACCTGATGGCGCAACTGCGCGAGGCCGGTTTGCTGCAGGTCGACCGCGGCGCCAACTTCGATGCGCTGCTGCCCCATCTGGACAAGGTCGCACGTCCACGTGCGCGCGCCAGCCTGCTCGCATGGCGCTTGCCGCTGGGCAACCCGACCCGGCTGCTGAACCGGCTGGAGCCACTGCCGGCGCTGCTGTTTTCCCGCACTGCGCTGTGGCTGTGGCTGCTGGCGATGGCGACGCTGGTGGTACTGGCGCTGCAGCACGGCCCCAGCCTGTGGGCGCATGGACAGCGCTGGATGGCGACACCGCGTTTTGCAATGCTGGCGGCGTTGCTGTATGTGCCGATCAAGCTGGTGCACGAGCTGGCGCACGGCTTGGCGGTGCGTCGCTGGGGCGGGCAGGTGCGCGAGGCCGGCGTCACGCTGATGCTGCTGATGCCGGTTCCCTATGTCGATGCATCCGCCGCCACCGGATTTGCCCAGCGCCGCGCGCGCATGGCCGTCAGTGCCGCCGGCATCATGACCGAACTGGCCCTGGCCAGCGTTGCGCTGCCGCTGTGGTTATGGCTGGACGCCGGCCTGCTGCGCGATGCCGCGTTCGTGACCCTGGTCGTTGCGGGCGTGTCCACCGTGCTGTTCAACGGCAACCCGCTGCAGCGGCTGGACGGCTACTATATTTTTTGCGACGCACTGGACCTGCCCAATCTGGCGCCGCGCAGCCGCGCCTGGTGGCTGGGCTGCCTGCGCCGCTGGCTGCTGGGTGACACCGACACCGAGCCGATGGTGGTCGCGCAGGGTGAGACGCCATGGCTGGCGCTGTACGCGCCCTTGTCCTGGTTGATGATCCTGTTGATCGCCGCCATCGCGGTGGCATGGATCGGCCAGCTATCGTTCACGTTGGGCTTGCTCTGCGCCGGCTTGCTGGCGTGGCAGGTGCTGCTGCAACCGGCGATCCGGCTGCTGGGACAGCTCCGGCGTTCGGCGCTGGGCCGCGCTGGCCACAACCGGCGCGGGCGGATCTGGGCCATGGGCAGCGCTGTCGGCCTGCTGTTCGTGTTGCTGGCGCCGTGGCCGCGCTCGACCGTGGTGCAAGGTGTGGTGTGGCCATCGGAGCAGTCCCAGCTGCGGGTCGACGAAGCCGGATTTGTCGACCGGATCATTGCCGCCGACGGTCAACGGGTGCAGGCCGGTGACGTGGTGCTGCAACTGGTCAGCCCGCAACTGCAGTCCGACCTGGCGCGCCAGGCTGCGCGCGTCGGTGCGCTCGAGGCCGAGCGGGTGGACGCCCTGCCCGGCAGCCGCGCCTTTGGACGTGATCGGGCCAGCGGCCGCGCTGCAGACGCGCAAGCGGATCTGGCACGGGCCCAGGCGGAACTGGCCCAGTTGCAGACGCGGGCGCAATCGCTGCTGGTGCGCAGCCAGGTCGACGGGCAGCTGGTACTGCCGGGCGCCAGCGACCTGCGGGGGCAGTTTCTGCGCCGCGGTCACCTGCTGGGTCAGACGCTGGACGGCTCGGCACCGCTGGTGCGGGTTGCGCTGCCGGAAAACCAGGCGGGACAATTGGGCGATGCAACGGCGCAGATCTCGGTGCGCCTGCGCGGCTCGGCACTGCAACAGTACCCGGCGCGGCTGTTGCGCGAAAGCCCGGGCGGCGTCATGCAATTGCCCAGTGCGGCCCTGAGTACCCGCCATGGCGGCGACATCGTGACCGACCCCCTGGACACCGAGGCCCGCAAACCGATCGAACCGGTGCTGGTGTTCGATGTGCAACTGTCGGCCGCGTCTGCACAACAGCCCGGTGCAGCAACCGGTCACCGGATCGGCGAGCGGGCCTGGGTCCGATTCGACGCCGGCGCCAGTCCGGCGGTGCTGCAACTGGCGCAGGCGCTGCGCACGCAGATGTTGCGCCGCTTCAATCCGCAGCAATGAGATGACCCAGGTAGTTCCGCCGTTGGTCTGGCTGCTGCCCAAGCCGGGACCGGTCTGGGGTCGTTACCCGATGCGCGACGGTGACGACACGGTACCGGCGCAGCGCGGATGGCGCTGGTTGCCACCGCTGGCCTGGTGCCGGCAAGTCGCGCGCAACAGCGCCGCGCATGCGCGCCATTGGCAGACGCTGGACCCGCAGGCCCGGGCGGCGGCATTGGGCCGCTTGCGCGCCGAGCTGCGCCGCGACGGCCTGCGCGGCGTGGCACTGGCGCGGGCGCTCGGCATCGTGGCGGCCAGTGCTACGGAATCGCTGGGCATGACGCCGCGTGCGACCCAGTTGCTGGCCGCCTGCGCGCTGCTGGACAACCGGATGGCGGAAATGGCCACCGGCGAGGGCAAGACACTGGCGATTGGCATCGCTGCCGCGGTGGCGGCGCTGGCGGGTATCCCGGTGCATGTGGTCACCGCCAACGACTACCTGGCCCGGCGCGACGCGCACACCATGGCGCCGCTGCTGGCCGCACTCGGTTTGCGCGCCGCCACCGTGTCGCCCGGGCAAAGCCCCGCCGAACGTCGCGCGGCCTATGCCGATCCCATCGTGTACTGCACCGCCAAGGAACTGGCCTTCGATTTCCTGCGCGACCACCAGGTGCAGGAACACCGGCATGCACTGGAGCGCGTGGCCGCCGACCTGGGGCCACAGCAACAGCCAGAACCGCTGCTGCGCGGGCTCTGCATGGCCTTGCTGGACGAGGCCGACAGCATCCTGCTGGACGAGGCCGAGGTACCGCTGATCCTGTCGCAGGCGGCGCCCCACGCCGCGCGGCGTGCGTTCCTGTGGCAGGCGTTGGCGTTGGCGCGCCAGTTGGCCATCGGGCGGGACTTCACGGTGTCCGAGCCCGATCGCGCCGCCGTCCTCTCGGCCGCCGGCGAGCAGCAATTGCAAAGCCTGGCGGACGGCCTCGGCGGACCCTGGCGCAGGCCACGCTATCGACGCGATGCGGTCCAGATGGCCCTGGCCGCCCTGCATGTCTACCGCCGCGACACCCACTACCTGGTGCGCGACGGCCTGGTCGAACTGCTCGACGAGGTGACGGGCCGGGTCGCGCCGGGACGGGTCTGGTCGCGCGGCCTGCACACCGTGGTCGCGCTCAAGGAAGGAGTGAGTCCGCCACCGGAAACCGAGACCGTGGCCCAGACCACGTTTCAGCGTTTCTTCCAGCGCTACTGGCGCCTGTGTGGTATCAGTGGAACCCTGCTGGAAGCCGGTGCCGAACTCCGATCGGTCTACGGGGCGCGCGTGCTGCGCATACCCCTGCATCGGCCCGATCGGCGCAAGACCCTGGCGCAGCGCCGATTCGACCATGCCGAGGCCTGGCTCGATGCAGTGGCAGAGCGGGTCGCATGCCTGCGCCAGGACGGCCGCCCGGTACTGGTCGGCACCGACGATGTCGCAGATTCGCAGCGCCTGTCCGAGCGTCTGCAATCGCGCGGCATTGCGCATCAGCTGCTCAACGCGCTGCACGATGCGCAGGAAGCCGCCATCATCGCCCGCGCCGGCCTTGCTGGCACCGTCACCGTCGCCACCCGCATGGCGGGCCGCGGGACCGACATCGAACCCGATGCACAGGCGCTGGCCGCGGGCGGCCTGCATGTGCTGTCGTGCCAGCACAACCCGTCGCGCCGGCTCGATCGGCAGCTGGCGGGGCGCGCGGCGCGCCACGGCAACCCGGGCAGCGTCGAACACTGGCTGCTGGACGAGCGCGCCGGGGGTCGATGGGCAAGCAGCAGCTTCGGCCTGGCAGCGTGGAACCAGCTGTCCAGCCTACCCGGCGGCCGCTGGCTCACGCGCCTGCCACATCGGTGGTTTCAGCGCCAGCAGGAAGGCCGGCGTACGCTGCAAAGGCGCCTGTTGTTGGAGCAGGATCTGCAATGGGAACGCCGGCTGGCGTTTGCAGGCCGATCCGTGTGACAAAAGCACGCTCGGGCGGTAGTCGCCCGCTGCGATCATTGCCGTCAACTGGAGCCTTGGACGCATGCAGGTGTTTCATTCGCGCGACACGACCCGCCAAGCGGGTGAAATGGCCTCTTATCTGGCGATTGACCGGTGTATTGCACAGTACCCTAGCCGGATGACACTATTTTGCAGGGCCGCAACCAGCGTTACGACGATGACTGGTCTGGCGGTTCCGTCCAGCCATCGGCTGGCAACCTTCATCGCTTCGTCGTTGCTGGGCCTGATGCCGCTTGTGGCAGATGCCGCGCAGCCACTGCCGCAACGACCACCAGCGCCAATGGCCAGGACGGTCGGTTGCCTGATCGAGCCCGACCGGATCGCCGATATCGGCACCCAGGTGGTCGGCGTTGTCGAACGCATCCATGTCGAGCGCGGCGACAGCATCCGGGCCGGACAGGACCTGATCACCTTGCGCTCGGACGTCGAGCGCGCCAATGTCGCGGTGGCCAGTACCCGCGCGCTGGTGGATGCCGACATACTCGCGGCCAAGGCCAGTCTGGACCTGGCGCAACAAAAGGTGCGCCGCGCCGAGGCCCTGGTGGCGCAGGATTTCATATCCAGCCAGTCGCTGGAGCAGTCACGCGGCGAGGCCGAGGTGGCACGGCAAAAACTCAAGCAGGTCAGCAGCCAGCAGCAGATCTGGGTGCAGGAGCGCGCGCTGGCCCATGCCCAACTGGGCCTGCGTCGCGTGCGCAGCCCGTTCAGTGGCGTGGTGGTCGAGCGATTTGTCCATCCCGGCGAGCGGGTCGAGGATCGCCCGATGCTGCGCATCGCCGTCGTCAATCCGCTGCGGGTCGAATTGCTGGTGCCCACCGCACTGTACGGCCGCCTGGCCAAAGGTGACCAGATCGCAGTGGCGCCCGAGCTGCCCGGTGCCGAGCCGGTCATGGCCACGGTACGCCAGGTCGACCGGGTTCTGGACGCGGCCAGCAACAGCTTTCGCGTGCGCCTGAGCCTGCCCAATCCCGACAACAAGCTGCCCGCCGGCCTGCGCTGCAAGGCCGATGTTCCCGGCGCCGATGCCGCGCTGGCGCCCGAGCCGGCGCCAGCGGCGCCTGCCACCGTGACCCGGCCCAAGCTGGCGCCGGCACGTTACCAGCCTGGCCACGCACAGGAGCCAGGGCAATCGCTCTGACCGGTCGCTGGCAAGCCCCACCGGCAACAATGCAGCATTTCCACTCCTGCCAGCGTCCGGTCGTCGAGACGATGGAGGACCGCATCCTGCATTCGGCCGACCTGGCCCCGCTGCTGGTCGGCGACACCGGCACCGGCTTCGCATTGCAGCAGTCGCTGCAGCAGTCTGCCAACGAAACCGTCCAGCGCAGCAACGAGATCGCCTTCGTCGACCGGTCGGTGCCCGATGCCGACCGGCTGCTGCAGGACCTGCGGTCGCAACGGGCCGGCGGCCGGGCGATCGAGATCATCACCATCGCACAGGACCAGGATGGCCTGGCGCTGATCACCGACACGCTGGCGGCGCGCCAGGACATCACCGCCGTCCATGTGCTGGCCCACGGCAGCGATGGTCGCATGCAACTGGGCCATGTCCCGCTCGATGGCCTGGCACTGATGGCCCGGGCCGACAGCGTGGCCTCCTGGGCCAGCGCGTTGACAAGCGATGCCGACCTGCTGCTGTACGGCTGCGACTTCGCGCAGACCGGCGTCGGTCAGCAGCTGGTGCGCGATCTGGCCCTGCTAACCGGCGCCGATGTGGCCGCATCCATCGACACCACCGGCGCCACTGCGCTGGGGGGCAACTGGAGGCTGGAGCACCGCGCCGGGTCCATCGAGGCAGCTTCCCTGTTCGGCGTTGCGACGCAGCAGGACTGGCAGGCTACGCTGTCGTTGCTGGCCAGCGACGCCTTTGCAAGCACTGGCATACTGAACGGCATGGGCGGCGGCGCAGGTTGGTCCAACACCTGGAACGGCAGCCCGGGCCCACTCGTGATTGGGGCCGGACTGGTCGACCCTGGCGCAGTCATGCCCGTGACCGGAGGTTCTGTCCGAGTACAGGCCAGCGGGGTTATCACGTCGGTAGTCGTGTCGCGCGACATGGCTGCAAGCGTCGGGGCCAATGGAACGACAACCTGGATCAGTTTTCTGCTCCAGCCCAATGGCTCGGGTCTGCAGCATTACGGCGGCATCGAGTTTGGCAGCGGTTCCGGAGCCACTGGTTTTGCCGGTTATGTCGGCAACAACTTCGAAGTCGGCCCTGCCGGCCCGGGGAGCAACTCAGCGGTCAGCGGCATCTCGGCAACCAGCCTGCAGACCGCGCTGTTGGTCCTGAGGATCGACCATGCGGTGGGGAACGATGCGGTCACGCTCTACGTCAATCCCACGCCGGGCGAGACATCCCCGGCTGCCACATTCAGCGCCAGCGCCAGTTTCGATCTCGGCAGCTTCACCCGGATCGCGGTGGTCGGCGGCCAGGCATTCGGCAACGCCAACACGCTGTTGGACGAGATACGCGTCGGCCAAAGTTATGCCGATGTCGCACCATCGGGCGCTCCGATCATCACCAGCAATGGCGGCGGCACGAGCGCGGGGGTATCGATCCCGGAAAACACCACGGCGGTGACCACCGTCACCGCGACCGACTTCGACGGCCCGGCCACCACGTATGCGCTTGCCGGCGGCGCGGACGCATCCCGGTTCAGCATCGGCGCGAGCACCGGCATCCTGCGGTTCGGCACGGCGCCGGATTTCGAGACACCGCTGGATGTGGGCGCCAACAATGTCTACGACGTGATCGTGCGCGCCAGCGACGGCACATTCAGCGACACGCAGGCCATTGCGGTCACGGTGACGGACGTCGGCGGGCCGATCACGGTCACGACGACCGCCGATGTCTACGATGGCGACGTGAATTCGGTCGAGGCCCTGCTGGCCAACAAGGGAGCCGACGGCCTGATTTCACTGCGCGAAGCGATCACCGCCAGCAACAACTCGCCGGGAACCGACCTGATCATTCTTCCTGCCGGTAATTTCACGCTGACGCGCACCGGCGGCAGCGAGAACTCCAACGTTAGTGGCGATCTGGATGTGCGCGATAACCTGACCATCCTTGGCGCGGGTGCCGCCAGTACGTCGGTCAGCGCCGGTGGCCTGAGCGAAGTCTTCAATGTCATCAGCGGCAGCCTGACCATGTCCGGCCTGACGGTGCGCGATGGAGTCGGATCGGGTACTGGCGGCGGTATCGTCGTTGAAGGTGGTGCGACGCTGAACCTGAGCCAGGCGGTGGTCAGGAACAATACTGCGAGCAGCGCCGGCGGCCTGTCTGGCGCCACGGGTTCCACCATTGTGCTGGACCGGGTCGAGGTACTGGAAAATACCGGTCCCGGCTATGCCGGCGGCATCTACATGTACCGCGCAAGCTTGACCATCACCGACTCGATGATCGATGGCAACAGCAGCAACAACTGGGGTGGTGGTATCTACAACGACCGTGGCACGACCACGCTGACGCGGGTCACCGTGAGCAACAATACGGCCGGCAAGGACGGCGCCGGCATCTACAGCGCCGGCGCTGGCGCAGTATTGACGCTGTCCAACACCACCGTCAGCGGCAACACCGCCACTGACCAGGGCGGCGGCGTGTATACCGATCGCTCGGCAACCATCGTCTCGTCGACGATCGCCAACAACAGCGCATCCAGTGGGGGTGGTCTGTATGTAAGTAACTCGACACCACTGTCCCTGCGCAACAGCATCCTGGCGTCCAATGCCGGTGGCAACAGCAATAGAGCCATTGCCAGCCTGGGCAACAATCTGGACAGTGGCACGACTCTGGGGCTGAGCCAGATTGGCGACCTGAGCAACACCGACCCCTTGCTGGTCGCGCTGGCTTTCAATGGTGGCTTCACCAAAACCCATGCGTTGCAGCCAGCCAGCGCAGCAATCAATGCAGCGGATGCAGGCTCCGCGCCCATCACGGACCAACGCGGGCTGAGCCGATACGGTGGCGCCGACATGGGTGCGTACGAATACAACGGCGGCGTCAAGGCGCCATTGGAGTCGACGATTGAAAGCCGGGTCAATACAACCACCGGCAGCACACAGGAAACCGCGGCCGAAGACCGGGGCAGCCACCGCGCCGTGGCCATCGCGACCAATGGCGACCATGTCGTGGTCTGGTCAAGCCGGAGCCAGGACAACGGTGGCAGCTGGGGCGTATATGGCCAACGCTACAGCGCAGGTGGCGTGGCACTGGGTTCGGAGTTCCGTGTCAATCAGGCTACGGCAGACGACCAGCGCTGGGCGACGGTGGCGATGGACACCAGCGGCCGGTTCGCAGTGACCTGGACCAGCGCCAACCAGGACGGAACGGCGCTGAGTGTGTATGCACGCATCTTCAACCCCGACGGCAGCGCCGCTGCCAGCGAGTTCCGGGTCAACACCACGTCCATCGGCAGCCAGTCCAACGGTTCGATCGGGATGGACGGGCAGGGCAACTTCGTGATCGTCTGGAAGGGCAACGGGCCGGGCGACACCGACGGCATATTCGGCCGCCGGTTCACGGCCACCGGTGCGGCCATCGATGCGGTTGAATTCCGGGTCAACACCGATCTGATGCGCGCCCATAACGACCCATCGGTGTCGATGAATGCCGGTGGCGCGTTTGCGGTCACGTGGGACAACAACCTGGGGGTGCAAGTGCAGCGTTACGCCAGCAACGGCGCCGCGCTGGGAGCCAATACCAACGTCAATGCGGATGTGAGCTCCGGCAACGGTTCCATCGCATTGGCCGACGACGGCAGCATGGTCGTGGTGTGGCGCCAGACCATCATCGGCCCGGATGTATTCCTGCGCCGGTTCGACAGCAACGGCGCGGCTGTCGGCGGGGCGGTACAGGTCAACACCGGCACCACACTGCTGGACCAGACCAGCCCGTCCCTCACGATGGACTCCGATCGCAATTTCATCGTGGCCTGGGAAGGCAATGGCGCGCTCGACGGCAGCGGCGTGTACGGCAAGAAATTCGACGCCAGCGGCAGTGCGGTCGGCGGCGAATTCCTGATCAACAGCACGACTGGCGGGACCCAGGCCATGGTATCGCTGGCCATGACCGATCTGAACAACTTCGTCGCGGTCTGGTCGGGCACTGGTCCGGGCGACTCCAGCGGCGTTTTTGCACGCCAGTTCGGCACCGCCAACGCGGCGCCCAACATCCTTGCACCCGCGTCGATCGGGGTGCTGGAGGACGTGGCCACCATCATCAGCGGCATCAGCTTTGCGGATGCCGACGCGGGAGCCTTGTCGGTCACGGCCAGTTTCACGGTCGCCGCGGGATCCCTGAGTGCGGCCGCCAGCGCGGGTGTGACCATCACAGGTTCGGGCAGCACGACTGTGACCTTGATCGGCTCGATCGCCAATATCAACGCGCTTATCAGCGCCAACAATCTCGTCTTCACCACGGCTGCCAATGCCGGCGCCAACCTGCAATTGGCGATCGGCATCAACGACGGCGGCAACACCGGCAGCGACGGCCCCAAGAGCGCCAGCGCCAACACCAGCCTGAATGTGACGGCCGTCAACGATGCGCCCAGCGGCAGCAGCAAGACCGTCACGACGCTGGAAGACCTGCCCTATGTCTTCACGGTGGCGGACTTCGGGTTTTCCGATGCGTCCGACAGCCCGGCCAACAACCTGCTCACGGTGCGCATCACCAGCCTGCCGCTCAACGGGACGCTGCTCCTCAATGGGGTCGCGGTGGCGGCCAACCAGTTCGTGTCGGCCACCGACATCGGCCTGGGCCGCCTCGTGCTTTCGCCAATTGGCAATGCCAACGGCGCCGCGGTTGCCAGTTTCCTGTTCCGGGTGCAGGACGACGGTGGCACGGCCAATGGCGGCGTCAACCTCGATCCGGTCGAGCGGACCATGACGGTCAATGTGGGCTCGGTCAACGATGCACCGACGGGCGCCAGCAAGACGGTAACCGTGCTGGAGGATGCTGCCTATACCTTCCTGGTGAGCGACTTCGGCTTCAGCGACCCGAACGACAGCCCCGCCAACGCACTGGCCAGTGTGCGCATCACCTCGCTGCCCGGTGCCGGCAGCCTGACGCTGTCCGGGGCGGCAGTCGCCAGCAACCAGTTCATCTCGGTGGCCAACATCAGCGCCGGCAACCTGCGATTCACGCCGACCGGCAACGCCAATGGCGGCGGGTACGCCAGCTTCACGTTCCGGGTACAGGACGATGGCGGCACCGCCAACGGCGGCGTCGACCTCGACCCGGTGGCCCGCACCATGACGATCGATGTCACGTCGGTCAATGATGCGCCCGGCGGAGCCAGCAAGACGGTGACGACGCCAGAGGACACCAACTATGTGTTCACGGCGGCTGATTTCGGTTTCTCCGACACGGGTGATACGCCGGCCAACGCCCTGGCCAACGTCAGGATCGCCTCCTTGCCGGCGGCCGGCAGCCTGCAGCTCAACGGCATCGCGATTTCCGGCCTGCAGTTCGTGTCGGTTGGCGACATCAACACCGCCAAGCTGGTGTTTGTGCCCGCCGCCAATGCCAATGGCAACGGTTACGCCAGCTTCAACTTCCAGGTGCAGGATAGCGGCGGCACCGCCAATGGCGGTGTTGACCTGGATCCGTTGGCCCGCACGATCACGGTCAACGCCACGTCGGTCAATGACGCCCCCACAGGCACCGACAACGCCGTGGTGCTGCCGGAAGACGGCTCCTACATCTTCGGTATTGCAGACTTCGGGTTCAGCGATCCGAACGACAGCCCTGGCAATACCCTGTCGCATGTGCGGATCACATCCTTGCCTGGCGCGGGTTCTCTCACTTTGTCGGGCGCCGCGGTGGCAACGAACCAGTTCGTCACCGTCGCCGACATCAATGCGGGCAATCTGCGCTACGCTTCGGCGCCCAATGGCAATGGCGCACCCTATGCCAGTTTCACGTTCCGGGTGCAAGACAACGGAGGTACCTCCAACGGCGGCGTGCGGCTGGCGATCGCCAGCAACACGATGTCTTTGCAGGTCACCGCGGTCAACGACCCCCCCGAGAATCTGGTACCCGCAGCGCAGGCCATCAGTTCGAACACGCCCCTGGTGTTTTCGCCCGGCAACGGCAATCCGATCAGCCTATCTGATCCGGATGCCGGCACAAATCTGATCCAGGTGACGCTCGGCGCGGCCGATGGTGTTCTGACGCTGAGCGGGGTTGCAGGGCTGGACTTCAGTGGGGGAGGCTTCGGCGACGGCACGGCCGACACCAGCATGCGCTTCACCGGCACCATCGCCAACATCAATGCCGCGCTCATTGGGCTGCGCTTGGACCCCAGCTTCAATTTCGCCGGCAGCACCAGCATCACGCTGGTCAGCAACGACCTGGGCAACAGCGGCAGCGGCGGTGCGCGCAGCGACATCGACCTGGTGACGGTCAATGTATCGTTTGTCAACTTCGCACCGGTGCTCACCAGTGCGAACAACCTGATGCCCACGTTCGAGGACGCCGTCAGCGACGGGGGCACCGCCGTCACTGCCCTGATTGCCGGCCATGTGAGCGATGCCAACCCGCTATCCCTCAGCGGCATTGCCGTCACCAGCTGGGACAACAGCAACGGCAGCTGGCAGTTCAGCCTGGATGGTGGCGCCAACTGGAACAGCTTCGGTACGCCGGTGGCCAACATCAGCCGACTGCTGGGCGCCGATGCCAATACCTTCGTGCGGTTCGTCGCCAATCCGAACTGGAGCGGAACGGTCACCAACGGGCTCACATTCAGAGCTTGGGACCAGACATCGGGACTTGCCGGGGACACGGCCAGTGTGGCGGTGACCGGCGATCCCACGGCGTTCAGCGTCGCCAGTGCGAGCGCCAGCGTGGTGGTGATTGCGGTCAGCGATGCGCCCACCGGACTGGACCGCACGATCACGATGCCAGAGGATGCTGGCTACGTGCTGGTGCGGGCAGACTTCGGATTTGCCGACAGCACCGACAGCCCGCCCGACAACCTGTTCGCCGTGCGCATCGGTACGCTGCCGACCGTCGGCACGCTGAAATTGAACGGCACGATGGTTCTGGCCGGAGACTTCGTGTCGCTCGTCGATATCGATGCCGGCAAGCTGGTATTTGCGCCGGCCGCGCATGGGGAAGGCACGGGCTATGCCAGCATCGATTTCCAGTTGCGTGACGACGGCGGCACGGCCAATGGCGGCGTTGATCTGGACCCCGCCTCCCACACCCTGACTTTCGACGTAACGCCGGTCAATGACGCACCGGGCGGGGCGGACGTGACGCTGCAGTTGTTCGAGGACGCCAGCCGCATGCTGACCATGGCCGACTTCGGTTTCTCCGATACCAGCGACAGTCCGTCCAATAGCCCGCTGGCGATACGGATCAACAGCCTGCCGCTGGTCGGCATGCTGACACTGGACGGCCTGGCGGTGGCCGCCAACCAGTTCGTGGCCGCCGCCGATATTCTGGCCGGCGGCCTGGTCTACCGGGCCGATCCCGATGCAAACGGGCCTGCATATGCCAGCTTCTCGTTTCAGGTCCGGGACGATGGTGGCGTGGCTGATGGTGGCGCCGATACCGATCCGGTCTCCCGCACCCTGTCGTTCGACGTGATGTCCGTCAACGATGCGCCTACCGGTGCCGACAATGCCGTGACGATGCTGGAAGACTCGGCCCATGTGTTCACCGTAGCCGAATTCGGCTTTGCCGACGCGGCCGACACGCCGGCGAACCTGTTGCGCAACGTGCGGATCAACTCCCTTCCCGGCGGCGGCGGTTTGACGCTCGATGGTCAGGCCGTGGCATCGGACCAGTTCGTGTCGGGCGCAGACATCGCCGCCGGCCGGCTGGTGTTCGCTCCGGCGGCCAACGCGAATGGCAACAACTATGCGAGCTTCACGTTCCGGGTCCAGGATGACGGTGGCTCAGCCAATGGCGGTTCGGATCTGGATTCCATCGCGCGCACCATGACGCTGCAGGTAGACCCGGTCAACGACGCGCCGCTGGCCAGTGGTTCGGCCGTAGTGGCAAGCATCCCCGAAGATGCGGTATCGCCGGTTGGCAGCAGTGTCGCGGTTCTGTTCGGTGGCAATTTCAGCGATGCCGCCGACAGCGGCAACCCGGGCAGCAACCAGTTGGCAGGCATTGCGGTGGTTGGCCAGGTGGTCGATACCAGTCAGGGACGCTGGCAATATTCGATCGACGCCGGTGTGAACTGGAACGACATTGCGCCGGTGTCCGATGCAATGGCGCTCATGCTGGACAACAGCGACCGGTTGCGCTTTCTGCCGGCGACCGATTACAACGGTGTGCCCAACGCGTTGTCGGTGCGACTGCTGGACAACTCGGAGGTCGTGGCCTCGGGCAGCAGCGCCAGCGTTGTGGGTCACGGCGGCGGGTCGGCCATCAGCAGCGCCGTGGTGGGCACGACGACAGCGATCAGTTCGATCAACGACGCGCCGGCGGGTGCCGACCGCACGGTGGCGATGCGCGAGGACACGCCCTACACCTTCGCGCTGGCCGATTTCGGATTCACCGATCCGGGCGATTCGCCCGCCAACAACCTGGCCAACATACGCGTCACGGGCTTGCCGTCCGCCGGCAGCCTGACGCTGTTCGGACTCGCGGTGGCCAACAACCAGTTCGTGTCGGCAGCCAGCATCGTGGCGGGCGGGCTGGCCTTCACGCCGCCAGCCAATGGCAACGGAGCCGGTTATGCGAACTTCAGTTTTCGCGTGCATGACGATGGCGGCACCGCGAACGCGGGCATCGACCTCGATGTGGTGGACCGGATCATGACGCTCGATGTTTCAGCGGTCAACGACGCGCCGCAGGGTTCCGACGTCAACGTGGCCACGGCCGAAGACACGCCGTATGTGTTCAGCCTGGCAGACTTCGGCTTCTCGGACAGCAGCGACACGCCCGCGAATCCGTTGCTTTTCATCGCGATCACGTCGACACCGCAGGATGGCACGCTCACACGCGATGGCATTGCGGTGAGCGCGCCGCAACTGGTCAGCCGCGCCGAGCTGGCGGCCGGCAAATTGCGCTATGCCCCTCCAGCGGACGCCAGCGGCCTGTCCTTCGCCAGTTTCACCTTCCTGGTGCAGGACGATGGCGGCACCGACAACGGCGGCTCCGACCTCGACCCGCTGACCCGGATCGCCACCATCCGGGTGGACGCCGCGAACGATGCGCCCTCGGTACTCGCGCCGGCGCTGATAGCCGCGAACGAGGACACGGCCGTGGTAGTTGGCGGGATTGCTTTTTCCGATCCGGATGCCGGGCTGGGCGTGGTCGGCGCCATACTGTCGGTCGATGCGGGAAGCCTTTCGGCGACCGGTGCAGCGGGCGTGACGGTGACCGGTGCGGGTAGCGCCGTGTTGCAGCTTGCCGGCAATCTGATCGATCTCAATGCCTTCGTGCTGGCAGGTCAATTGACCTACACGCCGGCCCAGCACGCTACGGCCGATGCCACGTTGACCATCTCGATCAACGACGGCGGCAATACCGGCTCGGGAGGCCCGATGTCTGCATCGACCAGCAGCCGCATCAGCATCAACCCGATCAACGATGCGCCCACGGTCATCGCTGCGGCATCGATCAACGTGACCGAGGACACGGTCAGCAGCCTGGCCGGTATCCGCTTCGATGACGTCGACGCCGGAACGGGCGCCGTCACTGCCACATTCACCGTCCCCAGCGGCGCGCTGATCGCCACGGCCGGCCCGGGCGTGGCGATCAGCGGCAACAGCAGCGCGCTCACGCTGAGCGGATCGATCGCCGACATCAACAACCTGATCGCCAGCGGCGGGCTGTTGTTCACCACCGCAGCCGGCGACACCGCCAACGTGGTGCTGGGCATCGGCATCGTTGATGGTGGCAACGCCGGCGCCGGCGGTGCGCTGTCGGCCAGCGGCAGCACCACCCTGTCGGTGGGCACTGTCAACGATGCGCCCTCCATCGTCGTGGCGGCCAGCATCGGCGTAACCGAGGATGTCGGCAGCCCCCTGACAGCGATCCGGATCGTCGACCCGGATGCAGGCGGGGGTAGTATTTCGGTCGTATTCAGCGTGGCGTCGGGCACGCTGACGGCCAATCCCGGGGTCGGTGTCGTTGTTGCCACCGCTGGCAACGCCGTGCATCTGATTGGCTCGATCGCGGACATCAATGGTTTCATCGCAACCGGGCGGCTCGGCTTCACCACGGCCGCTGACGCCACCGCCAGCGTGCGGCTCGATATCAGCGTCGACGATGGCGGGAACACCGGTGCCGGCGGTCCGCGCGTTGCCAACGCGAGCACCATGCTCGAGGTGCTGGCCGTCAACGACGCACCGCGATTGGTCAGCGCGCTGTCCAACCAGCAGATGGTGCCCAGCGCGACGGCGCTGTTCCAGATTCCGCAGGCCAGTTTCATGGACCCGGACGCGGGTGACTCGCTGCTGTATTCGGCCGCGCGCAGCGATGGCACGCCGCTGCCGGCCTGGTTGAGTTTTGATGCCGCAACCGGGACCTTCACTGCAAGACCATCGACGGACGCCATCGGCTCGGTGCAGGTGCGCGTGCTCGCCACTGACACATCGGGGGCCGCGGCCCAGTCGGTGTTCACGATCGCGGTCGCCGTTGCGCCGCAGTCTCTCGCCCCGGTTGCGCTGGATCCCGAACCCGCGCCGGCCGAAGCGAAACTGGCCGAATCGAAACCGGAGGCATCCCGGGAAACAGCCACGGCGGCCAGGGCACCGGCCGCCGAGCCGGCCCCCGATGGCTTGGTGATCGAATCGACCAGCGTTGCAAGCGCATTGGATCGGTCCAGCGGCACGATTGTGGTCGAGGTCGACCTGCCCGGCACGAACAGCGCGCCACGAACGTTCCAATTTGACGACGTGGCGACCACGGTGCCAGCCTCGACCAACGCCCCCTTGCTGGCCGCCGCGCTGTTGACCCAGCAAAGCGACATCACGCTGAGCAACCCGACCCAGACCTTCGCGCAAAATGACGACATGGTGCGCACGCTGGAAGAATTGAAACGCCAGATGGCGCAGCTGCAGGACGACCAGCAGATCCCGGTGATATCGGCCATTGCCCTGTCCAGCGGCCTGTCGATCGGCTACGTGATCTGGCTGATCCGGGGGGGTGTTCTGGTCAGCTCGATGCTATCGGCGATTCCGGCCTGGCAAATGATTGATCCGCTGCCGGTGGTGGCAAATACCGGCAGGGCGCGTGGCAAGTCTGGCCTACCAGGCGCCGATGACCCCGAGGTCGAGCGGCTGTTTGACGAGAAGGCCAGCCCGGCTGCGGCCAAAAAGGTCGTGACCGCGCCGGCAGTCGTGGCGACGCCGGCACCCGCACTCGCACCAGAAACGGCAGCGTCCAAGCCGGCCAGTCCAGCGGCCGCACAAGCATCCCGGGACCCGAGATGAATCCGTTTGCATTGTTGCGCCGCCTGTCGACCCGCTTGCACATGGCGATGGGACTGGCCGCCCTGACGGTAGGGGTGCTGCTGACCGCGTCCTACCTGCAGCTGATTCCCGATGGCGAGGCATTGGTGCGCCAGCACCGGGCGGCGCTGGCCGAGACCATCGCCATCACGGTCTCGTCGGTGCTGAACGAGGAGCGGACCGAGGCCCTTGCCGACACCCTGGCGTTCATCAGCGAGCGCAATGCCAGCTTGCAATCGATCGGCGTGCGGGCGCAGGATGGCGCCTTGCTGCTCGACGTTCATGACCACGCCGCGCAGTGGAGCGCGAAAGCGGGCGCGCAATCGACCGACGCTGAGATCAGCGTCCCGGTGTGGAAGGGCGATCGGCAATGGGGCTCGGTTGAACTGCGATTCACTGCGTTACGAGCCAGCGGCTGGCGCGGTCACCTGCAGGATCCCAGCCTGCGCCTGTCGGCATTCACGTTCACCGCATGCGCGGTGTTCTTCTATTTCTACCTGCAACGCATGCTGCGCGCACTCGATCCGTCGCGTGCGGTGCCGCAGCGCGTGCGCGCCGCCTACGACACGCTGGCCGAAGGCCTGGTGGTACTGGACCATCAGGGTGCGATGGTGCTGGCCAACAAGTCCACCAGCACCATCCTGGGCCTGCCGGAGAACAAGCTGATCGGGCGCTCCCTGTCCGAGTTCGGTTGGAGCCGGGCCGATGGCCACGTGCTGGCGCGCGAGGAACTGCCCTGGCAACGCGCGTTGTCCGATAAGCTTGCACAGCGCGACACGCACATGCATGTGCGCGGCACCAGCGGAGCCCGCTTCGCGCTGCGCGCCAACTGCTCGCCCATCCTGGACGACGCCGGGGGAATCCAGGCGGTGGTCGTCAGCTTCCAGGATGTCACCGAACTCGAACAGCGTGGCGCGGCATTGCAGGTGGCCAAGGAGCAGGCCGATGCCGCCAATGAAGCCAAGAGCCAGTTCCTGGCCAATATGAGCCACGAGATTCGTACCCCGATGAACGCGATCCTGGGCTTTACCGAGGTGCTGCGGCGCAGCGGCCTGCGCCAGTCGAGCGAGGCGAGCAAGCATCTGGACATCATCCACTCCAGTGGCAAGCACCTGCTCAACCTGATCAACGACATCCTGGACCTGTCCAAGGTCGAGTCCGGCAAGCTGGAGGCCGAGCAGATCGCGTTTGCGCCGCACTCGGTCGCGCGCGAGGTGGTACTGACGCTGACCGAACGCGCCGCCGAGAAGAGTCTTTCAATCGACCTGCAGTTCCCACAGCCCTTGCCGGCCACGATCGAGGGCGACCCGGCCCGGCTGCGCCAGATACTGACCAACCTGATCGGCAACGCCATCAAGTTCACGGAAACCGGTGGCATCCAGATCGTGTCGCGCCTGCAGACCACGGATACCGGCACCCGCTATTGCATTGACGTGCAAGACTCCGGCATCGGCATTCCCGCCGACAAGATCGAGTCGGTGTTCGAACCCTTTGTGCAGGCGGAATCTTCCACCACGCGCCGTTTTGGCGGCACCGGACTGGGCCTGACCATCAGCCGCGGTTTCGCACGGGCGATGGGCGGCGACATCACGGCCAGCAGCCAGTATGGCCACGGCACTACGTTCACCGTTTGGCTGGATGCCGGTGATACGACCGCCGTGCCCCTGCTCCAGCCGCAGCAGTTGTCGGCCGCCGTGGAACCACAGGCCGTGGCCGCCCGGGTGCACTGGCGCTTTGCGCCGCTCCATGTGCTGGTGGTCGACGACGGCGTGGAGAATCGCCAGCTGGTACGGGTATTGCTGGAAGAGGTCGGCTTGCGCGTGAGCGAGGCCGAGAACGGCCAGCAGGCAATGGACCGGATCGTGGCCGAGTCCTTCGATCTGGTGCTGATGGACATGCAGATGCCCGTCATGGACGGGCAAACGGCCACCCGCAGGCTGCGGGCGCAGGGATGCGCGCTGCCGATCATCGCGCTGACGGCCAACGCCATGAAGGGGTTCGAGCACGAGCTGCAGGCGTCCGGTTTCAGTGGATACCTGACCAAACCCATTGACGTCGACGCCCTGCTGGCCGAACTTGCCGCACGCCTGGGTGCGCAATCGGTGCAGGAGCCGGCGACGGCGCAAGGTACTGCACTACACGGCATCGAGACGGATCCGAACGAAAGCAGTGGGGGCGCGCGCGCGACCATTGGGGCGCCAATGCGCTCGCGGCTGGCCGGCAATTCCCGGCTCGCCAATATCATCGCGCGGTTTGCCGAGCAGTTGCCTGCGCGCCTGGGCCACATGCAGGCTGCGCTGGAAAAGGCGGACTGGCCCGAATTGGCCGCGCTGGCACACTGGCTCAAGGGCGCCGGTGGCAGCATGGGTTTTGATGACCTGTTCGAGCCGGCCCGCGCACTCGAGGACGCATGCAAGGACCGGGACCCGGCCGCGGCCGGCGCGATTCTGGCCCAGCTGCGCCAACTCGATGAACAAATACAGCGCGGCGCACATTCAGGCGCGGCGCTGCAGGAGACGATGCCATGAATGACGACATCTGGGCCGACACGCAACCTTGGGGGCTGGACGAGGTCAAGCGCTCGCCGCTGCTCGATGCCAAGGTCATGATGGTCGACGACGAACCGTTGATGACTGACCTGATCCAAGCCTACCTGGAGGAAGAGGGTTACGCGAATTTCGTCATCACCAACGATCCGGCACAGGCCATGGATCTGCTGCGACGCGAAGAACCCAGCGTGTTGCTGCTGGACCTGATGATGCCCAAGATATCGGGGTTCGACCTGCTGGAGATGATCCGCGGCGACCGCAAGCTGCGCTTCACGCCGGTCATCGTGCTGACCGCCGCGACGCAATCCGACGCCAAGCTGCGCGCCCTGCAACTGGGCGTCACTGATTTCCTGTCCAAGCCGGTAGACGAAAGTGAACTGGTGCTACGCCTGCGCAACACGCTGGCGTTCCACCAATACCACAAGAGGCTGATCAATTTCGACAATGTGACCGGCTTGCCCAACCAGCGCCCGTTCGACCGCAGCATCGACGACATCATCGGCCGGCGCGACCTGGTGGGCGGCATGGTCGCCTTGCTGAGCATCCATGTGCCGCAATGCCGACTGTTGCGCGAGTCGGCCGGACTGGCGGCGGCGGACGAACTGGCACGAACTGTCGCCCGGCGGCTTGAGCGCTTTGCCAGTGATGAGCATCGTCAGCCGGTGCTGGTCTCCTCTTCCGAGCGCGGGCCGCGGGTGGCCCGGCTGGGCTCAATCAGTTTCGGGCTGGTACTGGAGGGCCTGCCGGACGCCGACGCCGTTGAAAACCAGGCCAAGCGGGTGCTTGCGCTGATCGCCGATCCGGTCATGGTCAGCAACCATGAAATCAGTCCGGGCGCATGGATCGGCATCGCGCTTTCCCCGGCCGATGGCAACACCGCCGAAGATCTGCGCAGGGGCGCGGCACTGGCGGTGGCGCATGCACAGCAGCAGACCCACCCGACCTACCTGTTCGCATCGGCCGAACTCAACGCACGCTCGTATGAACGGCTGGCACTGGGTTCGGGATTGCGCGGTGCGGCGCAGCGCGGCGAACTGCGGCTGCACTACCAGCCCAAGCTCGACGCCACCAACAACCGCATCGTCGGCGCGGAGGCCCTGGTACGATGGCAACATCCGGAAATGGGGCTGATTCCTCCGCTGCGCTTTATTGCGCTGGCGGAAGAACTGGGGCTGATCCATTCCATCGGGCGCTGGGTCATGCAGACGGCCTGCCAGGATGCGGCGCAGTGGAAACGCGAGGGCCTGGGCGAACTCAAGATCGCCATCAACGTGGCCAAGCCGCAATTCCAGATCGGTGGCCTGTGTGATGCGCTGCGCGAGGACTTGGCCAATGCCGGCTTGTCGCCGCAGCAGATGGTGGTGGAGCTCACCGAGAGCATGCTGATGGACGACGTGCAGAACAGCCGGGCACAGATGCATGAACTCAAGCAGCTTGGCGTCACCCTGTCGATCGATGACTTCGGCACCGGCTATTCATCATTGAGCTACCTCAAGAGCTTTCCGCTCGACGAGCTCAAGATCGACCGCTCATTCGTGATGGACCTGCCGGGCTCGGCATCGGACGTAGCCATCGTCCGGGCCGTGATCAACCTGGGACACAGTCTGGGCATGTCGGTGATCGCGGAAGGCATCGAGACCGAGGAGCAGCGTGACTGCATCCGGTCGCTGGGCTGCAACCACTACCAGGGTTTCCTGTTCAGCAAGCCGCTGCCGGTCGACGCATTCGTGGCGCTCGTCAAGCGCCAGCTCTGAACCACACTGACGGCGCGAACCGGCATCGGGCGCACGCGGCGCAGTCATTCAGGGCGCAAATCGAAGCACTGCCACCGGTGGCAGGTCTTGCGCCACCGATTGCCAGCTTTCGCCCGCGTCGCCACTGACCCACAAGGCACCGGTAGTCGATGCCATTGCCAGGGTGCGGCCATCCCGGGCGACATCGAGCGCATGGCGGTACACCAGGTGGTAGGCGTGCTGCTGCGGCAGGCCTGCGCCAAATCGCTGGAACGTCGCGCCGCCGTCGTCAGTACGGGTCACGCACAGGGCGCCATCGACCGGGAATCGCACCGCATCGGCCTGCGCCGGCACAAACCATGCCCGCAGCGGATCGACCGGATCGCACGCCACCACAAAGCCAAAACCCGATGGTTGCGGCGGCGCAATCGGCTGCCACTGCAGGCCACCGTCATCGGCGCGGTAGATGCCGCAATGGTGCTGCACCCACAGCACATCGGGCTGCGACGCGCATGCCACCATGCAGTGCGGATCCTGGACATTGCCGTCGTCGGCGCTCGCATCGGGCACGAAATCGGCGCGCATGCCGGTGGCGGTCAGCTGCCAGGAATCGCCCGCATCACGCGTCTGCCAGACGCCGCCGCACGACACCGCCACCGTGACATGGCGCGCGTCGCGCGGGTCGACCACGATCGAATGGATGCCCGCCTGGTCGTAGCCGCCGCCAAACCAGGCGCGGCGCTGCGGCTGCTGCCACAACGCGCTGCACAACGCCCAGCTGGCGCCGCCATCGGCGGAGCGAAACAGCCCGGCCGGGATGCAGCCGGCCCACAACACCCCCGGCTCGTCGGCACCGCCGGCGGCCAGCGACCAGACCATGTCCACGCTCCAGGGCGTGGGATCGTCCGCCCATTCGCCGTGCTGTGGTTTGGCCGGAAAGGCCGGCGCGCCGATCTCCTCCCAATGCGCGCCCTGATCGATGCTCTTGCGCATTTTGACCCCGAAGTGGCCCATGCGCAGTGCGCCATACCATGCACCGTCACGCGGGTCGACCAGCAACTGCGTCACCGGATCGCCGGCAAACAATGGTGGCGCGAGTTGCCATTGCGATCCCTGGCCCCGCACCACGAACAAGCCCTTGCGCGAACCCACCAGTACTGTGTGCATCACGTTCTCCTTGCTCAACCGCCCGTCAATGCCTGAACCACAAGCACCGTGTCTCCGGCTTGCAGGCGCTGGTCCAGCCGGGCGCGGTCCTGGACCATTTGCCGGTTGATGAAAACCGCCACATGCTTGCGCACCGCGCGCTGATCGTCAAACACATACAGGGCCAATGCCGGCGCCGCGACCAGCGCCGCCTCCAGCGCCTCGCGCAGCGTATCGGCCGCCACCGTCTGCGGCGGACAGTCGACATGGCGAAGCAGGGCGGCAGCGAATTCGACCCGGATCATGACTTCGTCTACAGTCTCTCGCGCGCCAAAGCGGCGCCCAGTCCGAGCGCCTGCAGCTTACGCAACGCCACTGCGCGCGACATCGGCGCCAGGCCGCAGTTGGTGCAGGGAAAAAGCCGGTTGGCGGGCACGAATTGCAAGGCCTTGCCAATCGTGTCGGCGATCTGTTCAGGCGTCTCCACCACGTCGCTGGCCACATCGACAACGCCCACCATCACATCCTTGCCCTTGAGCAGCGCCATCAGCTCCATTGGCACATGCGAGTGGTAGCACTCCAGGCTCACTTGCCCGATGCTGCTGCTGGCCAGGGCCGGAAACACCTCCTCGTACTGCCGCCATTGCGCGCCCAGCGTCTGCTTCCAGTCGGTGTTGGCCTTGATGCCGTAGCCATAGCAGATGTGCACTGCGGTGGTGCAGGCGCGCACGCCCGGCGACGCTGCACGGGCCAATCCCCGCGCGGCACGCTCGAGCGCCACCACGCCCCAGTCGGCCGCATCCTGCATGTAGACGTTGAACGCGGGTTCATCGAACTGGATGATGTCAACGCCATCCTCGCGTAGCGCAAGCGCTTCCTGGTTGAGCAGTTCCGAAAACGCCATCGCCAGGTCGCGTCGGCTGCCGTAAAAGCAGTCGGCTACGGTGTCGACGATGGTCATCGGTCCTGGCAGTGTGAACTTGATGCGCCGCGAGGTGTGCGCCCGCAGCAAGCGGGCCTCGAAGGCATGCACGCGGACCTGCAGCCCGATGGCGGCCACCACCTGCGGCACCTGTGCCTCATACCGGTTGTTGCGGATACCCATTGGCACCTTGTGCTCGAAGTCGATGCCACTGACATGCTCGACGAAGCCATGCACGAAATGCTGGCGCGCCTGCTCACCGTCACCGATGATGTCCAGGCCGGCATCTTCCTGCGCCTTGATCCACAGCAGGGTGGCATCGGCCTTGGCCTGCAGCAGTTCGTCGCCGCTGCTTTTCCATTGCGGCCAGAGCTTCTGTGTCTCGGCCAGCCAGGCGGGTTTGGGCAGGCTGCCGGCGATGGTGGTTTCGAACATGGGTTCCCCGTCAATGGACCGACCGCGGCCCTGGCGACACCGACGCCGTCACTAACCACCGTCAGCCGCATTCTAGGATGCTGCCCAGTCGGTGCGCAGCGCCCGTCGACAGCCAGCGGCCTGGCGCCGCGCTCGCGCCCGAAGGCTGGCCGTACGCATTGCAATGCAGGCAGTGGCACTTGTCTAGTCAACAATCCGCAGGCTCGCTATACTGGTTTCCCGACAACGCCGATCGATCCCTCCATGACCTTGGCCAGAGCCTATCGCCCCCCTGCGCCGGCACCCGATGCGTGCGGGGTGCCGGTGGTCGATATCGCCGCGCTGCGGGATGGTTCGGACACGCTGGTGGTAAGTGTCGGAGACCTGCTGGCGCGCTGGACCGGCCATGTCTACAGGTCCACGCCGCATCGGGTGATCAGCGCCTCGACCCAAGAGCGCCTGTCGCTGGTGTTCGCCTTCGACCCCGACCTGCAAACCCTGATCGATCCCCGGGACGTGGTGGCGGATGCCGCAGCCGGTGAGGCACCGATCCTGTGCGGCGAGTCCTTGCAATGGCGCTTTGGCAAGATCTTCACGTACCGCGGGCAATCCGCGCACTTTGCCCCCCCGGCAGCCTGACTGCCAACGACGACGCCGACCTTGCCCGATGCAAACCCGGTCACCTCCACCGCCCCGCGCCGTCGTCTGGCATCGCCGTCCCTGGTTTGAAGCGCTGCAGTTTCTGCTGATGCTGGGCTTGCTGGCCGCGTTCGCGGTACAGGGGGCGCAGAGCATGGGCTACCAGTGGAAATGGGACAAGGTGCCGCGCTACCTGTACCGTGTCGTCGACGGTGAACTGATCTGGGGACCGCTGGTCAAGGGCCTGTTCGTCACGCTGGACATCACCTGGAAGGCCGGCCTGCTGGCACTGGCGATCGGCTTGCTGAGCGCCGTGCTGCGCCTGTCACGCTCGGTCGTCGGGCCGGCCCTGGCATGGCTGTATGTCGAACTGATTCGCAACACGCCGATCCTGGTACAGATGCTGATCACCTATTTCATCATCGCCGCGATCCTGGGCATTCCACGCGAATGGGCCGGCATCCTGTGCCTGGCCCTGTACGAAGGCGCCTTCGTGGCCGAGATCGTGCGCGGGGGCATCAACGCGGTGCGCAAGGGTCAGCGCGAGGCGGGTCTGAGCCTGGGCTTGTCGAATCGCGACCTGTACCGTGACATCATCCTGCCGCAGGCCGTGCCCCTGATGTTGCCCCCGCTGGGCGGCGTACTGGTCAACCTGGTCAAGCATTCGGCCATCGTCAGCGTCATCGCGGTGTACGATCTCACAACGCAGGCCCGCACCGTGATCTCCGACACCTTCATGGCGTTCGAGATCTGGCTGACGACGGCGGCGATGTATCTGGTGGTCACCATCACGCTGTCGCTGTTTGTCAGCTGGCTCGAACGCCGCTACCGCCGTCCCTGAAGCCGCACGGGCGCATTACCATCGACCCGTGGCACCCTTTTCTTGCACCAACCTTGGAGAACATGATGAAGGCACTCACCCGCATATTCGGTATCGGCGCGTTGGCGCTGTCCACAATGGCCTGGCTGCCGCCGGCAGTGGCGCAACAAGAGAACATGATCGAGGCGATCAAGAGCCGCGGCAAGTTGCAGGTCGGTTTTGGCAGTTTCGTCCCCTGGGCCATGCGCGACAAGCAGGGCCAGTGGGTCGGCTTCGAGATCGACGTGGCAACCAAGCTGGCCAAGGATATGGGCGTGCAGGTGGAATTGATTCCGACCGCCTGGGACGGCATTATTCCGTCGCTGATTGCGAAGAAATTCGACGTCATCATCGGCGGCATGTCGGTGACACCGGCGCGGCAGGAGCAGATCGACTTCACCGCGCCCTACTCCAATTCCGGCCAGGGCATTGCCGCATCCAAGGAACTGGCGTCCAAGCTCAAATGGCCCGATGACTACAACAACGCCAACATCACGTTCGTGTGCCGGCGTGGCGTGTCGGGTTGCAAGACGATCGAGGAAAAATGGCCCAAGGCCACGCTGCGCCAGTTTGACGACGACGCGATCGCGTTCCAGGAAGTCATCAATGGCAAGGCCCATGCGGTGATCTCCAGCGAACCCAAGCCCACTTTCTTCGCGCTGAAGAACCCGGACAAGTTGTTCAAGCCATCGCCTGACACGGTCACGGTGTCGGTCGAGGGCTTCGGCTTGCGCAAGGGCAACGCCAATGCGACCGCGGTGTTCAATGAATGGATCGGCAAGAACAAGGATTGGCTCAAGCAACGCCACACCTACTGGTTCAAGAGCCAGGAATGGGCCGCCCTGGTCCCCGAATAGGATATGGATGTCAGCGCGCGGCCGGCAACGGCTCCGGCCAGCGCGTCGGCCGCCGCAGCTTCGGCGCGTCCGCCTGTGCGGCGCCGGCGCTTGCGCTGGGGCCGCCTCGACCTGGCGCTGCTGCTTGCGGTGGCCGGATTGCTCGCCCACCTGGCCTGGCAGACCAGTACAGTCTTTGCCTACAAATGGAACTGGAGCACGATCTGGCCATTCGTGCTGCGCTATGACGAGGCCAGCGGAAGATGGGTCAGCAACCTGCTGATCGAAGGGTTGCTGACAACCCTGCGGCTCGCCATCTGGGGCATCCTGCTGGCCGGCATCGCCGGCACGCTGATGGGCCTGTGCCGCACCAGCCGGCGGCTGTTTCTGCGCATGATCGGCACCAGTTACGTGTTGTTGATTCGCAATATTCCGCCCGTCGTTTTCGTTTTCGTCTTTGTCTACTTCATCGCCAGCCAGCCAGATCATGCCCAAACTGACCTTCGGTGACAGTGTCGCCCAGTGGTCACCCCCCGCGCAGTTCTGGATCAGCGTCTTTTTTGGAACGCCGCGCCTGATCGACAACTTCGTGCTGGGCCTGATCTGCCTGTCGGTGTTCTCCGGCGCCTACGTGACCGAGATCGTGCGCGCCGGCATTGAATCGGTACCCCGGTCGCAGATCGAGGCCGGCAAGAGCCTTGGGCTGTCGCACATCGACATCACCCGTTTCGTCGTTTTGCCGCAGGCATTTCGCAATGTCCTGCCCCCGATGGCGGGACAGTTCATCCAGTTGATCAAGGACTCCTCGCTGGTCTCGCTGGTGTCGATCCAGGAGCTGACCTTCATGGCCCAGGACGTACAGGTCACGACGCAGCGGGTATTCGAGGTGTTCGTGTTCATCGCGGTGGTCTATTTCGTCATCTGCTTCACGCTGTCTCGCTTCTTCGCCGCGCTGGAGCGCCGATATGCCCAAGCACACAACTGATGCATTGACGCGTCTCATGCCTACCTACACCGATTCTCCAGGCGGCTTGCGCACCTGTTGTCGAGACCGTCGGTCGGGCCGCGTCGTTTGGGCCATACCGCATGGGTGAGCCCATCATCCGCCTGCGTGGCGTCAACAAATGGTTCGGCCAGGCGCAGGTGCTGTGTGATGTCGATCTGGACGTCCGGCCGGGCGAACGCGTCGTCATATGCGGCCCCTCGGGCTCCGGCAAGTCGACACTGATCCGCTGCATCAACCGGCTGGAGGAACACGACAGCGGCGTCATCACGCTCGACGGTATCGAACTCAACGAGGACACCCAACACATCGCCGCGATCCGCCGCGAGGTCGGCATGGTGTTCCAGAGCTTCAACCTTTTCCCGCACCTGAGCGTGCTGGAGAACTGCACCCTGCCACAAATACGTGCCCGCGGCACACCGCGCAAGGTTGCGCAGGCAAAAGCCATGGCCTATCTGGAGCGGGTGCGTATTCCGGAGCAGGCGGCCAAGTTTCCGGCCCAGCTCTCCGGTGGCCAGCAGCAGCGCGTTGCCATCGCGCGGTCCTTGTGCATGGAGCCCAAGATAATGTTGTTCGACGAGCCCACATCGGCACTCGATCCGGAGATGATCAAGGAGGTGCTGGACGTGATCATCGACCTGGCGCAATCGGGCATGACCATGGTGTGCGTGACGCATGAGATGGGTTTTGCGAAAAAGGTCGCCGATTCGGTGGTGTTCATGGACGCTGGGCGTATCGTCGAGCAGGCGCCACCGCACGCGCTGTTCGACAACCCGCAGTCGGAGCGCACCAAAAAATTCCTGAGCCAGATCCTGGAGCATTGATCGTGACGACCAAGCCCGATGACGCCGGCCATCATGCAAAGCGGGATTCGCGCTCTGCTGGCCCATGTCGGTCTGCTGGCAGAGTCCGTGCCCCCGCAGGGCTCCAGCCGCATGACGACTGTCGGTGGCGATGACCACTATGTCTGCGCAACGGAGGACGGCCTGTTCGAACCACTGGCCGACATTGGACAGCCGGTGCGCGCAGGACAGCCGGCGGCGCGGATCCACCGCCACGATACACCCTGGCGCGAACCCGAACTGCTACAGTTTCAGCGCGACGCTCTGGTATTGTGCAAGAGCCTGCCGGCGCCGTGTACGCGCGGCGATCGCCTGTTCCGGTTGGCAACCGATGTCGCGCTGGCCGGATGGGCCGTGGCTGGCGCCTGACACAAGTGGGGAAGAATTCTGATGTCGAATTTTCTGCGTAATGCCTGGTATGTCGCCGCCCTGTCGCCGCAGGTCGGCCGCACGCTGCTGGCCTGCCGGCTGCTGGGCGAGGCAGTGGTGCTGTACCGCACCGAAGACGGCCGACCGGTGGCACTCGAGGACGCCTGTCCGCACCGCAAACTGCCGCTCTCGATGGGCCGCATCAAGGGCGACGCGGTCGAATGCGGTTACCACGGCCTGACGTTCGACTGCAACGGCGCCTGCATCGACGCCGCCACGCAGGAACGCATTCCGCCCCTTGCCAGGGTGCGCAGCTATCCGGTGCGCGATCGCTATGGACTGCTCTGGATCTGGATGGGTGAGCCGTCGCGTGCGGCGCAGCATCCGATTTTCGAGATCGAGAACTACGACAACCCGGCCTGGAACATCACCAAGGGCGACAGCATGCTGATCCCCTGCCATTACCTGTGGATGGTCGACAACCTGCTCGACCCCTCGCATGTGGCCTGGGTGCACCGCGGCTCGTTCGCCGGCGTCGGCACCGACAACACGCCGATGCAAATCACCGCCAACGCCCAGGGCGTCATCAACAGCCGCTGGATGCTGGACCAGCCGCCACCGCCCTTTTATGCGCCGCTGGTCAAGTTCAAGGGCAACGCCGACCGGCTGCAGCATTACGAAGTGCGTTACCCGGCACTGGCAGTGAACATGGGCATCTACACCCCAGCCGGCAAGGGCGGCGCCACGATGGTGCAAGACGCCGATACCTACCGCATGATCTCCTACCATCTGCTCACGCCGATCGATGACGACAGCACCCAGTACTATTGGCTGCAGCACCGTAACACCGATCCGCACGACGCAGCGATCACGCGCAAGGTCGCTGACGGCGCCAAGGCCGCGTTCGAGGAAGACCGTGCCATCCTGCAGGCGGTGCACCGGGGCATGAAGAACAAGACCACGCCGACCACCGGGCTGTTGCTCGATGCGGCAGCGAGCCGGTTCCGCAAGGGGTTGGCGGAATTGATTGCGGCCGAAAACGCAGTAACGCCGGCTCAGTCCGTGTCCGGTTCCTTGTAATACCCGAGCGTATCGCCTTCGGTCGTCACGCCCAGCCCGTTGAGCAGCCGGTTCGAATAGTTGAAGTACGCGCAGACCTGGTTCACTTCCAGGATTTCGCCATCCTCGCAACCGGCGGCGCGCAAAGCGTCATAGTCGCTGCGTTGCATGTCGGCGACCGCAACAGTGAGTTTGCGCGCATAGTTCAGAAACGCCAGTTGCCGACCGTCGAACGCCATTTCAGGCTTCGCGGCGGACAGCGCCTCCCACACTTTCTGGGCGCGCGCCTTGTCGTTGATCAGGCGCCGCGCGTTGGCCCAGTGGTGGGTCAGGCTGTAGTCGCATCTGTTGGACATGCTCACGTAGGACGCCACGACCTCCAGGAACCAGAACGGCAAGGTATTGTCCGGGTTGTGCAGCACGTTGCGGTACAACGCCAGGTGTCCCTGCATGCTGTGCGGGCGCAGGCTGTGTGCGCGCATGACGTTGTCCACGGTGCCACTGGGTGTCTTGGCCAGTTCGTACATCTCCCTGAGCTTGCCGCTGGCGTCCTCCAGCGGGATCATCCGGATCCAGGCGGTCATGGGGCTTCCTTGTGCATGGCGTTGGTCTCCCGTGTCGTGGTGCGGCGGTCGATGGGCTTGCGGGCGAAGATGCGACGCACCATCGGAACAAAGGTTGCGATCGGCTCACTCGGGTAGTCGGGGTCAGCGGCGGCCTGGTCATACCGGGCCACGAACTCGGCCGTCCAGTCGAAGTGCGGGCTGTCCTTCCACCGGTCACGCTCATGCTGACTGACCCCAGGCAGATGCGGCGAATGCAGGTTCTGGAACGTCGCATGGTGCTGCAGCATCCAGTAATTGCGATCGGAAATGTAGGCGCCCATCAGCGTGGCCGCGAAATCGCCGTGCATCAGCGGGCAGGTCGTGAAACCCACGTCGTGCAGCAGGGCCACGACGACATCTTCCTCGTCGCGCCCATCGCGCAACACCATCGTGGCCGACTGCAGGCAATGCCGGTAGTTGTTGACCATGTAGCCAAAAGACGGGTCGTCCCTGGAAGCCGTCAACAGGCGCAGTGCCTGGTCGGCCTGGTGGTCGGCCAGGTACAGCCGGCGCTGCTGCTCCAACAGTTGCCAATCCTCGGGCTGGAAATCCTCCAGTGCGATCTTCTGCACGTGACGCCAGTCCGGCCGGGCCAGCGGGGAGTAACGCGACAGGGGTGAAGTTGTCATGCGATCAGGCTCCCAGAGAGGCCGTCAGCCAGGCCTGTGTCGCATCGCGCCAGGGATCGAGCGCGCGGCGCACCGGCAGGTGGTTGTGCGACGCGTCGAGCCAGGCTTGCAGCACGGGCGGCAAGATGATGGGTTGCCCACAGGCATCGAGCAGCATGCGGGCCAGCGGCAGATTCACCAGCGCTCCGCAATCGGCCAGACTGATGGTGGGTGTCAGCAACCAGGGCTGGGGCTTGACCCATTGCGCCAACTGGACAATCCGCGTTTCAAGCGCACCGCGCAGCGCCGAGACCTGTTGCGGATCGCGGGTTGCCGGTTTCACCTGGGCAAACAGGGCTCTTACCCGCGGTTCCAGGTACAGGTCGTGAAACCGGCACAGGAACCGGATGTCCGCCCGCCCGCGCGCGTCACCTGGCAGCATCGGCGGGGACGGGTAGGCATCTTCCAGAAACTCGTTGATCGCCTCCGATTCCGACAGCACCCAGTCACCGATGCGAATCGCAGGCAGCGTACCCATCGCAACGATCGCCCGGTACTCGGCCGATCGGTAGCCGCCCGGCGGTGGCTGCTCATCGAATGGCACGCCCTTGACCGCCAGCACGATGCGCACCTTGGCGCTGTAGCTCGACACGGGTGTGGCATAGAAGATCATGTGCCGCGGCCCTCGTCCAGAAATAACTGGTAGTCCTGCGCTGCGGCGCCGGCTGCCAGCCGGATGAACTCGGCGCCGTGCTCGGCCAGTCCGAGCGCCGAATGGGAGCCGACGCGACCATCGGGAAACTGCGCACGGTGCGACGCCGCGTCACGGTGGTTGTCGCCTGCGTGGGCCTTGATGAACGCGGCGTCCAGCGGCGGCGGGGCGACCAGTCGATCGGGTGGGCAGGCGTCGGGTGACAACGACCGGGTAATGGCAACCTCCGACGGCGTGGCATGCATGCCCTCGCCCGCCCCATACAGTTGCTGGCGCAACGCGTTGGCGTCGGGGTAATCCCACCAGCTGCGCATGCGCAAATGCAAGGCCGGCAGTGCGCTCCGACCCAGGCTGCGGTCAGCATGGATTTCCTGGAACGCGCACTGCGCCGGTGCCAGATTGCCACCGTGGCCGTTGAGAAAATAGAAGTGCCGAAATCCCTGCTGGGCCAGCGATTGCACATAGTCGACGATGACCCGCACCAGCGTTCCCGGCCGCAGCGACACCGTGCCCGGAAAGGCGAGGTTGAATTGCGCCGGTCCCAGCGTGAGCGTGGGGCCGACCAGAGCGCCACAGATGTCCGCCATCGCATGCGCCACCGCCTGCGCGGTCATGCTGTCGGTACCGATCAGGCCGGTCGGTCCATGCTGCTCGGTCGAGCCCATAGGCACCACGACACCGCTGGAGCGTTGCAGATAGGCCTCGACCGCGGGCCAGGTGGATTGGTGCAGGATCACGACGCTCCGACCTTCCTCAAGCCTAGTGCGACGTAGCCATCCGGCGCTCCATGCGGCGCACCAGATACGACACGAACAGGATCAGCAGCAGGTACTCCGCCACCAGCAAGGTGTAGGTCTCCAGTGGCCGGTACTCGCTGACATTGAGTTCGTTGGCGCGCCGGGTGAGTTCCTGCAAGCCGATCACCGAAATCAACGACGACATCTTGAGCACATAGACGAACTGGTTGCCCAGCGCGGGCAGGATCACCTTGACCGCTTGTGGCATCACGACCAGCCGCATCTGCAGATACCAGCTGAGCCCCAGGCTTTTGGCCGCCTCGACCTGGCCCTTGGGTACCGACTGGATACCGGCGCGAAACACCTCGGCCTCGAATGCGCTGTCGCTGATGGCCAGCGACAGCACGCCGGTGGCAAAAACGCCGAGTTGCAAACCGATGATGACCGGCAGGCCGTAGAACACCCACAGCATCAACACCAGCAGCGGAATAGATCGGAACAACTCGACATAGACGCGGTTGACGCGGTTGAGCGACTTGCGCGTTGACAGCCCCGCCACCGCAATCAGTGCGCCCAGCACCACCGACAGCGCAATGGCGCACAGCGAGACCAGGATCGTCCACCACATGCCGCCCAGCAGGAACTGCAGGTTCGACAAGCCCTTGGCTTGCAGGGGGTTGAAGATGTACCAGCCCCAGGTGTAGCTGGAGGCCCCTCCCTGGGAGGGGCCGGCGCATCCGGCCAGCAGCAGGCCGGACGCGGCGAGGACGAGCAGCCTTCGAATTATTTCGCCGACAGCCATTTGGCTTCAAGGCCGGCAAAATATCCTTCTGCAGTCTTGAGCGCGATCCAGTTGTTGACAAAGGTCAGCCAGACCTCGTCACCCTGTGGCATCGGATAGGCAAACGGGCGCTTGTTGCGCATCTCGTTGCTGCTGCCGATCATCTGCAGGTCGGGATAGGTCTTCATCAGCGTGGCCGCTTCGACGTTGCTGGTGATCGTCACCTGGGCGCGGCCGGCCAGCACCTCCTGGTAGCCCGTCGCGGGTTTCTCGATCGCGCGCACCTTGGCCTTGGGGAAATGGGCCTTGGCCTGTTGTTCAAACACCGTTCCCATCAGCACGGCCACCGTGGTATTGGCGTTGTTGATGCCGTCCCAGTTGGTGATCCTGGCATTGCCCTTCTTGTTCACCAGCGGCACCGTTCCGGCGTAGATATAGGGGTTGGAGAACGCAACCGTCTTGGCGCGCGCCATGCTGAGCGAGGCCCCCGAGAAGATGTCATAGCGATCGGACACGATGCCATTGACCAGCGTGGCCCATTCCGCCGGCACGAACTCGATCTTGACACCCATATCCTTTGCCAGTTCGGTCATTGCCTCGACGTCGAATCCCGTGAGTGTATTGGTCGCGGTGTCCTTGATCGACATCGGATTGAAGTCTCCGGTGGTACCTACGCGCAAACTGCCCCGCTCCAGTATCTGGGTCAGGCGGGACTTGTTTTGCGCCGCGACCTGCAGCGGCATCAACAACAGTGCAGCGGCGGCCAATCCCGCAACGAAATGGATCAGTTTTCTCATGGTTTTTTCCTGGGTACGGTTAAAAGAAGGATCATGCTAGCGGCATGTGCATGATGGCGCAATACGGGATTGCACCGTCGCGGCAGGCTTATTCATCTTTGCCGCAGGGCCAGGTTTTCGGCGCCTTGAGTCCGTCCGCCAAACGGGTTCCCGCATCGCCGCAGGCGGCGTCGAGTTGGGACTGGTTCAGACCGATCACACCGGACAGGTTCACGCCCTCGATGCGGGCACGGAAGGTACGCGCCTGCACCATGCGCGCGCCATTGAACCGCGCCTTGGCCATGTTGGTGCGCGCCAGATCGGCGCCGTCGAGATTGGCACCCTCAAAGTTGCTGCCCTCCAGATTGGCGCGCTGCAATTCGGCCTTGCGCAGATTAGCCCCGGAAAAATTGGCCGACGCGAGATTGGCGCGGGCCATTTCTGCTTTGGTAAGGTCGGCACCCGTCAGATTGGCGCCGCTGAAGTTGGCCCGGTAGGCATTGAGTTGCACCAACTTGGCGCGACTGAGGTCTGCACCGCTTAACCGGACCCGGTCCACACTGGCATGGGTCAGGTCTGCACCGACCAGCTTGGCTTTCTGCAAGTCGGTGCCATTCAGATCGGCCCCACTCATGCGGGCACCGGAAAGGTCCGCGCCGCGTAACACCAAGCGATGCTTTTCACATTCGGTCCAGTCGACACCAGGGGCCGGCGGATCATTGCAGGAGGCCTGGACGCCGGCGCCAGCCATGCACAGCGTCACGGCCGTCGCGATCGCGCGCAGAGCGCCCCCGAGCGGCGACAGGGCGCGCAAGGCAGCGCGCCTGATCAGCGCAGGCGTATGGACATGCGGGGGAATATTCCAATGATCCATGGCGATCATCTTACCCTCAGCGGACAAGGCCCTTGACGTGCGTCGCCTTTGCCGCCATTGTTGGTGCAGCGACCGCTGGCCGATTCGCCAGCGCATCACGCCTTTGCTCCGCCCTGACGCAAACCGCACCAGCAGCCCCTCCATGCCCTTGCCCCCTGAACTCGGCCATTGGCGCAGCCAGCAACGCGCCGTGTTGCTGCATCGGCGCATGGCCCTCGACAAGGCCCAGCGGATCGCCTGCAACCGCCGCATCACGCATTGGCTGCTGACCGCATTCCCGATTGCCGGCCCGATGGTGGTGGCTGCCTACTGGCCATTCAAGGCCGAATTCGATCCCCGCTTCGCACTGCGTGAATGGCGTGCGCGGGGCGCGCTCGGCGCACTGCCGGTGGTGCAGCGCTCGGCGGCGCCGCTGCAGTTTCGCGTATGGTGGCCCGGCGCGCGCACAACGGCCGGCGTCTTCGGGCTGCCGGTGCCGCACGACGGTGCCATCGTGCGCCCCGATGTCGTGCTGATGCCACCCGTCGGCTTCGACCGCATGGGCTATCGGCTCGGTTATGGCGGCGGCTACTACGATCGCACGCTGGCTGCTCTGTCGCCGCAGCCGCTGAAAATCGGCGTCGGCTACGCCTTGTCTCGCATTGATTCGATCCGACCGCAGCCGCACGACATTCCGATGGACTTCGTGCTGACCGAAGACGGCGTGCATGTCGCCATGCCATCGGGCCTGGCGCTGGTGACGGACGCGCTGGCGGTACGCGAACGCGCCGTCGAACTGATGCAACGGCGCGCACGCGCATCGGCACCGTAACCCGCGCAGCTCTGCCAGCCCGGTTATCCGGCTTTGCGCCGATGCCAGCACCTAGCGCTTGGCGTGGTACGCGCCGCTGCCACTATGCAGCACCCGGTCGGCGCGCAAGATCTCGCCCGGCTGCAACTCGGGCAACGCAGCCACCCTGGTGTACACCGGGGCAAAATCAATCGTGGCCAGCTCCAGCAGGTCGTCCAGGCTATCGAGCACGAAGTACACCTCCTGGAAGTCGTCGATGCGGTAGTTGGTGCGCATGACCCGTTCCAGGTCGAAGCCGATGCGATTGGGCGAGGCATCGTCGAGCGCAAACACCGATTCGGTGGCGGACGAGGCGATGCCTGAACCATAGATGCGCAGTCCGTCCTTCTGCTGCACCAGGCCGAACTCCACCGTGTACCAGTACACCCGGGCCAGCTGCGGCAGCACGCCCAACGCCTTGGCGCGCATGCCACCGATGCCATAGGCCTGCACGAAGTCGGCAATCACCGGGTTCATCAGCATCGGCACATGGCCGAACACATCGTGAAAGACATCGGGTTCTTCCAGGTAATCGAGTTGGTCGGCCTTGCGAATGAAATTGCCCGCGGGAAAGCGCCGGTTGGCCAGATGGTCGAAGAACACCTCGTCGGGTACCAGGCCAGGCACCGCGACGATCTGCCAGCCGGTGTGGCGCACCAACACCTCGCTGAGTCGCCGGAAGTCGGGAATCTGCGCGCCATCGATCGGCAACTGCTGCATGCCGGCGACGAAAGCGTCGCAGGCGCGGCCGGGCAGCAAACGGGTCTGGCGCTCGAACAGCGTCTTCCAGACCGCATGTTCCTGCGCGGTGTAGTGGTTCCAGCCCTGGTCGATGGTCCAGTCGGCGCGTTCGGGCCGGAGGCCGGCCGCGGCGCCGTGTTTGGGTTTGTCGAGCATGGCTCTGCTCCTGTTCAGTCAGCCGAACGGGCCGCCTGCACCGTGCCCCTGCATTCGCCAAAGCCGATGCGTCGAAAGCCCTCTCTCTGGCAATAACCGCGCAGGATGATCGCATCGCCGTCCTGCAGCCAGGTGCGCGACTCGCCATTGGCCAACGGTACGGCGCGCTTGCCGCCCTGGCTCAGTTCCATCAACGAACCTCCCTGCTCCGGCAACGGGCCGGACAAGGTACCGGTGCCGAACAGGTCGCCGCTGGCCAGGTTGCAGCCGTTGACGGTGTGGTGCGCCACCATTTGCGCCACGGTCCAGTAGGCGTCCTTGTAGTTGGAGCACGACAGGCGCTCGCCCGACTGCCCTGCTGCGCGCATTTTCAGGGTCTGCAGCCAGACCTCTAGTTCGACGTCGATTGCGCCCGCCTGGCGGTTGGCGTCGGAGTCCAGATACGGCAGTGGCTGCGGGTCGTCGGCAGACCGGATGAACGGCGCGCGAAACGGCGCCAACGCCTCCATCGTGACGATCCAGGGCGACAGGCTGCTGGCGAAGTTCTTCGACAGGAACGGACCCAGCGGCTGGTACTCCCAGCCCTGGATATCGCGTGCGCTCCAGTCGTTGAACAGCGCCAGGCCGAACACATGCTCCTCGGCCAGCCCAATCGCAACTGAATCACCCATCGCGCTGGGCTGGCCGATAACGATGCCGAGCTCGAGCTCATAGTCCAGCCGGGCACACGCGCCCAAGGTCGGTGCCGTGGCATCGGGCGCCTTGAGCTGGCCCCATGGACGCCGAAAGTGATGGCCACTGGCGATGATCGAGGAGGCCCGCCCGTGGTAACCGATGGGCACCCACTTGTAGTTGGGCAGCAGTGGACTCTGCGGACGGAACTGCTTGCCGATCGTCGTGGCGTGGTGCACGCTGGTGTAGAAATCGGTGTAGTCGCGGATGTGGCACGGCAGGCCCATGACGACGTGCGACTGCGGTACCAGCGCCGCCTTGAACCGCGCAGCCTGCGCGCTGCCGACGCGCAAGCCCCTGGACAGCGCCAGCCGAAGCGCAACGCGATCGGCTTTTTCGCCTGCCATCAACGCATGCGCGTCCTGCGATTGCACCAGAGCGACATGTTGCAGATCGACGATCTGATCGCCTATGGCCACACCGAGTCGCCAGTCGTGGTCGCCCTGGCGCAGGAAGCGTCCCAGCGGCAGGTTCTGGATCGGGAAATCCGTGGCCGGATCGTTGGCCGAAGCGAGCCAGCTTTGCAGGCTGGCGTCGTGGGTGTCGTCGATGCTTGTGATCATGGCGTAGCTTGATGCCGCACATCATGCAGCGCATCGCTCGGGCGGCATTGCGCGTTCATGGCGCGCCCGGCGTGAAGTTCCTGGGCAGGTCCTGCCAGCAGCGGTAATAGTCTTTCTGCAGCAAGGGCGACTGCAACGCATGCCGGGTGGGCCGCAACACGCAACGCGTCTCGAACATGAAGGCCATGGTGTCGGTGATCACGTCGTGCTTGGACAGGTCGGCGTGGCTCGCCTTGTTGAAGGTCTGCGCGTCAGGGCCGTGCCCCGCCATGCTGTTGTGCAGGCTGCAACCGCCAGGCGAGAAGCCGTCGGCCTTGGCGTCGTATTTTCCATGCACCAGGCCCATGAACTCGCTGGCAATATTGCGGTGGAACCAGGGTGGGCGGAAGGTGTCCTGCATCGCCAGGATGCGCGGCGGGAAGATCACAAAATCGATGCCGCTGACACCCGGCGTATCGGACGCCGAATGCAGCACCAGGAATATCGACGGATCGGGATGGTCATAGCTGATGGAGCCGATCGTGTTGAACCGGCGCAGATCGTAGCGGTAGGGTGCGTAATTGCCATGCCAGGCCACCACGTCCAGCGGCGAGTGGTTCATGCGCGCCGACCACAAGTTACCCTGGAACTTGGCCAGCAACGCGGTCGGCCGGTCCAGGTCCTCGTAGGCGGCCACCGGCGTCAGGAAGTCGCGCGCATTGGCAAGCCCGTTGGAGCCGATCGGTCCGCGGTCGGGCAGGCGCAGGTTGGCGCCGAAGTTCTCGCACATATAGCCGCGCACCGGTCCGTCAGGCAGTTCGAGCCGGAACCGCACGCCGCGCGGCATCACGACGATCTGCTGCGGCTCGGCCTCGATGATGCCCATCTCGGTCACGAACCGGTGCGCTCCCTGCTGCGGCACGAACAGCATCTCGCCATCGGCGTTGTAGAACACCCGATCGACCATGCTCTGATTGGCCGCGTACAGATGTACCGCCGCGCCCGACTGGGCCTGCGGATCGCCGTGGCCCGCCATCGTGACCAGGCCCTGCACAAAATCGGTTGGCTGATCGGGCATCGGCAAAGGGTTCCAGCGCAATTGGTTCGGCGGCGCAGGCGCATTGAAGTCGCCCGTCAACAGGCCGGAATCGACCTGCGTGAAAGGCTGGTGCATGCTGCTCGGACGGATGCGGTACAGCCATGCGCGTCGGTTGTCGGCACGCGGCGCGGTAAACGACGTACCGGACAACTGCTCGGCATACAGACCATAAGCGCAGCGTTGCGGCGAGTTGCGCCCGACCGGCAATGCGCCGGGCAAGGCCTCGGTTGCAAACTCGTTGCCGAATCCCGATTGGTAGGTCAACGCCGACATGGCTCAGGCCGCGGCAATCACGCCGCGCGCGATCTGGTCGCGTTCGATCGACTCGAACAAGGCCTTGAAATTGCCCTCGCCAAACCCGTCATCGCCCTGGCGCTGGATGAACTCGAAGAACACCGGCCCCAGCAGGGTCTTGGAAAATATCTGCAGCAGCAGCCGGGGCTTGCCCCCTTCGGTACTGCCATCGAGCAAAATGCCGCGCGCCTGCAATTCCGGCACGCTCTGTCCATGCCCGGGCAGGCGATCCTCGAGCATCTCGTAGTAGACGTCGTTGGGGGCAGTCATCAGCGGAACGCCGGCCATCTGCAGTTTGTCGACACTGTCAATCAGGTTGTCGGTCAGCAACGCTATGTGCTGGATGCCCTCGCCGTTGAATTCCATCAGGAACTCCTCGATCTGCCCGGAGCCCTTGGCCGATTCCTCGTTCAACGGAATGCGGATCTTGCCATCGGGCGCGGTCATGGCCCTGGACGTCAGACCGGTATGCGCACCCTGGATGTCGAAGTAGCGGATTTCCTTGAAGTTGAACAGCCGCTCGTAGTACTTGGACCAGTAGGCCATGCGGCCGCGGTAGACGTTGTGCGTCATGTGGTCGACCAGCCTGAGGCCGTGCCCGACCGGATGCCGGTCCACACCCTCGATGTAGTCAAAATCGATGTCGTAGATCGACTTGCCTTCCTCGAAACGGTCGATCAGGTACAGCGGCGCGCCGCCGATGCCCTTGATGGCCGGCAGATGCAGCTCCATCGGGCCGGTGCGCATTTCCATCGGCTCGGCGCCGAGCTCCAGCGCGCGCTCGTAGGCGACTCGCGAGTTCTCCACCCGGAACGCGAGGCCGCAGGCCGACGGACCGTGCTCGGCGGCGAAATACGAGGCCACGCTGCGCGGCTCATGGTTGATGATGAAGTTGATGCCGCCCTGGCGGTACAGCGTCACGTTCTTGGAGCGGTGCTGGGCCACCTTGGAAAAGCCCATCATCTCGAACACTGGCTCCAGCACATGGGGCGTGGGCGACGCAAATTCTACAAACTCGAACCCCATCAGGCCCATCGGGTTCTCAAACAGATCTGCCATCGCGGTTGCTCCTTGTCGTGCATGGCGCGGTGCCACTGGCGCAGGACAGACGCCCTGCCAACGACCGCTGGGTAATCCCATGCTACATTTTCTGAGGCCATGGGGCAATCGGGGCAATAAGCTACCAGCCGCGTTGGGCCGACCACGATCGGGTCGTCTCCCCATGCGCCATCCGGCGCCGGCACCATCGCTCCACGGGTGAAATGGTAGCTTCACGCGCGCAAAATAGGGTTGCGATTGTCCTGCTCCAACCCGTGCGCTATTGAATAAGATCCCGCAAATTCAACATAAACGGGACGAAGTTGCAAAACAATGATCTTGACCGCACCGATCTGCGGATGCTCGCCTTCCTGCAACTGCAGGGACGCGCCTCCAACCTGGAGTTGGCCGAGGCGGTCAGCCTGTCCACCTCGCAATGCCACCGGCGCCACCGGCGGCTGGAGGAAATGGGGGTTATCACCGGCTATGAAACCCGGCTGGATGCAGCACAACTCGGCTTGGGCGTCACTGCGTTCGTGCATGTCTCGATGGAAAAGGGCCACTTGGCCAACCTGCGCACATTCACCGACGCGATCCGCGCGCTGCCCGAGGTTCTGGAATGTTTCTCGGTCACCGGCGATTTCGACTACGTGCTCAAGGTGATGGCCAAGGACCTCAAGGCCCTGTCGCAGTTCCTGATGGACACGCTGATGGCGCTGCCCGGCGTCGACAATGTGCGCTCCAGCGTCTGCCTGGACCCGATCAAGTGCACGGGGGCGTTGCCACTCCCAACACTGTTGCGCTAGCGCAGAGCGCGAACGGTGTGGCTGTCCAATCCGGTCAGCTGCGCACGCTCAACGAGTTGCCTGCGCGATGACGCCAGGACCCGCCGGCCAATAGAAGCAGGCCCAGCCCCAGCAGCGACATGGTGCCTGGCGTTGGAACCCCGGTCGGTGGTATCTCGACAATGCCAGCAGGGGCGAAAGTCACATGTTCCCATTGCCCGATCGGGGCACCGCCAGATTGCGCAAACTGCTCGGTTACCAGGTTCGTGCCGTCATAGCGCATACGGTAGAGCCCCGTGCCACCGCCAGAAGGGTTCTCCTGGGTCAGCAACAAGTCATCGGTCATGCCGGAAAACTGGGAAGCCGCAGCGCCCAGAACGCGACTCGTACCAAAATTCACACCGAAAAAATTGCCGCCATCGATGACATCGATGTCCTCGATGTTGACTCCGACGCTGATCGACGAATGGCTGAAACCATTTGGCGCGGTCGTGCTCGGACACCAGAAATGCATCAACCCCTGGTTTTCGGCACCGGCCACGATACAGCCGGCGTACGGACCCCATTTTGGAAGATTCGGGACGATCGACAAACCCTCCAGATGCACATTCTGATCATCGATCTTGGTGGAGGCGCCCGCCGCATCGATGCGCCACAACTCACCACCCGTGGTTACGGCAATCAGATCTCCGTTGTACAGGCCGGTGCGGTCCACATACAACGAGCCACGCACCAGCCCATTGTTGGCACCTGGCAGGCTGACCCACGGATTGGTGAAACTCCCGCCGCCCGGATCCACCTTCACAATCTGGCCATCCGATCCGTTGCCGGTGAAAATCGTGCCAACCGCAAACCCGGTCGTGTAGCCTGAACGAACCGACGCGATTTTCAGTTCATCCGTCAAACCCGCGAGAGTGGAATAGTTGGTATGACTGCCATTCTGCGCGATCACGATCAAGTTGTTCGGAATTCCGGATGAGTAGTTCGCGGACATCACGATCGAGTTGGTCGGCTCGTAATAGTCGATTCCTATTGGAGTCGCAAAAACAGTGGAGATGGCAGTCATCGTGATCAACGGCGCGGCCCCGGCACCAGTGGCCAACAACAGGCCGGTCGCGACTCCCGCGAAGGCAAATCTAAAAGACATATTGGTAACTCCCAGTTTCGCGCCGGGCGCGAAACCCAAGGTAAATCCAAATATTTGACGACCCCGGTGTTCGTCTTGCAGGCTACCTACCCAGCCGCCAAACAAAAGCATAATTCGCGCCAATTGGCGAAGCGAAAACAAAAGTGAGTGTAATCAAACACTTGGCCAATCGGCTGTACAAGCCGCAGTTTGCTGTTCGTCTTCGGTGTAAGGCCGGCCGACAACGGAGCGGCGAAATCCTCTTTTGCGCGCCACCAACGATCCTGGCTCTCCTGTACGAAGCCAGGGAGTCGATCCGCTCGCCCATGCATGAACGAACGCGTTGATGTGATTTGCAATGGCCGACTCGCCAGATCTCGCGCTCATCGACCGAGGCCTCAAGACCCTGTCGCAGTTCCTGATGGACACGCTGATGGCGCTGCCCAGCGTCGACAATGTGCGCTCCAGCTTCTGCCTGGACCCGATCAAGTGCACGGGGGCGTTGCCATTGCCGATTTGACGCCGCGCTCAAGCATGGACAATCGGCCTCTATGCGAGCAGCCTTCCTGACCTCCGGCGTCCTGCGCCATCGCCAATTCCGGACCCTGTGGAGCGGCGGCAGCGTCTACTTCGTCGGCAATGCGATGCAGACCATGGCTGCGTCCTGGATGATGGTCGAGCTCAGCGGTTCGTCCTTCCTCGCCGCATTGGTGCAGACGGCGGTGTTCCTGCCCATGTTTCTGTTTTCTTTGCCGTCCGGTGTGCTGGCTGACATCACCGACCGCAGGCGCCTGATCCTGCTGGCGCTGGCGATCCAGGTGGCTGCCGGCATCCTGCTCGCCAGCCTGTCGCTGGCGCAGCTCACCGGTCCCGGTGGCGTGCTGTTCCTGATCTTCATCTGCGGCAGTTGCACGGCGCTGTTGTCGCCGGCGTGGAACTCGACGGTCGCGGACTCGATTGCGCGCGAGGAACTGCCCCAGGCCATCATCGCAACCAGCGTGTCCTACAACGGCGCGCGGGCGCTCGGGCCAGCCATTGCCGGCCTGGTGTTCACCTATGCGGGTGGCCCCTGGAACTTCGCCATCGCGGTCATCACCACCCTGGTCATGATGCAGTCGATCCGGCGCGCGCCCCCCAAGCCGCATCCGCCCTCGCGCCTGCCGGCGGAGCGTCTGTGGGGCGGCATGCTCAGTGCGCTGCGTTTTGCGTGGCACTCCCATACGGTGTTGGCACAGTTGCTGCGCGCAGCCGCCTACAGCGGTACCGGCTCGGCGTTGTGGGCGCTGCTGCCAGTGATCGGACAGCGCCAGCTGGGCCTGGACGCCAGCGGATTCGGCCTGATGATGGGTTGCCTGGGCGCGGGCGCGGTGATTGCCGGTCTGATGATCGGCAAGGTGCGTGCGCGATTTGGCCTGGAGGCCCTGCTCACCGCCGGCTGCCTGCTGTATGCACTGGTGATGCTGATTGCGGCTTTTTCCCGCTGGCACCTGCCGGTGTACCTGGCGCTGGTGGTCGGCGGGGGTGCCTGGATGGCGGTCATGTCGACCTTCAACACCGCCACCCAGACCAGCGTGCCGCCCTGGGTCCGGGCGCGGGCGGTGGCGATGCATACTCTGGCAGCACTGGGTGCATTCGCATTTGGCTCGGCGTTCTGGGGTGCCTTGTCCGATATCGCCGGTCTGTCCGTAGCCTTGTGCGCGGCCGCAGCCTGCATGGCCGCCGGCCCGCTGATGGCCCGGCGCTTTCCGTTGCGCATGGGAGAGGCGCGCGATGTGACGCCGGCCACACCGTCGCTACAGGACTTGTTCATGGGCAAGGAGCCGGACCCGGGCGACGGACCGATTGCCGTCGAGATGGCCTACCGGATAGACCCGACCAGCGCCGAGGACTTTCTCAGCGCCGTCAGCCAGTTGCGCGCACCCCGGCGCCGCGACGGCGCAACATTCTGGCGCATTTACCGCGACCTGGCCGATCCGCAGCGCTATCTGGAGCGCTTCATCGTGACCTCCTGGGCCGACTACCTGCACCAGCGCGCCCGCGCCACGATGGCCGATCATGAACTGGAGTCGCATGTACGCTCGTTCCTGCTTGACGGTGAGAGCGTGACGATGCAGCACTATATTGCGGAACGCTGATTCACCCAGTATTTCTTGACCCATCTCAAATCCCTTTGCACGACAGGGCGCTAATCTCGACCGTTCCCTATCTGGCGATCGATCGCCCGAATCGCCACCATGACAGCTGCCACCACGACCCGGCCTCCTGACACTCCCAACTGGTTAGACACCGAATGCGCGGCGTGGCTGCGCAGCGGTGGCCTGCGCGCATGGCGGCTGCTCGGCCGTACCCTGCTCCCGGTCGTGCAGGGCGGCATGGGAATCGGCGTGTCGGCCAATCGTCTGGCCGGCTCGGTCGCCGCACTGGGCGCGATGGGCACCATCTCTTCGGTCGACCTGCGTCGCCACCATCCGGACCTGATGGCGGCCACCCACGGCCTGCCACCAGGCGCTGCGGCCCGGGACGCGATCGATGCCGCCAACCTGCAGGCGCTGGAGCGTGAAATCACGTTGGCGCGCACGCGCTCCCAGGGCCGCGGCCTGCTGGCGATCAATGTGATGCGGGCCGTCACTGCCTATGGGCCATCGATTACCCGGGCGCTGGAATGCGGCATCGATGCGGTGGTGGTAGGCGCCGGCCTGCCGCTGGACCTGCCCGATCTGGCGCGTGACCACCCCACAACGGCACTGATACCGATCCTGTCGGACGCGCGTGGCGTGCAACTGGTGGTGCGCAAGTGGGAACGCAAGAAGCGCCTGCCCGATGCCATCGTCATCGAACACCCGCGGCTGGCGGGCGGCCACCTCGGCGCGGCAAAGATCGCCGATCTGCACGATCCCCGCTTCGAATTCGAAAACGCGATCCCGCAGTCGCTCGCGTTCCTGCGTTCGGCCGGTATCGAAGATTCGGTCCCATTGATTGCTGCCGGTGGCGTGCGCAGCCGGGCCGACATCCGGCGCCTGCAGAATCTTGGTGCAGCGGCGGTGCAGATGGGCACGCCTTTTGCGGTGACCACCGAGGGCGATGCCGATCCGGCCTTCAAGCAGGTGCTGGCGCAGGCCACCGACGCGAACCTGGTGGAGTTCACCAGCGTCGCCGGCCTTCCGGCGCGCGCGGTGCGAACCCCGTGGCTCGACGCCTATCTGAAGATCGAAGGCAGGCTGCAGGCGGTCGCCCATCCCAAGTCGCGCTGCACCAAGAGTTTCGATTGCCTGGCCCAGTGCGGCCTGCGCGACGGCTTCAACCAATGGGGCCAGTTCTGCATCGACAACCAGCTTGCCGCAGCCTTGCGCGGCGACACCAAAAAGGGCCTGTTCTTCCGCGGTGTCGGCGCGCTGCCGCTGGGCAACCAGGTCCGCGGCGTGCGCGAGTTGATGCACAAACTGCTGACCGGCGAGACGCTGGCGCAACTCGCCTGAAGCAAGCCGCAGGCCGGACAAAGCACGCACGCACCAAGCCGATGCAACCAATTCTGGAGCCAACACCACGGATACCGCGCGAGCCCCAGGGACTGGCATTGTTGCGACTGGGTTTTCGGCCGTTCTACCTGTGCAGCGCGCTGCTGGCCGCGATCGCGGTTCCGCTGTGGATGGCCGTCTTCATGGGACTGCTGGAATGGCCGGCGGCGGTGCCACCGGTCTGGTGGCACGCGCACGAAATGCTGTTTGGTTTTGCGGGCGCGACGATCATCGGTTTCCTGCTCACCGCAGGCAAGGCCTGGACCGGCCTGCGCACACCACGCGGCACCACGCTCGGCGCGCTGGCGCTGTTGTGGCTGGCGGCCCGAGTCGCCGCGTTGGTTGCGCCGTATGCGGTCTACGCCGCACTCGACACGCTGCTGCTGCCGATCGTGGCCGCAGTGATGACCCGATTGCTGCTGCGTGCCGGCAACACCCGCAACCTGCCGCTGGCCGCGATCCTGGGGCTGCTGGCGCTGGCCAACCTGGTGTTCCACCTGGCCGTTCTGCAATGGCTGGACCTGGCGCCACAGCAGGCACTGCACGCGGCAATGGCATTGATCATCATGATCGAATGCGTGATGGCCGGTCGTGTCGTCCCTGGCTTTACGATGAGTGCCACGCCGGGCCTCACGATCGCGCCGCTGCCGTGGCTCGAGCGCACCAGCCTGGGCTCGACGGCGTTGGGTCTGGCGCTGTGGGTGCTTGCGCCGGCCACGCTCGCGCCACTCACGGCGGGCGTGCTCGCGTTGGCCGCGCTGGCACACCTGGTGCGGCAATGGCGCTGGCATCCGGGCGTCACCCGCAGCAAACCGGTGTTGTGGATCCTGCACGCGTCGTACGCCTGGTTGCCAACGGGCCTGGCACTGCTGGCGCTGGCACATGCGGGCGTGATCGGCATCTCGGCGGGCATCCACGCGCTGGGCGTGGGCGCGACCGGCGGCCTGATCATCGGCATGATGACCCGCACCGCACGCGGCCATACCGGCCGCACATTGCAGGTCGGGGCCTGGGAAACCTTCGCGTATGGGCTGGTGATGGTCGCCGCGCTGTTGCGGGTGTTCCCGCCCCTGCTGTCGGGCGACACCCTGGTGCCCGCGCTGATCATCGCGGCAGGCGCCTGGAGCGCAGCGTTCACGATCTATCTGTGGATCTACCTGCCCTGGCTGAGCCAGACGCGCAGCGATGGGCGGGACGGATAAGGCGCATGGACTATGCGCAGGTTCGATGGCTGCATATCGGCTGCGCCGGCATCAGCATCGCGCTGTTCCTGCTGCGCGGCACGCTGCAGTTCTGCAGCATCGACTGGCGGCGCAGCCGCTGGCTGCGCATCGCACCACATGTCAATGACACGGTACTGCTTGGCGCCGCGATCGCGCTGACCATCATGAGCGGGCAGTATCCGCTGGAGCAGGACTGGTTGAGCGCCAAGGTCATCGCCCTGCTGGTCTACATCGCAACCGGCAGCCTCGCGTTTCGGCGCGGTGCCAGTGGCCGCCAGCGCGCCCTGGCATTCACTGCGGCCCTGGCCACCGTGGCCTATATCGTTGCCGTGGCGACAAGCCGGTCAGCCAGCGTCGGCCTGCTGTAGTCGGCACATCGACGCCGCGAGCGACAAACCACAAAACCCGATCGCCGACACGCTTGGCGCGATCAACGCATGGCGCGTACGAACGCACCGCTGAGACGCCGCAGCAACCATTTGGGAGTCGCCCGCGCAGACACGGTCGCGGCCAGGTTCACGATTCCGGGCACCTTGATGGTATCGCCCGCCATGCAGGCCTGGTAGCCGTCATTGGCGACAGCGTCCGCATCACCGATCAGGAACTTGGGCAATTTGTTCAGCTCCTGGCTGCCCGCCTGGGCGTTGCCCAACATATGGGTGGCAGTAATGCCCGGGCACAAGGCCGTGACCGTGACGCCGGTCCCTTTCAGTTCCTCCGACAGCGATTCGGTGAGCGACAACACATAGGCCTTGCTAGCGGCATAGGTGGCCAGCGTCGGTATGGGCTGAAACGCGGCGATCGAGGCGACGTTGAGCACCTTGCCGCTGCCACGTTCGACCATCGGGGGAACGAAGTGCGCCAGCATCGCGGTCAGACCGGCAACGTTCAACGCCACCATCTGCTGATGCCGCGCTGGCGTCATGCCGGCGAACGCGCCGTACTCCAGTACCCCGGCGTTATTGACCAGAATGCTGATCGGTCGCCGCGCGCGCCGCATCGCCGCCAGCAGTTTGGCGGGCGCGTCCGGCAGTGCCAGGTCCGCTGGCGCAACCCAGGCCTTGACACCGTACTGCGCTGCGAGCGCCACAGCAAGAGCCTTGAGTTTGTCCGCGCTGCGTGCTACCAGCACCAGGTCGTGCCCGGCTGACGCGAAGCGCTTGGCCAGCGCTTCGCCAATACCCGATGACGCACCGGTGATCAGCACGATGCCCGTGTCGCCAGCCGCTTGTCTTCTTGCCATGTCGATCTCCTCGTGGGTGTCCTTGCCATCAGCCCCGCCTCCGGTGCGCCGCCGTCCATGCCACGTCCGCTTTGCGCTTTACGCTTTGCGCATTGCGACCGGACCCTTGCGCCGGCGCCGCGCCGCTGCAAGACGCTGCCACCCGCGTCAAGGCGACGCGCGCGGGTCCACGGCACGCGGAAACCAGGAGCGAAAGCGGCTGCCGCGCGCAAACGGCTGCCAATGTCCTTCGGGTTGGGCCAGCCGGTCGGCCAGCGCATACAGCGCCCAGGGATTCACACCCAGCCCCAGATGGCTGGCCGGCACGCAGATGCTTTCGCTCATGGGGCCCTGCGCTTCAATGCTGAGTTGCCATGCCACGATGGCGTCGCTGCGGCTGTAGATGGAGGTCGTCGGCACGGGCGGTGCCACTCCCATGCTCTCGTGCGAGAGCGGCTCGAGCGGTCGACCCCGGTTGACCCGGTCAAAGAGCCGGCTGGCACGGGTCGCGTGCAGCGGCCCGGAAAAAGGGCTGCCCAGTGTCACGACCGCACGCACCGCATCGGGCGCGCGCTTGGCCAGTTCACGCGCGTACAGTCCGCCCAGGCTCCAGCCCACCAGGCTCACCCGCCTTCCGCTGTGCGCGTGCAGGTCGCCGATGTGTTCCAGCGACTGCCCTATCACGTCGGGGCTCGGCCGCAGATTGCGTCCCTGGTTCCAGCCATGCACATCGTGGCCCAGCCAGGCGAGCAGGCGGCGCATCGGGCGGGTGCTGAAATTGGTCGCCAGAAAACCCGGATACACCAATACGGGATGTCCGTCGCCACGCGGCGCATTGGCCAACCACGGCGCCACCGCAAGGCTGGCGGCAAACTCCAGTGGCGCGCGCATTTCCAGCGCCAACCGGTGCCATCCAGGCGCGCGGGCGCCGGAAGCGTCGGTGATCGGGGTATCAGACGGCATGGCTTGTTCCTGCTGTCGGCCATTCAGGACCGGCCGGCCCTGGCACTGTCATCAGGTACTGGCCGCCGCGCGCCGACGGGTTGTCTTGCGGGCCGGCGTGGACGATGTCTTGACGATGGCCAGTCGAGGACGGGCGCGCGATGACTTGGCGGGCGGATGCGCAATCGACCGGTCGGCTGCGGCAGGGCTTGCCTTGGTTTTGGTGCGAACGCTTTTTTGCCGTTTGACCGCCGGTACCACATCAGCAATGGACGGTAGCGGGAGCACCGCAGGCAACGGCAGCCGCCGCAAAGTCTCCAACGCGCGCTCGAATTGCTGGGCCAGCTCCGCCACATCGGGCAGGGCGCGGCGGCAGGCGATCAGCCCGAAACACAGCTGCCCCAGATAACTTTGCACGGTGATGTTCAATGCAACGCCGTGCACGACGATCGACAGCGGGTAGAGCCCGGTCATGCGCGCCCCCGCCAGGAACAAGGGAATCTGCGGCCCCGGCACGTTGGAGATCACCACGTTGACGGCACGCAGTCGGTGCGCCAGACGCGACCGTCCGTACAACGAGGCCAGGCCGCTGAGCAGCCAGGGCGAACCCAGGGACGGAAAGTCCTTGGGGATCAGGCTGCCGAATGCGCCGAGTTGCTCCTTCATCGCACGGGTACCGGCCATGATGTCGGCCAGGCGCCGCAACGGGTCACTCACCTGCGTTGCCAGGTCGATCACGGTTCCGGACACCTGGTTGTTGCTGCGGGTGTCGCCCTCGGTGCGCAGGGACACCGGCACCCCGGCCACCAGCGTTCCGTCAGGCAGTTCGCGCGCATCGGCAAGGTAGCCGCGCAGCGCGGTGCTGCACAGCCACAACACCATGTCGTTGATCGAGGCGCCGTGGGCCTTGCCAATCGCCTTGACTTCCTGTAACGGCAGCGTCACACCGGCAAACGCGCGCTGGTTGGTGATCGACACGTTGAACGGGGTTGGCGGGGCCAGCTTCAGGCGTGTGCCCGGCGCGCCCTGGCGTCGGGCAGTCCCGCTGCGCCGCCGGGCCAACGCATCCTTCACCGTCTGCAGGGCAACGCCGGCCATCGGGGGCACCAGGCGCGCAAACCGAACCACCTGCTCGATCTGGTTGCGCAGTGCCGCGCCAAGCAGTTCGGCGACACCCAGCTGGTAGCGGTGGCTGCGCCTGGGACGGGGCGGCTTGACACGGCGTGGCACCTCCGACAGGTCGAAGATCGTCTCGGCCAATGCCACGGCTGCCTGGCCGTCCACGGCCGCATGGTGAAGCTTGGAGTAAAACCCCACCCGGCCATCGGCCAACCCCTCGATGACATAGAACTCCCACAGTGGACGGCTGCGATCCAAAAGGCTCGAATGCAACCGCGCGCAAACTGCCTCGAGCTGCGCCAGGGTACCCGGCTTGGGTAGCATCAGGTAACGCATGTGGTAGTCGATGTCGATGTCGTCGTCGTCGATCCACAGCGGGTTGGCCAGGTCGAACGGCATCAGCGCAAGCTTGCGGGTGAACACCGGCGCCAGGTGCATGCGACTGACCACATGCGCCTTGACCGCCTCGAACCAGGAACCCGGCTCGCCGGCGGGCGGCTCGAATACCGCCAGGCTGCCCACATGCATCGGCATCTCCGGGCTTTCGAGGTGCAAAAATGCGCCATCGATGACGCTCAGGTGGGTCAAGTCCTTCATCGCCTGTCTCCTAAGGTGGTCTTACCATCTTGCCTGAACTCTCGATGTGCTCCGTCGCCTGCGGGACGGTACGCTCACGCTGCGTGCCCGCTTGCCGTCGGCCAATGACGGGTAGCGCGCCCGCGCGCTCGCTGGCGATCCCTCGGCGGTCTGACGCAGGCGCCCGCAGCAGATCAGGTGAACCGGACCGCGTTGCCGTCGCGGTCGAACGGAACGAAGGCCGACAGATTGCCCGACTTGATGGCTTCGGTCATGCGCTCGAGTGCCTGCGTCACGTCGGCTTGCGCGGGCGCTTTGCCCTGTCGACCCGACATGGCTGCGGCAAAGACCATGACCCATGTCTTGCCAAACTGCTCCGACTCCTGCATGAGCGCGGCAAAATTCGCCAGCGCATCGGGCGCCTTGTCAACCGTCATGACCGGCACCAGTGCGCCACCCTCGCCGACCGCAAAGCGCTGGCGCTGCTCCTCGGTGCTGTCGTCGGCCAGTTCGGCCGCCGCAAACACAAATAAAAGCCGCTGTGGCTCGGCCTGGGCCCGCGCCGCAGCCAAAAGATCGTCGAAAGTGGAAATATTCATGACACGGCCCCGGCTGCAGCGGGAAAAAAACAGGAGTACAAACAGGCATACGCGAGCGGCGATTATCCGTCGCTTGTGCGAGGTCAAGTTGCTCGCCCGAGAACCAGCTTAACCTCGGCCGCGAACCACAATGCAGGAATGCAACCCAGCCAAGGTCCTATCCCACCATGACAGCCACACGCAGCACCAAAAAAACTATTGCCTCAATGCCGCCCCAGTCCATCAGTGAAGAAGTGCTGCTGGAAAAATACGCCAAGGGCGAAGAAAAGACGATTGCCGAGGTGAACCAGCGGGTTGCCCGCGCGTTGGCGATGGCCGAGGCGCCGGATCAGCGCAGCCACTGGGAAGCGCACTTTTTGCAGGCGCTGCAAAGCGGGTTTCTGCCGGCTGGTCGCATCCAGTCCGCGGCCGGCACCGAGCTTTCGGCCACGCTGATCAACTGCTTCGTGCAACCGGTGGGCGACTCCATCGCGCATGACGAAGACGGTCATCCCGGCATCTATATCGCGCTGACACAGGCCGCCGAGACCATGCGCAAGGGTGGCGGGGTCGGATATGACTTCTCGCGTATCCGACCCCGCGGTGCCTGGGTCGGCAGCACCCAAAGCAGTGCATCGGGCCCGGTGAGCTACATGCATGTCTACGACCGCTCCTGCGAAACCGTCGAGTCGGCCGGCGCGCGGCGAGGTGCGCAGATGGGCGTGCTGCGCTGTGACCACCCCGACATCGAGGAGTTCATCCGCGCCAAGGATGGCGGTGGCCTCAGCAATTTCAATATTTCCGTGGGGGTGACCGACGCCTTCATGCAGGCAGTAGAGCAGGACGCGGTCGTCGAACTGCGGCACCGGGCCGAGCCTGGCGTCGCGCAAAAGGAGGCTGGCGCCTACCAGGTCACGCCGGCGCAGGGTAACGCCTATTGGGTCTACCGCAAGCTGCCCGCGCGCCAGCTGTGGGACCAGATCATGCGCTCCACCTATGACCATGCCGAGCCGGGCGTGCTGTTCCTGGACCCTATCAACAACGACAACAACCTGCGGTACTGCGAGACGATCTCCAGTACGAACCCGTGCGGTGAACAGCCCCTGCCCGCCTATGGCTGCTGTTGCCTGGGTTCGATCGACCTTACCCGTTTCGTGCGCGAACCCTTTCAATCACAGGCGCGCTTCGACCATGCCGGGTTAGCTGCATTGGCCGGCGTTGCGACGCGCATGCTCGACAACGTGCTCGACATCACCGTCTGGCCGCTGCCCGAGCAGCAGCAGGAAGCGCGCAACAAGCGCCGCGTCGGGCTGGGCTTTACCGGCCTGGGCGATGCGCTGATCATGCTCGGCCTGCATTACGACAGCGATCCGGCGCGCACCATGGCGCGCCAGATCAGCCAGAGCCTGCGCGACGCGGCGTACACCGCATCGTGCGACCTGGCGCGTGAACGTGGTGCCTTTCCCTTGTTCAATGCCGACCTGTACCTGAGCGGGCATGGCTTCGCTTCGCGCCTGCCGCAATCGATCAAGGACCGCATCCGCGCCCACGGCATCCGCAACTCGCACCTGCTGTCGATCGCGCCCACTGGCACCATCAGCCTGGCATTCGCCGACAACGCCAGCAATGGCATCGAGCCGCCGTTCAGCTGGACCTACACGCGCAAGAAGCGCATGCCGAACGGCGGCTTCAAGGAGTATCCGGTACAGGACCACGCCTGGCGCCTGTTCCACCACCTGCATGGCGCTGACACGCCGCTTCCGCCGGCCTTTGTCACTGCGCTGGAACTCAGTGCGCAGGCCCATGCGGCCATGGTGGCGGCAGTGGCGCCTTACATCGATACGGCGATTTCGAAAACAGTCAATGTGCCGGCCGACTATCCCTACGCAGATTTTCAGGATCTGTACCTGCAGGCCTGGAAGTCCGGCCTCAAGGGCCTGGCCACCTACCGGCCCAACAATGTGCTCGGATCGGTACTGCATACCGACCCGCCAGCGGCCGCCGCAGAGCCGCTGGTGGTGCGTGACACCAATCGCCGCCTGGCGCTGGATCGGTTGCCGGCACCGGTGCTGTCATCGTTGCGCTGGCCGGGCCGACCGGAGCTGCCGGCCGGCAACCCGGCCTGGACCTTCATGGTGCACCACCCGTTCGGCGACTTCGCGCTGTTCGTCGGTGAACTGGCGCCCGACGAAGGCGGCGCGCCGCGCCCGTTCGAGGTCTGGGTCAATGGCGCGGAGCAACCGCGCGGACTCGGCGCGCTGGCCAAAACCCTGTCGATGGACCTGCGCGCCAACGACGCGGCCTGGTTGCAGCTCAAGCTCGATGCGCTGGCCACCGTGGCCGAAGAACGCAGCTTCGAGATGCCGTTCCCGCCCAATGGCGAGAAGCGGCTGTTCCCCGGTGTGGTTGCCGCCACCGCGGCGGTGATCCGCTGGCGCTGCGAACAGCTCCAGCCGACTGGCGGCAAGGCCGGGCCGACACCGGTGCTGGACGCCATGTTCAGCCGCGGCGAACCGGTGACCGGCCCCGGCGGTACCCTGGCCTGGGCCGTCGATGTCGACAACCCGGCCACCGGCGAACAGCTCACGCTGACGCTCAAGGAGATCACGCTGCCACAACATGACGGCGGAGCGGTCACCCGGCCCTGCGCCATGGGACTGTCGGGCAACTACCCGCGCGCCTATGACGGTCTGGCGCGGCTGCTGTCGCTGGACATGCGGGTCATCGACCCGGCATGGATCGGCATGAAGCTGCGCAAGCTGCTCAACTACGCCGAGCCGCTGGGCCACTTCATGGCCTTCGTGCCCGGCCTGCCGCACAACGAACGCCGCCAGCAGGTCTGGCCCTCCACCGTGGCCTATCTGGCGCGCCTGGTGATCCACCGCTACGCGATGCTTGGTGTGCTGGATGAAGAAGGTTACCCAGTGCGCGAGATGGGCGTGCTGCAGAACCCGGCAGGCCGTCGCGAACGAGCCCCGCTAGCCGGCCGGCCGTGTCCGGAGTGTGGCAATCCGACGGTGATCAGGAAAGATGGTTGCGACTTCTGCACGGCGTGCGGGTATGTGGGGCAGTGCGGGTGACACTTGTTCTTGGCCGCATGGTTGATCTTTCCCAAGATCATGACAAACCGGATACGGGTGGCACAGCGTGGGATCAGGCCGGCGGCGCATTGGGCTGCCCGGCTGATCGAGTAGGGACCCCCATCGCTGGGGGCCTCTCTCACAGAACCGTACTTGTGCTGTTTGTTGGCGCCGACCGAAAACTGACCCACTTACAGGGGATGTGCTGATCTAAAACTGGCCCAGGTGTTTTACTGGCTCTGTCTTAATTTTAGGCAGGAGCAAAAAGGTGGTCACCATGGAAATGTTGGGCAGGATTCGACGGCTGCATTTACGCGACAAGAAGTCGCTGCACGAGATAGCGAAGACCACGGGGTTATCGCGCAACACCATACGCAGATGGTTGAGGACTGCCGATGAAGCGGCGCTGCCCGTGTACCGGCGCAATGAGCAGCCTGGCAAGCTCACGGCGTTTTACGAAGTGCTGGATCAGGCACTCAAAGCCGACTCGCACCGCATCAAACAGAACCGGCGCACGGCCAAGGCGCTGCTGGC
>JANNKH010000103.1:0-164980 GCA_031396205.1 Rhodoferax sp.
CATGCTGGGCAGGGACGTGTGGCAGGCGGTGAAGCCGAAATTCATCTGTCCGGCGTAACTCTCGCAGGTGATGTTGAGCGCCTGCCCGTGGGTCACGATGGAGGCCGGATAGATCGACACCATCTCGGCGCCGCGAAAATACAGCGGCCTGTCCGGTCCCGGCACGTTGGAGATCGTGATGTTGAACATCGGCGGCGTACGCCCGCCGATGCCGGTGAGCAGGGTCAGCATGGTCGGGGCCATCAGCAGCAGGGTGTACTGCGTCATGGCCTGGCGCGGCAGGCTTTGCACATGAGACTTGGCATGCTTGACCGAGTTGCGGATCGCTTGCAGCCGTTCGCCGGCGTCGGCGATATTGGTCCCCAGCGTCGCCACGATGAAGCTGATCGCGTTGCCGGTGCCTTCGTCGTCCTTGGGCCGCACTGAAACCGGAATGCCGGCCGTGAGCGACTTGTCGGGCAGTTCGTCGCGTTCGAGCAGGAATCGCCGTAGCGCCCCGCCGCACAACGCGAGCACCACGTCGTTCAAGGTGCACTGGGCGGCGCTCGCCAGCGCGCGCAGGCGTTCGATATTGAACTGCTGGGTTGCAAACCGGCGCTTTTCGCGTACCCGGCCGTTCAGGATCGAGCGCGGCGCGTCGAACGGCACGGCCAGGCCATCGCTGGGGTCACCGATGCGGCGGATGATCTTGCCAAAGGCCGAGGCCAGCTGTGGCAATGAACGGGCCTGCTCGCTCAGCCCCTCGATCGCTGCTGCCTTGGCATTGGCCATGGTCGGCGTCGGACGCCGTGCAGCCGGTCTGGACGCGCTGGTGGAAACCGCAGACCAGAATGGCGGCAGTTTCAGCGAAGCTTTCGCGCTGGTGGCCATCGCACGCTCCAGCATCTTGATGCCGCTGATGCCGTCGATCAGCGAGTGGTGCATCTTGATGAACAGCGCGAACCGCCCACCGTCGAGCCCCTCGATGATGGTGCATTCCCACGGCGGGCGCGCCAGATCGATCGGCGTGCTGTGCAGCCGCCCGACCAGTTCGCCCAATTCGCGCTCGCCACCGGGCCAGGGCAGGGCCGCGTGGCGGATGTGGTACTCCAGGTCAATGTGGTCGTCGACCACCCAGGACGGCAGCGGGTTCTTCAGGAACGGGATCTTGAGGCGCTGGTTCCAGGGCGCGACGAACTCGCGATGGCCGCGGAATTGCGCCACCATCTTGCGCAGGAAGTCCTGCGGCGCCTTGACCGGCAGGCGGAACTGCAGCAGACCGCCCACATGGTTGGGCGTGGCGCGCGATTCCGTGAGCAGCCAGGCGGTATCGAGCGGGTTCAGGCGGGTGACGGTCATGAATGCGGGTACTCAGACGTCGTGCCAGACCACATCCTTGCGGGCCTTGCTCCATTTCTCGAAATGGGTCTCATAGTGCTTTTCGACCACGTTGCGCTTGATCTTCAGTGTCGGCGTTACGAAGCCCGCCTCGACCGACCATTGCTCGGGCACCACCGCCACGAAGTCCAGGCGCTCATGGGGATCGAGCTGTGCATTGACGACCTTGAGATGGGCCGAAAGTTCGTCCGTGAATTCCTTGCGCGGGCCAGTGGCCTTGAGGCCATCCCATTGCCCCAGCGGCAGCATGGCCAGCGCAAACGGCTGTGGGAAGGCAACCCCGGTCACCATGCAGGCCTCGATCTTGGTGAAGGCCGACAGCTTGCTTTCAATCGGAGCGGGCGCCACATATTTGCCCTTGCTGGACTTGAACTGCTCCTTGGCCCGGCCGACGATCTTGAGCCGTCGTTCATTGTCGAACTCGCCCAGGTCCCCGGTGCGCAGCCAGCCGTCGTCGGTCATGGTCTCACGGGTTTTCTCCGGCTCCTTGAAATAGCATTGCATGTGGGCCGGGCCGCGGGTCTGCACCTCGCCAATGTCGGACAGCCTGACCTCGCAGCAGCCCGTGGCGCTGCCGACATAGCCGATGCGCGACTTGCCCGGCAGCGAACTCGTCGCAAAGGCAAACTGCTCGGTCATGCCATAACCCTCGAGCAGTTCAAGCCCCAGGTTGCGATACCAGGTCATGACCTCGGGCGGCAACGGGGCGGCACCGGTGCCGGCAAAGCGCACCGAGTCCATGCCGAGCTGCTTGAGGATCTTCTTGCGGACGATGCCACCCAGGATCGGAATACGCATCAAGCGGGCGAGTTTTTCCTTGGGCATCTTGGAAAACACGCCCTGCTGGAATTTGACCCATAGCCGCGGCACCGAGAAAAAGAAGGTGGGCCGCGCACGCTGCAGGTCGGCCAGGAAAGTGTCCAGGCTCTCGGCGAAGTAGATGCGCGAGCCGACGAAGATGCTTGCACCTTCGACCAGGCAGCGCTCGGCCACGTGCGCCAGCGGCAGGTAGGACAGCGCGCGATCGGCGTGCGTCGAGTGGAGCACCTCCTGCAACGCCTTGGCAGTGTGCGAGAACGCGCCGAAGCCATGCACTGCGCCCTTGGGCATGCCGGTTGTGCCCGAGGTGTAGATGATGGTGGCCATCGCATCTTCGGCAAAGGTCGGGCTTTCCATCATCGGCTGGGTCTTCTTGATGATGTCGTCCCATGCGGTGAACTGCTTGCCCTTTGCTTCGCACAGCGGCGAGCTGATGCAGGGCATGTCCTTCGGAATGCCCGGTTGCATGGATTTCCAGTCGTCCAGCTTGCCGACAATGCACAGCTTGGTTTCAGAGTGCTCCATGATCTGGCGCACGGTTTCGGCCACCAGATTGGGGTAGATCGGCACGCTCACATAACCCGCCATCCAGATCGCCAGATCCGACATGATCCACCATGCGGTGTTCTTGCTCATGATGGCAATGCGAGTGCCCGGCGCCCAACCCTGTGCCTTGAGCCAGGCGGCCACGCGGCGCGCCTCGTCCATCGTCTGGGCCCAGGTCCAGTCGCGGACCACCCCGGCGCCCATCGGCTGGGTCAGGAAGATCTCATGGGCGCGCTCCTTTTCCCATTGGTAGGCGCGTTGCATCATGAGTTCGCTGGAGTTGAGTTTGGCCAAGGGGTTCTCCTGGTGGTTCGGTTGAAAGTTGCGCATGCCGGCCGTTGGCACTTCAGGATAGACCCTCGGGCCGGGCCGCCATGGCGCTCAGTGCCAAACCATAGCCGATAAGGGTCGATTTGCCACTTCACGTTCTCCCTAATAGCAGCCGCCTGGCGATGGTCACCATCCGCTCGATGCCGGTCGGTGTTGCGCCGAGGCCAACGGGCATGCGCCTCAGTTCTTGAACTCCGCCGTCCGTTTGCCCATGTTGGCCATCATGGCCTCCTGCAGGTCGTCGCTCAGTAGCAGGGCTGCGTTCCAGGTCGCGTTGTAGTTCAGGCTGTCGGCCACCGAATGGTCGCGGGCATAGTTGATCATCTCCTTGGTGCCGCGAATCGCCAGCGGCGATTTGGCCGCGATGCTGGTCGCGATGGCGTGCACGCCGGCCAGCAGGGCCGCGCGCGAATCGAATACCTGGTTGACCAGCCGTATCGCGTGCGCTTCGGCGGCAGTGAAGCGCCGGCCGGTGTACGCCAGCTCGCGCGCCATGCCTTCGCCGATCAGCCTGGGCAGTCGTTGCAGCGTGCCGACATCGGCGACCATGCCGATGTCGATCTCCTTGATCGAGAAATACGCGTCGCTGGAGCAATATCGCATGTCGGCGCAGGTGATCAGGTCGATACCCCCGCCAATGCAGGCGCCATGAACCGCCGCCAGCACCGGCTTGCGGCATCGCTCCAAGCTGGTCAGGGTGTCCTGCATGTCCAGGATCACACGGCGCAGGTTCTCGCGCATACGGGCCTCGCAGTCGTTCTGGATCCGGGGCCCCATGGCCATCATCATTTCCAGGTCGATGCCCGACGTGAACAATTTGCCTTCACCTTGCAGGATCGCAACCCGCGCATCGGCAGTGTCGTCCACCCAGCGGAAAGCCTGTCGGATCTCCTGCCACATGTCGGCGTTCATGGCGTTGGCCTTTTCGGGCCGGTTCAGCCGCACGGTGGCCACATGATCGTCCAGCGAGACGGTAAGGGTTTTGTAGTTCATGGGCTTGCTTCCAGAGGTTGCTTGTATCTGCGCGGGGTTAGCCGTTGCCGGGTTCGGGATAGCCGGGACGGCCGGCGTCTGCAGCGCGACGGCCAGCTCGAAACCCTGCAGGATGGCGCGCTTGGCGTCCAGTTCTACGGCCTTGTCGGCGCCGCCGATCAGGTGCACCGCGATGCCGGCCGCGACCAGCTCGGCCTGCAGTTCGCGCCGCGGCTCCTGCCCGGCGCACACGACGACGGTGTCGGCCGCGATGATGCTGTCCTGACCGTCCACGGTGATGTGCAGCCCGGCGTCATCCACTTTGCGATAGCTCACGCCGGCGATCATCTCGACCTTGCGCCTCTTCAGCGAGGTGCGGTGGATCCAGCCGGTGGTCTTGCCCAACCCGTCGCCAACCTTGCTGGCCTTGCGCTGCAACAGGATCACCTTGCGCGGGCTTTTTTCAATCCGCGCAGGCATCAGGCCGCCGCGCTCGGCAAAGCCGGTGTCGACGCCCCACTCGGCGAAGAACTTCGTCGGGTCCAAGCTCGGGCTGGAGCCGCTGTGCAGCAGGTATTCGGCCACGTCAAAGCCGATGCCGCCAGCACCAATGAGCGCCACGGTCTTGCCGACCTCACGCTTGTCGCGCAGCACGTCCAGGTAGCTGCAGACCTTGGCGTGGTCGATGCCGTCGATGGCCGGCAGGCGCGGCGTCACGCCGGTCGCCAGCACCACCTGCTCGAACCCGTCGGCCGCCAGTTGCGCTGCGCCGATGCGCTTGCCGAGCTTGAGCGTGACGCCGGTGATGTCGATCTGGCGACGGTAAAAGCGCAGGGTTTCGTAAAACTCCTCCTTGCCCGGAATCTGCTTGGCGATGTTGAACTGGCCGCCGATCTCGGCTGCAGCGTCGTACAGCGTCACGTCAAAACCGCCTTGCGCGGCCGTGGTGGCGAAACTCAGGCCCGCCGGGCCGGCACCGACCACCGCGATGCGACCCTTGGATTTGGCCGGTGCGATGTTGCGCAGCGTCTCGTGGCAAGCGCGCGGGTTTACCAGACAGGAGGTGATCTTGCCGCCGAAGGTGTGGTCCAGGCAGGCCTGGTTGCAGCCAATGCAGGTGTTGATCTCGTCTGCCCGGCCCTGCTCGGCCTTGCGCACGAACAGCGGGTCGGCCAGGAACGGGCGGGCCATCGACACCATGTCGCAATAGCCGTCGGCCAGTAGCTGCTCGGCCACCGCGGGCGAGTTGATGCGATTGGTGGCAACCAGGGGAATACTGACCTTGCCCATCAGTTGGCGCGTCACCCAGGCGAACGCGGCGCGCGGCACCTTGGTTGCGATGGTGGGAATGCGTGCCTCATGCCAGCCAATGCCGGTATTGATGATGGTGGCGCCGGCAGCCTCGACGGCCTGCGCCAATTGCACCACTTCATCCAGCGTGGAGCCGCCTTCGACCAGATCCAGCATGGACAGGCGGTAGATGATGATGAAGTTAGTGCCCACCCGCTCGCGCGTGCGGCGCACGATCTCGACCGGGAAACGAATGCGATTGGCATACTCGCCGCCCCAGGCGTCGTCGCGCTGGTTGGTGCGCGCGGCGATGAATGCGTTGATCAGGTAGCCCTCCGAGCCCATGATCTCGACGCCGTCATATCCGGCGTACCGGGCCAGCGCGGCGCAATGGACGAAGTCGTCGATCGTCTGCTCCACCTCTTCGGTGCTGAGCGCCTTGGGTTTCATCGGGTTGATCGGGGCCTGCAGGGCGCTGGGGGCGACCAGGTCGCCATGGTAGGCGTAGCGGCCGAAATGCAGGATCTGCATCGCGATCTTGCCGCCCGCCTTGTGCACCGCCGCGGTGACCGGTTTGTGCTTGTCGGCTTCGGCCTCGGTGGTCAGGCGGGCACCGCCGGGCATCGGGCGGCCCCGGTCGTTGGGGGCGATGCCGCCGGTGACGATCAGGCCGACACCGCCCGCTGCGCGCTCCGCGTAGAACGCCGCCATGCGGGCGAAGCCGTCCTTCACCTCCTCCAGTCCGACGTGCATGGAGCCCATCATCACCCGGTTGGGCAAGCTGGTGAAGCCCAGATCGAGCGGAGCCAGCAGCTTTGGGTAGAGCGTCATACGGTAATCATCCTCGAAACAGGTGGAAGAATGGTGCAGAAGTGGTGGACAACCGGTGTGCAAGCGGTGCACGGCCGCTTGTAGTTGCACGTTCCTTGCCGCAGTTTAGGAGAAACGCGTGGCGTCCCCGCCAGCGGAACTGACGCAAGACGGGCGATCGGCCCCGCAACGGGGTGGTCACGGCAAGGGGCGGATTTCGGGTTAGATTCAATCCTTTGAACCAACAACCGGGAGCCGATCCAATGGCTGAGTTGATCTATTACACCAATCCGCAGTCGCGCGGGCGCATCGCCCACTGGATGATGGAGGAACTGGGCGAGCCGTACCAGACGGTCTGGCTGGAATACGGGCCCGCCATGAAGACGGCCGAATATCTGGCCATCAATCCGATGGGCAAGGTTCCGGCGCTGTGCCACGGTGATGCGGTGGTCACCGAGTCGGCTGCAATATGCGCTTACCTGGCCGACCGGTTTCCTGGAAAAGGGCTGATACCCCCGGCCGGCGACCCGCGCCGGGCGGCGTATTTCCGCTGGATGTTTTTTGTCGCAGGGCCGCTGGAGATGGCGGTGACGGCGAAGTCCCTGCAATGGCAGGTGCCCGAGGGCAAAAGCGGCATGGTCGGCTTTGGCAGTGAAAAGGACGCCTTGCACGCGCTGGAGACGGCGCTGGCCAACGGCCCGTTCGTTTGTGGCGCGCAGTTCAGCGCGGCCGATGTGGTGGTGGGATCGTCCATCGCCTGGGGCATGATGTTCGGCACCATCGACAAACGCCCGTCGTTCGAGGCGTATGTGCAGCGCTGCGGGGCGCGGCCTGCCTACCAGCGCGCGCTGCAGTTCAATGAAGCCCAGCTGCGACGCGCCAAGACCCATTGACAACGGAAAGGATTCCCATGCCGTCTTCGCCATCCCCGCCGCAAGTGGGCGACGCTGTTCCCGGCTTCACCCTGGCCGACGCCGTCAGCGGTGCGCAGGTCTCGCTCGGAGGTGACCAGGCCTTCGCGCCGTGCACCTGCGTCGTGTTCATGTGCAACCACTGCCCCTATGTGCATTTCCTGCTCGCGCATTTCGTTGCGCTGACACGGGGCTATGGCCGGCGCGGGGTGGGTTTTGTCGCAATCAGCGCCAACGACGTGGTCGATTATCCCGACGACGCGCCGCCGCGGATGCAGGAGCTGGCCGCAAGACTGAACTTTGGTTTCCCCTACCTGTACGACGAATCACAGTCGGTGGCCAAGGCCTGGGGCGCAGTCTGCACGCCAGAGTTCTTCGTAATCGATGGCGCCGGCCATCTGGCCTACCACGGCCGCTATGGCGCCGCCCGCCCGGGCGTCGACCAACCGGCCGGGGAGGACCTGAGCGCGGCGTTGGATGCCGTGCTGGCAGGCCGTCCGTGCGCTGCCCGGCAACACGCCAGCATCGGCTGCAGCATCAAGTGGAAGCGCTGAACGAGCGCCGGCTGGCTCAATCCTTGGGCAATGCCGGCGTCTGCGCCGCGCTACCGCGCAACTTGCCGTAGATCCACAGCAGCGCGAACGCGGCGACGACCGAAGCGATGAAGCCGGCGCCTTCGCCCGCCTGGTACCAGCCCATGTATTGACCGAGATAACCGGCGAACATGGCGCCACCAATGCCCAGCAGGGACGTCATGATCAGGCCCATGTTTTCCTTGCCTGGATGCAGCCATTTCGCGATCACGCCGACCACCAGGCCGACCAGAACAGTCCAGATGATGCCCATGGTGCTCTCCTACTGATCGTTGGATTACTGCGCGGGAATACGCAGCACCTGGCCCGGATAGATCTTGTCCGGGTGCTTGAGCATCGGCTTGTTGGCCTCGAAGATCAGCGGGTACTTGTTGGCATCGCCATAGTGCTGTTTGGCGATCTTGGACAGGTTGTCACCGGACACGACCGTGTAGAACGTCGCCTGTGGCTGCGCCACTTCGACCGTCATCTTGTCGTCGACCTTGGCCACGCCACCCACGTTGCCGCAGCACAGCAGGATTTTTTCCTTGCTGGCCTGGTCCGCGGCAATTCCGAAGACGGTGGCCACGCCGCTGGCGCCATCAAAGGTGACTGTCAGGCCGGTTGCGGCCAGGTTCTGCGCCTTCACATAGGCCTCGATCGCATCGCCAGCGCTGCGGTTGAGCGCCTCGACCTTGGTCTTGGCCGCCGCGTCGTCAGGCTTGGCTGCCAGTTCCGTTGCAGCCGCTTCGGCGTCCTTGGAGGCGAACAGCTTTTCGCCTGCAGCCTTGATGAAATCAAACAGTGCCATGGGAACTCCTTGTCGTGCGGGGAAAGTGATGGGCCCGCTGGCCGTGATGGCGAGCGGCGCCGTGACGGACTTGCTGCCGTCGCGTGGCCAGTCTATCAGCTGAAAAGGCGATGGCCGTTGTGCACTGCCCGCGCCAATTGCAAAAAATATCGCTGACCTGTGCTTGCGCTGCGGTCACGCATACCCGCGTACCGCGCGATCACAGGCCGCGCAAGGTCGCAGAAGGCGAGCAACCGAAACGCTGCTTGTAATAGGCCGAGAAGCGTCCCATGTGGATGAACCCGTGTTGCAGCGCAATGTCGGTGACGCAGGTCGCACGCCCCTCGGCGGCGGCGCTGCGCAAGGCCGCACGGGCATGCTCCAGACGCACGCCGCGCGCATAGGCCAACGGCGACTGGTCGTAGCGGCGCCGGAAGCTGGCCTCCAGGGTGCGCGGACTGATGCAGGCGGCATTGGCAATGGCGTCCAGCGTGAGGCTTTCGAGCGCATGCGCATGGATGAAGTCCAGCGCGCGTTGCAGCCGGCGCGGTTGGCCAGCCTCGGCGCCGACCGTCTGCGCCGGCAAGGCGCGTTCGGGCTGCAGCAGGTCCAGGCCGGTCAGCAGAAAACCCTCCATCGCCGCATAGGCGGCCGGATGGCGCAACCATTGTTGTCCGTGCATATGCAGGTTGCGCGTCATGTCGGCCACCGCCTGCCACCAGGCCGCAACCGCCGGGTCCTTGCGTGACTGGGTGAAGCGAAATTGCGGCTCTCCACTGCGCTGCAATCGCCCGCGCAGAACGGAACTGGGCACCTGCAGCATCACCATTGCGCAGTCGCCGCTCCACAACATGCAGGTGCGCGCATGCGGATGGAGCACGCTGAGGACCGTGGAGTCGACCCAGGCTTCCTGGCCGTCACAGCGCAGGCGCGCACGGCCTTGCAGCGGCAACTGGATCAGGTAAAAGTCGCCGCGCTCGCCCGGGTCGATCTCGACTTCGGTGCCGTAGCTGAGCACATTCAGCGACACCTGGTTGAGCCGGATCTGGTTGTGCCGCGCCTCGAACGTCCGCTCGTTGCCACGCAGGTCGAGCCGGTGGGGTGACAGCACGCGACCAACCAGCTCACGCGCCTCATCGGCCGAACGCGAGCGGATCAACGGGTAGGTGTCCAGCAAATGGCGCGGATCGGTCTCGGCGGCGAATGCCTGCGACGGCGCGGTCATGGAGTGCGTCGTCCTGGTGGGTGGCTCAAAGTCAGTTCGGAACAAGGTTTGGTCACCCAGATTAGTTTAGGCCTGAAGTATCCATGGGCCCTAAGGGTAAACACTGACCCGCACCGTGGGTCGGGCCCGGGTGCAGCGATTTTCGGATAGCGGACAGCGCGAACCGGCTTGTCGGCGCCAACCCGGTTGCCCATACTGAATGCCATGCAGACCACATCCCGCCTGTGCTCGGCGCGCTTGCACCAGCCATGAGCGCGTTCGACGCGATCATTGTCGGCAGTGGCATCAATTCGCTGGTGTGCGCCGCGATGCTGGTGCGGCGAGGCAAGTCGGTATGCGTGCTGGAACGTGAACCGGTGCTGGGTGGCTGCATCCGCACCGAGGCACTGACGGCGCCGGGCTTCCTGCACGATAGCCTGTCGGCCGCCCACCCTTTGTTTGTCGTAGGTCCGGCCTATGCCGAACTGGGCCCCGATCTGCATGCGGCCGGGCTGGAATATGCCAGCAACGACACGCCCACCGCAGTCCTGCTGCCCGATGGCCGTTCGCTGGTGCTGCAGCGCGCGCGCGCCACCAATATCGCGCGTTTCGACGCCCTCGCCGCCGGCGACGGTGCCGTCTACGACGCGGCGATGCGCCATATCGAAACCAATGCCGAACTGATATTTGCGCTACTGGGTAACGAGTTGTGGAGCCGGCCAGTCACCAAGACCCTGGCCAAATGCGCCTGGAAGAAGGGGCTGCACCCGACCGCCGCGTTTTTTGGCCAATCGCTGCAAAGCGCGCGAGGCTGGTTGCAGACCGAGGTTCGCTCCGACCTGCTGCAGGCACTGCTCGCCCCCTGGGTGCTGCATTGCGGCCTGGGCCCTGAAAGCGCCTTGTCGGCGATGATGCTCAAGGTGGTGGCGTTCACGCTCGAGGCGGTCGGCATGCCGATGGTCAAAGGCGGAAACGCGCAGACCGTGCACGCGTTTCGCAAGCTGATCGAGGAGCGTGGCGGTGAGATGCATACCGACTCCGACGTGGTCAAGGTACTGGTGCAGGGCGGACAGGCGAGTGGCGTGCAGCTGGCGGATGGGCGCACGATGCATGCGCGCCAGGTGGTCTGCAACGTCACGCCGACGCAGCTGTATGGCCGTTTGCTGGAGCCCAGGCAGGTGCCCGAGGCGATCGCCCGGCAGGCGCGTGCCTATCGCTATGGCAAGGGCAATATGCAGATCCACCTGGCGCTGTCGGAGTCGGTGCAGTGGTGCGCGCCCGAGCTCGCCAGCGTCGGCTATGTGCACATGACGCCGGGTCTGGACGGCGTGGCGCGGGCGGTCGACGAGGCGCAGCGGGGCTTGCTACCGGCGCTGGGCACGGTCTGCGTCGGCCAGCCCAGTGCGGTTGACCCGTCGCGTGCGCCCGCGGGCGCCAGTGTGTTGTGGGTGCAGCTACCGGAATGCCCGCGCCACGTGCTGGGCGACGCCGCTGGCGACATCGATGCGCCGGCCGATGGCGCCTGGACCGAGGCGGTGCGCGAGGCCTATGCCGATCGCATCGTTGCGCGCATGGCGCGCCAGATGCCCAACCTCGCGCGTGCCATCGTCGGGCGCCGCGTGTTGTCGCCGGCCGACCTGGAGCAGATGAACATCAACCTGGTCGGCGGCGATCCGTATTCAGGCGAATGCAGCTTGGATCAGTACCTGTTGTGGCGTCCGCTGGCCGGCGTCAAGAACCACCAGACCCCCGTCAAGAATCTATGGCATATCGGCGCATCCACCCATCCGGGACCTGGATTGGGCGGTGGCTCAGGCGTGCATGTCGCGCACGCGATTGCCGGTAACTGAGCCAGCGCGCTCACCGACCAAACGCAATCTGCAACCGAGCAGCTTTCACCCACCCCCAAAAGGAGATCGTCATGACCCACACCCTGGCCACATTCGCAGCCGAACTTGCCGCCGGCACCATCAAGGTCGTCGACCTGACGCAGACGCTGTCACCGGAGTTCCCGGCGCTGGTGTTGCCGCCGCAATTCGCCCAGGTCTGGAACTTCAAGATGGAGCAGATTTCCCGATACGACGAGGCCGGTCCGGGCTGGTACTGGAACAATTTCTCCTGTGGCGAACACACCGGCACCCATTTCGACGCACCCGCGCACTGGATCTCGGGCAAGGACCATCCGAACAATACCGTCGATACGATCCCGAGCGAGAACTTCATGGCTCCGGTCGTTGTGGTCGATGCCAGCGCCGAAGTGGCGGCCAATGCCGACTGGTTGTTGACGGTCGAGTTCCTGCTGAAATGGGAGGCCGAACACGGCAAGATACCGGCCGGCTCCTGGCTGGCGTTTCGCACCGACTGGTCCAAGCGCATCAGTGATCCGGCTTCGTTTGTCAACATGCAGCAAGACGGCGCCCACACGCCAGGCCCGACCCAGGCCGCGGTGGAGTGGCTGATTGGCGAGCGCAAGGTGCATGGCTTCGCCGTCGAGACCATCAACACCGATGCCGGCCAGTCCTACTCCTGGCCGATCGCCTACCCCTGCCACACCCTGATGCACGGCGCCAATCGCTACGGCCTGCAATGCCTGAAGAACCTGGACCAGTTGCCCGCCACTGGCGCGATGATTTTTGCGGCACCGCTGAAGATCAAGGGTGGTTCCGGCAGCCCCTTGCGGGTGCTGGCACTGGTTTCGGCCTGAGACTTGTCCCCGCACGGGCGTTTGCCATGACACCGCATCGCATGCTGCAGCCGGCCGGATGGGTGCGACCGCTGGGTTACTCCAGCGGCGTCGAGGCGCGCGGGCGGCACATCTTCCTGGCCGGCCAGGTCGGATGGGACGAGCACGCGGTGATGGCGTGCAGCGATCTGGTGGGCCAGGTACGCCAGGCGCTGACCAATATCGCGACGTTGCTGGCGGAGGCCGGAGCCGGCCCGGAGCACATCACCCGCATGACCTGGTACCTGGTCGACAAGCAGGACTACCTGCTGCATCTGCCGCAGATCGGCCTGGTCTACCGCGAAGTCATTGGCCACCAGTTTCCGCCACTGACGGCGGTGCAGGTGCAATCGCTGATGGAAGACAAGGCCCTGGTCGAGATCGAGGTCACGGCGGTCGCGCTGGACCATTAGGACGAACAACAACACGCTTTTCCCCAACCACACCGGCAATCCTCCCAAGCCTTCGCGCCGGCCCTCACCTCACCCCAAGGAAACCACCATGAACTTTACCGACACCGCGCAATTCGCAGCCCAACGCCGTTCCTTCCTGCGCCAGTCCGGGCTGGCCCTGTCCGCCCTGGGCAGTGCGGGCCCGCTGCAGGTGCTGGCCCAGACCAGCAGCACACTGACCATTGCCTATAACGTGGACCTGCCCTCATGGGATCCGACCACCGGACCGTCGGCTGTCAATCCGACCATCCAGTCCTTGTACAAAGCGGTGCTGTCCCAGTTCATCGACCAGAACGCCGACCTCAGCCTCAAACCCGATCTGCTCACCGGCTGGGGCTGGAATGCCGATCGCACAAAGATCAGCCTGACGGTGCGCAAGGGCGCGAAATGGCACGACGGCAGCGCCCTCACCGCCGAGGATGTGGCGTGGTCGCTGCGCCGCGCCGGCGACCCGGCCACCGGCAATCCGATCCAGTTCGTCTGGGGCAAGATCACCAACGTCAAGGCCGAAGGCGACAAGGTAACGGCCGACGTGAAAGAGTTCGAACCGGCGTTCTTCAAGTGGATGGCTTTTCTGACCGGCTATGTATTGCCCAAGGCCTACTACGAAAAAGTCGGCAAGGAAGGCTTCGAGAAGAAGCCGGTCGGCAGTGGCCCGTTCATGGTGGAGGAGTTCGTGGCCGGCTCGCACATGAAGCTCAAGGCCTTCAAGGACTACTTCGGCGCCAAGCCGGCGTTCGAGACCGTGGTCGTCAAGTTCGTCACCGACCCGTCGGCGCGTGTGGCCGAGGTCGAGTCGGGCCGCTCCGACATGACGATGGAAATTCCGTTCGAGGAATACGACCGCCTCAAGGCCAAGGGCTTCGGCGGCACCAATGCCCCGGTGACCGACATCGGCATGATCTTCCTGACCAACGTCGAGCCCATGCTCGACGCCAAGGTGCGCAAGGCGCTGGCGATGTCGATCAACAAGAAGGCCATCACCGACAAGCTGCTGCGCGGCGCGGCGACGCCGATCGACACCTTGCAGGCGCCGTCGTACGCGGCGTACGACGCAACGACCAAGGTGGCGTATGACGTGAAGAAGGCGGCCGCGTTGATGAAGGAAGCCGGCTTCTCGAAAGACAAGCCGCTCAAGTTCCGGGTGCAGACCACGCGCGGATTCAAGCCCAAGGACTTCGAGGTCATGCAGGCGGTGCTGGGCATGTGGAAGAGCATCGGCGTCGAGGCCGAACTCGAGGTCTACGAAGTGGCCAAGCACTACGAGCTGCGCGCGCAGCACAAGCTGGCTCCGGCGGCGTTCTACAACTGGGGCAACGCCATCGGCGACCCATCCACATCGACCGGTTTTGCGATGTTCACCCATTCGCCGCACTCGGCCTGGAAGGCCAAGGACGTGGACGACATGATCGGCCCGCTGTGGGGCGAGAAGGACGAGGCCAAGCGCATCGCCGGCTACAAGAAGGCAGACAAATACATCGCCGAAAACGCGTACGTGATCCCGCTGTTCCAGTACAACCAGACCGTGGTGTTTCGCAAGGGCCTGAGCGCCGCGCCGCACGGTGCGGGCTTTGTGCTGCCGCAGACCATGAAAAAGGCTTGATGCCTGAAGCCGACGCCGGGCCGCGCGTGTGGCCCGGCGCATCGCAATGAATCCGCTTGTTCTTTTTCAGCGCCTGCTGCTGGCCTTGCCGACGCTGTTTGGGGTTGCCCTGGTGGTGTTCGTGTTGATGCGTGTCGTGCCCGGCGACCCGATCGCGATGATGATCCCGCCCGGCGCCAGTGCGAACGACATCGCCGTGTTGCGCGCACTGTACGGGCTGGACCGCTCCATTCCCGCGCAGTTCCTGATCTGGCTGCGCGAGGTCGGTGGGGGCAACTTCGGCACCTCGATCACCTACCGCCAGGACGTGCTGGTGCTGGTCGGCGAACGCCTGCCGGCCACCCTCGAACTGGGCACGGTGGCGATGTTGATCGCTTGCGCGATTGGCAGCTTTGCCGGCGTGATCTCCGCCGCGCGCCATGGTCGCTGGTTATCGTCGCTGATCGACAGCCTGGCGGCAATCGTGCAGTCCATTCCTGATTTCTTGTGGGGCCTGATCTTCATCCTGCTGTTCGGTGTGCTGCTGCCCTGGCTGCCGATCTCCGGCCGACTCGACCCGCTGCTCAGTCAGGCCGCCGGCACCGGCTTCATGCTGTTCTCCAATCTGTTCGATGGCCGTTTCGACATCGTCGCATCGATCCTGACCCACATGCTGGCACCGGCGCTGGCGCTGGCCCTGCCGGTGGCGGCGATGCTGGCGCGGGTGCTCAAGGCCTCGATGCAGGAAGCCCTGGCCAGCGACTACGTCATGCTGGCAAGGCTCAAGGGCCTGGGAGGCCGGCGCGTTCTGCTGGCTGAGGCGCTGCCCAATGCGGTCACACCGACCTTGTCGCTGTCGGCGGTGCAGTTTGCCTTTCTGCTCGGCGGTACGGTGTTGATCGAGCGCCTGTTCAGCTACCCCGGCATCGGCAGCCTGGCCATCAGCGCCGTGATCGGGCGCGACCTGCCGCTGATCCAGGCCGTCGTGCTGACCTTTGCGCTGCTGTTCATCACCATCAACCTGCTGGTCGATGGCCTGGTGGTGTTGCTCAACCCCCGACTGCGGAGTGCCTACTGATGGCCGAACGGGCCGAGATCCGCCTGTGGCAGCGCCTGCTGCGCAATCCGCGCGTCGTCGGCGGCGGCCTGGTATGCCTGCTGATGCTGGTGCTGGCCGTGGGCGCACCGTGGATCGCGCCGGCAGACCCGCAGGCGCAGGACCTGATTGCGTCGTTCGAATCGCCTGCGCTGCTCGGCGCGGCGGCCGATGCCGACCCCGACGCGCCGCGCTACTGGCTGGGTACCGACAACCTGGGGCGCGACGTTGCCTCACGCATGGTCTACGGCACCCGTATCGCGCTGCTGGTCGCGGTGATCGCGGCCACGCTGACGGCGTTGGTGGGCACGCTGCTCGGTGCACTCGCCGGCTTCTATGGCGGGAAGGTTGACATGCTGATCTCGCGCCTGGTCGACGTCTGGATGTCTTTCCCGCCGGTGCTGCTGGCGATTGTGCTGGTGTCGGTGATCGGCACCGGCTTGTGGTCGGTGATCGCCGCCATCGTCATCGTCGACTGGACGCGGTTCTGCCGCGTCGTGCGTGCCGAGACCCAGGCCCAAAAGGCGCTCGATTACGTGACCTCGGCACGCATGCTCGGCCTGTCGCCGCTGCGTATCCTGGCCAGCGAGATATTTCCGAACGTCGCGCCACTGCTGATCACGCTGGTCACGCTGGAGATGGGCGTGGCGATCGTGGTCGAGGCGATCCTGAGTTTTGTCGGCCTGTCGCTGGCGTCGGGCACCTCGACCTGGGGTGGCATGATTGGCGAGGGTCGGCTGTACGTGAACCAGGCGCCGTGGCTGATGGTGTTGCCCATGCTGGCCATGATGGCCGCCGTGCTGGGCCTCAACGCGCTGGGCGACGGGCTGCGGCGCGAACTCGATCCGGTGCTGCGCCGATGAGCCGCCGGGCCGCTCCCAAGGCGCATGGCACCGCAGCGCATAGCGCGGAGGTTGCTTTATGAGCCTTGATACGACGGCCATTGCCGGCCCGGTGCTGCAGATCGACGATCTGCATGTCGAGATCCGCCAGGCCGGGCGGGTGACACCGATCCTGCGTGGCGTCGATCTTTCGGTCAGTGCGGGACGTATCCATGCGCTGGTCGGCGAATCGGGCGGCGGCAAGTCGATGGTGGCCAAGGCTGCGACCGGCCTGTTGCCGGAGTCGGCCATCACCACGCGTGGCCGCATCGTCCTCGACGGACAGGACGTCACGGCCTGGAACGAGCCGCGCTGGCGTACACTGCGCGGGCGTACCGTCAGCATGGTGCTGCAGGACCCGCTCACCGCGCTCAACCCGGTGCGGCGTATCGGCGCGCAGATGGCCGACGTGCTGCGCCTGCACCAGGGATTGCGCGGCGCGGCGCTGGATACGGAAAACATGCGCCTGCTCGATCAGGTGCAGGTGCGCGAGCCGGCCCAGGTGCTGCGCCAGTATCCGCACCAGCTCTCGGGCGGCATGCGCCAGCGCGTTGTCATCGCGATGGCCTGGGCCTGCCGGCCGCGCCTGATCATCTGTGACGAACCGACGACAGCGCTGGATGTGACGGTGCAAAAACAGGTGCTGCGACTGATCCACAAGCTGGCCGGTGAAGGCCAGGGCGTGCTGATGGTCACGCACGACCTGGGCGTGGTGGCCAAGCTGTGCCACAGCCTGTCGGTGATCCACGGCGGGCGCATCCTGGAGAGCGGCAGCGTGCAGGCGGTGTTCGCCCATCCGCAACACGCCTACACCCGCGCACTGCTGGCCGCGACGCCACGCTTCGACCGGCCCGGCCATACCCTGGTGCCGGTCGACGACGGCCTGATCGCGCAGCTCGACGACGCAGCGCGGGCCTATGACCGGCTGCAGGGGGTGATGGCGTGAGCCCGCCGGGCCGCCCCAAGGGCGAATCCCGCAGTGCGCAGCACGAAGGGACACCAGTGACCGACAGCGCCGGCATGGGCGTGACCCCGGCAGGCGCATCGCCAGCCCTGCTGCAGGTGCGAAGCCTGGGCCTGTCTCTGCCCGATATGGCAAAAAAATCGTTCTTTCTGGCCGCGCCGATGAAACGCATCCTGCAGAATGTGAATTTCACGCTCGAAGCGGGCGGTACGCTGGGCGTGATCGGCGAGTCGGGCAGCGGCAAGTCGACGCTGGCGCGTGCGCTGACGATGCTGATGCCGCCGCAAGAGGGCAGCATGCTGTTCCAGGGCCGTTCGGTGCGCGACTTCGATGCTGCCGAGATGGTGGCCTACCGGACCCGCGTGCAACTGGTATTTCAGGACCCGATGTCGGCACTTAATCCGCGCCGGCGCGTGCGCGATATCGTCAGCCAGCCCCTGCGTGCGCTGGGCCGGCTGGAGCGCGATGACAGCGATGGCAGGCGTGTCGCGGCGCAACTGCTGGCGCGCGTCGGTCTGTCGGCGCAGCTCGGCAGTCGATATCCACACGAGTTGTCGGGCGGCCAGCGCCAGCGCGTCGGCATAGCCCGTGCGCTGGCCTTGCAACCGCTGGCGCTGATCGCCGATGAGGTCACCTCGGGCCTGGACGTATCGGCGCAGGCCCGCATCGTCGCGTTGTTGGAGGAACTGCGCCGTGACAGCGGGCTGGCGTTGCTGTTCATCAGTCACGACCTGTCCCTCGTGCGCAGCCTGTGCGACCAGGTGCTGATACTGCGCCAGGGCGAGGTGGTCGAACAGGGCGACGCGGCCGGCATTTTTGCCAGTCCGCGCCATGCGTATACGCGCGAGTTGCTCGACGCGATTGCGCTGCCCGAGCCCGATCCGGGTTGGCTGGAGCGGGAGTTCACGGTATGACAACAAGCGTTGCAAGAACAGGAGGGCCCGATGGCTGAAAGATCGTTTGCGACCGAGGTGCAACAACTGCGTGCCGAACCCGGCACGGTGTTCCGTGGCGAGGGAATCCTGGCCGTCACCAAGGCACTGCTCGAGTGTGGCGTTGCCTATGTGGCCGGCTACCAGGGCTCGCCGATTTCGCACCTGATGGACGTGCTGGCCGATGCCCAACCCATTTTGGAGGAGCTGGGCGTGCATTTCGAGCCCAGCGCCAGTGAGGCGACCGCCGCAGCCACCCTGTCGGCCTCGGTGATGTACCCGATCCGCGGCGCTGTCACCTGGAAATCCACGGTGGGCACCAATGTGGCGTCCGACGCGCTGGCCAACCTGGCCTCGGGCGGCGTAACGGGCGGGGCGCTGATCATCATCGGTGAGGATTACGGCGAGGGCTCGTCGATCATGCAGGAGCGCAGCCACGCATTCGCGATGAAGTCGCAGATATGGCTGCTCGACCCGCGCCCCAACCTGCCGTCCATCGTGCAGGCGGTGCACGATGGTTTCGAGCTCTCGGAGGCCACCCGCACGCCGGTGATGCTGGAGTTGCGTGTGCGGTCCTGCCATGTGCATGGCAGCTTCGTGGCCAAGCCCAATCTGCGCCCGCCCTTCACGCTGCGCCAGGCGCTGGAGTCGCCCGTGCGCGATACCGGGCGCATCGTGTTGCCACCGGCCTCCTACATCCATGAACAGGAAAAGGTACTGGACCGCTGGCCGGCAGCGCTGCGCTTCATCGAGGAGCGCGGGCTCAACGAGTTCTTCGACGGCGACATCGCGGACCTGGGCATCATCATGCTGGGCGGCATGTACAACAACGTGCTGCGGGCGCTGATGGGTCACGACATGGCCGATCTGTACGGCAAGTCGCGCATCCCGCTGTATGTGATGAACGTGGCGTATCCGGTCGTCGACTCCGAGCTGGAGCGCTTTTGCGCCGGCAAGAAGGCGGTGCTGGTAGTCGAGGAGGGCCAGCCCGAATTTCATGAACAGGCGATCCACACGGTGCTGGGGCGCGCCGCCATTCGCACCACGATCCACGGCAAGGACATGCTGGCCAAGGCCGGCGAATACACGGTGGCCGAACTCAAGCGCGGTCTGGCCCTGTTCCTGCAACGCTACCGTCCGGCCGCGCTGGCCGCGGCGGTGCCCATCGGCATGCCGATGCGCACCGTAGCCGCAGCCGACGCCACCAGCAGCGCGCTGGCACAGGCCGCGCGCGCGAACCCAGCGGATCGCGCCACCGGCGCGGTGGCGCCTGCGGCGGCGCCGTCGGCAAAGGCCCTGATCAATTCACCTGCCGCAATGGCCGCCGCGAGCGTGACGATGCGGGCCGGCGCGCCCGAACTGGCGGCGGTCGTTCCGGCACGGCCGCCGGGCTTTTGTGTCGGTTGCCCGGAGCGTCCGATCTTCTCGGCCATGACACTGGTGCAGGAAGACCTGGGCATGCACCATATTTCGGGCGATATCGGTTGCCATTTGTTCGCCGCGATGCCGCCGTTCCATCTGGGCGCGACCACCATGGGTTATGGCCTGGGGGCATCGAGCGCGTCCGCGCTCAATGTGAAGGCCGGCAAGCGCTCGATTGCGATGATGGGCGATGGCGGCTTCTGGCACAACGGCCTGGCCAGCGGCATCGGCAATGCGGTGTTCAACAAGTCCGATGGTGTGATCGTCATCGTCGACAACAATTATTCCGCCGCCACCGGTGGGCAGGATCTGCTGTCCTCGCGTGGCGAGCATGAACACCGCAGCACCCAGCACCCGATCGAGGCTGCCGTGCGCGGCGTCGGTGTGCAATGGGTACGCACGGTTACCAATACCTACGACGTCAACGCGATGGAAGCGGCATTGCACGAGGCGCTGACCAGCGAGACACAGGGGCCCAAGGTCGTGATCGCGCAAAGCGAGTGCATGCTCAACAAGCAGCGCCGCGTCAAGCCGCAGGTCGCAGCGGCCGTGCAGCGGGGCGATCGTGTCGTCAAGGAGAAATTTGGGGTTGATGCGGCAGTGTGCAGCGGTGACCACGCCTGCATGCGGCTGTCGGGTTGTCCGTCGCTGACGCTCAAGAGCAGCGGCGATCCGCTCAAGCCCGATCCGGTGGCCCATGTCGACGACAGCTGCGTGGCCTGCGGGCATTGCGGCGAGGTGGCCGACGCAGCGGTCCTGTGTCCCTCGTTCTATCGGACCGAATGGGTGCGCAATCCGACGCACTGGGAAAAGCGGCTCGACGGCTGGCGCCGCGGTGTCGTCGGCTGGTTCCAGGCCCACCAGCGGCGCAGCCTGCAGCGCCGTGCCCTGTACGCGGAGGCCGAATGACGAACCACATCGCAACACAAGCGTCGGGCGTTCGACGGCTGGGGCGGGACGCCACGCGCCCCATCACCATTGCCATCCTGGCCATGGGCGGCCAGGGCGGTGGCGTGCTGGTGGACTGGATCGTCGACCTGGCCGAACACAACGACTACCTGGCGCAGGCCACCTCGGTGGCCGGCGTCGCGCAACGCACCGGTGCCACCATCTACTACATCGAATTGTTTGCACAAAGCCATGTGCGCGCACACGGCGGCGCGCCGGTGCTGGCGCAGATGCCGGTGCCGGGTGAGGTCGATATCGTCATCGCCTCCGAGCTGATGGAGGCTGGCCGTGCAATGCAGCGCGGCCTTGTCACCAGGCCACGCACAACGCTGCTCACCTCGACCCACCGCGACTACGCGACGCTGGAGAAAGTGGTGCCCGGCAACGGCATCGCCGATACCGCCGCGGTGCTGGAGGCCGGCCGCAAGCATGCACAGCGCTTCTTGCACGGGGACATGCAGGCGCTGGCCAAACAGAGCGGCAGCGTGTTGTCAGCATCCCTGTTCGGCGCACTGGCCGGTTGCGGCGAACTGCCGTTCGACGAAGCTGCGTTCGAGGCCACCATCACCCGCGGCGGAGTCGGTGTCGAGCCCAGCCTGCGCGCGTGGCGCGCCGCGATGCAGGCGGTACGCGAACCGGTGCAAAGGGATGCCCTGATCGACCTGATGGCCACCGCGCCCAGGCCGCTGCCGGCGCGTGCCGCCAGCCCGGATGTCGAGCCGCTGCGTGCACGCATCGAATGCGAGTTCCCTAGACAGGCGCATGCCATGCTGGGCGCCGGCCTGCAACGCGTGCTCGAGTATCAGGACATTGCCTATGGCCATGAATACCTGGACCGCATGGCCGATCTGCACCAGCACGCCCGCCAGCATGGCGGTGAAGCGCACGGCCACGCCGCCACGGTGGAAGCCGCGCGCTGGATTGCGGTGGCCATGGCCTATGACGACGTGATCCGCGTCGCCGATCTCAAGGTCCGCGCCGAGCGTTCACAACGGGTGCGCGAAGAAGTCGGCGCCGGCGCCGATGAAGTGGTCGGTACGGTGGAATTTTTTCACCCGCGCATGGAAGAGGTTTATGCAATGATGCCGGCCGCCCTGGTGCGATGGATCGATGGCAATGCCTTGTTGCGCAGACTGCTCGCCAGCCGCGTTGGCAAGGGCCAGCGCCTGCGCCCGCACACCATCCGGGGCCAGATTCTGTTGCAGGCTCTGGCCGCCACGCGCCGCTGGCGCCGGCGCAGCCAGCGCCATGCCGTCGAGATGGCGCACATCGACCGGTGGCTGGAGCAGGTCAAGACGCTGATGCAGGTCGACTACCGGTTGGCGCAGGAACTGATCAGTTGCCGGCGCCTGGTCAAGGGGTATAGCGACACCCATGCGCGGGGGAGCAGCAAGTTCGATCGGTTGAGCATTGCGGCGAAGCAACTGCAGGGCCGGCCGGATGCCGCAGCTGACCTGGCGACGCTGCGTGCGGCTGCGCTCGCCGATCCCCAGGGGACGCAGTTGACGCAACGGTGGGCCCTGTTGGGACTGGGCGATAGCGGCGCGACGGCCGGCCAGGCGGCGTAAGGTATTGCGCAAGAGCCCCGGGGTCGCGTTCGCTGCGGGCCATATCCTGCCTGTGTCCTGGTGCTGCCGGACGCCCGTGGGTTGGCCTTCCCCTTGCGTCAGATCAACGGCCGCAACTGCTGCAACAGCGTCGGCAACAACTCGGACACCGTTGGATGGATATGCATGCCCCGGGACACGACCGTGTAGGGCTGGTCCGCCGCCATCAGGTCGAGCAGGCTGTGCACCACTTCATCGCCGTTCATGCCCAGGATCGCCGCGCCCAGGATGCGCTCGTTGTCGGCATCGACCAGCACCTTCATGAATCCCTGGGTCTCGCCCGACTCGCGCGCCCGTCCCACCCGCTGCATCGCCATCGTGCCGATCAGGGCCTTGCGTCCGCTGGCGCGCACCTCCTGTTCGGACATGCCGACGCGCCCGAGTGCCGGATCGATGAACAGCGCGTAACAGGGGATGCGATCGGATAGCCGGCGCGGGTCGGCATCGAACAGGTTGGCGACCACGATCTCATGGTCGTTCCAGGAGGTATGGGTGAACGCGCCGCGGCCATTGCAGTCGCCGACCGCCCACACCCCGTCGGCGCTGGTGCGGCACTGGTCATCGACGACGATGTAGCCGCGCGGGTCGACATCGATGCCGGCCTTGTCCAGTTGCAGCGTATCGGTATTGGGCCGGCGGCCGGTGGCCAGCAGCACATGGCTGGCCCGGATGGACTGCGCATCGGCGCCACACAGCGCGCCGGCAATGAGGCCCTGGCCGTCAGCCGCGAGCGACATGCATTCAGCGCCGAGCTGGAATTCGATGCCCTCGGCCTGCAGGATGTCGCGGATGCCCTGCGCCACGTCGTCGTCCTCGCGCGGCAGCAGCTTGGCGGCGCGCTCCAATACCGTGACCCTGGCGCCATAGCGGCGCATCATCTGCGCAAATTCCAGCCCGATATAGCTGCCACCGATGATGACCAGATGCTCGGGCACCACATCGAGTTCCATGATCGAGGAGTTGTCCAGCGTCGGTACATCGTCGATACCCTGGATCGCGGGCCGCGTCGCGCGCCCGCCCACGTTGAGGAAGATGCGCGGCGCGGTCAGCTGTCGATCGCCGACCCGGATCGTGCCTGCGCCGGCAAACACCGCGTCGCCGACGATCACCTCGGTGTGGGCCATGCCCTGCAGCCATTTTGTGACGCCGCTGCGCGACTGCGCCACGATGGCATCCTTGCGTGCCTTGATGCGAACCATGTCAACTTGCACTTCGCCGGAGCTGAACCCGAACTCCGCACCCCGGCGCGCCATGTGGATGGCACGCGCGCTGGCCACCATGGTCTTGGTCGGAATGCAGCCCACGTTGACGCAGGTTCCGCCAAAGTGACCGCGCTCGACGACCGCAGTACGCAGGCCCTCCTTGCTGCAGCGCGCTGCCAGCGCCGGGCCGGCCTGTCCTGCGCCAATGACAATGGCGTCGAAATGTTCTGCGAGCATGGATCCTCCGGAGTCTGAGCGTGCCACCCGATGTGATCGAGTCCTGCCATGGTACGACGCATCCCGCGTTTCGCGCTATGGCATGGCACCTGGGCGACCGTCGCGGCCTTCGATTCAGGCGACTCGAGACCTGGGCCCCACCCGGCGCCGGCTCTGTCAATAAGCATTGCACCATCGCGATCTGGGGTTTCCCCTTAGAAAACCGATCGCGCGTTGTAATAAAATTTTAGTTGTAATAATTTTTTACTCGTGCCTTCCCCTACTGCATGCCCTCCCAAAGCCGTTGCGCCAGTAGGGTCGGAACGTCCTGGCGTCGGGGTGCTTTCCGACATCGGCGCCTCGCTGCGTGCGCGCCGCCGGCAGCTGGGTCTGGGCATTGCCGAAGTGGCCAAGGGCAGCCAGTTGAGCAACGGCTATATATCGCTGCTGGAGCGAAACCTGGCCTCTCCATCGCTGACCGCACTGATGCGCATCGGTGAGGTGCTGGGCCTGCCGATGGCGTATTTCCTCCAGGTTCCCCATGCCACCGGGCACCATTTTCCCAGGCGTGGGCGCACGGTGTTCGAACTCGAGCGTGGCGGCATGACGTTTGACCGCATCAGTGGCGAGTTTCCGTCCAGCGATGTCAACGCCATGATCGTGACCATTCCGTCCGGACACAAGTCGACGCCGGTGACCCATCCGGGGGAAGAGCTGATTTACGTGATGAGCGGCCGTATCCGGTTCACGTTGGGTGGTAGGCACATCCTGCTCGATGCGGGTGATTCCGTGCACCTGCCATCCACCACGCCCCATGGCTGGGAGAACCCGTTCGCCAAGGCGGCCAAGGTGATGTGGATGGGCACCGTTCCGCTGTTCCATTCGGATGCGCCCGACCGAGGCTTCGGCCCGGAGCTGAGCGCGCATGGATCGCCCATGGGGCTGCCAGTTCGCAGTGTCAGGACAGGAAAAGCGAAACATGCAGGCTGAGCTTTCTCCCCTATACCGGCAGACTTTCGAGCAGCTGTCGAACGCACTGCAGCGGCAATTGGGCCACAGGCTTTTCACCGTGTCGCGGATCCTGCCAGGGGCGAGGGAGGTCGAGCGCATTTTTACCACCCGCCCGGACGTTTATCCGGTGCATGGGCGAAAAACCATCGATACCACACCATGGACCGAGTTGATGGCGCGCGGCGAGTGTTTTGTCGCCAGCCGCCCGGGTGCGTTCGGGGCCCATTTCGGGGACATCGACACCATCGTGTCGATTGGTCTTGGCGCCGTCGTCAATGTGCCGGTGCATGACGCCGGCCGGCAGATGGGAACCCTCAATCTGCTCGATGCTACCGGTGCCTATACCGGCGATTTGTCGGCGGCTTGCGCAGCGGCGCAGCGCATGGCAGTCAAGGGCTTTCGCGAATACGAAGAATTTCTCCAGCAACCCATGGCCTGATTCAACTTCCACAAAGGAACTACCGTGAAACTTCCATCGAAACTGACCGCAACCGTCGTTGGCTTGTTGCTCGCATTTGGCGCCGTTGCCGCGACGCCCAAGGACACCCTTGTGGTGGTCAAGAACATCGAGGACATCGTTAGTCTCGATCCAGCAGAAGCGTTCGAATTCTCAAGCGGCGAAGTCGTCAGCAATGTCTATGAGGGTCTGGTGACCTACGACGCCAAGGATCCGAGCAAGATCCAGGCGGGTGTCGCCTCGAGCTGGAAGACCGGGGCCGACGGCAAGAGCATCGAGTTCACCATCCGCAACAACGTGAAATTCGCCAGCGGCAACCCGGTGCGGCCGGAAGACGTCCAGTTCTCGTATCGGCGCGTGATCAAGCTCAACAAGTCGCCGGCTTTCATCCTGGCCCAGCTGGGCTGGAATAACGACAATGTCGCGCAAATGGTTCGCAAGACCGGCGCGTCGAGCGTGACGCTGGCCTGGACCGGCAACTTCGGTCCCGGCTATGTGCTCAACGTGCTGGCTGCCCGGCCCGGCGCCGTGGTCGACGAGACGGTGGCTTTGGCCAACGAGCAGGCCGGCGACCTGGGCAACGTGTGGCTCAAGACCAACTCGGCCGGCACCGGTCCGTTTAAGCTCAAGTTGTACAAGCCCAAGGAGGTCGTGCTGCTGGAGGGCAACAAGCTGGCGGATCCGCAGCCGAAACTGAACAACATCCTGATCAAGAACGTGACCGAGCCGGCGACCCAGCGTCTGCTGCTCGAAGCCAACGATGCCGACGTCGCCCGTGATCTGGGGCCGGATCAGATCGACGCACTGCGTTCGCGCAGCGAGATCCGCATCGAGGACTATCCCCAGGCGGCGGTGCACTTCATCAGCCTGAACCTGAAGCATGAGAAGCTGCGCAATCCGGCGCTCTGGGAGGCGATGCGGTATCTGGTCGATTACGACGGAATCTCCAAGCAGTTGCTGAAAAATCAGATGCGCGTGCACCAGGCCTTCCTGCCGGTCGGATTCGCCGGCGCGGTAACTGCCACGCCATTCAAACTCGACCCCGAGCGCGCCAAGGGCATCCTGACCAAGGCCGGCATCAGCGGCATCGAGATGGACCTTGACCTGATCAACACACCGCGCTTCATGGACATGGCGCAGTCGATGCAGGCCAGCATGGGCAAGGCCGGCATCAAGCTCAATCTGCTGCCGGGAACCGGCGCACAGGTGATCACCCGCTATCGGGCGCGCAAGCATGAGGCGATGCTGCTGTACTGGGGCCCGGACTTCTTCGATCCGCACTCCAATGCCAAGGCGTTCGCCTATAACGTCGACAACAGCGACGGGGCCTACCAGAGCACAACGACCTGGAGGAACTCCTGGGCCGTGCCCGAGCTCTCGGCCCGGACCTTGGCGGCATTGCAGGAATCCGATCCCGCCAAGCGGGTGGCTGCCTACCAGGCCCTGCAGCAGGAGGTGCAGGCGCGCTCGCCGATCATCATGACCTTCCAGGAGCAAAGCCAGGTGGCGTTTCGCAACAACGTCAAGGGTTATATCCAGGGATCGGTGGCCGACCTGATCAAGTACGAGGGCGTCACCAAGTAAGAACCGGTTTCCCTGCGCTCGCGCCGGCGCGAGCCTGGTTTGCGCCGGCTGGCGCTGACCGGGTCCGCGGCTGGCCGGCGGGCCAGATGCCTGCCTATCGGACCTCCGTTTTTCATCTCCCTCCATGAATCGATCCTCGCCCGTATGGGCGGTATCGCGCACGCTGGCCTCGCTGGTCCTGATGCTGTTCGCGCTGCTGCTGGTGACCTTCCTGATCGGCAAGGCCGCCCCCATCGATCCGGTGATCAAGGTGGTCGGCGACCGGGCCTCTCCGGAGGTTTATGAGCAGGCGCGGATTGCCCTGGGGCTGGACAAGCCGCTGTATCAGCAATTCGTCTCCTATGCCCTGGGCGCGATGTCCGGTGACCTGGGAAGTTCGACGTCGACCGGCCGCGCGGTGCTCCAGGACCTGAAGCAGTACTTTCCTGCAACGCTCGAACTGGCCACGCTGGGAATCGCGATCGGCATCCTGTTCGGGGTGCCGCTGGGCATGCTGGCCGCGCACCAGCACAACCGCTGGATCGACCAGGTGGTGCGCGTGTTCTGCCTGATCGGCTATTCGGTGCCGGTGTTCTGGCTCGGCCTGATCGGCCTGCTGGTGTTCTATTACAAGCTGGGCTGGGTTGCGGGTCCGGGCCGGCTGGATGACATCTATCTCTATACGCTGGAGACCTGGAGCAACCTGGTTCTGCTGGATGCGCTGCGCGCGGGCAACATGGACGCAGCGCGCAACGGCGTCATGCACCTGGTGCTGCCGGCCTCGCTGCTCGGTTACTTCTCGATGGCCTACATCTCCCGCATGACGCGGGGCTTTTTTCTGGAGGAACTCGGCAAGGAATACGTGCTGACCGCGCGTATCAAGGGCGCCACCGAACTGCGCGTCATGGTTTCCCATGTGCTGCCCAATGTGCTGGCGCCCCTGGTGACCGTGATATCGCTGTCGTACGCGGTGCTGCTGGAGGGTGCCGTCCTGACCGAGACGGTGTTTTCCTGGCCCGGAATCGGTCTGTACATCACCAATGCCTTGTTCAGCGCCGATCTGGCGGCCGTGCTGGGTGGGACCCTTCTCGTGGGCATCTGCTTTGTCACGCTCAATTCGCTGACCGACCTGTTCGGCTATCTGGCAGACCCGAGGATCCGATGAGCAGTGCCGCCTGGTTGTTGAGTGAGACCCCGACCTCGGCCTGGCAGGCCCAATGCGGGCGCTGGTACCGGGTGTGGCTGCGCGCCCTGGGCAGTCCGGCCATGCTGTTCGGCATGGCCATCCTGGCGTTGATGGTGGTGGCAGCGATCCTGGCGCCCTGGCTGGCACCGGTGGATCCCAATGCGCAGGACATCGGCCGGCGCCTGTTGCCGCCCGACACGCAGAACTGGCTGGGCACCGACCAGCTGGGGCGCGACCTCCTCAGCCGCATCATCTATGGAACCCGTCCGACCCTGCTGATCGTGGTGCTGGTGGCCGCCCTGTCGGCACCCATGGGCCTGGCGATTGGCATCTGCGCAGGCTATTTCGGTGGCTGGGCGAATATCGTATTGATGCGCATCACCGACATTTTCATGGCGTTTCCGCGTCTGGTGCTGGCGCTGGCGCTGGTGGCCGTGCTGGGGCCCGGGCTGGAGAACGCAGTGATCGCGATCGCCATCACGGCCTGGCCGGCCTATGCGCGGATCGCCCGGACCGAGACCCTCACCTGCAAGAACAGCGACTTCCTGCAGGCCGCGCGCGTGCAGGCGCTGCCGACATGGCGCATTCTGATCGGGCATGTGCTGCCGATGTGCCTGCCTTCGACGGTTATCCGGGTCACCCTCGACATGGCCGGCATCATCCTGACCGCGGCCGGTCTGGGTTTTCTGGGCCTGGGCGCACAGCCGCCGATGGCCGAATGGGGCGCCATGATCGCGTCCGGGCGCCAGTTCATTTTTGACCAATGGTGGGTCGCCGTCGTGCCGGGTATGGCAATTTTGCTGGGCAGCCTGGCGTTCAACCTGGTGGGTGACGGCCTGCGCGACGTACTGGATCCCCGCAATGGCTGATCTTTGTATCGAAGACCTGACGGTGCGCTTCGACACGGCGAACGGACCGGTGGAGGTGGTGAAGTCGCTGTCGCTGAGCATGGGCTCCGAGCGCATCGGCATCGTCGGTGAGTCGGGCTCCGGAAAGTCGATGACGGCGCGCGCGATTCTCGGTCTGGTGCGACGTCCGGGCAGCGTGCGCGTGCGCACGATGCGCTTTGACGGCATCGACCTGACAACGCAGAGCGCCGCGGGCTGGCGCGCGATTCGCGGTCAGCGCATCGGCATGATTCTGCAGGACCCGAAGTTCTCGCTCAATCCGGTGCAGCGGGTCGGCCGCCAGGTCGCGGAGGCGGGCCTGTTGCACGGCATGTTCGAAAAAAAGCAGGCGCGTCAGCGGGTGCTGGATATGCTGGAGACGGTCGGGGTGGACCATGTCGAGCGCGTGTTTGACGCCTACCCGCACCAGTTGTCGGGCGGCATCGGGCAACGCGTGATGATCGCAGCCATGATGATCGCATCGCCCAGCCTGATGATTGCCGATGAACCCACCTCGGCGCTGGACGTGATGGTGCGGCGGCAGGTGCTGGACGTGATGGACCGCGAGATCCGAAAACGCGGCATGGGCTTGCTGATGATCAGCCACGACCTGAACATGGTCGCCAGTTTTTGCGACCGGGTGATCGTCATGTACAAGGGCCGGGTGGTCGACTCCTGCGCTGCGAGCGAGCTTTTCAACTCCACCCATCCCTATACCCGGGGGCTGCTCAATTGCCTGCCCGATGGTTCCCATCGGGGTGAACACCTGGCAACGATCGACCGCCAGCTGATCGAAGCGGCGCAGGTGCGTGATGGGCATTGAACGCGACCTGTCTGGCGCCTTGCCGGTGGTGCAGTGCGAGCGGCTGAGTATCTTTTATGGCCATGGGGCGAGCCGCCACTGCGCTGTCCAGGATGTGTCGTTCGCCATTGCACGGGGCGAGTCCTTCGGCCTTGTGGGGGGGTCGGGTTGTGGCAAGTCCACCATCTTGCGCATGCTCTCCGGTCTGGACGGCGAATGGACCGGCGCGGTATCGGTTCTGGGACAAGCGCGGTCCGCCGACCAGATGCCGCCAGCGGCTTACCGGATCAAGGTGCAGATGGTGTTCCAGGACCCCTTCGGATCTTTGCATCCGCGCCACACCATCGATCGCAGCCTGACCGAGTCCATGCGCGTGCACGGGTTCGACAACATCGAGCAGCGCACGATCCGTGCGCTGGACCGGGTCGGCCTGAGCCAAAGTTTCCGCTTCCGCTTTCCGCACCAGCTCAGTGGCGGCCAGCGTCAGCGCGTGGCCATCGCCAGGGCGCTGGTTCTGGAGCCGGAGATTCTGCTGCTGGACGAACCGACCTCGGCGCTGGATGCCTCGATCCAGGCCGAGGTGCTCAATCTGCTGATGGACGTGCGTGCCGATCTGGGGACGACCTTCCTGTTTGTCAGCCATGACCTTGGCGTGATCGCGCACATGTGCGATCGGGTAGCGGTGATGCGCCAGGGCGAGATCGTTGAAACCCTGCCGGCCGCCCAGCTGCTGGCAGGCGATGTGAGCCATGACTACACCCGCGAGCTGCGCGCCAATTGTTTTCCGGGAAGGCCGGCCTAGTTCGGTGCAGCTTTGCAATCCGCCTAAGACCCACACCATGACTGATCGCAGCACCGAGCCATTTCGTACCCCGTTCGAGGCTGGGAACCAGAACCAGACCACCACGCCGGAGCAATGCACCGCGTTCTACGCCGATCTGGGGGCGCAGTTTCCGGAGGTGCTGCGCACTTTCATCTTCGGTACATCCGATGGCGGCCTGCCGATGCTGGCCGGCGTCGTCACCGCCGACGGGGAGTTCGACCGCGAGCGGCTGCGCCAGCAAGGGCGGCCGGTGTTCTTCAACAACAATGGCATCCATCCTGGCGAACCGGAAGGAATTGATGCCTGCATGGCGCTGGTGCGCGATTTCTGCATCGACCCGTCGCGTCGGGCGGCGCTCGGTCAGACTGTGTTCCTGTTTGTGGCGGTCTACAACGTGGACGGTCACAGCAACCGGGCCGATACCTCGCGCGTGAACCAGATCGGACCCGAGTCATTCGGCTTTCGGGCCAACAGCCGCAATCTGGATCTGAACCGCGACTTCGTCAAATGCGACAGCCGCGAGGCGCAGGCATTCAATCGCCTGTTCACGCTCTGGGATCCGGACGTCATGGTCGACACCCACACGTCCAATGGCGCCGATTACAGGTACACGATGACGTTGATCCACACCCAGACCGACAAACTGGGCGAGGGGCTGGGCCGGTTCATGCGCGACACCATGCTGCCGTCGATCTACCAGCAGATGGAGCAGCGTGGCTGGCCGACCAGCCCCTATGTGGAGCCGGTCGGCGACTCGCCGGACCAGGGTATTTCCCACATGCTGGACGTGCCGCGTTTCTCGACCGGCTACGCGGCGCTGCACCACACCATCGGCTTCATGCCCGAGACCCACATGCTCAAGCCGTTTGCCGATCGCTATGCGGCAACGCGCGCGCTGGTCGAGACCGTGCTGGACTTCACGACCAGCCACGGTCCCCAAATCCAGGCCTTGCGGCAAAAGGCCCGGCAGGTGGCGGCGAGCCAGACGCCGTGCCCCCTGCAATGGAAGATCGACCGCGGCAACCCGTCGCGTTTGCGTTTTCACGGCTACAAGGCCGTGTACACGCCGAGCCGGCTCGGCAACTACCAGCGCATGGCGTATGACCGCAACCAGCCCTGGCAAGGCGAGATCGACGTATTCGACCGCTGCAGCGTGGAGCGCGCCATGGCCCGTCCCGTCGCCTATGTCTTCGGCCGGGCCTACCAGGAGATTGCCGACCGCCTGCAGTGGAACGGGGTGCGCCTGGAGCGATTGATCTCGGACGTCTCGCTGACCGTGCGCGTTTACCGGATCGCGTCCGTCGTCAGCCGTGCGACGCCCTACGAGGGGCGTTTGTTCCACGACGAGGTGTACCTGACCGAGCACACGGAGACGCTGGCGTTTCGAGCCGGGGATTTTCGGGTTCCGCTGGACCAGCCCGACGCCCGCTACGCGATCGAGACACTGGAGCCGCTGGCGCACGATAGTTTCTTCCGCTGGGGCTTCTTCAACGCCGTGCTGGAGAAAAAGGAGCGGTTCTCGAACTACGTGTTCGAGGACACCGCGGAGCAGATGCTGGCCCAGGAACCGGCCTTGCGCGACGCGTTCGAGGCCTGGAAGGCGCAGGTTCCGCACTTGCTGTCGGATCAGGATGCCGTGCTCGGATTCCTGTTCGCCCATGGGCATCGCCACCGCGAGCCGGAGTGGATGCGTTACCCGGTGGCCGCTATTGCCCAGGAAGCACAGTGAACCGCTCTGCGGCCCGACTGTTCAGCCCCTGGATAAATAGCTTTCTGCCAACTTGACCCAATACGTCGCCCCGGTCGACAACACCCGGTCATTGAAGTCGTACCCCGCGTTGTGCACCATGCATCCGCCGACCGATCCTATGCCGTTGCCGATGTTCACATAGCAGCCTGGCACCCGCTCCAGGAAGAACGCGAAGTCCTCGCTCGCGGTGATGGGTTCGGCATCGGTTTGCAGGCCCTCTTCACCCAGCCAGTCGCGAATCACCTGCTGGCAGAACGCGGTTTCACTGGCATGGTTGTTCAGCACCGGGTAGCGGCGGACATAGTTCACGTCGGCCTTGGCGCCGTACACCGCCGCCTGGGTCTGCGCGATCTCGGTGATGCGTTTCTCCAGCAGGTCGCGCACATCGGGTCGAAAGGCGCGCACGGTCAGGCGCAGCTCGGCCTCGCCGGGAATGACATTGGGCGCGTCGCCCGACAGGAGGGCCCCGACCGAGATGATGGCGGTGTGCAGCGGATTGACATTGCGCGACACGATGGTCTGCAGCGCCATCACGATGCTGGCCGCTGCCACCACCGTGTCGGCCGCATGGTGCGGCATGGCACCGTGGCCGCCGGTGCCGTGCACCTTGATGATGCAGGTGTCGCCGCTGGCCATGGCGTAGCCCGGCACGGCCGCAAATTTGCCTTCGGCCAGGCCCGGCATGTTGTGCATGCCGAACATCGCGTCGCAGGGAAACAGTTCCAGGAAGCCGTCTTCGAGCATCTTGCGCGCCCCGGCCAGGCCTTCTTCGGCGGGCTGGAACACCAGGTGCAGGTGGCCGTCGAAATGGCGCGTGGCCGCCAGGTGCCGTGCCGCCGACAGCAGCATCGCGGTGTGGCCGTCGTGGCCGCAGGCATGCATCTTGCCGAACACCTTGCTCGCCCAGGGCTTGCCGCTGGTCTCCTCGATCGGCAGCGCGTCCATGTCGGCGCGCAGGCCGACGCGGCGGTTCGAGTTTCCCGCGCGCAGGCTGCCCACTACGCCGGTGCCTCCCAGTCCGCGATGCACCGCGTAGCCCCAGCGCTGCAGGCGATCAGCCACCAGGTCGGCGGTAGCGAATTCCTCGTAGGCCATTTCGGGATTGGCATGGATCTGGCGGCGAATGGCCACCATCTCGTCTTCATGCGCCCGGATGTCGTCCAGTGCAGCCAGGGTCAGGGGAGCGTTCATGGGATCCTCATTTCAGATGGGCAATGCAAGCGGTTCAGGACCATCTGGCACCAGGCCGCAGGCAACAGGCCCGACCGGGCATGCGTGCATCTGCACGGCTTCACCCCTACTCGGACCGTTGGAAACATTGTCGCGTGATCAGGCCAGGCTGGCATCGAGGGTCTCTGCTGATTCGTCCAGATCTTCGGCCAAAAACCCACCCGACTGGCGCTGCCACAACTTCGCATAGTGTCCGCCAAGTTGCAGCAATTCCTGGTGCGTGCCCTGCTCGACGATGCGTCCCGCGTCCATCACCACCAGCCGGTCCATGCGCGCGATCGTGCTGAGCCGGTGCGCGATCGCGATCACCGTCTTGCCCTGCATCAGCGTGACCAGCTGCTCCTGGATCGCGGCCTCGATCTCGCTGTCCAGCGCCGAGGTGGCCTCGTCCAGAATCAGGATCGGTGCGTTTTTCAACAGCACTCGCGCCAGGGCAACACGCTGGCGCTGCCCACCCGACAGTTTTACGCCGCGTTCGCCGGCGTGGGCCTCGTAGCCGGTGCGGCCGGTCCAGTCGCGCAGCGCGGTGATGAATTCATGTGCGTGGGACTGCGCGGCGGCCCGTTGCACTTCGGTGTCGGTCGCCTCGGGTCGCCCGTAGCGGATGTTGGCTGCGATCGAGCGGTGCAACAGCGAGGTGTCTTGGGTCACCATGCCGATCGCCCCGCGCAGGCTTTCCTGGGTCACGGTGCGCAGGTCCTGGCCGTCGATGGTGATGTGGCCGGCCTCCACATCGTAAAAGCGCAGCAGCAGATTGACCAGCGTGGACTTGCCGGCGCCCGAGCGGCCGACCAGGCCGACGCGTTCGCCGGCCCGGATGTGCAGGCTCAAGCCCTTCAACACAGCGGGTCCGCCCTTGGACTGCTGGCCGTAGCTGAAATCGACCTTGTCAAACCGGATGTCGCCGTGCGTCACGCGCAGATCCTGCGCCTGCGGATGGTCGACCATGGTGTGCGGCACGGCGATGGTCTCGATGCCCTCCTGCACCACGCCGATGTTCTCGAAGATGCCCGAGACCTCCCAGCTCACCCAGCCCGCCATGTTCGCAATCTGCCAGACCAGCGGCAGGCAGGTGGCCACGATCGCCGCCCCGATTTGCTGGCCATGCCACAACCACAGGCTGATGCCGGCGGTGCCCACCACCAGCAATGCATTGAGGGCGGTCAGCGTGGCCATGAAGCGCGTCGTCATGCGCATGTGCGCGGCGATGCGTTCGCGGTGCGCCTCCATCGACTCGCGCACATAGGCGTCCTCGTCGCGGGCGCGCGAGAACAGCTTCACGGTCATGATGTTGGTATAGCTGTCGACGACGCGGCCCATGACCATCGAGCGCGCTTCGCTGCTGGCGCGTGACAGGTCGCGCATGCGCGGCACGAAGTAGCGCAGGAACAGCGCGAAACCGGCCAGCCAGCACAACATGGGCAGCGCCAGGCGCCAGTCGAACGACAGCATCATCGCCAGCGCGCTGATGCCGTACACCACGATGTACCAGATCGCCCGCACCGCTGCCACCACGCTTTCGCGCAGCGAATTGGCGGTGTTCATGACCCGGTTGGCCAGCCGACCGGCAAAATCGTTCTGGAAGAACGGGCCGCTCTGGCGCACCACATGCCAGTGGCTTTGCCATCGGATCAGCGTAGTGACGCCGGGAATCACCGCGTTGTTGCGCACCAGGCTGTCGAGCAGGATCATCAGCGGGCGCCCGAACAGCAGTAGCAGGGCGATGCCCAGCAGCACCGGCGTCTGCTGCTGCAGTGCCAACTCCGGGTCGGGCGAGGCCATCAGGCCGACCAGGCGGCCGATGAAGACCGGCATCAGCGTGTCGATCAGGGCCACGCCCAGACCGGTGGCCAGCATCGTCAGGTACAGGCCGCGGGTCTGGCGCAGAAAGTGCCAGTAGAACGCGAGCAAACCCGATGGCGGCCCGGTGTCGGTCGCGCTCGGCGGCGTTGCCTGGTCGCGAACGCGGGTTTCGAAAAAGCGGAACATCGGTTGCGGATGGGTTGCAGCGACCCGTGCTCAGGCCGGTCGCGCGAATGCCGCGCGTGCCGCTTGCGCCGGCGCACGGTAGTGGCAGCCATCCAGATGATCGTTGACTACGCCTATCGACTGCATGAACGCGTACACGGTTGTCGGGCCGACAAAACTGAAACCCATTTTCTTGAGGGCCTTGCTCAGCGCCACGGATTCTGGCGACTGGGACAGGTTGACTGCGGTTGCCGGCGATAGGGTTGTTTTCGGGCGCGAGGCCGGGTCCGGTTCATGGCGCCACACCAGCCTGGCCAGTGCGCCGGGGCCTTGCTGGTCGATCAGATCGCACATGCGCCGGGCATTGTTGATGCACGAGGCGATCTTGCCGCGGTGGCGGATGATGCCCGCATCCAGCAGCAGGCGCTCGATGTCTTTTTCGGTGAACCGCGCCACCTGCTCGCAATCGAATCCCTTGAACACGGATCGGAAACGCTCGCGTTTGCGCAGCACCGTGATCCACGACAGGCCGGACTGAAAACCCTCCAGGATGATTTTCTCGAACAGCCGGGTGTCGTCGGCCACAGGCAGACCCCATTCTTGGTCGTGGTAGTCGATGTAGTCCTGGCCGGACGCGCCCTCGCCACACCAGGAACAGCGGTGCAGGCCGTCATGGGCGTGCTGGATCAGTGAAAGCGGCATGGTGCAATTCGGTTGTCGGATACGACCGCAGTGGCCGCCGTTGATCGATTGTGCCTTTGCGCCGGGCAATGTGCTGGTGGCGCGATGGCAACCTATTGGCACTGGCCATCACCGGCTGGTGCCGCCTGCCGATTACCTCCCCGCCAGCTCCGTTGCCAGCATGAAGCCCGATCCTGCGCCGGTACCCGCGCCTGGCCAGGTCGACGCGCCCACCATGTACAGGCCGTCGATCCCGGTGCGCCAGCGCGACAGGCCAAAAGCCGGCCTGAAACAGAAGAACTGGTCCAGATGGTGGCTGCCTGACAGGCTGTCGCCGCCGACCAGGTTCGGGTTGTCGCGCTCCAGGTCGGTCGGTGACGACACCTGGCGCGCCAGTACCTGAGAGCCGATGCCTGGCGCGTGGCGCTCCAATAGCGTCATCGCCCGGTCGGCATAGGCCTCCTTGAGCGTGTCCCAGTGCCCCGCCTGCAGAACGGCCGACGCGTCGCCGCGCACCTTGGCCGGCAATACCCGTATCTGAACCCACAGCACATGCTGGCCCGGCGGTGCCCGGCTCGGGTCGAACACCGTGGGCTGTCCCACCACCAGCACCGGCTCGACCGGCAGCAGGCCGGCCATGGCTTCGCGATAGGTGCGTGCCATCTGGTCCAGCGTGGGTGCGACATGCACATAGGCGAACTGGCGCAACGCGTTGCCGGCACGCCAGCGCGGCAGTTCGCGCAGCGCCAGATGGATCATCATCGTGCCGGGCCCGGGGCGCAGCCGCACCGCTGTCGCCACCGCGGTCGTGTTTGGGCCGGGTGCCGGCGCCAGGGATGACCCGACTGTCGACGCGTCCGAGAGCAGTCGCCCGTACAACACGCTGGGGTGCAGGTTGGCGATCACCGCCCTGGTGGCCGCAATGCGGCTGCCGTCGGCCAGCAGCACCGCAGTGACGCGCCCGCCGCGATGTTCGACCGCGGTCACATCGGAACCGGTACGCACCGATCCGCCGGCCTCCTCGATCGCGCGCACCATGGCGCGGATGATGGTGTCGGCGCCGCCCTGGCCCAGCGCCATGCCGAAGCGCTGGCTGGCCATCGATTCCAGATAGGGGAACAGGGCGCCGCCGGCCACGTCAGGACCAAAATCCAGATGCAGGCCCCAGGCGCCCATCATGGCCTGCAAGCCTTCGTCTTCGAAGCGGGCGCCGAGCCAGCTGCGCGGACTCGACAACAGCAGGCGCGCGGTGTCCATGCACCAGGCCATGCCCTTGGCCCGCCACATGGCCCACGCCACCCGTGCCAGTGCCCAGGACGGCATCGGCGTGCCCAGCAGCGCAAACAGGTGCGGCGCGTCCGTGCCGAATGCGCAGGCCATGGCGCGCCAGGTGTCGGCGTCGCGCGGGTTGCGCGCCGCGATGCGGGCACATGTGGCATCCAGGTCCTGGTCGACGCCCAACCAGCTGCCGTCGTCGAACACCGATGCGAAACTGTGCGCCGCCGGCACCAGGGCCAGCCCGGCCGCGTCCAGGCGCTGCTTGTGTGCGGCGTAGAACGGTGAGCCGGCGAACATGCTCAGGTTCATCGCGCACAGGTCGTGGCGAAAGCCCGGCAGTGTCAGTTCGGCGGTGCGCACTGCGCCGCCAGCCACGGTGTTGCGTTCGAGCACCAGCACCTTCCAGCCTTTGCTCGACAGGTGAACGGCGGCGGCCAGCCCGTTGTGTCCCGCCCCGACGACGATCGCATCCCATGCCATGTCCGTGCTCCTGGCTTGCGTGACCGGACATTGTGCGGTGCATTGCGGCGGCGGCAGTGGATGGGTGCGCATCTCGGCGATAGTCGGACAGCTGCTTGCGGCTTTCGGATAGGCGGGCACCCGAACCTGGCCTCAATCGACTGCGAATAAGGGCAAACTGCCGATCCGTTTTACTGCGCTGATCGGACGCCGCGGTGTCTTTGCGGGGCAAGCAACCGCTACGCCGGTCAGGACGATAACCCGTGACGGAGCTGGCGCAGGTGGCGGCGGTGGTAGTCAGTCGCAGAGGCGTCTGGCCGTCCGGGCTGGTGATGATCGAGACCGCGCCGCCCGGCAGGCCGCTTCGCGTGCAGACCGGGATCAGCCCGGATCCTTCTGGCGCGCCTGCGCGGTGGTGATCGCGGCGCGGATATCGGCCGGAATATCGATCGCGTGGTGGGTCTTGAGCGATGTCGTTACCATGACGATCTGCGCATGCATGCGCAGCGCGCGATCGTCGCGTCCGGTGCAACGCGCCTGCACGGTCAGCGACCGGCCGCCCAGCCGCTCGACGTCGAGTGACAGCACAACCTGGTCGCCCATCGCGCTGACGGCCCGAAAGTCGGCTTCCAGATGCACCGTGGGCACGCCGATGCGCCGCTCCATGACCATCCGTGGGTAGCTGACGCCCAGGCCGTCGGTGAACCAGTCTTCGACCAGCCCGTTGAACATGATGAAGTATTGCGGGTAGAAAACGATGCCTGCCGGATCGCAATCGGAGAAACGGATCAGGCGTTCGCGCGCGAAGAGGGCTTGCATGGGCTTGGGTTTCGTGAGCATGGGATACAGCCGTCGGATGAACAAGCCGCATAGCCTAACCGCTTGCCGATGGCCGATGGCCGATGGCCGCTATCGCGATGACTGATCGGCGCAGCAGCGCGAAGGCATCAACGCAGGTCGACCTGTGCCGGCAAGGTGATTTCCAGCAGGCTGAGGTCAGGGCTGGCATCGGCAAACCGGTAGGCCATGCTGTCGGAGATCGTGATGCTGTCGTCCGATCCAAGCGCGAAAGGCTTGCCGTCCACGTTCACCGTGAACTGGCCAGCGAGCACGAAGTAAAAACAGAACTCGGTGGCATGCTGCTGGATCTCGGTGCCATTGTGGCCCGCGGGGCGCAGCACCCGCACGCCTGCGAGCCCATCGGTTGCATCGCCGATGCCGGTGTCGCACATCTCGAAACCGTCCATACGCCAGGGCTGCCATTGCGCTTCGGCCGCAACATGGCGCACGAAGCGCTGGCCCGAGAAGTCGCGCTCTGGATAGCGCTCGGGCGTTGGCAGCGCCATGCGGTGGTCGGCCATCGTGATGTGTTCGGCTGGCGCGCCGAGTTCGACCACCTCGGCGCCGGCGGAACTCTCCAGCACCCGATGGCGAATAAGCGGCGGCTGCAGCACGCAGTCGCCAGCCTGCATGACGAACGGCTCGCCCTGGCCTTCGTAGACTACGCGCACCCAGCCTTTGCGGCAGAAAATGGTCTGCAAGCGGATCTGGTGGAAATGCACATAGTCGGGTACCGGCCCGCCGTCCAGAATGCGGATGTGCGAGGCGATGAAGGCGCCACCATGGCGCTCGGGCAGCAGGTCGCGGTAGTGCATGCCGGCGCGCCCCACACCCCACAGGCCATCCGCGGCAGCGCGCGTCAGAACCAGCGCCTGGCGGGTGGGCGGGATCCGCAGCGGCGGATCGGCCGCCTCCAGGTGGATCTGCACGCCGTTGGGCGCGGTCAGCAGGCGCTGGCCACCGGCGCTCGCGGCCAGGTCGTCGCACAGCAGGTACAGCACCTGTACGCCACCGCTGGCGCCACGCACCAGCCGCAGTTGCAGGCCGTGGCCGGACAGCATGGCGGTGCCAGGATCGTCGGCCGGGAAGATCGCGTCAATGCGAAAACCCAGTGTCCGGACAAAGTACGACAGGCTGGGTTCGAGCGTATCGCAGCCCATCAGCACCTGGGCTTGTCGCACCTGTCGGCTGTCGATCGGGACGGTGGTCACAGGGATATCGGGCATGGCTTGTTGGGTGGCGACAGGGCGGGTCCCGATAGCTTAGCGCGCCGGTACGGTGCGGCCGCGCCAATTGCGTCAAAGCGAAAAAAAAGGTTCGGATGGCCTGTCGTGCCCACCGACGAGGAGCGATCCACAACCAATAGCGGCTCCTGAACGGCGGGAAACCGTCAGTGCGTCGACAGCGTGACCAGCCGATCATGGTCACGTACCACGACGCAGCGCCCGGCGTGGGTGATGACGCCTTCGCGTTCAAGCATCGAGAAGATCTGCGACACGCTGACCCGGGACAGGCCGCAGATGCGGCCCATCTCCTCCTGGGTAAAGGCGATCGCCACCCGGGTGCCGTCGGCATGCGGGCTGGCGTAGCTGTGCATCAGGCCCAGCAGGTGGTGGCACACCCTGCGCCGCGCCGAATTGGAACCCAGCAACGCCAGGTGCTGTTGCAGGATGCGAAACCGCATGCCCGTCAACTGCTGCCATTGATGAAAGAGAGCCCGGTTGGCCTCGATCGCCTGCACCATCACCGCCACCGGCACCGCACGCACGCTGGTGGCGGTGGCGGCGACCGCGAACACCACGTAGCGGGGCGATGCACGCAACGCGCAGTCGCCAATCAGTCCGTTCGGACCCATGATCATCAGGTGGCGTTCCTTGCCGTCGACCGAATACGAGGCCAGGCGCACCCGTCCCTCTTCGATGACGTACACCGTGTCGGCGGGCTGTCCCTCGAGGAAGATGGTCTGGCCCTTGGCAAACTGCAGCACCCGTACGCCCTGGGTCGCCGCATCCCAGTTGAACGACAGGTCGGTCAGCCAGGCCGACACGATGCCGCTCTCGCGCGCGGGCCCGACCACGGTCGATGCCGTGCCTGGCTGCGTCGTACGTGGAAGGGTCGAGTGGGGAATGGCGGCCTCCCGGGTGTGACGCCGCTGCGGGTCCAGCGGCGCGGACAATCAGTTTAGCGCCCGGCCGCGTGACAACGACGAAAGACGCGGCGACGCCGCGTGTGCGAAAGACGCGGCGACGCCGCGTGTGCATTCGACACCGCGCTCCTAGGGTTTCCACTGAGCGGGAAACCGCCCGCAATGTAAAGCACCTTACACCATGCATCGGTTGAGGCGACTACGATGGGACGCACGGCGTCGTGTCGTGGCCGCCGGGTCTGGTGACTCCGGTGCAATGGTGTGGTCGGGTTCTGGACTGGTTGCGTCGGGCGGCCGGCAGGTGTTCGTTTTACTCAGGAGTTGAAAATGCACAAGAAGCTTTGGCTTGCACTGGCAACGTCGGTACTGGCCTTGGGGGTCCATGCGCAGGACACCAAGATCGGTGCCTTGATGGACATCACCGGGCCTATTGCCAGCTTCATGCCACCGCTACAAAATGCAGCCGCACTGGCGATCAAGCATGTCAACGACCAGGGCGGCCTGCTCAAGGGTAAGGCGGTGCTGGTGGTTGGCGACACCCAGGGCGGCGCCCAGACCGCGGTCGATGCGGCCGGCAAGCTCGTCAACCTGGAGAAGGTGCCCGTCATGATGGGCGCCTTCATGTCGGGCACCACCATCGCAGCCGCCAACGCGACCACCATTCCGGCCGGCGTGCTGCTGCTGTCGCCCACGGCCACGTCACCGGCGATGACCGGCCTGGCCGACAAGGACACCGTGTACCGTTTGGTGCCCTCAGACAACTACCAGGGCGAGGTGCTGGCTCGCATGGTGCTCAAGGCCGGCATCAAGAAGGTCGCCGTCACCTATGTCAACAATGACTACGGCGTGGGCATCGGCACCACCTTCATCGATGCCTACAAGAAAGCCGGCGGCACCGTGACGGCGGCCACCAAACACGAAGAGAAGAAGAATTCGTATCGGTCGGAGCTCGCAACGCTGGCAGCCAGCGGCGCCGAAGCCCTGGTTCTGGTGGCCTACGCCGGTGACAGCGGCGGCGTTATCGTCAAGCAGTCGCTCGAAGGCGGCCTGTTCAAGCGTTTCATCGGCACCGACGGCCTGCGCGACGAGGCCCTGATCAAGGACGTCGGTGCCGCAGCCTTGGCCGACTCCTTCTTCTCGTCGCCCACGTCGCCAGCTGACAACCCGGCGCAGGGCATGTTGCACAAGATGTTCAATGATGCCTACAAGGCCGGCGCCGACAAGGCCTTTGTAGACCAGACCTACGATGCGACTTTCATGGTCGCGCTGGCTGTCGAGCGTGCCGGCAGCGCCGATCGCGGCAAGATGGTGGCGGCCTTGCGCGCCATCGCATCCGGCAAGGGCGAGCCGATCCGGCCGGGCGAATGGGCCAAGGCCAAGAAGCTGATCGCCGAAGGCAAGCCGATCACCTACCAGGGCGCCGGCGGGGCCTATGTGTTCGATGCGATGGGCGACGTGACCGGCCATATCGGCAAGTTCATTGTCGATGGCGCCAAATACAAGCAGGTTGAAATCCTGCAATAGCCATCGCGCATCCATCCGTCGTGCCAGTGCCGCGGGCATGGCAGCAGGTTCGTGTGGCTGGTGGCCGGGCGCCGCGTGTGCCAGGCGCTAGAAAAATGGGGTTGCGACCGGACCTGCCGCCATGCTGTCCCTGAACAAGGTCACCATCGCCTTTGGCGGCGTGGTTGCGGTCGACGATCTGTCGATCAGTATCCGCGCTGGCGCCATCACCGGGCTGATCGGCCCCAACGGCGCCGGCAAGACCACCGCCTTCAACATGCTGGCCGGCAGCCTGCGGCCCGACGTCGGTCAGGTATTGCTGGAGGGCCGCGACATTACCGCGCTGGCGCCGCACCAGCGCGCCGCCCTCGGCATTGCGCGCACCTTCCAGCTGGCGCATGAGTTCACCCGCCTGACGGTGATCGAGAACCTGATGGTGGCAGCCGACCAGCATGACGGCGAGCGGGTTTTCAACACCGTGTTCCGGCGTACCGCCTACCGCCGCGCCGAGCGCGAGAACTACGGCCGTGCACGCGAGTGGCTCGGTTTCCTGGGCCTGCAACGCCATGCACTGGAGCCGGCTGGCTCCTTGTCGGGCGGGCAGAAGAAGCTGCTCGAACTCGGTCGTGCGCTGATGCGCCAGCCGCGTATCGTGTTGCTCGACGAGATCGGTGCCGGCATCAACCGCAGCCTGTTGGGCGCGATCGCCGACATGCTGTTGCGGCTGCGACAGGAGCGCGGCATCACCTTTTGCCTGATCGAACATGACCTGGACTATGTGTCCAAGCTGTGCGATGCAGTGTTCGTGATGGCTGGCGGCCGTATGCTGGCACACGGCACGGTGGCTGAGGTGCGCGCCGACGAACGGGTGGTCGAGGCCTATTTCGGTGGTGGCAAGTACGAGGACATCGGGCACCCGAAGTCTGCGGAGGCGGCGCGGTGAAGCCGCTCCTGCGCATCAGCGGCCTGTGTGCCGGCTATGGCGGCGCCGCCGTCATCGAAGACATCGACATGGACATCGCTCCGGGCGAGATCCGGGTCATCGTCGGTCCCAACGGCGCGGGCAAGTCGACGCTGCTCAAGAGCTTGCTGTCGATGACGACCCGCCTGTCCGGGCGCGTCGTACTGGGTGAACGCGACATCACCGGCATACCCACGGCGCAGCTGGTGCCGCTGGGTATCGGGGCGGTACCGCAGTCGCGCAATGTGTTTGTGTCGCTCAGCGTGGCCGAGAACCTGGACGTAGGCACCTATGCCGCACCCAAGGTCGATGTGCCACGCATGCTGGAGCGGGTCTATCAGCTGTTTCCCGACCTGAAGGACAAGCGTCGCCAGCCGGCCGGTCAACTCTCGGGCGGGCAGCGCCAGATGGTCGCGATCGGGCGCGCATTGATGGCCGATCCGCGGCTGTTGCTGCTCGATGAACCCACGGCCGGTCTTTCGCCAGCCTATCTGGAGCGCATCTTCGATCTGATCCTGGATATCCGCCAGGCCGGTGTCACGGTGCTGATGGTGGAGCAGAACGCACGCCAGGCCTTGCGTATCGCCGACGTGGGCACGGTGCTGGTGTCCGGTCGCCACTTCCTCTCCGACCAGGGGAGCGCGCTGCTGGCCAATGACGAGGTGCGGCGCAGCTTTCTGGGCGGGGGCGAGGGCGCATGATCCAGTTCATCAATCTGTACCTGGTGCCGGCCCTGGCATTGGGCAGCATCTATGCGCTGGGTGCGGTTGGTATCTCGATGATCTTCGGCATATTGCGCTTCTCGCATTTCGCGCATGGCGACGTTATGACGCTGGGCGCCTACGGCACGCTGACCGCGGTCTGGGTGCTGGGCTGGCCGCCGCTGGCGGCGCTGCCGTTTGGTATTGCGCTGGCGGTGCTGGCAGCGTTGATCGCGGATCGTGCCTTTTACCGCCCGCTGCGCAAGTTGCCGACGATCTATGCGGTGATCGCGTCGTTTGGCGTTGCGCTGATGATCCGCTCGCTGGTGCAGTTGTTCTGGGGTCCGCAGAACCAGGTGTTCAAGGCGGGGGTGCGGATGCCGCTGGTGTTGTTCGACACCTTGCGGGTGTCGTCGCTGCACCTGCAGGCGATTGCGATCACGGTGGGGCTGGCCGTGGCGCTGCACTGGTTCCTGTCGCGCACCCGCACCGGGCGATCCATGCGCGCGGTCTCCGACGACCCGGACCTGGCCAGCATTGCCGGGCTCGAACCCGAGCGGGTGATCCGCGCGACCTGGATCATCGGCGCTGCGCTGGCGGCGACCGCCGGCGTGCTGGCCGGCATGGACACCCAGGTGCATGCCAACATGGGCTGGAATCTGCTGCTGGCGATGTTCGCTTCGGCGTTGCTGGGCGGCATCGGCAAACCGATGGGCGCAATCGCGGGCGGATTCCTGATCGGTCTGATCGAGGAGTTGTCGACCTATCCCTGGATCGGCACTGAACCGCTGGTCTCGCCGAGCTACAAGAGCGCGCTGGCGTTTTTCATCATGGTGCTGATCCTGCTGCTGCGGCCGCAGGGCCTGCTGCGCGGGAGGTTGCTGTAATGGATCTGTACGGCCTGGCGCAATACCTGATCAGTTTCCTGATCACCGGCGGCATCTACGCGTTGTTGTGCCTGGCGCTGAACGTGCAGTGGGGCTACGGCGGACTTTTCAACGCCGGCGTGGCCGGGTTCTTTGCGGTGGGCGCCTACACCTCGGCCATCCTGACCGCCGCGCCAGCCGCCGGGCATGTGGGTGGGTTTGCGCTGCCGATCCCGCTTGGACTGCTGGGTGCGGCACTGGTGGCGGCCGGCACCGGCTGGGCGGTGGCGCGGGTCTGTGTGCGGCTCAAGAGCGACTACCTGGCGATCGCGTCGATCGGCATCGCCGAAATACTGCGCCTGGTCATCGTGAATGAGCAATGGCTGACCAATGGCAGCCTGGGTATCGCGAACATTCCGCGCCCGTTCGAAACCGTCGCCAGCGGCGAGGCATCGAGCTGGGTGTTCGTGCTGGTGGTGTGGTCCGTGGTCGGCGCCAGCTGGTGGTTCTGCAACCGCCTGTACGACAGCCCCTGGGGCCGGGTGTTGCGCGCGATTCGCGACAACGAAGAGGCGGCCCGCGCCGTGGGCAAGGATGTGGATGCTTTGCGCCTGCAGACCTATGTGATCGGCTGCGCGCTGATGGGCGTTGCCGGCGCCTTGTCGGCGCACCATTTCAAGTTCCTGTCGCCCGCAGCCAGCGATCCGCTGCTCGTCACTTTTCTGGTCTGGGTAATGCTGGTCGCCGGCGGCAGCGGCAACAACCGCGGTGCGGTGACCGGCGCGTTGGTCATCTGGGCAATCTGGTCGGTGACCGAGATCCTCACCGCGCGCCTGCCACCGGACTGGACCGCGCGTTCGTCCTACCTGCGCATGTTCCTGGTCGGCCTGCTGCTGCAGTTCGTGCTGCAACGCTACCGCGGGGGCCTGGTTCCCGAGCGATCGCCGCCGCTGCGGTTTACCGATGAGCCTGCGCCACCTGACGTGCCGGCAAGAGTCGGCCGCTGAAACTGGTCGCTTTTTGTAGGATCCGGATCGCCATGAACTATCCATTTGCTGCCGAACGCAGCCTGTTCCCCATTCTTGCCAAACGGGCGCAGTTGTCGAGTTGCTCGCAGAGTGCCTTGTCCCAACCCGTGATCGACGCCATCGCCCAATACATGACGTCGTGGCAGGAAATGGGCATGCATTGGGGCGGCTGGGCCGAGGTGATGGAGCGGGCCAAGGTGGAGTTTGCGCAGTTGATCGGCGCCAACGCCGGGGACATCGCCGCCATGTCCTGCGTGTCCGACCTGGCCTCGTCGTTCGGCAACTGCCTGCAATTTGCACCGGGCAGGAACGGCATCGTGCTGGGCGAAATCGACTTCCCGTCGCTGGGGCATGTCTGGCTGGCGCAGCAGGGCCGAGGCGCGCGAGTGTCCTTCGTCGCCGAGCGCGCCAACCAGATGATCGAGTTGGCGGACTATGCCAAGGCGATTGACGCGCGGACGCGGCTGGTATCGGTATCGCATGTGTCCTATATCAGCGGGTTGCGGCAGGACATCGCCGCGATCGCCAAGCTGGCCCATGACCACGGTGCGCTGGTGTTTGTCGATGCCTACCAGTCGGTTGGCGCGATGCAGATCGATGTGGTGCGTGATGGCATCGACGTACTGGTGTGCGGTGCGCAGAAGTTCCTGCTCGGCTGCCCAGGCATTGCCTTTATGTACATGCGCCGGGACCTGGCGCAGACCCTGGAGCCGGCCAACACCGGCTGGTTCGGGCGCGTCAACCCGTTCGCGTTCGATATCCGCAGTCTCGACTACGCCGATGGCGCACGTCGTTTCGATACCGGAACTCCGCCGTATATCAACGCGGCAGCGGCACGGGCGGGCATGGCCCTGCTCAACCGGCTCGACATGGCACAGGTCGAGGCCCATATCGCGCATTTGTCGACCATTGCGCTGGATGCTGCCCGGGCACACGGACTGCGCGTTGCAAGCCCGCTCGATCCCAAGCGCAAGGGTTCGAACACCGCATTTCTCATCGACGACGCGGCGAAAGTCGAGCGCGCGATGGCGGCTGACGGCTTCGTCGTGTCGGCGCGGGGTCCGGTGATCCGCGTTGCGCCGCACTTCTACAACACAGCTGAGGAAGTGGCCGCAGCCGTGGCCGCGCTGGCGCAATACGCTTGAGAGCCGGGGCTGGCGCGGGCGCGCGACGGTTGCCGGTTACCGCCCGCCTGCAGGATGTCGACGCGTGAAACGGCGTAGCCGTATTTCCGACTGAACTGGTCGACTATCAATTGACCTTGATCATTGGTTTGCCAATAATGAGTCATTAGTGAACCCTTGTTTCATTGGTTGAACAATGTTGCATGGAAGATCGACCCGTTTCCGAGAGCGCCAGCAGCATGCAACAAGATGACCTGAGTCCCGAATGGCACGATGTCGCTGCGCGCGACATGCTGGACCCTGATTTCCCCTTGGGTGTCGCGGTCAACGGCCAGAATGTGGGTATCTATCTGCAGGACGACCAGGTGCATGCGCTGGAGGACATCTGTCCGCATGCGTTCGCAATGCTGTCGCAGGGATTCCAGGAGGACGGGCAGATCGAATGCCCGTTGCACGCGGCGCGTTTCGAGATCGCCACCGGTAAATGCCTCAACGAGATTGGCCAGCATGACATCCGTTGCCTGCCGGTCAAGGTCCAGAACGGCCGCGTCTCGATACGCATTCCGATCAGGGTCGAGACGGCGTCGTCATGAACCGCAGGGCCACTCCCAAGGCTCATGGCGCAGCGCGCTGTGCAAAGGTCCTGTCATGAATCGGTCAGTGCTGCCCGATGGCGTGCCGGCGATCGAGTTCATCGGCGTCGCAAAGCGCTTCGCTGCGCGTGGCAAGTCCAGCGAAGTGCTGGCAGCGCACGATGTGAGTTTCTGCATCGCGCCGGGCGAGGTGGTGTCGATCATCGGGCCCTCGGGTTGCGGCAAGAGCACGCTGCTCAACATGGGTTCGGGCCTGGCCAGCACCAGTGCCGGCACGGTCAAGGTCGCCGGTCAGGTGGTCGAAGGGCCCAACGCGCATGTCTCGTTCATGCTGCAAAAGGACCTGCTGATGCCCTGGCGCACGATCGCGCAGAACATCGAGTTCGGCCTGGAGTTGCGCGGCGTCAAGGCATCGGCGCGCAAGCAGGTATCGGACCGGTTGCTGGAGCAGTGCCACCTGCATGGCTTCGGCCAGCACTACCCCAACCAGTTATCGGGCGGCATGCGCCAGCGGGCTGCGCTGGCGCGCACCCTGGCGGTCGATCCGCTGGTGCTGTTGATGGATGAGCCGTTCTCGGCGCTCGATGCGCAAACGAAAATGATCCTGCAGCAGGACCTGGCCCAGACCGTCGCCCGGGAGGGCAAGACCGTGCTGTTCATCACCCACGATCTGGCCGAGGCTGTCGCGTTGTCGGACCGCATCCTGGTCATGAGCGAGCGTCCGGGCACCATCATCGAGCAGATCACGGTCGACATTGCCGGGCGCGACAACCCGATGCAGCGGCGCAAGCATGACAAGGTCGGACCACTGATCGGGCAGCTGATGGACCTGCTCAAGCTCGACGCAAATACCGAAGTCCACTAATGCGACGGTTACCGCGCTGACACCACCCTTCACCCCTGCCATCCAACCAACGGAGACTCCATGCGCAACCACCACTCCCTTTCTGTCACCCGTCGTGCCTGCCTGGCCATGGCCGCCTGTGCCAGCCTTGGCACGCCGATGGCGGTCCAGGCGCAGTCGCTGCAGGAGGTCACCTACCTGTTGCCGGCGCCCGGCACCCTGCCCGCCTTCGGTCCCTGGATGCTGGCCCAGGCCAAGGGTTACTACAAGGCCGAGGGGCTGGAAGTGAAATTCGTCACCGGACGCGGCGGTGTCGATGTCGCCAAGCAGGTGGGCGCCGGGAACGCCGTCATCGGCGGAGCCATCGGCGATACGCCGATCATTGCGCGGGCCCAGGGCATACCGGTCAAGGCGGTCGCGGTGCTGGGTTCGGGCTCGCTGATGCAGCTGGTCAGCCACAAGGACCAGCATATCGAGAGCCCGCGCGAGCTGCGCGGCAAGACGGTGACGGTGCTGGCCTATACCGATACCACCTACTACGCGCTGCTGGGCATGATGAGCAAGGTCAAGCTGACCAAGAACGACGTGAACATCCAGGCTGCCGGACCAGCCGGCGTGTGGCAGCAGTTTGCGGCCAAGAAGGCCGATGCGATGGCCAGCACGCCCGACTGGACGGTGACGGTGATGGAGCAGGGTGCGCAGGTCGACATCCTGCCGGCCGACGTGTATTTCAAGAGCATGGCCCAGGCCATCCTGGCCTCGGACGAGACGATCCAGAAGAATCCGCAGTTGATCCACAAGCTGGTGCGCGCCACGCTGCGCGGCATGAAGGACATCATGTCCAACCCCAAGGAAGCCGCCAAGGCCTATGTCGCGCATGTGCAGACGCACAAGGGCAAGGAAGCGTCGATCGAGAAGATGTTCGACATGTACAACAAGTATGTTTACGCGAACCAGAAGGTGCCGGGCACGATGGACGAGGCTCGGCTGGATGAGTTGCAGAAGTTCTATGTCTCCAACGGTGTCGTGCCCACCGCGACGCCGCTCAAGGACCTGTATACCAACCAGTTCGTTTCAGGCAAATAGGCGGCCAGGCACGACAAGCGTTCATGTCTGACACCCCATCACCGCTGGTGACTGCGGCCTGGAGTTTCGCGGTCTTGGTCGTGTTCCTGCTGCTGTGGCAGTTCGGGCCCGGCTGGATCGGCATGCCAGAGTTCGTGTTGCCGCCCTTGAGCCGGGTCGCCGAGGAGGCGGTGCGCATCTGGCAGACCGAGCGTCTGCTCTGGCATGCCGGCATCACCTCGCTGGAGGTGGTGATCGGCTTTGTACTCGGCTCGGCGATGGGCGCCATGATCGGCTACGCGCTGGGTGTTTCGCCGCGGGTCGAGGCGATCCTGTCGCCGTATCTGCTGGCATTGCAGATTGCGCCCAAGGTCGCGTTTGCGCCGCTGTTCGTGATGTGGTTGGGCTACACGGTGTATCCGAAGATCCTGGTGGCCATCCTGATCGTGTTCTTTCCGGTGCTGATCAACGTGTTGTCGGCGATGCGCGCGATGGACAGCGACATGATCAACCTGGCGCGTTCGTTCTCGGCCACCCGCATGCAGGTGTTTCGCATGGTCGAATACCCGACCACGCTGCCGGCCCTGTTCTCGGGCTTGCGCATCGCCAGCACGCTGGCGGTGATCGGCGTGGTGGTGGGCGAACTGGTGGGCGGCAACATGGGTCTGGGCTACATGCTGGTGTTTTTCGAGGGGCAGGGCAACACGGCGGCGGTGTTCGTCGTGATCGCGGCGCTCACCGTGATCGGCATCATCGCCTATTACGCCGTGGTGCTGGCCGAGCGCAAGGTGCTGCATTACCTGCCCGGTGCACAACGGCGCATGGCATGAGGCGGGCAAGGTGATGGCAACACAGAACGAAATTCGGCTCGACGGGCGCCGGGTACTGGTCACCGGCTCGGCGCGGGGGCTGGGCGAGGCATTCGCGCGCGCGCTGGTGGGTGCCGGCGCGCAGGTGGTGGTCAGCGACGTGCTGCATGAACGGGGGCGTGCGCTGGCCGATGCGCTGGGCCCGCGTGCGCGCTATGTGCCGATGGACCTGGCCGACGCCGGCGCGATCCAGTTCGGCGTTGCCGCCGCCGCCGCTGCGATGGGAGGCCTGGACGGACTGATCAACAACGCGGCCATCACCGATTCCGGTGGCCGGACCATGGACCAGCTGGAGGCCGGCATGTGGGACCAGGTCATGGCGGTCAATGTGCGCGGCACCTGGCTGACGACCGTCGCGGCGACGCCGCACCTGGCAGCTTCGGGCAGCGGTCGGGTGGTCAATCTGGCATCCGATACTGCGCTATGGGGCGCGCCGCGCCTGCTGGCCTACATCGCCAGCAAGGGCGCGGTGATCGCAATGACGCGTGGCATGGCGCGCGAACTGGGTCCGCAGGGCATCACCGTCAATGCGATCGCGCCCGGGCTGACGCTGGTCGAGGCAACCGAGTACGTACCGGCCGAGCGCCACGACTACTACCTCCAGGGCCGGGCGCTGCCGCGTGCCCAGGTGCCGCAGGACGTGACCGCAGCGGCGCTGTTCCTGATGACGCGTGCCAGTGGTTTCATCACCGGTCAGCTGCTGCCTGTCAACGGCGGATTTGTGATGCATTAGAGCCTGACCCCGTTTATCTGACGAGATTAATTGGAATCTGACCCCGATTAAGACGTGACCCGTTGAGGAAGAACCCGCAAGGAAGGATCTGACCATGAATACCCAAACCGCCGCCAATCAGCCGAGCTTCAACGACCGGGGCCTGCTTGACGCGACGATCGCGCCGGAGGCCGAGATTCAGCAAAGCATGATGCAGGCCGATGGGCAGAGTTTTGCGCAGTGGATGGAGAGCCGGGTCGCGCGCTATCCGACCCGTCGCTATGACTGGAACGCGCTCAAGTTCCAGGCCGACTACGACCCGAAGTACCGGCGCGCCCAGATGCGCTACATGGGCACCGGTGGCACCGGCGTGTCCAGCGACAGCAATACCGTGCCCGCGGCGCATTTCACGTTCTCCACGATGGTGATCCCGGCCGGTCATATTGGTCCTTCGCATATCCACTATGACGTCGAAGAGGTGTTCTTCGTCATGCGCGGAAAAATGAAGGTGGTGTGCGAGAAGGACGGCCAGAAATGGGAGTCCGAACTCGGTGAGCGTGACCTGATCTCGATTCCGCCCGGCGTCTACCGCGAGGAGATCAACATCGGCGACGAGGATGCGCTGATGTGCGTGATGCTCGGCGCCGCCCAGCCGATCACGCCGGTGTACCCGCCCGACAGTCCGCTGTCCAGGATCAAGCGCGACAAGAACTGAACTACCGCCCCGGGCCATGTCACTGTTCGACCAATTGTCATTGTTGCCACCTGCGACCGTCCGCGTAGCAGGGGGCGCTGCTGTGCAGTTCCGCCGTGCCCGTGCCCCGGGCGCCGGCGATACGATCACGCATGTGCTGCTGCACGGCATCGGATCGGCATCGGCCAGCTGGCTGGCGCAATTGCACGCGGTGCGCACGGGGACACGTACCGCCACCCATGTGCTGGCCTGGGATGCGCCGGGCTACGGCGCGAGTACCGCTTTGGCATCGGACGCGCCCACCGCGGCGGACTATGCCCAACGCATGTGGGCCTGGCTCGACGCGCTGGGCGCACAGCGCAACCCGCCCATCGCACTGGTGGGCCACTCGCTGGGCGCACTCATCGGCGCTTCGGCCGCTGCCATGGCGCCGCAGCGGGTCCAGCAGCTGGTATTGCTGGCGCCGGCGCCCGGCTATGCGCGCGCCCCGGCAGATGTTCGCGACAAGAAGTTGGCCGACCGACTGGCGGCGTTGGCGTCGCTGGGACCGGCTGGCCTGGCGCGCCAGCGCGCCAGCGCCTTGCTGTCTGCGCAAGCCGATGCCGATCTGCGGGCATTCGTCGAGCAGGTCATGGCGGCGATCGATCCGGCGGGTTATGCGCAGGCGGCCAGGATGCTGGCCGGCGCTGATCTGCTGGCCGACCTGCAGCGCCTGTCCTGTCCGGTCACGATTGCCAGTGGCGCTGCCGACAGCATCACGCCAGCCCGGGGTTGCATGGCACTGGCGCAGCAGGTAGCCGCGCCCTACATCTCGCTTGGCGCAGTCGGGCATGCCTGCAATCTGGAGGCTGCGGCCCAGGTCGATCGGCTGCTGGGACTGTCCGGAGATGGTGCATGAAGCCGACGCTCGCTTCACCCGATCGGACCGCGCGCGTGGCGCGACGGCCCGACGCCAGGCCCTCCGCCGCTGCGGCCCTGGACAGCGCCGCGGCCGAAGATCGCTACCAGGTGCCGGCACTGCAGCGCGGTCTGCAGTTGCTGGCCCAGTTCTCACGCGTCGAGCGCGAGATGACGGGTGCCGAGTTGTCGCGCCGCATGGGTCTGCCGCGCGCCTCGGTGTTCCGCATTTTGCAAACACTGGAACAGATGGGTTTTGTAGAACGTGTTGGCGACAGCGCGCACTACAAGCTGGGCATGGCAGTGTTGCGCCTGGGTTTTGAATTTCTGGCCTCGATGGAGCTGACCGAACTCGGCCGACCGGTCATCAACGATCTGAGTGCCGCCACCGGCCTGTCCGCGCATCTGGTGGTGCGTGATGGGCGCGAGGTGGTGTTCGTCGCCAAGGCCGTCGGGCGCTCCGTCATGTTCAACTCGATTCAGATCGGCGCGCGGCTGCCGGCCCATGCGACGGTGCTGGGACGGGTGTTGTTGGCCGATTTATCGCAGGGCGAGCTGATTCAGCTGTACGACGGTGCGACGCTGCCGGCCTACACCGAGCAAACACCGACCACGATTGCCGCATTGCGGCAGATGATCGATGCCGACGCACGGCGGGGCTACGGCATCAGCCAGGGGGGCTTCGAGTCGGCGATTTCCACGATCGCCGCACCGGTGTTTGACCACCACCATCGGGTGTCGGCGGCGGTCAGCATTGCCGTACCGGCGCAGCAGATCGAACCGCAGCAACATGATGAACTGGTGGCGCAGGTGCGCGCCGCTGCACAGCGGCTGTCCGAGCGCTTCAGCCATCTGCCAGCGGCCGGTCACCCGGCCACTGTGCATGCAAGGAAGTCCAAGGCATGACGACTGGCACGCAACGCATCACGGTAGCTGAACTGGCCGTCCGCTTCCTGGAACTGCAGGGCACGCGGGCCGCGTTTGGCGTGATTTCCATCCACAACATGCCGATCCTGGACGCCTTGCACAGGCGCCAGAAGATCCGCTTCGTGTCCGCCCGCGGCGAGGCGGGCGCCTGCAACATGGCCGATGCCTATGCGCGGGTCAGTGGCGCGTTGGGTGTGTGCGTCACCAGCACCGGCACCGGTGCCGGCAATGCGGCCGGCGCGCTGGTGGAGGCCCTCACCGCAGGCACGCCGATGCTGCACCTGACCGGTCAGATCGAGGCCGAATTCCTGGACCGCGACCTGGGCTTCATCCACGAAGCGCCGGCGCAGCTGGCGATGCTGCAGGCGGTGAGCAAGGCCGCCTTCCGGATCCGCGATGCAGCCACTGCGCTGGCGACCTTGCGCGAGGCAGTGCGTATCGCCCGCACGCCGCCATGCGGACCAGTCAGCGTCGAGATACCGATCGACGTGCAGGCGAGCATGCTCGACCTGCCCGCCGACATGGACCCAGTCGACCCCATGCCGACGCTGGCGACGAACGACCAAATCAATGCGCTGGCCGGCAAGCTGGGGATGGCGAAACGGCCCTTGCTTTGGCTGGGCGGAGGCGCGCGCGGCGCCGGCGATGCGGTTGCGCGTCTGCTTGCTCTGGGTTTTGGCGTGGTGACCTCGGTGCAGGGCCGCGGCATAGTGGCCGAGGACGATCCTGCGACCTTGGGCTCGTTCAATCTGCAAAAACCGGTCGAGGATTTTTACCAGACCTGCGACGCCATGCTGGTGGTGGGTTCGCGGCTGCGCAGCAACGAGACCCTGCGCTACAAACTGCAGTTACCCAGGCCTTTGCTGCGGATCGACGCCAACGCGCTGGCGCACAACCGGGGCTATGCAAGCGACTATTTTGTGCAGGGCGACGCCCGCCATGCCTTGCATGGGCTGGCCGACCGCCTGCAGGGCCGGATGCAGGTGGATGCCTCGTTCAAGGCCGACCTGCGGCAAGCCCGCGTACAGGCCGGCTTGCAGGTAGACGCAGCGCTGGGTCCCTATGTCACGCTCAAGGACGTGCTCAGTGCACTGGTCGACAGGCGCTGCTGGTGGGTGCGTGACATCACGCTGTCCAACAGCATGTGGGGCAACCGCAGTCCGGTACTGGACCATCCGCGCGCCGGCGTGCATGCGCTGGGCGGTGGCATTGGTCAGGGCCTGGCGATGGGCATCGGCACTGCCATCGCGAACACCACGCACGGCCTGGGGCGAAAGACCGTGGTCCTGGCGGGCGACGGTGGCTTCATGCTCAATGTCGGTGAACTGGCCTGCGCGGTGCAGGAGAAAGCGCAGATCGTGGTGCTGTTGATGAACGACGGCGGCTATGGCGTGATCAGGAACATACAGGACGACAAGTATGGCGGCCGCCGCTGTTATGTGGACCTGGTGAACCCTGATTTCGCAGCCTTGTGCGGGAGTTTGTCGGTACCGCACGTGCGGCTGTCCGATCCGGCCCAGACCGCGGCGACGCTGGAGCGGGCGCTGCAGATCGGAAGCGGCCCCGTGATCGTGGAGGTCGACATGCAGGCCTGGGGGCCGTTTGCGGTCAAGTTTGCCGGACCGATCCTGAAACAGGCTTAGCATGCAACGGCCCCCACGCTCACTGCGTTCGCTGCCCCCCAAGGGGGCTGTCAGTCCCTTCGGAACGGCCGGGCGGGACTGACATGCTGGCCGTGACCCTGATCGGATATGGCGCCGTCGGGCAGGCGCTGCTGGCGCGTCTGCGCGGGCATGGCGCGGTGCGGGTCATGCATATCGTGGTAACACCGCGCAACCTCGCTGCGGCCCGCGCGATGGCGGGGCCGGAAGTGATGGTGACCGACCGCGTGCCAGCGGATGCCCGGCTGCTGCTCGAATGCGCCGGCCATGGCGCCTTGACAGCCCATGTATTGCCGGCGCTGGCGCGGGGCGTCGAATGCGCCGTGCTGTCGGTCGGCGCCTTGAGCACGCCAGGACTGGCGCAGCAACTTGACGATGCCGCCCGTCGCGGTGGCACGCGCCTGCACTTGCTTCCCGGCGCCATCGGAGGTGTGGATGCGATCGCAGCGGCACGGCTGGCCGGCCTGGACGCGGTGACCTATACCGGACGCAAGCCGCCCCAGGGCTGGCGCGACACGCCGGCGCAGGACCTGGTCGACCTGGACACGCTGACAGAACCGACCATCATCCTGCGCGCCAGCGCGCGTGAGGCGGCGCGCCTGTATCCAAAGAACGCGAACGTGGCGGCCACGATCGCGCTGGCCGGCCTGGGCCTGGACGCGACCACCGTGTTGCTGATCGCAGACCCCGGTGTGAGCGAGAACGTCCATGAGATCGCGGCGCGTGGCGCGTTCGGCTCCATGGCGTTGACGATGCGCGGCAAGCCGCTGGCCGACAACCCCAAGACATCGGCACTGACGGTGTTGTCGGCGTTGCGCTTTTTGCACAATCGGGTCGCTTCGACCACGATCTGAGTAGTGATCACAGGCACGGCCCGATGAGCGAAAAAATCCAGACCCTGTTGGCCGGCCGGTGGCGCGATGCCAGCGGCGCGGCCTACACCACCGAATACCCGGCCGATGGCAGCCGGGTTGCCACGCTGCACGCCGCAACCGCGCAGGATGTCGATGAGGTGGTGCAGGCGGCCGAACGCGCGCGCCTGCAACCGTCCTGGGCTGGCCAAAAGCGCCATGAACGTGCCGGCATGCTGCAGCGCATCGCCGGCGGCATCCGGGCCCGCGGCGAGGAACTGGCGCAACTGCAGCGGCAGGACAACGGCAAGCCGATCAACGAGACCCGGGCCTTGGTTGCCAGTGCTGCGGCCACCTTCCAGTTCTTTGGCGCGGCGTGCGAGACCTGGGAAGACACGCTGACGCCGGCGCGCGGCGACTATGTCACGATGAGCGTGCATGAGCCGCTGGGGGTGGTGGGTGCGATCACACCCTGGAATTCGCCGATCGCCAGCGAGGCGCAGAAACTCGCACCGGCGCTGGCGGCGGGCTGTGCCGTGGTGTTCAAGCCGGCCGAGATCACGCCGCGCATGGCGATCGAGTTGGCGCGTATTGCCGAAGCTGCCGGGGTTCCGCCGGGCATTGTCAGCGTGTTGCCGGGCAAGGGCTCGGTGGTGGGCGAGGCACTGATCAAACACCCGTTGATCAAACGCATCGCATTCACCGGTAGCACCGGCGTGGGCATGGGCATTGCGCGACTGGCGGCGGACAAGCTGATGCCGGTCTCGCTCGAACTGGGCGGCAAGTCGCCCACCATCGTGTGCGCCGACGCCGACCTCGACCACGCGGTGGCCGGGGTGCTGTTCGGCATCTTCAGTTCTTCGGGCGAGTCGTGCATCGCCGGTTCGCGCGCCTTCGTGCATGCCAGTGTGTACGACGATTTCAAGACCCGCCTGCTGGCCGGCGTGCGGGCGCTGCGTGTCGGCGATCCGGCCAGCGAGCGCACGCAGATGGGGCCGCTGGTCAACAGGGCGCATCGTGCATCGGTCGAGCGCTATGTGCAACTGGGCCGCGACGAAGGTGGCACGGTGCTGTTGGGAGGCGCCCGGCCCATCGGCGACTTGTTTGACCGGGGCAGCTATTACCTGCCCACCGTGATCGAAGGCCTGCCCAACAGTGCGCGCATGTGCCAGGAGGAAATCTTCGGCCCGGTGCTGGCCCTGTTGCCGTGGAGCGACGAGGCCGATCTGCTGGCGCAATGCAACGACAACGTGTATGGGCTTGCGGCCGGCATCTGGACGCGCGACTACAAGACCGTTTGGCGCCTGGGCGGCGCGCTGCAGACCGGCACGGTGTGGGTCAACACCTACAAGCAATTTTCGGTCAGCACGCCGTTTGGCGGCGTCAAGATGAGCGGCACCGGGCGCGAGAAGGGCCGCCTGGGGATTCTGGAATACACCAGCCAGAAGAGTTATTACTGGGGCATGAACGACACCCCGATTGCGTGGAGCAGCACATGACAGCGACCCCCGGCGCCACAGCCCCCGCCATCGAAGGCATCGATGGCATCACCTACACCACCGAGCGCTGGGATGATGCGCGCCAGTTTTTTGCCGACTGGGGTTTGACCGCCGTGTCTGACGACCCGGCGTGCCAGGTGTGGGAGACGCTCAATGGGGCCCGGGTGCAGGTGCGACGGCCCGACGATGCCGGGTTGCCGGCGCCGATGGAGGCTGGCCCCACGCTGCGCGCGGTGACCTGGGGTGTAACCGATGCCAGGGCGCTGGATCCGATCGCCAGGGCCTTGCAGTCGGCCCCCGGATTCGAGGACCGGCGCAGCGCCGACGGCAGCCTGGTCGCGCTCGACCCGCATGGCGTGGGCCTGGTGTTTCAGGTCAGCGCCAAACACGCAGTCGATGTCGTCGGCGTACCGACCAACGCCTGGGGCGACGTGCGCCGCATCGACCAGGCGTCCCCGGTGTATGCGCGTGCCCAACCGGTCGAGATCGGCCATGTGGTGTTCTTCACCGACAGGCTGGACCAGATGGAGGCGTTCTACGCCGCGCTCGGTTTCATCACCTCCGACCGTTATCCCGGCCGCGGCGTGTTCATGCGCTGCGCCGCGCACGCCGGTCACCACGATATTTTCCTGCTGGCGTTGCCGGGCAAGGGCCCGGGGCTGAACCATGTGGCGTTCACGGTGCGCGACATCCACGAGGTATTCGGCGGCGGACTGCACATGAGCCGTTGCGGCTGGAAGACCCAGCTCGGGCCGGGACGCCATCCGATCTCCAGCGCCTATTTCTGGTATTTCGAAAACCCCTGCGGCGGCCTGATCGAATACAACGCTGACGAGGACCACCTGACCGCGGCCTGGCAGGAGCGCAGTTTCGAGCCCGGGCCGACGGTGTTTGCCGAATGGGCGATCGACGGCGGCATCGACGGCAACACCCGGCGCCAGCCCAACGTGCAGGCCAGCGGCAAGTTCCTCACCGACAAGCAATAAAGTGGCAGGCGCCATGACGACCGAAACCCTGTTGCTCACCGTGGTGCTGCAGCACCACGCCGGCCTGACGCTGGACGATGTGCAGTCGCGCATGAAGGCCAGCGGCTGGTGGGAACGCTTCCCGCCCGCGGGTGTGCGCATCGTCTCGTGGACCGTCGCCATGGGCCTGGGCCAGATCGTCACGCTGGAGTTGCCGCCGGCGCTGCTGCCGGTCGTCAACCTGGAGCTGGAACGCTCGGCCTGGGGTGTTTTCACGACCGCGTGCTACCCGAGCTATGACTTCGTCCCGGTGCGCGAACGCATTCGCGAACGGGTCCGCAACGGTGGCCAGTAGCACACACCCGAGCGACCATTGCCTATCTCGACCGAAGGAGCCCGCATGATCCCCATCGCCGCCACCGCCGCACCCGTCGTTGCCAGCTACCTGGAGCCGCACCAGGCCCGCACCCGCAAACCCACCAGCTACGAAGACCTGCTCGGTGACGCGATCGAGCGCGCCTACGCCGCCGGTCTGCATGAACGCGATGCGCTGCTGGCCTATCTGAACAAGTCCGGTCCGCTCGGCCCGGATGGGCAGCCGTGGACGCCCGAGAGCTTCCAGTCTGAAATGGCGCGACTGGGCGCCTGAGCACATAACAGGAGGACATCCCTATGACCGCCAAAAGCCTATCTGAAGTCGACGCCCTGCTGGCCCGTGGCCTGCGCGACCTGTGGTACCCGGTGTGCCCGTCGTCCTTCGTCCAAGACGCACCGATCTCGCTGCGCCGGCTTGGCTACAAGCTGGCGCTCTGGCGCGACCGCAACGGCGCGGTGCATGTGCTGGAAGACCATTGCCCGCACCGCGGTGCGCCGCTGTCGATGGGCGTGAACCTGGGCGACCGGTTGGCCTGCCCCTACCACGGTGTCGAGGTGCGCAGCGACGGGCGCGTCATGCGTGTGCCCGCCAGTCCCGGTTGTACGCTCGAAGGCAGCCTGGCCGCGCGCAGCTTTCATGTGCAGGAGGCGCATGGCGCGGTTTTTGTCTTCAACGCCACCGACCCGCACCTGCCTGCGCCGCCGGCGCTGCGCCTGCCCGAGGAGATGACCAGCCCCGAGTGGTCGGGTTTTCTGTGTTACACCGAATGGGGTGCGGATTACCGCTATGTCGAGGACAACGTGATCGACCCGATGCACGGCAGCTTTGTGCACAAGCAGTCGCATTCCATGAGCGAAGGCGATATCAGCGCCAAGTTTCAGTTGCGCCGCACCGAACACGGATTCATGTTCGAGAAGGCTGGCCAGCGCGGCGTGAATTTCGACTGGACCGAGTGGTGCGACACCGACCTGCACTGGATGCGGCTCGAAATACCGTACCCCAGGACCGGTGGTCCCGGCGGGCCATTCACGATCGTCGGCAGCTATACGCCGATCGTCGAGAACGTGGCCGCGGTGTTCCACTGGCGGCTGCGCAAGCTCAGCGGCTGGCAGCGCGACACCTGGCGCTTTTTGTACAGGAACCGGCTCGAGGCGCGCCACTGGGTGGTGCTGGAGCAGGACCGGGTGATGCTCGAATCGATGGAGCCGAACGCGAACCGGCGCGAACACCTGTACGAACATGATGTGGGCCTGTCGCGCCTGCGCCGACACAAGCAGAGCCTGGCGCAAAAGCAATTGGCGGCCAGTGCACAACCGGCGGACGCCCAAGCGGCGCCAGCAGGTGCGTCGGCAGGTGCGTCGGCAGGTGGGTCGGCAGGTGCGCCCGGGACCGCAGCGACCGTCTGAGCCGGCAGCGCCAGGCACCATCAACCGCCATTGGATCGCCACACGATGCGCCAGCCCGTCCATCGGATCGCCGCATTGGCCGTCCCCGATCTGCCGGGCGCCAGCTGGACCAATGGCTGGCGCATTGGCGACGAAGTGGTGATGTCGGGTATGACCGCGCATCCGGCCACGCGCGATGCCGCGGCCAATGGCAAGCCGCTGGACACCTATGCGCAGACGCTGCTGGTGCTGGGCAAGCTGGCCGCGCTGGTGGAGGCGGCCGGTGGCCACCGGCACAACATCGTCAAGACGGTGGTGTACGCGACCGACATCGCCGACAAGGATGCCGTGGGCCGGGCCCGGCGTGATTTCTTCGGCAACGATTTCCCGTGTTCAACGCTGGTCGGTGTGCGCGAACTGGTATTTCCGGAACTCACGGTCGAGATCGACGCCTGGGCGCGGCTCGATGTGGACCTGCGCGCCGCAATACCGATGCCGCAGCACCCCGCTGCGACCTGAGCGAGGAAGACCACCCGTATGGACATGGGAATTGGCGGGCGCAAGGCCCTGGTCTGTGGCGCCAGCGCTGGGCTCGGGTTGGCCTGCGCCACCGCGCTGGCATCCGAAGGCGTCGAACTGGTCATCGCGGCGCGTACCGAGGCGCCTTTGCGTGACGCGTCGGCGCAGCTGAGCGCTGTGGCCTCTGCGCCGGTACACTGGATCGCGGCGGACGTCACGACGCAGGCCGGGCGCGCACGCATCCTGGCCGCGCATCCGTCATTCGACATCCTGGTCACCAATGCCGGTGGCCCGCCGCCGGGCGACTTCCGGCAATGGGAGCGCGAACACTGGCTGGCCGCGCTGGATGCCAACATGCTGGCGCCCATCGCGCTGATCCGCGCCCTGGTCGACGGCATGATGGAGCGCGGCTTCGGGCGCATCGTCAACATCACGTCAAGTGCCGTCAAGGCGCCAGTGGACGGTCTGGGCCTGTCTACCGGTGCGCGCAGCGGGCTGACCGGTTTTGTGGCAGGCCTTGCGCGCAGCACCGTGGCGCGCGGCGTCACGATCAACAACCTGCTGCCCGGCACCTTCGATACCGCGCGGCTGGCCGGCAATTTTGTGGCCCAGGCCAGGCGCGAAGGGCGCGCCGCGAACGACGTTCGCGCCGCGCGGATAGCCAGGCATCCGGCCGGTCGGCTGGGCCGGCCAGCAGAGTTCGGCGCCGCCTGCGCCTTCCTGTGCAGCGCGCACGCCGGCTACATCAATGGGCAGAACCTGCTGCTCGACGGAGGGTCGTTCGCGGGCATCTGGTAGGCGACCGGCGGTGGCAGCCTTGCCCGGCGGCGGACCGCGGCCTACACTGCGCCGAAGAATCACCCGTGCGCGCAGCGCATGGGATGTCGACGCCCATACCGCAGCACCCAGCAAGGAGGTTAGTCCCATTTGCAGCGCCAGGACCATTCCCGCGAACGTCAGCCCCGAGGCCGCAGCCCTGCTGGAGCGTGCCTACGCACTGGGAAGCCAGGAGCAGTCGCAGTCGCTGTACCGTGACTGGGCCGAGACCTACGACCAGACCATGCTCAAGGGCCTGAACTACCGCTCGCCGGCCACGGTGGCGGGCTTGTTGGACCAGCACCTGCAGGACCGCGCCGCGCCGGTGCTCGACGTCGGCTGTGGCACCGGTCTGGGCGGCCAGTCACTGGCGCAGCGGGGCTTCACGACGATCGATGGGCTCGATCTGTCACCCTACATGATGCGGGTGGCGCAACGGCGCGGCGTCTACCGGGCTTTGATCACGGCCGATCTGCACCAGACGCTTCCGATGCCCGATGCCGGTTATGGCGGCGCGATGGGGGCCGGCATCTTCACCCATGGCCATGTCGATGCCCGTTGCCTGGACGAACTGTTCCGGGTGCTCAGGCCGGGCGCGCCGTTTGCGTTCACCGTCAAGCTCGAAGTCTGGGAGTCGCTGGGATTCAAGGACAAGTTGCAGCGCCTGATGGAGTGCGGTGGCATCACGGAACGGGCGTTCACGCATGACCGGCACTATGACAACTCGGCCCAACCCGACGGGGTGTTCTGTGTGTACCAGCGCGCCTGACGGCGGCGCGCCGGCCTGCGTTGCTGTGTTTGTTAAGCTTGCCCACTGATCGCATCGCGCTCCAGACAATGGGGCACACACCATGATCCCTTCGACAGAACCCGACGCAACCGGCGCGCCGGTGCGGCGTTTCACCGATCCGGCTTATGTTCCCGTGGCGCAGACCCTGGGCGAACTACGCGAACGCATCGATGCGCTCGATGTGCAGATCGTCGCACTGCTAGCCGAGCGCGCACGCTGCGTGCGCGACGCCACCCGCTTCAAGCGCGATGCGTTCCAGGTCACCGCGCCGGCGCGCCAGGCCCAGGTGTTTGCGAAGGTGCGCGCCCTGGCGCAGGCGCATGAAGACCAATTCCCCGGTCTGGCCGATATCCTGGAATCGACCTACCGCACGCTCGTTGCCGGCTTGATCGCCGGCGAAGACCGCTTTTTCCAAGCAACCGAAAGGATCTCCCCCTGATGACTCTCCTGACCTGCAAACCCCTGGCTGCGGCTCTCAAGTGCGCCGCCATCGCGACGCTGGCGCTGGCCAGTGCCAGCGCCTCGGCCCAGTCCGACTGGCCGAACAAGCCGATCCGCATCGTGGTGCCGTATGGCGCCGGTTCGTCGCCCGACGTGATCGCGCGCCTGATGGGCGAGAAACTCAGCGTCAGGCTGGGCCAGCCAGTGCTGGTCGAGAACCGTGCCGGCGCGGGCGGCAATACCGGTACCGGCGCGGTCGCCAAGTCGGCCGGCGACGGTTATACCTATGTCATCAGCACCAATGGCCCGCTGGTCTACAACACGGTGCTGTATACCAATCTCAGCTACGACCCGTTCAAGGAACTGCGCCCGGTGGTGCTGGCCGGCGGCCAGGCCAATGTGTGCGCGGTGCGCGCCGATTCCGGCATCAACTCGCTCAAGGAACTGGTGGCGGCGATGAAGCAGGAGCCCGGCAAGTTCAACTTTTCATCCACCGGCGTGGGCAGCCTGTCGCAGCTTGGCGTCGAACTGCTCAAGGTCAAGACCGAGACCTTCGCGGTGCACATTCCCTATGCGTCGTCGCCGCTGTCGGTGCTGGCGCTGTTGCAGGGAGACGTGCAGTTCGCCTGCGTGCCGGGAGTGGCGGTGATGCCGCATGTGAAAAGCGGCAAGCTGCGCGCGCTGGCGGTATCGACCGGCAAGCGCAGCACGCTGATGCCCGACATCCCGACCATGAAGGAAGCCGGTTTGCCGGAGATCGAGAACCTGGCCTGGATGGCGCTGATGGCCCCGAGCAGCACCCCGGACGCGATCGTGCAGCGCATGAACCAGGAGATCAACACCATCCTGGCGATGCCCGACGTGAAGGAAAAACTCAACGCGGCGTTCATGGAGCCGATCGGCGGCTCGACACAGGATCTGGCCAACTTCATGCAGACCGAACTGCGCGTGATGACGCCGGTGATCAAGCGTACCGGGGTCAAGGTCGACTGAGGTCGACAGGCTCGGCGCCGCATCGGCCGGCGTCGGTTGACCGGGCGGCACGGCCGGGTTCAGCGTAACCGTGCCAGAGTCAGCCCATCGCTGAAAGGCAGCAGCGACAAATCGACGCGTTCGTCGCGATGCAGTTTGCGGTTCAGCGCCTGCAGCGCGGCGGTATCGGCATCTGACGAGACGCCTAGCGCGACCTTGCCGCCCCACAGCGTGTTGTCGATCGCGATCAGTCCGCCTGGGCGCACCAGGCGCAGGCAGCGTTCGTAGTAGGCGTCGTAGCCGGTTTTGTCGGCATCGATGAACGCAAAGTCATAACCCGCGGATTCGCCCGCGGCCAGACGTGCGTCCAGCGTCGTCAATGCCGGCGCCAGCTGCAGGTTGATCTTGTGTGCCACACCGGCCTGGTCCCAAAACGGTTTGCCTACCCGCGTGTATTCGTCGCTGATGTCGCACGCGAGCAACCGGCCATCATCGGGCAGGGCCAGCGCCACGGCCAGCGCGCTGTAGCCGGTGAAAACGCCAATCTCGATGGTGTTGCGCGCTCCCAGCAACTTGACCAGCATGGCCATGAATTGGCCCTGTTCAGGTGCGATCTGCATGCCGGCATGCGGATGGTCGCGCGTGGCTGCGCGCAAAGCAGTCTGCGCCGGATGCTCGCGCAGTGAATGGTCGAGCACGTATTGGTAGAGCGTGTCGGTCAGTTGCAGCGTTCGCAAAGCCATGCGTTTGCTCCTCAGGCCAGTGGCCGGGTCAGGTAGACGCCCTCGCGCCCGAAGATCGCAGTGCGCGCCGGCATGAAGATGGTGCAATCGTCGCACGGCGTGCGGAGCTCCAGCTCGCCGTCGGTGGCAATGAGTTCGTCCCTGGCAGAGGTCTCGAACCCGATCACTGGCCGCGTGAAGGCGAAATCGGTGCTGGCGATGACATGGGTGCGCAGCAATGGAAAACGCTGCCGCGCCTCGGGTTGCGCCGGCGCGCCGACGGCGGGGCGATCGACAAGTCCGAAATGGGCCAGGAAATCCATCGCCACGCCAACCGCAAGGTCGCCCGATACCTGCCTGAAATGCTGGCCGCATTTGACCACCAGTGCTGCGCCGGGGCCGTCGTCCTGCCCGTGCAGACCATGCTGCATCAGCGGCGTACCCGAACCCAGACCGTTAACTTTCGTAGGCCTGGACATTGGCGAAACTCACGGTCAGCGTGCCGATCTTCGGGCGCACATTGCCGCCCGGCAGGTGGCAAGCGGCCACCATGCCGCAAAACTCGTTGCCGTGCGTCAGCGCATTGACCATCACGTGCGGGTCGGCGCGTCCGGAGTCAAGGCGGTGCACATAGTCGATGCCGGTATTGCCGGCACGGTAGGCGGCGAGGTCGCGCGGAAGAACTTCGAAGGCGATAGGGTGGTCTGGCATGGCATGGGCGCAGGAATGGGAACGCCGTCAGTCTATGCGGCTGCGCGACGCAACGGCGCAATCCCGACCTGCAGGCTGCCGGCGCCCCATGGGCCCGCACAATCGTCATACGATACTATGGTACACCCTAATATTCAGGGTCGGTGAACGCGGTTAGATTGGTGGGTCCGGGTTGTCTTGACCCGTCTTTCACAGGAGGCCTTCCATGTTCAATCGCTCACGCCGCACCCTTGTTGCCCGCGTCGCCGGTATCGCCGCCGGTCTGGCCCTGGTGGCCGCCGCCTTGCCCACCGCCGCGCAAAGCTACCCGACCCGTCCGATCACGATGGTTTGCCCCTGGGGCGCCGGTGGTGGTACGGATGCCACCGCCCGCATCGTCGCCAGCCTGCTCGAAAAGGAACTCGGCCAACCGGTGACGGTGGTCAACCGCACCGGCGGCAGCGGCGTGGTGGGGCATTCAGCGATTGCAGCCGCCGCACCGGACGGCTACACCATCGGCGTAGCCACGGTTGAAATTGGCATGATGCACTGGCAGGGCCTGACCGAACTCACCGGCACCTCCTACACCCCGATCGGCCTGGTCAACGCCGACCCGGCCGGTGTGCAGGTGCGCGCCGACTCGCCCTACAAATCGGTCAATGAGCTGATCGCCGCGATCAAGGCCAACCCCGGCAAGCTCAAGGCGTCGGGTACCGGACAGGGCGGCATCTGGCACCTGGCCATCGCTGGCCTGTTGCGTGACCAGAAGATCGACCCGGCAACCTTGCCCTGGGTGCCGAGCAATGGCGCGGCACCCGGCCTGCAGGACATGATCGCCGGCGGCGTCGACGTGGCCCCGGTGTCGCTGCCGGAGTCGCGTTCACTGATCGATTCGGGCAAGGTGCGCAGCCTGGCCATCATGTCGGATGAACCGTCGACGCTGTACCCCAACGTGCCCACGCTCAAAAAGGCCATCGGCAGCGACTGGTCGATGGCGGCCTGGCGCGGCATCGTCGCGCCCAAGGGAATCCCCGCCGATGTGCGCGACAAACTGGCTGCCGCGATCAAGAAGATCGCTGCGGGCAAGGAGTTCAATGAATTCATGTCCAAGCAAGGCTATGGCGTGATCTACAAGTCTCCCGATGATTTCGCCAAGTTCATGGCCAAGTCCGATACCGAACTGGGTGCCACGATGAAGGCGGTTGGCCTGGTCAAATAAGGCTGCTTTACCCTGCACTGATGCCAAGTACCGGCGAATGAAGCTCAACGACGCAGTATTCGGCCTGCTGCTCCTGATCCTGGGCTTGACCGTACTGGCCATCGTGCAGGATTACCCCAAGATCCCCGGGCAACAGGTCGGACCGGCCCTGTTCCCCGGACTGATCGCGGTGGGCCTGTGTGCGGGCGGGCTGATCCTGCTGGCGCGTGGCTGGCGCGCACGTGCGACGGCGTCGTGGCTGGTCTGGGACGACTGGATGCGCTCGCCACGCCATGGGCTGGCACTGGCGGTGCTGATCGGTTCGGTGCTGTTCTACATCCTGGTGTCGCAGTGGCTGGGTTTCCTGATCAGCGCGGTGCTGGTTCTCACGGCGCTGTTCCGGGTGCTGCAACTGCCACTGCGGCGCTCGGTGCTGGTCGCCGTGGTGGCCACGCTGGTGATCCATTTCGCCTTCTACAAATTGCTCCGCGTCCCGCTGCCCTGGGGTGTGCTGACGCCGTATGCATGGTGATGCCATGGCCCGTGTGGCCAATCTGAGAGTGGATTGACGAGCGATGCTTGACGCCGTCTTCCTGGCCTTGGGCATGGTGTTGGATCCCTACACCCTGATGGTGATGGTGATCGCCGCCTGTTACGGCCTGTTCGTTGGCGCGGTGCCCGGGCTGACGGCCACCATGGCCACCGCGCTGCTCGTGCCGGTGACATTCTTCATGGCGCCGATACCTGCAGTGGCGGCCATCGTTACGGCCACGGCGATGGCCATTTTTTCGGGTGACATACCCGGTTGCCTGCTACGCATTCCCGGCACCCCCGCCTCTGCCGCCTACACCGACGAGGCCTATGCCATGACCCGCAAGGGCCGGGCTGAAGAAGCGCTGGGCGCCAGCCTGGTGTTTTCGGCCGTCGGTGGCCTGTTTGGCACGGCGGTGCTGATCGTCGCGGCGCCGGCCCTGGCCGAGTTCGCATCGCGCTTCAGTTCATTCGAGTATTTCTGGCTGGTGCTGCTGGGCCTGACCTGCGCGGTGTTCATCACCTCGTCGCAACCGGTCAAGGGCCTGATCACGCTGTTCCTGGGGCTGCTGGTGGCCTGTGTCGGGCTCGGCAACCCGGCCGGCTTTCCGCGTTTTACCTTCGGCAACATCGAGACCATGGCCGGCATCGGCATGATTCCGATGATGATCGGCATGTTCGCGTTCTCCGAGATCATCCGGTACGTGGTCGATACCAAACCGCCAGGCGAGATCGTGGTGGAAAAAGTCGGTAACGTACTCAGGGGCCAGTGGCAACTGGCCAAGAAATATCCAGTTCAGATTCTGCGCGGCAGCGCCCTGGGCACGGCCGTTGGCGCGTTGCCGGGCGCGGGTGCGGACATCGCGGCCTGGATGTCCTATGCGATGAGTAAAAAATTCTCGCGCGAGCCGGATAAATTCGGTACCGGCCACGTCGAAGGCATCGTCGAATCCGGCGCGGCCAACAACAGCGCGCTGGCCGGTGCCTGGATACCAGCGCTGGTGTTCGGCATTCCAGGGGATTCGATCACGGCCATCGTCATCGGCGTGCTCTACATGAAGAACATGAACCCGGGCCCGTCGCTGTTCACCACCACCCCGCAAAACATCTATGCGGTGTTCCTGGTCTTCATCCTGGCCAACCTGCTCATGATTCCGCTGGGTATCTTGTGCATCAAGGCGGCGCGGCGCATCCTCAAGGTGCCGCGCAACATCCTGATGCCGGTGATCCTGCTGTTCTGCATGGTCGGCACGTTTGCCATCAACAACACGCTGTTCGGGGTCGGTGTGATGCTGGTGGCCGGCATCGTAGCCTATGTGCTGGAGGCCAATGAATTCCCGATTGCGCCGGCAATCCTGGGTGTGGTGCTCGGCGGCATGCTGGAAGAAAACTTCATCACCTCGATGATCAAGGCCGACGGCAACATGCTGGCGTTTTTCTCGCGGCCCATCGCCGCGACGCTGGCGGTGGTGACGATACTGGTGTGGACCACGCCGATGCTGCTCGGCCTGCTGCGCCGTCGCACGCTGGCGGCCTGAATTCGCGACTCAGCGCTTGAGCTGCTGCGCCAGTTCCGCGCAATGGTCGCGCGGCGGCACGGCGCGGGTACGCCACACCATGTCGGCTTTCGCCATCGTCGCGGTGTTGGCGTCGCCCGCGATTGCCAGCACGGTCCGCACGCGCAGATGGGGCGGCAAATGGGTCGGCACCCCGAGCTCGGGCGTGACATGGCCGCCGCCGGCCACCAGCAATACGATCTTGCCCGGAACCACTGCCCCGGCTACCGCTGCCGCCATGCTGGCATCACGCGCCAGCTGGATCCGCACCATCGGCATCAGCCGCTCGGCCGGCAGCATGTCGCAGTGGCCGATGCGGATCGCCTCGCGCTGCCGCTCCAGCGCCGCGGCAGCGAGATGGTTGTCAAACTGCGTGTCGGCCATGGCGGGTCGCATCGCCGCGCGCGCCAGGTTGGCGCCCAGCACCGGTACGCCCTGGCGCACTGCCGCCATCACTACCGGGGCATAACGCTCCCAGGGCCAGCCGGCATCGTTCCAGCGTAACGCGTCCTGCACCTGGCGCGGCGTCGCGTCGGGCGCCAGGTTTGCCGTGCCGTTGCCACGCTCGGCCATCTCCAGCACCAGCGCGGCGAGTTGGCGGCGCTGCGCGAGCGCATCGACGAAACCGCGTTGCAGTATCTGGTGGGCCGGCGCATCATGTTGCTCACCCAACAAAATGGCGTCGGCTGGAAGCAGTTCGCCGAGCCGCTCGTCGACCTGAGACGCGGTGCTGGCACAGGCGGTCAGCACAACGGCCAGCAGCGCAGGCCCCGCGACCCGACCTGCGGTGCCGGCGTACGACATACGCGTGTGCAGGTTCAAGACCGGCCTGCTTCTCGGCTCAGTGCATCACGACCGGGTTTTGCGCCAGGCTGGCGTAACCCTCGAGCGTGTCTTCCACTTCTTCCTGGGTTGGCGTGCTGCTCTGCCAGGCGATGATCTGCTGCTGGAACAACTCGGCCCAGGAGCCGTCGAGATAGATCTCCTTGCCGGCGCGCTTGTCGATGATGTCAAAGCCGTGGCGCGGCAGGATGTGCACGACCGGCTGCGCCACATCTGCCGCTGCCTGGCCCGGGCCAGCATCATGTACTGGCGGCTCGGTTGCATTGGCCAGCACATGGGTCACGTTGAAGGTGTCGGAGTCGTACAGAATATGCATGGTGCGATTGTCCAGTAACGGGAATTACCCTGTAGCTGGCATCGTTTCACCCGTTTTCAAGCGCTGGCATCGCCGGCCCATGGCGCGACGGTCACGGCGGACTCGATGACTTCCATTGCTGGTCCAGGAAGTCACCGTTCTCCAGCGTGATCTTGATGCGTGCCGGAAGAAACGCCAGCTCGGGTGCCAGCCATAGCTCGACAGTCTGCCCATAGTCCTTGTTCGGCTTGCGCACCAGCTTGAGTGCTGGTACCTGGCCACCGGGCAGGTTCAGCATCTCTTCCTTCTCCACCTTGAAGATCCAGAACTCCGCGTCCCGCGGCCCTGCCGTCTGGATGGCCACCGTGGTGCCTACTGGAAATTCCAATGGGTCCCCTGCCACCAGCGAGGCAAGTTGCGCGAAGATGCTCAATTGATCTTGTGCGCCAGGCAGGAGATCGGCCGGCGGCGTGTTGCCGCTGAATGTGATGCGGCCAAGTTGGCGATCGAAATGGGCCGCGCGTTCGGAGTGGAACTTGTCCGAATAGCGCGTCGGCGCCAGGCCGTCATGGCTGATCTTCCCGGCACTGGACAAGACCCGCTTGCCAATAATCCAGTCGCCCAACTCCATCCGCATGTCGTAGCTCGCGCCGTCCTGCAACCAGACCAGGCTGCCCATGGCCTTGTAATTGAGCCGATTGCGTTGACCGACCGCGTCGAAATAGAGCCGGACCGATCCCGGGACGGTGTAGGGACGGGTGGCCACTCGGGGCTGTGGCTCGGGCTCCATTTGTGCCGGGACCGCGGCCACCGCAGCGCTGGCGGGAACTGCAGCGGCGATTGCCGCATCGGAGGTCTTGGTGACCGGTGCCGGAGTTGCCGCCACGGCCGGGGGTTCTTCTGGCTCAGACCTGATCGGAGCGACCGGTGGCATCGCCATCGCAATGGGCGCCGCTGGTTCAGGCACGTCGAGCGGCGTTTGCGATGGCGCAGACGCCCGGGTGGCAGCGGACATCACGCCATCGCTTCTGGCGCGCGGACCGGGAGCCGGTTCGGGTCTGGGTCGAGGGGCGACCGTGACCGGGCGCCGGGGCAGTGCGCGCGACTGCGCAGGCGCTGTCTTGATCTCTACGCTGCGAATCGAGAACACGCGGGGCGACAGCCGCTCAGGCGCGTCCAGGCTCAGTGAGACGCTGCGCACCACCAGCATATGCGCCACGACGACTGCGACGCCCAGCATGAGCATGGCGCGCGGTGGTATTGCTGCCGGTGCCTTGTGCCGCGCGCTAGCCGGCATGGCCTCAGTCCCTGAAGCCGAGGTCGGCCGACCAGCGCCGCGCCGCCTGCACGACCAGGCCCAGGCGCTGAAAGCTGACCAGGTAGCGATGCGACTTGGCGGCGCTCATGCCGGCCGCGGCGGCCAGGTCGCGCAGCATCAAAGGTCCGATTGCGCGCGCCAGCGCGTCGAGCAGCGCGAAGCCGACTTCGACCGATTGAATGCCGGCGCGGGCCTTGTGCATAATCTCGAACAGTGGTGGTTTCGATTGGTTGATTCAGTTTAACAATGCGGCATTGCCCAGGGTGCGCTGCCGGACAAGCCCGTGGCCACTGCGAACAGATCACTCCCACCGCCCCATGAAACTTGCCACCTACAAAGACGGCTCGCGCGACGGCCAGTTGGTCGTGGTCTCGCGCGACCTCGGCTCCGCGCATTATGCGACCGGCATTGCCGACCGCCTGCAATCGGTGCTGGACGACTGGAATTTCATGTCGCCGCAGCTGCAAGACCTATACGACACACTGAACCAGGGCAAGGCCCGGCATGCGTTTGCGTTCGATCCGCGCCAGTGCATGGCGCCGTTGCCGCGGGCCTACCAGTGGGCCGATGGCTCGGCCTACCTGAACCATGTGGAACTGGTGCGGGCGGCGCGCGATAGCGCGGTGCCGGAGTCGTTTTACGCCGACCCACTGATGTACCAGGGCGGCAGCGACGATTTCATCGGACCTTGTGACGATGTGGTGTGCGCCTCGGAGTCGTTCGGCATTGATTTCGAGGCAGAAATTGCCGTCATCACCGGTGATGTGCCCATGGGTGCCACGCCCGAACGCGCGCTGGACGGCATCCGATTGGCCATGCTGGTCAACGACGTCAGCCTGCGCAACCTGGTCCCCGGCGAACTGGCCAAGGGTTTTGGATTTCTGCAGAGCAAGCCGGCCACCGCGTTCAGCCCGGTGGCGGTGACGCTGGACGAGTTCGGTAATGCCTGGAGCAAGGGCCGGCTCAACCTGGTGCTGCAATCGATCTGGAACGGCCGCAAGGTGGGCATGTGCGATGCCGGCCCGGAGATGACGTTCCATTTCGGACAGCTGATCGCCCACCTGTGCAAGACCCGCAATGTGCGCGCCGGCTCGATCATTGGTAGCGGCACCGTCAGCAACAAGGGCGTTGCGGTCAAGGGCCGTACGGATTGGCCCAAGGGCTATAGCTGCATCGCTGAAAAGCGGGCGATCGAAACCATCCAGGATGGCAAGCCGTCGACCGAATTCATGCGCTACGGGGACACGATCCGGATCGAGATGAAGGGGCGCGATGGGCAGTCGGTGTTTGGCGCGATAGACCAGACGGTGGTAGCGCCACGCTGACGGGCCTCGCGGATGCAGCGACCCGCTGGCCCAGCCCGGTTTACCAACGCGTGTGGCTTGAGGCAGCCGCCGGGCCAGGATCGAGGGTGGTTCTGCGTGTGCAGTTGTGCGTTGCCGGGGAGACCTTCCGGCTTGTTTCCGCTACGGTAGCTGAACGATGAATTGCCTGATCCCGCGGAGCAGCATTTCAACCGCCACTGCCACCAGAATCAACCCCATCAACCGCTCGACTGCGATCACGAAGCGTTCGCCCAGCACTTTCTGGATGCGTTCGGCCAGTACCAGCACGATGGCGCACACCAGCATCGTGACGCTGAGCGCTGCGATCCATTCCAGCCGGCGCTCGGGCGCCTCCGACACCAGCAGCATGACCGTGGCCAGGGCCGATGGCCCGGCCAGCGCCGGAACCGCCAGCGGCACAATCAGCGGCTCACCGGCGATGGCCGATTCGGGCTCCTGCGGATTGGGAAAAACCATGCGCAGGGCGATCAGGAACAGGATCACGCCGCCGGCAATCTGTAGCGACAGGCCACTGAGGTTCATCACCCGCAGAAAAGCGTCGCCGATGAACATGAAGATCAAGAGCAACGTGAACGCGATCATCACCTCGCGCAGGATCACCCAGGAGCGGCGCTCCGGCGCTACATGGCGCAGCGCGTTGGCGAAGATCGGGATGCTGCCGAACGGGTCGGTGATCAGCAATAGCAGAACGGTGGCCGAGGCGAAGGTATAGGACATGGCGCGAGTTGCCGCCATGGTATCCGTTTACGGACGGGTGTCGGGCGCCTTTCCGCCGAAACCGAGCGCGCCTTTCGGCTGCGATGGCGCAGGGCTCAAGCCGTTGGCTTGGCGTGCTCCAGCTTCTCCTGGCAGGCGATGCAGCGCAGCGCCTGCGGAGAGACCTGCAGGCGCTGGATCGGAATTTCGACGCCGCAATCCATGCAGTCGCCATAGACGCCGGCGTCCATGCGCTTGAGCGCCAGGTCGATGGTGCGAATCGCGGCCGTTTCATGCTCATCCATCGCGAACTCCATCTCGCGGTCGGTGGCGACCTGCGCCCGTGAGTCCTCGATGAGCCCGAAGTGCTCCGCCGAAGCGGTACTACGGTCCACGTCGCCGCCCCGTAGGCGAGCCAATTGTTCGAGCAGTTCCTGGCGTTGTTGCTGCAACTGCTGCCTGAATGCCTGCATCTGCTTCTTGTTCATGGAATACCTCGCCAAATAAGATGTCTGCATCATGCGCCGCGACACACGCCAATACCTTGACCCCGGTCAACGGGCCCCCAAGCCCGGCAGGCAGATGCCACCGGCCGCAAGTCCGAATGGCGACCGTCGCGCAATGGGGCAGGGACGTTGCAAACACTATACGCGGACTGCAGTTGCCGGAACCCGAGTGGCGCGCGTTGTTGTTGATCGCGGGCCGATCGACCGCCAGCCACCGGGTCGATAATCAACCGCATGCTTACGCTGCGCCATCGCCACACATTCGCCCGCTGCGTGCTGGTGTGGTTTGCACTCGCGCTGGGCGCGGCCGCGGCTGCGCCTCTGGTGCGCCCGCAGGCGCAGCAACAGGTGTGCACCGCCGCAGGCGTTTTCACGTTCGTGGGCGTGGACGAAGACGGCCCCGCGCGCGGAGCCGGGCAGTTGCACGACTGCCCGTTGTGCATACTGGCAACTGCGCCGCCGCCCCAAGGCCATGGGGCTGTCGAGCCGCAGGCGCCAGGCGTGGTTTTGTTGCCCGCCGCTGTGCAAGCGCATACGGCGTCCCGTGCCGCTCCGGCATTGCCCGCCCGCGGGCCGCCCGCGATCGCCTGATTCCCGACATGCCGCCTGGCCGGTTGCCATCGCAAGGCGTCAGGCTTGCCGGCCCCTGGCCGCGTTTCTCACAACCAACCACTACACGATTCAATATGAAGTTCTTGCCATTTTTCGCCGCCACCGCATTGCTTGCCGGTTTCGCCACGTCAGCCCCCGCTCAGACCGTCGACATCGAGCACGCCTGGGTCCGCATGGCCGTGCCGGGCCAAAATTCCACGGGCGCATTCATGACCCTTACCGCGCGCCAAGATACCCGCCTGGTGGCAGTTGTGAGCCCGGTCGCGGGCGTCGCCGAAGTCCATGCGATGACGATGGATGGCGGCGTCATGAAAATGCGCGCCATCGACGGGGGCCTAGCGTTGCCGGCCGGCAAGCCGGTCGAACTCAAGCCCGGCGGTTTCCATCTGATGCTGATGGACCTCAAGGCGGCGTTGCCCAAGGACAGCACCGTGCCGCTGACGCTCGTGTTCAAGGATGGCAAGGACGTGGAGAGCCGGCTCGAGCTCAAACTTCCGGTCGCGGCCACCGCGATGGCACACAAGCACTGACCCGTCGGTGCTGCGCAGGCGCTGCCCCGCGCAGCGCCTTGCGGGTCTTCGCCGATCGCCAGCGCCGGTGCATTGCGGTAAGCTGTCGTCGGGCCAATCGCGGCCAGGCATCCAGGAGACACCATGGGCGACACAAACGGCAATGGCTTTGGCAAATTCGTGCCGGGCTTTGACTTTCTGCAAAACCTGGCCAAGGGCGCAACCCAGTCGATACCGCAGATTCCCAATCTGGCGAATTGGGTATCACCGTCGCTGAACCTCGAGGAACTCGAAAAGCGGATCGAGGAACTGCGCGCCGTTCATTTCTGGTTGGAACAAAATTCCCGCGCGCTGGGCGCGACGATCCAGGCGCTGGAAGTGCAGAAAATGACCCTGGCGACGCTCAAGGGCATGAACTTCAATATCGGCGATGTCGCCAACGCGTTCAAACTCAAGGCGGCCGACTCGTTGGCCAGTGGCGTGCAAATGGCGACCGAGCGGGCCGCAAGCACGGCCAGGACGATTTCGAGTGCGGCCTCCGCGGTGAGCGGCGTCGCGAAATCCGGCGACAAGAACAAAAAGCCGTCTGGCGGAGTCGCCCGTCTGGTCGATCCGTTGCAATTGTGGGGCTCGCTGACGCAGCAATTCCAGCAGATCGCCGCCAGCGCGATGCAGGACGCAACGCGCAAGACCGCCGTCGATGTGACCCGCAACATGGGGGCGGGACTGGCCAAGGAGGCGATGAAGGCGGGCAAGAAGGCCGTTGGCGCGCGCAAGACCGCGCGCAAGACCGTGCCCCGGAGCAAGCCCTGATGCCCCTGTTCCCGCACGGGCATGCCACGCATCCGCAGTGGGGCATGGCCGCCGGCCTGGTGTTGGCACAGCTGCGCGCGCAGATGGCGCTGCCCGGTTATGCGAAGGCGCCCACGCTGGCCTTGTTGTATGTCACCGACCACTACGCCGGCGCGGCCCAGGACATTCTTGACCACCTTAGCGCCGAGTTGCCGGGCGTGACCGACTGGTCGGGTACGGTCGGGGTTGGCGTGTCGGCGAGTAATGTCGAATATTTCGACGAGCCGGCGATGGTCGTCATGTTGTGCGAATTGCCCAGCGACCAATACCGGGTTTTTTCCGGCGTGGCGCCCTTGGGTCTGGGATTCGAGGCGCATACCGCGCTGGTGCATGTCGACCCCGCCACCCATGACCTGGCCGAACTGGTGCAGGAAATGGCGAGCCGCACAGCGTCAGGCTATCTGTTTGGCGGCTTGTCGGCCAGTCGTAGTCAAACCGTCCAGTTTGCGATCGCCGGTGACGGCAATATCCGTGGCCAGGGTCTGGCGCGCGGCGTTTTCAGCGGCGGGCTGAGCGGGGTTGCGTTTGGCCCCGATGTGCAACTGGTGTCGCGGGTCACCCAGGGTTGCCAGCCGATCTCGGGTTTTCGCACGGTTACCAAGGCTGACCAGAACCTGGTTGTGGCGATCAACGGTGAGGCGGCGCTCGATGTGCTGATGCGCGAACTCAATGTATCACTGGACCGCCCCGAGGCGGCGTTGGCCGCGATCCGTGCTACTTTGGTGGGCCTGGTGCGCGGCGCGGCCGCCGATGGCGCGCAGGCCCTCGGACGCGGGGGCAATTTTGGCAGTGACGTGATCGTGCGCCACATCATCGGACTGGACCCGGCCCGGCGCGGCATCGCCATTTCCGACCAGGTGGCCAACGGCGCGCAGCTGGCTTTTTGCCAGCGCAACGTGCAGGCGGCGCGCTCCGACCTGATCCGTATCTGCGCCGAAATACGCGAAGAACTCGAGCCATTGGAGCTGACCATGGAGACGGCCACCGCGCTGGCCGCTTTCGGTGCCGAGGCCGCGCCCCACCCGGCCCGAGGTATCGCCGGCGCGGTGTATGTCAGTTGCTCTGGTCGCGGCGGGCCGCATTTTGGCGGGCCCAGCGCCGAATTGCAGATCGTGCGCCGGGCGCTGGGTGATGTGCCACTGGTTGGATTTTTTGCCGGCGGCGAGATCGCCCGCCACCATTTGTACGGCTACACCGGTGTGCTGACCGTGTTTGCCCAGCGCGATTGACGCCGGCGCTCGCTGTTGGCAAGCAGCGTTCAACCGGGCGCTGACGAAGCGCACCACCCTTAGCCCAGGAGACGCGGTGACAGACAAAGTAGTGGTGAAGAACCTGCACAAAGTGTTCGGCGCGCGACCACAGCAGGCGATGGACATGCTGCGCCAGGGTCTGGACAAGGACGCGATTTTTCGACAGACCGGACAGGTGGTCGGAGTGCAGGACGCCAACTTTTCGGTCCGTGAAGGTGAGGTTTTCGTATTGATGGGGTTGTCCGGCTCGGGCAAGTCGACCCTGATTCGCCTGCTCAACCGCCTGGTCGAGCCGACCCATGGCCAGGTGCTGGTCGGGGGGCGGGATGTGGCGGCCATGGGCAATCGCGAACTGGTGGAACTGCGCCGCAAGGACCTGGCGATGGTGTTCCAGTCCTTCGCCTTGCTGCCCCACCGCACAGTGCTGCGCAATACCGCGTTTGGACTCGAAGTGGCCGGCGTGGACCGCCGCACCCGCGAGCGGCGGTCGATGGAGGTACTCGAACAGGTCGGGCTGGCGGCCTTTGCACACAAGCGGCCGGACGAACTCTCGGGTGGCATGCAGCAGCGCGTGGGGCTGGCCCGGGCACTGGCGGTGGACCCGACGCTGATGCTGATGGACGAGGCGTTTTCCGCGCTGGACCCGCTCAAGCGCACCGAGATGCAGGATCTGTTGCTGCAACTGCAGCGCGAACAGCAGCGCACCATCATCTTCGTGTCGCATGACCTGGACGAGGCGTTTCGCATCGGCGACCGGATTGCGATCATGAAAGGCGGCGCCATCGTGCAGATCGGCGCGCCCGACGAAATCCTGCGCCATCCGGGCGATGCCTATGTCGAGGCCTTCTTCAAGGGTGTGGACGTCAAGAAATACCTGCTGGCGCGAGACATCGCGCGCGCCGGCGCTTTGCCGTCACTGCAGAGCGGCCCCGACGGCGCTGCCGATCTGGTGCAGGGCTTGCAGCGCCTGCGCCAGGCAGGCAGCCAGTATGGACTGGTGCTCGATGGCCAGGGCCGGTTGCAGGGCATGGTGTCGCGCGATTCACTGCAACTGGCGAGCGATGACGCAGCCACGGGCCTGGCCGCCGCATTGCTGCCCAACGCGGCGCCGGTTGCCCATTCGCTGGAGCTCAACCGCCTGATCGGCCGTGTCGTCGCTTCCGACGGGCCGGTGCCGGTGGTGGACGACACGGGCATCTGCCTGGGCGTAGTGACGCAAACCATGTTGCTGGAAAGATTTGCACAGGAGGAGGCTTCGCATGGATGAATTCCTGCCGCTCGGCGAATGGGTCGATGTTGCACTCAGCCTGCTGATCGAGAACGATGCCGGCACACTCGCGCGCCTGGGCGCCAGCGTCGAGGCGCTGACCGAGTCGGTTGAATCGCTGTTGCTGGCCGCGCCGCGGTGGCTGGTTGCGGCCCTCTTCATCGCGACCGGTTTCTGGCGGGTCGGCTGGAAATTTGCGTTGTTCTGTGCGGCCTGCTTTGTCGTCATCATCGGCACCGGCTTCTGGCCGCAGACCATGGTCACACTGGCCCTGATCACCGCTGCCACGCTGATCAGCCTGCTGATCGGTCTGCCGCTGGGCTTGTGGATGGCCAAAAGCGACCGGGTCGCCGCCGTCGTGCGCCCGACGCTCGATTTCATGCAAACCATGCCGGCATTTGTGTACCTGATACCGGCCGCGATGCTGTTCGGTCTGGGCCGCGTGCCCGGCGTGCTGGCCACCGTCATCTTCGCGATGCCGCCGGTGGTGCGCCTGACCAACCTGGGCATTCGCCAGGTCAACAAAGAGCAGGTCGAGGCGGGCATCACTTTCGGCTGCACCCCGATGCAGGTGCTGGTCAAGGTGCAGATTCCGGGCGCGATGCCGTCCATCATGGCCGGCGTGAACCAGACCATAATGATGGCCCTGTCGATGGTCATCATCGCCTCGATGGTGGGTGCAGGCGGCCTGGGCAACGACGTGCTGGCCAGCATTCAGCGGCTCGATATCGGGCTGGGATTCGAGTCCGGCCTGGCCGTGGTGCTGCTGGCCATCATGCTGGACCGGATCACCGAGACCTTTGGCGCACAAGGGCCCCCCAAAACCTGGCGCGAGCGGCTGGGGCTGGCGCCGAGATTCCCCGACTAGGCCTATGGCTGAAGCGTCGCCTGCGCAACAGAATTTGACGGTTTCTGCCGGGATGCTGCTTTTTTCAGGTCGATTGCTGTCAAAATCCGACGCGTTTCACAACATTTCCGACCTATTCGGACTTGCTGCTGTTCCCCGTTGATGTCAATTTGTTGGCGCCAGGCCCTGGCGGAGCACCATGAGCGATTACAGCAAGGTACCGGTCACGCAGTTGCCGAAACACCGATTCGTCTTTCTGACACTGCCCAACTACACCATGATCGCCCTGGCCAGCGCCGTCGATGCGCTGCGCATGGCCAACCGCGTCAGCAAGCGCGAGTTGTACGAGTGGTCGCTGGCCACGCTGGATGGCGAGCCTGCGGTGGCGAGCAACGGCCTGTCGATGCATCCGACGATGGCGCTGGACAACGTCGGACCGGCCAATATCGTGTTCGTGGTGGGGGGCATCCATGTGGAAAGGGCCACCACGCCGGGCGTGCTCAGCGCCTTGCGTCGGCTGGCGCAGCGCCATGTCTCGCTCGGCTCGTTGTGCACGGGGGGATATGCGCTGGCCAAGGCCGGCCTGCTGGACAAGTACCGCGCCGTGATCCACTGGGAGAACATCACCGCATTGCGCGAGGAATTTCCGCGCGTCATCTTCTCCGACCAGCTGTTCGTCATCGACCGCGACCGCTACACCTGCACCGGGGGGGTGGCGCCGCTGGACCTGATGCTGCACATCATCAAGCAGCACCAGGGGCGTGACATTGCGCCGCTGATCTCCGAGCAATTCATCCTGGACCGGATCCGCAACGACCAGGACCGCCAGCACATTCCGCTGCAGGCTCGGGTCGGCCTGTTCCACGAAAACCTGATCGAAGCGGCTGCGCTGATGGAGGCCAACATCGAGGAGCCGCTGTCGCTCGATGAGATCGCGTCGCTGGTGGGTGTGTCGCGGCGCCAGATCGAGCGTCTGTTCAAGCGCTACGTCGGCCAGGTGCCGACCAAATATTACCTGGACATGCGGCTGCGCCGTGCGCGCGAACTGTTGCTGCAAACCGCGATGTCGATCATGCAGGTCGCGGTGGCTTGCGGCTTCCAGTCTCCGCCCCATTTCTCCAAGTGCTACCGCATGCTGTTCGGCTACACCCCAAGCGCAGAGCGCAATGCCAGCCGGGCCCATGCGCTGGTCGGCGCAGGAGCCGAGCGCAAGGAGCTGTATGGCTGAACCCGAGGTTTGCTCGGCTGTCAAATAGATGTCGTGCGGCGACAACCGCTGGTCGCGATTCCGTCAGCCTTTGCCCTTGCCGCCCCCTACCATCTGGTGCCGGATGAGAGCGTCCGCGCCCCCTAACCCGCAGGATCTGACCATGGCTGAAGAATTTGACGATGACCTGGACCTGAGCTCCCTGAGCGACGAGGACCTGACCGAGCAGGTCCACGACGATCTGTACAACGGGCTGCGCGAGGAGGTCGTAGAGGCCACCAACATCCTGCTCGGACGTGGCTGGTCGGCCGATCGGGTGCTCAACGACGCGCTGGTTGAAGGCATGCGCATCGTGGGCGTCGATTTTCGCGACGGCATCCTGTTCGTTCCCGAAGTGCTGCTGGCGGCCAATGCGATGAAGGGCGGGATGGAGATCCTGCGTCCGCTGCTGGCCGAGACCGGTGTTCCGCCGATCGGCAAGATGGTGATCGGCACGGTCAAGGGCGACATCCATGACATCGGCAAGAACCTGGTCGGCATGATGATGGAAGGTGCCGGCTTCGAGGTCATCGACCTGGGCATCAACAACCCGGTCGACAAGTACCTTGCGGCACTGGAAGAGCACAAGCCCGACATCCTGGGCCTGTCTGCGCTGCTCACCACCACCATGCCCTATATGAAGGTGGTGATTGATACGCTCAAGGAAAAAGGCCTGCGCGACGACTACATCGTGCTGGTGGGTGGTGCGCCGCTGAACGAGGAATTCGGCAAGGCGGTGGGCGCCGACGCGTACTGCCGCGACGCCGGCATCGCGGTCGAGACGGCCAAGACGCTGATCGCCGCCCGGCGCGCCGCGGCCGCCTGAGTCCGACGCAGCCCCACGACAGGAACCGGGCCATGGGCGAGCGTCCTGCAACGCTGGTCATTGCATGTGGTGCATTGGCCCATGAGATCGTGGCATTGCGCCGGATCAACCATTGGCCGCACCTGCAGGTGCAATGCCTGCCGGCCGATCTGCACAACCGACCGGAGAAGATTCCAGCCGCGGTGCGGGCCAAGATCCAGGCCAACCGCGGCCGCTATGCATCGATTTTTGTGGCCTATGCCGATTGCGGCACCGGCGGCCTGCTCGATGCGGTCTTGCAGGAAGAAGGCGTGGAGCGCATCCCCGGCGCCCATTGCTACGAGTTTTTCGCCGGCAGCCAGGCGTTTGCCGAACTTGCCGACGCCGAGATTGGCACTTTCTACCTGACCGATTTCCTGCTCAAGCACTTCGATCGCCTGATTCTGCGTGGATTGGGCATCGACAAGCATCCGGAATTGATGCCGCTGTATTTCGGCAACTACAAGCGCCTGGTGTACCTGGTGCAACTGGAACAACCGGGCATGGTCGAGGCGGGTCAACGTGCCGCCGATCGGCTGGGCCTTGCATTTGAATACCGCGTGACCGGTTATGGCGAGCTGCAGGGCAGCCTGCGCCGTGCGGGCGGCGAAGGAGTTGTATTTTGGCAAAACTGATTGTGATTTCGTGGCGCGATGTTCCGGCCCAGGTACTGGTGAAGTCCGGCCGCGAGACTGCCAAAGTGCAACTGGCGCACCGCTTCCAGGAAGCGGTCGACCGCGCCGCGATGCGCGCCGGAAAATCCGGCTCCGACGCCTATCTGGCCGACTGGAAGCGCAGCGAGCCACGCCGCTGCGGAGACGACCTGCAGGCCGAGGCCCAGGCCGAAGCGGATCGGATCGAGGCCCGCTATACCGATGCCGACCTGTTGCGCATCATTCGCGCCCATGGCGTCGACGACACCTTGCCCGTGGCGCCAGCCAAAGGCGCAGCCCCGCTCGCTGATACAAACGGGGCCGGCTGATGTACGCAGTGCGACGCTGGTCGGTGCGCCACGCGCGCGGCATGGAGAGTTTTTACAACGGTTTCGAGTGGCTGCTGGTCACGCTGCATCCGCTGTGGAAACGCCTTGGCTACGAGCGCCTCGAGAAACCGGTGGCCGCGATCGAGAAGATCACCAAGGGATTCCTGTTCGACTGCCAGATGTGCGGCCAATGTGCGCTCAGCTCCACCGGCATGTCGTGTTCGATGAACTGCCCAAAGAACCTGCGCAACGGCCCGTGTGGCGGCGTGCGCGCCAACGGCAATTGCGAGGTCGAGCCCGACATGCGCTGCGTCTGGGTCGATGCGTTCGAGGGCAGCAATCGCATGGCCGATGGCGCCAAGGCGATCCGGGTGGTGCAGATCGCGGTCGACCGCCGCCTGGAAGGCAAGTCCTCCTGGCTCAAGGTGGCGCGGGAAAAAGGCGCCGCCGTCGAGGCTGCGCTGGAGAAGCTGTGAAATTCGAAGACGAACCCGTACCCGGGTATCCGCTGCCCATCCTGCCCGGCCACAGCTCGCCGGGACGGCTCGAGCGGGTGCTGCGCAGCGGCACTTTCGCCGTCACCTCCGAGCTCGATCCACCGGACTCGGCCGATCCGGAAGATGTGTTCCGGCGCGCACGCATCTTCGACGGTTATGTGGACGCCATCAACGCGACCGACGGCAGCGGCGCCAACTGCCACATGTCCAGCCTCGCGGTGTGTTCGCTGCTGGCGCGCAAGGGCTATGCGATCGTGATGCAGATCTCCTGCCGCGACAAGAACCGGATCGCGATCCAGGGCGACATCCTGGGTGGCGCGGCGATGGGCGTGACCAACATGTTGTGCCTCACCGGCGACGGCGTGCAGTCGGGCGACCATCCGCAGGCCAAGCCGGTGTTTGACCTGGACTGCATGTCGCTGTTGGAGCTGGCGCGCAACATGCGCGACAACCACCAGTTCCAGAGCGGGCGCAAGATCACGTTCGCGCCCCGGGTGTTCCTGGGCGCGGCTGCCAATCCCTTCGGCCTGCCGTTCGAATGGCGCGCAGACCGGCTGGCCAAGAAGGTGGCCGCCGGTGCGCAGTTCGTGCAGACCCAATATTGTTATGACGTACCGCGCTTGCGCAGCTACATGCAGCAGGTCGAGGACCTGGGCCTGCTGGGCAAGGTGTTCGTGCTGGTCGGGGTCGGACCGCTGCGTAGCGCCAAGGCGGCCGAATGGATGCGCGGCAACGTGCCCGGCGTCCATATTCCGGACGCCATCATCAAGCGCATGGCCGGCGCCGAAAAGCCGGCGCTCGAAGGGCGCCAGGTGTGCATCGACATCATCAACGAAATCCGCGCGATCAAGGGCGTCGCGGGGATCCACGTGATGGCCTATCGGCAGGAAGAGACTGTGGCCGAGATCATCCAGAAATCCGGTGTGCTGGGCGGGCGCGAGCCCTGGCACCCGCAACGCGACACGCGTCCCGTTCAATTCGAAAAGGAAGCATAGTGACCGATACCGTTATCAGTTCCGCCACGCGCGAGGTCGTGATCGGCTTTGACCGGCCGTTTGTCATCATCGGCGAGCGCATCAACCCGACCGGGCGCAAGATCCTGGCGGCGGAAATGCTGGCCGGAGACTACAGCCGCGTCATCGCCGATGCCCTGGCCCAGGTCGAGGCGGGCGCCCACATGCTGGACGTGAATGCCGGCATCCCGCTGGCGGATGAGCCGGCGCTGTTGGCCCGGGCGATCGAGCTGGTGCAGTCAGTCACCGATGTGCCGCTATCGATCGACTCCTCCATCGTCGCTGCGCTGCAAGCGGGCCTGGCTGTGTACAGGGGCAAACCGCTGGTCAACTCGGTGACCGGCGAGGAAGACCGGCTGGAGACCGTGTTGCCGCTGGTGGCCAAGTACGGCGCGGCGGTAGTGGCGATCTCCAATGACGAGACCGGCATTTCGCAGGACCCGAACGTGCGTTTCGCGGTGGCCAAGAAGATCGTCGAGCGCGCGGCGGACTACGGGATTCCGGCTTGTGACATCGTCGTCGATCCGCTGGTGATGCCGATCGGTGCGATCAACCAGGCCGGCGTACAGGTGATGGCGCTGGTGCACCGGCTGCGGACCGAGCTCAAGGTCAACACCACCTGTGGCGCGTCCAATGTGAGCTTCGGCCTGCCCGAGCGCAACGGCATCAACGCCGGTTTCCTGACCATGGCGATCGCCTCGGGCATGACCTCGGCGATCACCAACCCGCTGCACGCCGAGGTGGTTAAAGCCTGCATGGCCGCCGACGTGATGATGGGGCACGACCCCGATTGCATGCGCTGGATCCGCAAGTTCCGCGAGGCGCCAGCCATGGGTGCGGACGGCGAAATGGGGCGCGGCCGGCGCGAAGTCGGCAAACGTCGGCGCGCCTGATCTGCCGCAGGTCCGTGGCAGCTTGTCCATAAAGGGTGATGTCTTGAGCACCAAAGACCCATTGGTCGTTTTCACGCCGTCCGGGCGGCGCGGCCGTTTTCCGGTTGGCACCATGGTCCTGCAGGCAGCGCGCTCGCTGGGGGTGGATATCGATTCGGTGTGTGGTGGCCGCGGTATCTGCGGGCGTTGCCAGGTGACCCAGGCGGTGGGTGAGTTCGCCAAGCATGGCGTGCATTCACGCGTCGAACACCTGTCTGAATTCGGCCCGGTGGAGCAGGAGTACCGCAGCACCCAGCCGATGGCGGACGGCATGCGCCTGTCCTGTTCGACCCAGGTGCTGGGCGACGTCGTGATCGACGTACCCTCGGCCAGCCAGCTGCACCGCCAGGTCGTGCGCAAGGAAGCGGAAGCACACGACATCTTGCTCAACCCGGTGGTGCGGCTGCATTTTGTCGAGGTGCAACAGCCCGACATGCACGACCCTTCGGGTGACCTGCGCCGGCTCGAGGACGCGCTCGAGTTCGAATGGCGACTGACCGACCTCAAGTGCGATGTGCTGGTGCTGCACCGGTTGCAGCAGGCCTTGCGCGAGGGCGACTGGAAGGTCACCGTGGCCGTGCATGGCGGCAACCAGATCATTGCGGTCTGGCCGGGATTTCGCGAGCACACCTACGGCATCGCGATCGATGTCGGTTCGACCACCATCGCAGCGCATCTGTGCAACCTGTCGACCGGAGAGGTGGTGGCGGCATCGGGCATCATGAACCCGCAGATCCGGTTCGGCGAGGACCTGATGAGCCGCGTCTCCTACCTGATGATGAATCCGGGCGGCGAAAAGGAGATGACCCAGGCGGTGCGTCTGGCGATCAATCAGCTGGCCGCCGACGTGGCGTTCCAGGTCGGCATCGACCCGACCGATATCCTGGAGGCCACCTTCGTCGGCAACCCCATCATGCACCACCTGCTGCTGGGCATTTCGCCGATCGAACTGGGTGGCGCTCCGTTTGCACTGGCCACCGATCGTGCGATCACGATCTGGGCGGTGGAGATTGATTTTGCGATCCACCGCAATGCGCGCATCTATGTATTGCCGTGCATCGCCGGTCACGTGGGTGCCGACACGGCTGGAGTCGTGCTGGCCGAGCGGCCCGACCTGTCCGACGAGGTGACGCTGCTGGTCGACGTGGGCACCAATGCGGAGATCGTGCTGGGCAACCGCAAGCGCCTGCTGGCCTGTTCCAGCCCGACCGGTCCGGCGTTCGAGGGTGCCCAGATCAGTTGTGGCCAGCGCGCCGCGCCCGGTGCGATCGAGCGGGTGCGGGTCGATCCGACGACGCTGGAGCCGCGCTTCAAGGTCATCGGCTGCGATCTGTGGTCTGACGACCCGGGGTTTGCGGCGGCGGTGGGCGCAACCGGCGTCACCGGCATCTGCGGTTCGGGCATCATCGAGGTGCTGGCCGAGTTGTACCTGGCCAGCGTGATCCGGCACGATGGTGTAATCAATGGCGAATGCGCCTCGCGATCCCCGCGCATCCAGGCCGACGCACGCACTTTTTCCTACGAGTTGTGCGCGGCCAACGGCAGCACCGGCGCAATCAAGGTCACGCAGAACGATGTGCGCGCAATCCAGCTGGGCAAGGCAGCGCTGTACGCCGGCGTGCGTCTGCTGATGGAGCGCATGGGAGTGCAAAAAGTCGACAAGATCCGCCTCGCGGGCGCTTTTGGCAGCCACATCGACGTCAAGTACGCGATGATTTTGGGCATGATTCCGGACTGCGCGCTCGAACAGGTCAGCTCGGCTGGCAACGCGGCCGGCACCGGCGCGCGCATCGCCTTGCTGGACCAGCGCTCGCGGCCTGAGATCGAAGCGCTGGTCCGCCGGGTGGAAAAGATCGAGACCGCAGTGGAGCCGCGTTTTCAGGAGTTCTTTGTCGAGGCGATGGCGATCCCGCATTTGACCGCGCCATACGAAAAGCTGCGCGAGGCGGTGAGCTTGCCCGAGCGCATGGCCGTCAACAGCGAGTCGCCCGGTCGTGGCCGGCGCGGTGCGCGGCGCGAACCGCGGCCTGACGCGGCCTCGTAGAATGGATTCGGTCACGTTCTTGCCGGGTCGGCCGGTGCCACCGGATCGACCGACTTGACCGACTTGGCGTTTCGCGGCCATCGTTGCCCGATGGCCGGCTGCACGACCCATCCACCCACCTAGGAGACCTTATGCTATTCACGATGAAATCCTTGCTTCTGGCCGCTGCCGTCGCGGTGGCCGGCGCGCCGGCGCTTGCTGCTGAAGACGCAAGCTGCAAGGCGGTTCGATTTGCCGATGTGGGCTGGAGCGACATTGCCGCCACCACCGGCATGGCGACTGTCGTGCTCGAGAGCCTGGGCTACAAGCCGACCGTCACCATCGCCTCGATCCCGATCGCGTTCGCCGGCATGAAGAACAAGCAGATCGATGCGTTCCTGGGCTACTGGAACCCGTCGATGACCCCGGTGATCGAGCCCTTCGTGAAAGCCGGGCAGATAAAGGTGCTGGAGGCGCCCAACCTGGTGGGCGCCAAGTACACGCTCGCCGTGCCGGGCTACCTGTACGACAAGGGTCTGAAAAGTTTTGCCGATATAGAGAAGTTCCATAAGGACCTTGGCGGCAAGATCCATGGCATCGAGCCGGGTAATGACGGCAATGCGCTGATCCTTGGCATGATCAAGGATGACAAGTTCGGCCTGAAGAAATTCAAGCTGGTCGAGTCGTCCGAGGCCGGCATGCTGGTCGAGGCGCAGCGCGCCGCGCGCGGCAAGAAGGCGATCGTGTTCCTGGGCTGGGAACCGCACCCGATGAACGTACAGATGAAGATGAACTATCTCACCGGCGGCGACGATGTGTTCGGTCCCAACCTGGGCGAGGCCAAGGTTTATACCGCTGTGCCGACGGGCTATCTTGAGAAATGCCCCAACGTGGCGGCCTTCCTGACCAACCTGCAGTTCACCACCGACATGGAGAATCAGGTCATGGGCCCGATCCTGGAGAAGGTCAAGCCCAATACCGCTGCGCGCAATTTCCTGAAGAAAAACCCGGCCGTGCTGGAGCCCTGGTTGAAGGGCGTCAAGACTGTCGATGGCAAGGACGGCCTTGCCGCAGTGACGGCGGCGTTGAAGAAGTAGCAGACAGCGGCCGATCGCCACCATCGAACAGCCGGCAAAGGAGATTCACCGACGCGATGATCCGTGGGCGCAATTGCCTGACCGCATTGCGAATGGCGAACCGGGCGAATTGGCCCGCGGTTATCGATAGGACGAGACGGCCATGCAAGGCGAACCCTGGGACTACATCATCGTCGGCGCCGGCTCTGCCGGCAGCGTGCTGGCAAACCGGCTCTGCGAGGACGCGGACGTGCGGGTGCTGCTGCTCGAGGCCGGCGGCAACGACTGGAGCATCTTCATCCATATGCCTTCGGGCTTTGCCTACCCGATGAACAATCCGCGCTACACCTGGATGTACCAGTCCGAGCCCGAGCCCTTCATGGACAAGCGTCGGCTGCATACGCCGCGCGGCAAGGTGATCGGCGGTTCCTCGTCGATCAATGGCATGGCCTATGTGCGCGGCCACGCGCTGGACTATGACGGTTGGGCGAAGAAGGATGGGCTGCAGGACTGGTCCTACGCGCATTGCCTGCCCTATTTCCGCAAGGCGGAGAACCGCGACCTGGGCGCGGACGTTTACCACGGCGGCGATGGCCCGCTGCATGTGACCACCGGCGCCTGCATCAATCCCTTGTATCGCGCCTTCATCGAAGCTGGCCGCCAGGCGGGCTATCCAGTGACGCAGGACATGAACGGTTACCAGCAGGAGGGGTTCGGCGCCATGCAGAGGACGACGCACAAGGGCCGGCGCTGGAGCACCGCGATGGCCTATCTGCGTCCGGCGCTCAAACGGCCGAACCTGACGCTGTACAAGCACACGCTGGCCACCCGCATCCTGCTCGAGGGGCCGGCCGGCGCGTTGCGGGCGGTGGGGCTCGCGGTGGCGCAGCGCGGCCAGTTGCGCCAGCTGCGCGCGAACCGGGAGGTCATCCTGTGCGGTGGTGCGATCAATTCGCCGCAGCTGCTGCAGCTCTCGGGAATCGGCAACCCCGATCACCTGCGCAAGGCCGGCATCGAGGTCAGGTCGCGGCTCGATGGAGTCGGCGAAAACCTGCAGGACCATCTCGAGACCTATGTGCAGTACGCGTGCAAGGAGCCGATCACCCTGTACAACGCGATCAATCCATTGGCCAAACTGAAGATCGGCCTGGAGTGGATGCTGCACGGCACCGGTCTGGGTGCCACCAACCATTTCGAATCGGGTGGATTCATCCGCAGCCAAGCGGGTGTGCAGCACCCAGACCTGCAATACCACTTCCTGCCGATGGCGGTGCGCTACGACGGCAATGCGCCGGCCACCGGCCACGGCTTTCAAGCCCATGTGGGGCCGATGCGCCCGACCAGCCGCGGCCATGTGCGTATCCGCAGCGCCGACGCCAAGGCCGAGCCCGAAATAGTGTTCAACTACCTGAGCACCGAGCAGGACCGCAAGGAGTGCCGCGCCGGCATACGCCTGACGCGCGAGGTGTTTGCGCAAAAGGCGTTCGACCGCTTCCGCGGCGAGGAGCTGTCGCCCGGACCTGCGGTGCAGACCGATGCCGAACTCGACGCCCATCTGCGCCGCGAAATAGAGACGGCCTACCATCCATCGTGTACCTGTCCCATGGGGGCCGATCCAATGGCGGTGGTCGACGGCGCCGGCCGTGTGCATGGCGTGCATAACCTGCGCGTGGTGGACGCGTCGATCATGCCGGCGATCGTCAGCGGCAACCTCAACGCTCCCACCATCATGCTGGCGGAAAAGCTCGCCGATGCGATCCGCGGCCGACCCGCGCTGGCGCCATCGACCGCGCCGGTCTGGGTGCATCCGCACTACCAGACGCAGCAACGGTAGCCGCCTTGTCATGAACAAGCACGCCAACCTGGTGGGCAATGCGACCCTGTCGGTGCTGCGCCATTGGCCGCCCGATGCGGCGCGTCAATTGGCCGCACTGATCGACGCCCATGCGCACAGCGGCGCCTATGCGGTGTTCGATGCCGACAACACCTCCTACCACCATGACCTGGTCGGTGCGCTGCTGCCGTTCATGGAGATGCGCGGCGTGCTGACCCGCGACACCATGCACCCTTCGCTGGCGCTGATTCCGTTTCGCGACACCGGCGATCGACGCGAGAGTCTGAACAGCTATTGCCAGCGCCTGGGCGACATTGACGACCAGATCGGCTATCCCTGGGCCTCGCAGATCTTTGCCGGCTTCACCTTGCGTGAGCTCAAGCGCCACCTCGATGAGATGCTGGCCTGGGGCAAGCCGATTCCCGCCTGGCAATTCGATGGCGACCGGGTGGTGGACGTCGCCATCGAGGCGCCGCGCCTGCAGCGCGGCCAGCAAGAGCTGTACCAGGCGCTGATGGCGAGCGGCATCGAGGTGTATGTGGTCAGCGCGGCCAGCGAGGAACTGGTGCGCATGGTGTTGTCGGACCCGCAGTATGGCTACCATGTGAAGCCGCAAAACGTGATCGGCGTAAGCATGCTGCTGCGTGATCGCGCGGACGGCACGGTGACCACTGCGCGCAAGCTGATTGCACAGGGACGCTACGACCCCGCGCAATTGCTGGACCATGAACTCACGCCCACGCTGTGGGCGCCGCTGCCCTGGTACGAAGGCAAGCAGGCGGCCATTCACACCTACATCCATGCCTGGAAGAGGCCAGTCCTCGTGGCGGGTGACACCCCGCTGAGCGACGGCCCGATGTTCCTGCGAGGGCCGGATGTCGAACGTGGCGCATTGCGCCTGTTCGTCGCGCGCAAGGACAGTTATCGCGAGCGTATCGGCAGCTTGCAGGCCGAGCATGCGGCCGAGCAACAGGCCCATGGCCACCCGGTCACGGCGGACCGCAGCTGGGTGGTCGTGACGCCCGACCAGATCCGCTGACACGACAGGCACGGCGGCTGCTATTGCATCCCTATACAACCCCCAATGCGAGTGACAACCCGTTCATGACTGCCAACGCCTCTGTGCCTACCAACCGTTTCACCCGCCTGCTGGCCAGCAGGCCCTGGCTGCTCGCCGATGGGGCCACCGGCAGCAACCTGTTCGATGCCGGGCTGGTCTCGGGCGATGCGCCGGAGCTGTGGAATTTCGACTATCCGCAGCGCATTGGCAAGCTGCACCGCAGCTTCGTCGATGCCGGCGCCGACATCATTCTGACCAACAGTTTTGGCGGCACCCGCTACCGGCTCAAACTGCACCAGTCGGAGCACCGCGTCGTGGAAATCAACCGTCGCGCGGCCGAACTTGCGCGGGCGGCGGCCGACGCCGAAGGCTCGCGCGAAGTGGCCGTGGCCGGCAGCATGGGGCCGACCGGCGAGATCATGCAGCCGATCGGCCCGCTGGGTTTCGAGCGAGCCCGCGACGCCTTCGCCGAACAGGCCGCCGCACTGGCCGAAGGCGGCGCCGACGTGTTGTGGATCGAAACCATGTCCTCTGCCGAAGAGGTGCAGGCGGCGGTTGCCGGCGCCGCGACAACCGGCTTGCCGATCGTGTGCACGCTGAGCTTCGATACCAATGGCCGCACGATGATGGGCCTGTCGCCGAACGACTTCGCGCAACTGGAGAAAACCCTGCATCCGCGCCTGGCCGCCTGCGGCACCAACTGCGGCGTCGGCGCCTCCGAAGTGGTGGCCTGCATCCGCAACCTGGCTCAGGCAGCCGGCCCCGAGGTGGTGCTGGTGGCCAAGGGTAACTGCGGTATTCCGCAGTATGTGGACGGTGCCATCTGCTACAACGGCACGCCCGAGCTGATGGCGATCTACGCCCGCATGGCGCTGGACGCCGGCGCCCGCATCATCGGCGGCTGCTGCGGCACGTCGCCGGCGCACCTGCGCGCCATGCGCGATGCGCTCGATGCGCACGGCCTGGCGGGTGCGGCGCCCGAACTCGAGCACATCGTCACTGCGCTGGGGGAGGTTTCCACCGGCGCACGCGCGCAATGGGGCGGCGCGCAAGACCGGCTGGCGGGTGCGGCCCCCGGCGCCAACCTGCACCGCGGGCGCGGGCGGCGCAACGCCGGCGCCCAATAGGTAGCCGGGCACAGCATCCGACCAACGAACTCCGCGACACGCCGTGCGTGACGATTCCTCGCGCGGACTGCTGCTGGTGGCCGGTGCCACGTTCTTCTGGAGCCTGAGCGGCGTCTTCGCGCGCTGGCTGCCACAGGTCGATCCCTGGACCTTCAATGCCACCCGCGGCATGGGCATGGGTGTGGCGCTGCTGCTGTGGATGGCCTGGGAATACCGGCTCGGCGCGATCCGGCTGTTCACCCAGTCCGACCCGATGGCCTTGCTGATCTCGGGTGGCTTTTTCGCTGCCGGATCGTCGATGTATATCCTGGCGCTGAAGCTCTCCAGCGTGGCGGCCGCGTCGTGCATCGGCGCGACTTCGGGTATTTTTGCGGCGTTGCTGGCGCGCGGTTGGCTTGGCGAGCGCACGCCGGCCGTGTTCTACCTGGCGGTGGTGATGGCCATCGTCGGTGTGATCCTGATCGCGCTGGGCGAGGCGTCCCCCACCAGCGTGGGCAGCCTGGGCGGCATCGCCGTGTCGCTGGCGTACGCGCTGTGTTTTGCGGGCCAGAGCGTGGCTCTGCGGCGCTACAGCGCCTTGCGCATGGAGCCCGCGATGATACTGGGCGGCTTTGCGGTGTACGGCATCGTCCGGTTTACCGTCGGCCTGGAGCCGATCGGCCTGGGTGCGACCGCCGTGCTGCTGTTCATGGGTGTGATCCAGCTGGCAGTGCCGATGGTGCTGTACATGCGCGGTGCCAAACATGTGCCGGCGGTGCAGATGGTGCTGATCACGATGGCCGACACGGTGCTCAACCCGCTGTGGGTCTGGCTGGTGCACGGCGAGGTGCCGGCGACCTCGGTGTACTGGGGCGGGGCGGTGATCCTGCTGGCGATCGGGGTGTCGGCCTGGCCGAGTTGGACGGTGTCACGCAAGCGGCACTGAGCGCTATCCACGGAACGATTGAATCCATCGTCCCAGGCAACGCGTTCCATCGCATCAGCCCCTCGCTGCACTCCAGCGCCGCTCGATCGCCGGGCGCCGGCTTGACGATGTGTTGCGCAATGACCCGTCATCGCATGCCAATGGAGTCTGCGATATCTTTCAGAGTGAGTCACGAATTGAAGCCAAGTGCATTGGTGTTTCCCCTAGTCCGGCTGACAAATAATGTCCGCGGTTTGCCCCTGAAAACGGATATCCTTTTGCCGCCTGCCCTCGCAACTTGATCGCTCCGGCTTTGAGCTGGGTCTCTGGAGTATTGAATGAAGCGACTCATCGCCCTGTCGCGGTGGATTGACGTCGTCTCGGATCGTTTTGCCATCGTTGCAACCTGGTCAGTTTTTGTGTCGTGTTTCATCAGTGCCTTGAACGCATTCGTGCGATACGGGTTCAACTACAGCTCCAACGCCTACCTCGAGATTCAGTGGTACATGTTCGCAGCTTGCGTCATGCTCGGCGCGGCCCAGGTCCTGCGTGTCAACGAACATGTACGTGTCGACGTGATCTACGGTCGGTATTCCGGTCGCACTCAGGCCTGGATCGACCTTGTCGGCTTCCTGTTCTTCATGCTGCCTTCGATGGCGGTCATGTTCTATTACGCGTGGCCGTTGTTCGTCAAGATGTATATCAGCGGAGAAATGTCCAGCAATGCAGGCGGGCTGATCCGCTGGCCTGCAATGCTGATGCTGCCTTTGGGCTTCGCGCTGTTGTTTGCCCAAGGCGTCTCGGAGGCTATCAAGCGAATTGCCTGGCTGGGTCACAAGTACCAAGGTGAATTTCACTACGAAAGACCCGTTCAATGACCATGGAATCTTTCGCGCCGCTGATGTTCGCTGGGTTGGTATTCGTGCTGCTGATCGGCTTTCCAGTGTCCTTCTCGCTGACGGCGTTAGGATTGAGTTGCGGCTTCTTCGCGGTCTGGATGGGTTGGTTCCCGGCCGCATTCATGACGGCCTTGCCGCTCAATGTATTCGGTATCCTGTCCAATGACCTGTTGCTGGCGATCCCGTTTTTCACGCTGATGGGAACCTTGCTGGAGCGGTGCGGCCTGGCCGAGGACATGCTCGACTCGATGGGCCAGCTGTTCGGCCCGATGCGCGGCGGCCTGGGCTATTCGGTCATCATCGTCGGCTTCATCCTCGGCGCGATTACCGGGACCGTGGCGGGACAGGTGATCGCGATGGCGATGATCTCCCTGCCAATCATGATGCGCTGGGGCTACAACATGCGTTACGCCACCGGCGTACTTGCGGCATCGGGCACCATCACCCAGCTCGTGCCGCCGTCGCTGGTCCTGATCGTGCTGGCCGACCAGTTGGGCAAACCCGTGGGTGACATGTACAAGGGTGCCTGGGGCCCGTCGATATTGCAGGTTCTGCTATTTGCGGCTTACACGTTCTTGTTGTCGCGCATCAAGCCGTCGCATGTGCCGGGCGTGCCGAAGGAGGGGCGGACGCTGAACGGATGGCCCCTGGTTTCCAAATGCCTGCGCGGCATCATCCCGTCGGCGGTGCTGATATTCACCGTTTTGGGCAGCATGGGCGGACTGCCGGGTATCACAACCGCCATTGCGACCCCAACCGAAGCCGGAGCGATGGGGGCGGTGGGCGCTTTCGTGCTGGCTGCCATGCACAAGCGTCTGAGCTGGAGCTTGGTCAGCCAGGCGATGGCAAGCACCATGCGCATTACGGCCATGGTGGTCTTCATCCTGATTGGCTCGCGTGTGTTTTCGCTGGTGTTTCAGGGCGTTGACGGTGGCTTCTGGATCGAGCACAAGCTTGCGGCCCTGCCGGGCGGCCAATTGGGCTTTCTGATAGCGGTCAACATCTTCATCTTCTTCCTGGCCTTTTTTCTCGATTTCTTCGAGATCGCCTTCATCATCATCCCGTTCCTGGCGCCGGTGGCTGCGAAACTTGGCATCGATATGATCTGGTTTGGCGTGATGATCTGCGTGAACATGCAGACCAGCTTCATGCACCCGCCGTTCGGCTTTGCGCTGTTTTACCTGCGTGGCATATCCGACACGCTGTACAAGAACAAGTCGATTCCGCGCAAGGTGGAGTCGCGCGATATTTATCTGGGTGCAATTCCGTGGATCGTGATTCAACTGATCCTGGTGGCGATCGTGATCGCCTTTCCGCAAACGGTGACGCTTTTCCTCGACAAGGAGCAGGCGCCCGATCTGGACAAGGCGACGGAGCTGATTCAGCAGATGGGTAGTGACAAGAGCCAGGCGCTACCGACCACGCTGCAGGCGGCGCCGGCCGGTGGCGCGGCCGCGTCTTCCCCCGGTACCGACGACGCTGCCCCGGCAGCGGACGCCGCGATGGAGGCCATCCGACGCGCGATCGAGGCCGATCAGGTCAAGAAATAGTACCCGGCGGTCCCGCCTGTGGGTCAAGCCGCAGGTGGAACAGTGCGGCTCGCCTCGGTGTCAACCGCAAACTGCGCCATCGCCGCCTCCGTCAACGCGTCTCCCGACCAGGCGACCAGGCTCGCCGGCGGCAGCGTCACCGCGGCGGCGCCGCAGGCGATGAGTTGCGCCAGCACCGCGGGCGACTTGATGCTCGCAGCCAGCAGCGCGGGGCCGCCATCGGCCTGCACGGCGACACAGGCCTTCATCAGCGACCACACGTCGCGCCCGTCGGCGGCCAGCCGTCCGACATACGGCGCCACATAAGCCGCTTGCAGCGAACGCGCCCACAGCAGTTGCACCGGGTTGGACAGACCGGTCAACAACACGGCCTGCCCCGCCTGCCGCATCGCCGCGATGGCGGGCAACCAGTCGGGATGGCAGGGCAGCTTGATCGTCAACCGCAGGTTGCTGCGTTGCGCCAGCGCGCCCAGCCGGGCCTGCCATCGCCGGCAGTCGGTGGCATCGGACATGGGCAGCTGCAGCATCAGTTCGGCGAAGCCCTGCTCTCCCACCGCCTGCAACAGACGTTCGTAGGTATCCAGCGTCACCGGCAGTCCGGCCTGGTGGACCAGGCTTGGATTGGTCGTGATGCCGGCGACAAGTGGGCAACCGGGTGGCAATTGCCAGCTCTCGGCAAGCGCCGAGTCAAGGTAGATCTTCACGCCAGGTCCTGCTTCAGAAAAATGTCCGTCACCGGGAAGAACTGGGTGTGCAGTGGCAGCAGCGAGCCGCCCAGCGCACGGGCGTGCGCACCGACCTGGCCGGAGACGATGGTCGGCGGGTCCAGTCCTTCGAGGTTGTAGTGCTCGATCTGCCGGCGCGCCAGCACGATCAGTTGCTGGATCAATGCCGCCGACAAGGAGCCGTCGATCACCGCAGCGTCCAGGTCCACCAGCGCGCAGGCGCCCACCACGGTCATGGCCAGCGCCCGGCTGGCCTGGTCCAGCCAGGGGCCGGTGATGGACGTGTAAGCAGTGGCCATGATGGTGTCTTCGTGCACCAGCTGCGGGTCGTGTCCCGCCGCCTCCAGCGCCTGTTCGAGTTGCCAACCCGAGGCAATCTGCAGCAGCTGGGCCGGTTTGTGGCCGGTCTCGCCGAGCGCCGTCGGCATCGATCCGATGGCGCCGGCATTGCCGTGCCGGCCGGTCATGATGTGGCCGTTGAGCACCAGGCCTCCGCCGACGAAGGTGCCGACGAACACATACAGGTAGCTGGCGATGCGCTGGCCCTGGCCCTCCAGCATTTCCGCCATGCAGGCGGCCATGGTGTCCTTGGCGAACTGTACCGGCAGTTCGGTCTTGGCCTGCACCGCCGCCACCAGATCGATGTCGGCCCAGCGCAGCAGCGCATGGCGGGCCTGGCCGGTGAACAGCTCCGACCACTTGTGCATCGACAGCGGCGCGGTCAGCCCGATGCCGACCGTGCGTGTCCAGTCAACCCCCATTTTTTCCTGCATCTGCGCCAGGCCGGACCCGATGTTGGCCAGCACCACGTCCGGATCCGGAAACGGGTAGCGAAACTGCAACCGATGCCGCGGGCGCCCCATGAAATCGGTCACCATCACCTCCAGGTTGCGCCGCCCGACCTGCAGGCCCAGGCCGAACACGCCATCGGGGTTGAGCGACAACGGGATCGACGGCTGGCCTATCTTGCCGCGCACCCGGTCCTGCTTGACCAGCAGACCGTCATCGAACAGGCGGTTGACGATGATCGACACCGTCTGGGTCGACAACTGGGTCAGCCGCGCCAGGTCGGCCTTGGCGATTGCTCCTGCATGGCGGATCGCCTGCAGCACGATGCGCTCGTTGAACTGGCGCATGCCGCTATGGTTGGAGCCGCGCATTGTGCGCGGATCGCGGGAGAAGGCTGGGGTGGCGTTCAAGGCAGCGGTTCCTGGCATCAGTTGAGGATCACGCCCTTGCAGAACATCGCGTTGCCGTAGGTGGTGACTTCCCCGGATTGCACCAGCACGCTGGCATGCCGGATCTTGTCATAAAACGCGAAGCGCTCGAGCGCTTCGACCCGGTCGTCGGCAAGGCCCTGCTCGCGCAGCGCCGTCACGGTATCTTGCTGCGCCGGTGTGCGGTGGGTCGGGGTTTGGCCGCAGACATGCATGTAGGCTGCCGGGCACGCCACATCATCGGCCAGCGGGATTACCGACAGCAACGCGCGGCTCACCCGCGCCAGACTTTGCCCGGGAATGCGCACCAGCGGCTTGCCGTGCGCCAGCTGGTGGGCGGTGAAATTTGCGTCGACAACGGCGACCCACTCACCGTGACCCATCGCCGACAGGTGCATCAACAACTCGGGCGTGAGCAGCGGATCGATGCCTTTCAGCATGCGAGGGCTTCCTCTGCGGGGAGGCTGGCCGGGTCGATGGCGCCGGTGATCAGGCCGACGATCTCTTGCGGGTTGGTCTGGCTCTTGAGCCGGTTGCAGATGATGCGGCCCTGGCGGAATACCCAGATCCGGTCGGCCAGGTCGAACACCTGGCGCAGGTTGTGGCTGATGATGATCAACGGGATGCCACGTTCCTTCAGTCCGCGGATGATCAGTTCGACCCGGGCGGTTTCGGCCACGCCCAGCGCTGCGGTTGGCTCGTCCAGGATGATCAGGTTCTTGGCAAAACCGGCGGCACGGGCGATCGCCACGCATTGGCGCTGGCCGCCCGACATGCCGCGCAGCGTCTCCGACATGTCCTGGATCTTGACGCCGGTGGTCTCAAGCATGCGTGCGGACTGCTCGCGCATCGCCTTGTGGTTCAGGATCGACAACGGGCCCAGGTTCAGGCGCGTCAATTCCCGGCCCAGGAATATGTTGGCCGGCACGTCCAGGTCTTCGGCCAGCGCCAGGGTCTGATAGACGGTCTCGATGCCTTGTTCTCGCGCGTCCAGCGGCGAATCGAAGCTGACTTTCTTGCCCTCCAGCTCGATAGCGCCGGAATTGGGCTGCTCTACGCCGGTAATCAGACGCACGAAGGTGCTCTTGCCTGCGCCGTTGTCGCCCACGATGGCGGCGTGTTCGCCCGCCAAGAGCCGGAAACTGGCGTCGGTGAGCGCCTTGACGCCGCCATAGTGTTTGGTCAGGCCACTGATTTCTAGTACTGGTCGGGATGTGCTCATGACGGACTCGCTGTTTATGAGAATGCAAGCTTGGCAGAAAACGGAGGAATTTTATATTAGTAAAACTACTAGGTTTATTTAATAGCAAAATTCTGGTTTAATCCGTACCCAGCAGCTGCCAGACATCCTCCTGCACTGCCAAAGCCCCCTAACCCTGACCTTCCGGAGACATCTGTATGAACATGCAACGCACGATTGGCCGCATGACCGTGGCCTTGGCCACCACCGGCCTGATGACGGTCGCGATGGCCGAAACCACGGTCGCTTACATCACGAACGGCAATACCAATGAGGGCTGGACCCTGATCAACGGCGGCGCCAAGAAGGCCGGCGAGAAAAAAGGCGTCAAGTTCATCCAGCTGGCGGCTGAAAAAGGCGAGTTGTCCAAGCAGCTGGCCATCGTCGAAGACATGATTACGCGCAAGGTCAATGCGATCGCGATCGCCCCGGTCGACAGCGCCGGCATCGCCCCGGCGATCAACAAGGCACTGGCCGCCGGCATCAAGGTCGTCGCAGTCGACACCGGCATCACCGGTGCCCAGATAACCTCGTATGTCGCCACCGACAACATCAAGGCCGCCATGGTGCAGGGCGACTGGACCGCCAGCCAGGTCAAGGACGGCGACACCGTGATCTACGTGACCGGCGACCAGGGCCAGTCTACCGGCCAGGAACGCAAGAAGGGTTTCCTGGACGGCCTCAATGCCAAGCGCAAGAATGTCAAGGTGGTTGAAGTGGCCACTACCTGGGACCAGACCATGGCCCAGAATGGCGTCGAGACCGCGCTGCGCGCCAACCCCGATGCCAAGGTGATCGCCTGTGCCTGGGACGGCGGCGCTCTGGGTGCCAAGGCCGCGATGTTGTCTGCCGGCAAGAAAGCCGGCTCGATCAAGATCGCCGGTTTCGACGGCTCGCCGGGTGGCCTGGACATGATGAAGCAGGGCTGGCAGCAGGCCAATGCGGCGCAGATGCTGGCCAGGATCGGCCAGGTCGGTGTCGAAACCGCGATCGCCGCGGCCGAAGGCAAGAAGGTCGACGCCCGTATCGACACCGGGTCGTTCCTGGTGTTGCCGTCCAATCTCGACAAGTTTGCCAAGGACTCGGGTGTGGCCCAGTTCATGAAAGCCAAGTAAGCACCGCACGCCGCATGCGCGGCGTACTTTGTCCCTTGCTCGGCCGGCGCTTGACATCGGCCCGGCGTCCCACTGGAACCCCACATGAAAACCCTTGTCCGGCAGGAATGGTATGGCGCGCTGGTGGCCGTGCTGGTCCTTGGCGTGTTGCTGAGCGTCGCATCGCCGTATTTTCTGACCACCGGCAACCTGTCCAACATCCTGGTGCAGGCATCGGTGATCGCATTGCTCGCGGGTGGCCAGACATTCGTCATCCTGACCGGCGGCGTGGATCTGGCGGTGGGTGCCTTGACGGCGCTGGCCGGCGCTGTCGCCGGGCACCTGATGATCAAGATCGGCGTCGACCCCTATCTGGCGATCGTTGTGGCGTTAGCCATCGGCGCGGCGGTGGGCGTATTCAACGGTTATCTGGTCGCCTTCGTCGGCATTCCGTCGTTCATTGTCACGCTGGGTGGCCTGACCTTGTGGCGCGGCATGGCGTTCGAGGCCACCAGCGGCTTCGACACCTCGGGTCTGCCCGATCCGCTGCCGTTTCTGGGCTACGGGGAGTTGCTCGGCGTACCGATGCCGATCCTGATCACCGGGGTGTATTTCGTCGTGATGGCCTTCGTGCTGTCGAGTACCAAGCTCGGTCGCTATGTCTATGCGATGGGCTCCAACGAGATGGGCGCGCGCCAGGTCGGCATCAACATCCGCTGGTACAAGCTGTCAGTCTATGTCGTGTCGGGCCTGAGTTGCGCGCTCGGCGCGATCGTGCTGATGGCGCGCATGGATTCGTCGAGCGGCAAGATGGCGCAGATGTTCGAGCTCGACGCCATTGCGGCCGTCATCCTGGGCGGCACCTCCCTGTTCGGCGGGCGAGGCAGCATCTGGGGCAGCCTGCTGGGCGCAGTGCTGATCACGATGATCCGCAACGGCATGAATCTGCTGGAAATATCGCAGTTCCGCCAGATGATGGCGATCGGAGCCGTGGTCATCATTGCAGTCTGGATCGACGTGATCCGGCGCCAGCGGCTGCTGCGCAAATAAGCAACCGGGCGGTTGCCGATCGGACCGGGCCATTGCCCGCGTCCATGCGCCGCGCGATGCACCAACGAGAAACACCACGATGAGCACACCAGTATGGGTGCTGGGCGAAGCACTGATGGACTGCGTGGCGCAGCCCGGTGGCTTCTTGCGCCCCCTGATGGGTGGCAGCCCGTTCAATATGGCTCGGGCTGCCGCGCTGCGCGGCGCTGATGTGGCCTACCTCAATCCATTGTCGGTCGACCGCTTTGGCGACCGGATGCGCGTGCAACTGGCCAAAGACGGCGTGACCACGCTGTCTGCGCCGAGCCGGCTGCCCACGTCGCTGGCAGTCGTGCAACTCGATCAGGGCCAACCCAGCTATGGGTTCTACCGTGAGGGTATCGCCGACCGGGACTACCAGGTCGAATCGATACTGGCGCTGCTGGCACGCCAGACGCCCGGTATCCTGCATACCGGCTCCTTGCTGTTGGTGCCGCCGGAAAACCAGAAGGTAGCCACCGTGTTGCGGGGCGCGCGGGAGCTGGGATGGACCATCAGCCTGGACGTCAACATGCGTCCCAAACTGGCCGCAGACCTGGCGCGCTATGTTGCTGGCGTGTGGGAAATCGCTGCGCTGGCCCATTGGATCAAGGCCAGCGATGAAGACTTGCTAACCCTTGGCATGGCCGAGCCGTTGCGCGCCGGCGCCGCGCAGATGGCCGGTCCGTTCAGGGAGCTCGGTGCACAGCGCATCGCCCTGACGTATGGACAGGACGGAGCCTGGCTCGAGGTCGACGGTGTGCGCGCCGAAATGGCGGTGCCCGATATCACGGTAGTGGATGCCGTAGGCGCCGGCGATACCTTCTGGGGCAATTGTGTCGGTGACTGGGCGCTGCATCCGCCGGACGCATCACACCGCGTGGCCGCCACGCTGGCCGCAGCCGTGCAGGCGGCGGCGATCAATTGCACCCAGGCGGGTTGCCAGCCTCCGCGCCACGCGCAGGTGCTGGCGGCGCTGAGCGCCGGTTGAAGCGCCAGCGGCACGCAAGCACCGAGCCAGGTGCGCAGGCTGGCAAGTCATCGGGGGGAAAAGCGCAGCATGAACCCATTGAACGGCAGTGCCGCGCTGGATTGATCTGGCGCAACGCCGTGCTGGCGCAGGTCGCCTAGCATGGACCGATTCCTGGCCAATGTGGAGGAACCATGCAACATGAGCTTGACGACGAGCGACCGCTGGACCCCGGTCGCATCGACATGCTGAACCTGTTCGAGCGTCAGCACTGGTGCAACGCGCTGCATTGCACCGAAGCCGAACTGGCCCAAGCCGTCGCCAGTGTCGGAACGCATGTGACGGCAGTGCGCGAATACCTTGCAGCGCTGCGCTGATCGCGCCATCGGGTGCCGGTCGCGGCCCGACACGGGGTCCATGGGTCCCGGGCAAAGTCCGGCCCCGGCTTTGTCCTACGAGTGGTTTGTGCGATTGGTGTTAGCTTCGGACTTTTCGCACTGCACGCACGGCAACCAGGAGGATTCGATGACGCGAAAGATTGGACAGGTCAAAGGCAAGGTGACCTATCGCGAAGGCGATGGCATCATGATGAAAATCCCTAAGGGTCCCTGCGAGATCGAGGTCGAACAGCTCGACATCACACTGACCTGGTCGGACGGCGATGTGCATGGCTCCGCTGCGATACCGAAGTCGGACTACGAGCAATACGTCGCCAGCGGTGATCTGGTGCTCGAATAAGCGACAGGCTGAATCCACACGCTCTCAACACCATGAGTCTGTCCGATCATGCGTTGCAGGCACTGCGCGCTTTCGGTTTGTCTTACCCCGGCGCCCACACCAAGAGTCCATGGCCCGGCCATAGGGACCTGGCGGTCAAGGACAGAACCTTCGCCTACCTGAGCATCGAGGGCGAGCCATTTCGCATTTCCTGCAAGTTGCCGCAATCTGGCCAGGATGCGCTGTGGTTGCCATTTGCCAAACCGACCGCCTACGGATTGGGCAAGAGCGGCTGGGTCAGCGCCGAACTGGAGGATGGTGAGCCCGTGCCGATCGACCTGTTCAAACGCTGGATCGACGAGAGCTACCGGGCGCAGGCGCCGAAGAAGTTGCTGGCAATGTTGACCGCGTGAAGTGACTGGCCCGCGCTGCCGGCCCATCCGGTGCCGGATCGCGGCGGCGGCCATCGATGATGCGACCCGTGGGCAGGCACCAACAAAAAAACGGCACCCCAGAGTGCCGTTTTCGTGTTTCCTGCCGCGAGGCAGTCGACGTTCAAGCCTTCTTGGTAGCGGACTTGGTGGCTTTTACAGCCTGTTCGGTCATGGCCGAGTAGTTCGACTCGGCCACGGTCATCGCGTTCTTGGCGGTTTTCTGGGCCGATTCGATCGCGTTCTGGCTCGCGCTCAGCGTGTTCTTGAACAAGGCGACGGCTGCTTCGCTGCCGGCAGGTGCGTTCTTGGCCATGTTCTCGACCAGGGCCGAGATGTCTTTTTGTACCTGGGCGACATTGCCCTCGACCATCTGGGCCAGTTCAGCGCCCGATTCCGTGACGATGGCGACCACATGCTTGCCGTAGGCGGTCGATTTCTCGGCCAGGGACTGAAGGGAGCCGGTTTGCAGTGCCAGAAACTCGGATGGGTCTTTTGCGCCCATGATGCTCTGCATGTTGTCAAACGACTCGGTCATCATGGCCTTGGAAGCGGCGAGGTTGAGCTCGACCAGCTTTTCGATTCCGGCAAAGACATTGTTGCTCAGGCCAGCCAGTGCTTGCACATTGGCTTGGTTGGTAGCGATCAGTTGTTCAGGTGTATACGTGTTCATGTCGGTTTCCTTGGTTGGTGATACAGAGTTGCATGCGCAGATGAAGGTCGGGAGCCACCATCATGTTGCAGTGCAGCATGGCGCAAGTGTACGGCGGTTGCGCGGGTTTATGCTGCACTGCAGCAAACATTAGAGACCTGCGACTACTGGCTGGCGCGCCAACCATGCAGCGCCTGTTCGCGCGGCCCGGTGGTGCGCGCCGGACAGCCCGCGCCACGCGTACGGACTACACCAGTTTGCGCCGGATCCTGCGGTCCCAGTCGCGGCAAAAGACCAGCGCATCGCCCTCGTAGGCCTCCAGCCGGCCGGTCACATGCCAATGGGTCTTGCTGGCCGTCATGGTCGAATAGCTCTCGGTACGCACCGCCCAGTCGCCGCGCGATCGCTCCTCGGTCCAGTGGCATTCCTGGCGCGCCGACAACGGGTCGTCGGGCCGGATGCGGTAGGTCTCGCGACCGACACCGCCATAGGTCAGGCCGTGTTCGGTGATGGTGCTGACGCCGAAATCGTCGACGATGGTCAGGCATTGCTCGCCGGTCTTCTGGTCGATGCTCAGCGCGCGCCGGTTCGAGGGCTTGCGCACCGTGTCGAGCTTGACCGGCGGCGCCGCCTCGGCCGGCGCAAACGGCGGCGGCGTCTCGCCGCGCCGGATCTTGCGCACCGGCACATCGACAAAGCTGCTGCCCAGGTGCAGCGTCAGCGTGGGTGCCTCGGGTGCCGGCCAGATCAGCGGCCAGTAACTGGTCGAGATGCTGATGCGCAGGCGCTGCCCCTTGCGTACCTTGACCGCCACGTCGTCGAGGTGCAGGCGCACCGTGTAGGCCTTGCCGGGCTCCAGCGGCTCGGGGTGTTCGTGGCTGTCGCGGTGGCACAGGTTGAGCACGCCATAACTCAGGCGCGACACCGCGCCGTCCGGCCAGACCGCGTTGAGCCGCACCGCCATGTTGGCGGCCGGCTTGTCCGAACTCAGCTTGAGCTGGATCGCGGTGGCTCCGACGATGTCGATATCGCGCGTCAACGGCGCGCTGTCGAACGTCACCGAGCCGGCGTCGTCACGGCGTTGGTCGCCCGCAAACTCAGGACCGAGCCAGATGATGCAGTATTCGCCAGCGTCAGCGCCGGTAGTCTGCGGCGACGCGATGATGCGTTTGTCGGATGCGCCCTTGACGCCGGCCAGCCCATGGGTGTTGAGGTACAAGCGTTGCAGCGCATGAATGTCGGCCGGCCAGTGGTTGTCGCTGACCCAGCGCCCCTCGATGTGCGCCACCGACGCACCGGGACGGCCCGGCTCCATGATGAAGGTGCGGTAGTGCGGATCCTCGTCCACGCCGGTGTCGACGCCCTTGAGCCAGTGGTCCCACCAGCGCAGCATCTCCTGCAGGAAACCGATGCGCGGCTCGGGCAGCGCGAAATGCGGGTATTTGTGCGCCCACGGGCCGATGATGCCCCGGGAAGGTGACTTGAGCGAGCCGACCAGCCGCGGCACCGCATTGGTATAGGCGTCGTTCCAGCCGCCGACAGCCAGCACCGCGGCCTGGATCGCGCCAATGTCCTCGCACACCGAGCCGTGCTTCCAGTAGCGGTCACGATGCGGGTGCTCCAGCCAGGCGATCGCCAGCAGTGGCTCGTGCTCCAATCGCTGCAGCCACATCGCGCGCCAGCGATCACCGACCAGCGCCGGGTCCGGCGGGCGCGAGGAGTACGCGAACATGGTGGCCGACCAGCCCAGATTTTCATTGAGCAGGCAGCCGCCCTTGTAGTGGATGTCGTCGCTGTAGCGGTCGTCGGTCGAGCACAGCGTGACGATCGCCTTGAGCGCCGGCGGCTGCAGCGCCGCCACCTGCAGGCCGTTGAAGCCACCCCAGGATATGCCCATCATGCCGACCTGGCCGCTGCACCAGGCTTGGCCGGCGAGCCATGCGATCACCGCGACGGCATCGTCCATTTCCTGCTGCGTGTACTCGTCGTCCATCAGGCCATCGGAGTCACCGTTGCCGCGCATGTCGACCCGCACACAGGCATAGCCGTGGCCGGCCAGGTAGGGGTGGGTCAGGGCATCGCGCACATGGGTGCCGTCGCGTTTGCGATAGGGCAGGTATTCCAGGATGGCGGGTACCGGATTGTGTTCGGCATCGACCGGAATCCAGATGCGCGCGGCCAGCTTGCAGCCATCGGCCAACATGATGAAGGTGTTGGCGATCTCCCTGATCTTGCGGGGATAGGACTTGATGGTTTTCATGGCAGGGCTCCAGACGCGCGGATGGGCCCGGGCCACTGTAGCAGGCGGCGACTTCGTAGCCCGACAGGCTCCTCGGAGTGGGCCGGGTCACACCCACGCGGCCCGGGTGGCGCTCAGAACCACCGCGCGACCAGTGGCATCAGCAGCGCGGCCAGTATCACCTGCACACCCAGCGCCAGGCCGGCGTAGGCGCCGGCATCGGCGTCGACCTGCATCGCCCGTGCGGCACCGATGCCATGCGAGGCGGTGCCCAGCGCAAAGCCGCGCGCGCGCATCGACAGGGGGCCGATCGCGTCGAACAGATACTTGGCACTGACCGCGCCGACGAGCCCGGTCAGCACCGCGAACACCGCCGCCAGCGCCGGTATGCCGCCGATCTGCTCGGCGATGCCCATGGCCACCGGCGCGGTGACCGACTTGGGTGCCAGCGAGCGCAGCAGTTCGTCGGGCAGGCCCAGCGCCCAGCCGATCGCGACCGCGCTCGCGCTGGCCGCCGCGCCACCGGCCAGGCCCGCCAACAGGATCGCACCCGCCCTGCGGCGCAGCTCGGCGCGGCGTTGCCACAGCGGCCATGCCAGCGCGACCACCGCCGGACCGAGCAGGAAATGGATGAATTGCGCACCGGAGAAATAGCGCGGGTAGGGGGTACCGCTCAGCGTCAGCAATAGCGCCAGCACCAGCACCGTCCACAACACCGGATTGGCCCAGGGGGCCTGATCCAGCCGCAGGTACATTGCCTGCGCCAGCACATAGGTGACGATGGTCGCCGTCAGGCCGAACAGCGGCGTGGTGGACAGGTAGACCCAGAGCTGGACGAAATCCTGCATCGCGCGTACGGCTCGCTTTACGGTTCCGGGTCCGCGCCGGCCGAGCGGCGCAGCAGCATCCGCAACACCACGGCCGTGACCGCCAGGCCGACCCAGGTCGACAGCACGATCGCCACCAGCATGCGCAACCCGTATTGCGACAGCAGGCCCAGGTGCGTCATCACGCCCACCCCAACCGGCACGAACAGCAACGACAGATGCGCCAACAGGGCATCGGCCACCAGGCCCACCGGTGTGCGCACCAGCGGCCAGCGCAAGCCGATCAGCAGCAGCAACATGCCCAGCACCGGGCCGGGCAGGGGCAGTCCGACCAGCCGCGCCAGTATTTCACCGGCCGACTGGCACACCAACAGCCAGGCCAGGCCGGTCAGCAAGGGCATGGTGCGGCAAAGGACAGGGCGAGCTGGCGCAGATCGGGCATGGCACCCGATTGTCAGGCAGACACCATCAGCCGCACATGGCCGTCCGCGGCGGCGCCTTCCATCGTCGCCATCCGTTCACCGGCCGCAAGCCGCGCCATGTCATGGTGCAGCCGTGCCAAACTGCCCGGGTGCGCCGCATGGTCGATCAGCGTGCAGGCGATCTCCAGTTGCCCATCGGCATGGCGCATGAACTCGACGGCGCGGGCCTGCGAAGGCCAGTCGATCAGCGAGGCGGTAGCGATTTCCCAGAATCCACCGCGGTGGCCCGGATGCGGCGTGATCCGGTGCAGATGGCGGTGACCCACCAGCCAGGCCGCGACGCAGCGGTGGCGGTGCAGCACCGCGGTCAACGCGGCACCGAGGCGGCGGTCGGGGTCGCGGCCCAGCGTATTGGTCAGCGACAGCGCGCCATGGTGGCTGGCCAAGACGGCCACCCGCCCGCGCTCGTGGTCGACCTCGGCCAAACGATCCTCCAGCCACGCCAGTTGTGCCACTCCGACGCTGCCTTGGAAATCACCTGCCGGATGGTTGGTGTCGAGCAAGATCAGCCGCACATGCTCGGTGTCGATGACGGCATCGGCAACACCCGTCGCGGCATGGCGTGCGGTGTAGCCGCTTGCGCCACGCGTGACATGGGCCTCGATCCATTCAGGTCGACTCACCGCCCGGCGTGTTTCCAGCGCCGGCACACTGCGCGTTGCACCGCGGGAAAAGTCGGCCGGATGCTTGACAAAGTGCGCCAGCGGGTCGACCGGTGCACATCGATCAGGTCGGCGCAGCGTCTTGGCGCTGCCAACGGCGATGGCCTCTATCCCTGGTTCCGGCAAGGCCGTGCCCTGGCGCAGCAGGTCGTGGTTACCGGCCACGCTGGTCCAGGCAAAACCCAGTCCGGCCGATACCAGCTTGGCACCGGCGCGCTCCCGGAAATCGGGCACCGCCGGGTAGCCGCGTGGTTTCAACCGGTCCGGCACGGCCGCATCGGGGGACCAGAACGGCCAGGGGCCGGGACCGAGCTCGCCCGACGCATCCTGCGCACCCCCCAGGGCCGACAGGCAGGTGCTACCGCCAGCCATGATCGTCAGGAAGGCGTCGAGTTCATTGCGCTGGGCGTTGTCGATGTTGTCGCCCAGACTCAGTGCCAGGTCGTAATTGCGGCCGCTGCAAGGTGCCAGCGGCCGGTTGCGAACGCCGTCCACATGCGCGGCCAGGGTCCAATGGGCCAGCGCGTCGTACGGACGGTACATGGGCTGCAGCGGTTTCCAGGCCGGGTCCGCGTCCAGTTGCGCCACCCATTCACAGCGTGCCGGCGACGCGCAGTCGAGCACCTGCACATCGCTGACCAGCCACAGCGCCAGCAATGCTTCACCCGCACCTGCCGGTGGGGCATTGCCAAGCTCGGTGCGAACGGTCCGGTACACCGGCCACAGGGTACGCAGCCGGTGATGGACCGTCAAGCAACGGCCAGCGTCAGCCGGCGCCGCGTTGGCGTCGTCGCGCCAGCGCCGTCATCGCGCCCAAGGCGCCGAGCACAAGGGCCAGGCTGCCGGGCTCGGGCACCGCGTTCAATTGCAGGTTGTCGACGCTGTAGTCGCCAATTGCGCTGAACTTCAGATCCACCAGGTTGGTCCAGTTGACCGCAAACGGGGCCAGCCCGGCGGACGTCTGGTCCAGCGAGAAGCTGGCCGTCAACGTGCTGTTGTCGGCGAGGGTGCCGAGCAGCAACACGTCGGTTGCCCACGGTTCGCCGCCATAGAACGGGTCGAGAAAACCGAGATTGCCGCCACCGAGTTCGATACTGCCGATGCTGAATATGCCGGTCGGCCCGCCCGTGATGCTGAACATCGCGTTGTTGGCTGCATACAACGAGGCGGTTCCGTTGCTGGCGTAGGCGCCGGTCAGGTCGGCGGCAAACAGGATCGCCGGATCACCATTGCGCTGCGTGAAGGTAAAGCCTTGCGCCTGAAAGCTGTCGCCCTGCGCCACGGTGGCACCTTGCTCATCGATCGGGTCGAACGTGATGACCGCAGCTTGGGTGGCGCAGCCCAGGCCGAGCAGCGCGATGGCCGCGAAGTGCGGGATAGAGGAAGTCATGGTCGTTACTTTCTATAGTAGGGATCGGCACTCACGGCGAGCCCGGGATGGGATTGGCCAGATACGGGAATCCGGCTTGCATCGGCACCACCGCCTGGTCCACTGCGTCATGCAGCTTCAAAGCGGTCATGCCCAGAGGCACATTGGCGGGTCTGCAGGCCGCGCCAAGGCCCAGCGCGTTGGTGTTTCCGTTCACGATGCACAACCCCCCCGCGACCGCCACCAGCGAGATGTCCACCACATCGTCTTTCAGGCGCCGACCATTGGGGAAGCCCGCGGCGTCACCGCCCAGCAATCCTAGCCGGTTCTGGCTGGCCAACGCCGTGGGTGCCACCGACGTGTTCAGGCGCAGCATCTCCGAGGCCACCACGTTGGCGGGCTGGTTGACGGTCGGAATGCCAGTGAGGAAAGTGGTCACCAGATCGGTGCGCGGCAGGAAGGTCGGCTCGGCCGTGTTGGGCGGCAGTCCAAGCGCGATATCGAGCAGGCGTGGCAAAGTGGGATGGGTCACATAGGTGGCAAACTGGCCGTCGTTGCGCGGCAGCGAGGCGTTGAACCGGTCCTTGTCCGGCAATCCGATGACCACCTCATTGACCAGCGGCATACCCAGGCGCGACACCTGGACCCAGCCACCACCGTAGTTGGCCGATGTCTGGTGTCCGGCGGGCGGCGCGGCGTTCATTAGCTGGCTCTGGCGCACGCTGGCCGTGGTCCAGCCGCCGATCACCGGCTCGCTTCCCTGTGTCAGACAGCTTCGATGCACCTCGATGGCCAGCGTCGTCACATTTTTGTCGTCGATGGTATTGGGCGCGGCGTTGATGAACTGCGGATCGGTCAGTACCGCAACCGGCGCGTTGACCAGATCAAAGATGGTACCCAGATTGACCGCGAACGGGTCCTTGCGCTGGCCCACAAATACCCGCCCGGGCGCGGCACAACCGGGGATGTTGACGGAGTAGACATGCTGGGCCGCGTAGGCCGGGTAGTTCGGAATGGTCTTGGTGCCGATGTTGTCGGCCGGCTTGTCGAACTGCGTCTGGCCATTGCCGGCGTTGGTGACGGCGGCGCTGGCGCCGGTGCGCCGGTCGCCGCGAATCAGGTTCAGCGTGAACTTCTCGTTCACATTGAGCGTGCCCGCGTTGGGCTCGCCGACACCGCCGGCCTGGCTCAGCGGGATCGCCACGTTCTGATCGCCGATCGGAAGTGTGATGGCCTTGAACAGATTCTGGAACCGGAATTGAAAAGTCAGGTCCTCGCGCGCGTCGCCGTTGTTGTCAACATGGATCTCGTACAGCGCGTTGGGCTCCATCTTGAAGTAGTTCGGTCCGCCATACGGGTCCTGCAGTGGCTGGTAGTTGGCGATCAGGGTGACAAAATCGGCCCGCCCGGGCTCGTAACTTCGAAACAGGTAGAAATCGGTGCCATCCACCTTGGGCGTGGTGCTGATGAAAGGGGCTTCCCGGTGGCTGGAAGCAAGACTGGCGGCGCTGGCGCACAGTGCCAGTGCGCTGATGATTGCGCATCGTATCCGGCGACTCGACATGGCGTTCTCCTTGAAGGTGGGTTGTTGGGCGGAATTGCCAACCAGATTCATACGCGGCAATCGTCGGATTGGATTCAACAATCGAAGCGCCATGGGTTGGGTTGCACAAGCTGCACTATCCTTGGCAGCTTCCACTTCACGATGCGCCACGCCTTGCAATGTCGTCCAATTCATCCACTCCGTCCTACTTGATTGGTGTCGACACCGGCGGCACCTATACCGATGCGGCCATCATCGAGGCCCGTGGCCACCGCGTGCTGGCGCGGGCCAAGGCCATCACGACCAAGGGCGATCTGGCCATCGGCGTGACCGAGGCGATCAACCAGGCGGTAGCGCAATTGCCGTCCGGATTGCGGCCACAGGACATCGCGCTGGTCTCGGTGTCGACCACGTTGGCCACCAATGCGGTGGTCGAGGGCCATGGCAGCGCCGTGGCGGTGGTGCTGGTCGGCTTCGATCCCCGGATGGTCGAGCGCACCGGCATCGCGTCGGCGTTTCCAGGCGTGCCGGTGATCACCATCAGCGGCGGGCATGACCACAATGGCGAGGTGGCGCAGCCGCTGGACCTGCCGGCGCTGGCAACGGCGCTCGATGGGGTTGCGGACAAGGTCGATGCGTTTGCGGTGGCCTCCACCTTCGCGGTGCGCAATGCCGCGCATGAGCACGCGGTACGCGAGGCCATCGGGGCGCGCACCGGCAAGCCGGTGACGGTGTCGACCGAGTTGTCCTCGTCACTCGATGCACCACGCCGGGCCCTCACCGCAGCGCTCAACGCACGCCTGATCGCGCGGGTCTCGACCCTGATCGATGCGGTGCAGCGGGCCATGTCCGCAATGCAGATCCAGTGTCCGCTGATGATCGTCAAGGGCGACGGCACGCTGGCGCTGGCCGAATCGGTGGCTCGGCGGCCGATCGAGACGGTGCTCTCGGGCCCGGCTGCCAGTCTGGTCGGCGCCCAGTGGTTGTCGGGCTTGAACAGCTTTATTTTGTCGGACATGGGTGGCACCACGACCGACCTGGGCGTGCTGCAGGACGGCCGCCCGCGCATCACCGACGACGGCGCCGAGGTTGGCGGCTGGCGCACCATGGTGCGCGCGATCGACGTGCGCACCATCGGGCTTGGCGGCGACAGCGAGATCCATATCGGGGCCAACGGCCGGATCGGCGTCGGCCCGCAGCGGGTCGTGCCGGTCGCGCTGCTGGGGGCGCGTTTTCCGGAAATCCAGGCCCTGCTCGAAGCCGATCTGGCCGACGTGGACGGCGGCTCTGCCCTGCACGGGCGCTTTGTTCTGTTGCCGTTTGGCGCGCGCGCCGGCGCAGCGGGCGGCGAGCTGCCGCCGCGCGAACGCGAGATGCTGGCGCTGGTGACGGAGCAACCGCAGTCGCTGCGCAAACTGGCGCGAACCTTTGGCGCCCAGCGCATTGTGTTGTCGCTCAAGCGCCGCGGGCTGGTGCAGATCGGCGGCCTGACGCCGTCGGACGCCGCCCATGTGCTGGGCCTGCAGCACAACTGGTCCACACCAGCGGCCATGATGGCGGCGCAACTGGGTTGCCGCTTGCACGAAATGAAGTTTCCGACACCCGAGCGGACACAGCATTTCGCGCGCGAGATCTGGAGCGAGACGGTGCGGCTTAGCGCGCGCGCGATCCTGGACATGGCGGTCGGCGAACACCTGAACGAAGACAAGCTGGTGCATGCGGTTTGCGCGGGGGATGGCGTGCTCGGTCTGGCGCGCATCAGCGTCACACCCACGATCCCGGTGGTCGCGGTGGGTGGGCCGGTGGGGGTCTATTACGGCGAAGTGGGCCGTCGTCTGGGTTGCCCGATCGTGTTCCCGGAATACGGCGATGTGGCCAACGCGATTGGCGCCGCTACCGGTGTCGTCGCGCAGACGGTGTCGGTGCATGTGGCAGGCAACGGCGGGGGCCTGTTCGTGCTCCATTCCACCGTCGGCACGCGCCAGTTCGCCGATCCGGCCGAGGCGATCACCGCCGCCACCGTGCTGGCCCGCGAAGCCGCCGCCGATGCCGTGGTGGCAATGGGTGCGAGCAATCCCGAGGTACACATCGTGATCCGCAAGCAGATGCTGCCCAATGCGACCAGCGACGCCGGATTGCTGGAAGCCGTCGTGACCGCCGAGGCTATTGGCCGCCCGTCCGCGGCGCTCTGAGCTAAATGGCGCCGCTTGGCGCGCCACCGGTCAGGACTTTGGCGTGCCCTGGTGCAGCACCTGCGCCACGATGTGCAGCCCATGGCGCAGTGCATCGACCGCGCCAGCGGCGTTCAGGCTGATGCGCACCGCCTGCGGCGGTGCGGCCCGGCCGACACTGAAATGGTCCATCGTGCGCACCAGCGCACCCGCCCGGCGCAGCGCCGCGGCGAAGTCGTCGGCGCGCCAGGCGCCCGGCATCGGCAGGTACAGATGGGGCAGGTCGTCGGCCGAGCGAAAATCCGTGTGCTGCAGGCAGCGCCGGGCCAACGCCAGGCGTTCGGCAATACAGCTGCGCTGGCGTTCGATCAGATCCTGCGCGACGCCGCTTTCCAGCCACAGCGTCAGGATTTCGGGCATCAGCGGTGCCACCATCCAGCAGTCGGCGCGGATGCTGGCAGCCACCTTGTCGAGCCATTGGGGCGAGGCTTCCAGGTAGCCGACGCGCAGCCCCGGCGCCATCACCTTGCTCAAGCTGGCGATCAGGAAGGACTGCTCGGGCACCCAGGTCGACAGGGCCGGCAGCGGCTTGGCGATGACCGCCGCATGCACCATGTCCTCCATCAAAAGCAGGTTGTGGCGCCGCACGACCACCGCAATATCGGCGCGCCGCTGCATCGACATGGTGGCCGTGGTCGGGCTGTGCAGGCTGGGCGTGCAGTACATCATCCTGCTGCCATAGGTTTTTGCCGCCTTGTCCAGCGCTTCGGGCAGCAGCCCCTGTGCATCCATGTCCAGTCCGATGACCTGCAGGCGCATCGAGCGGGCCAGCGCCATCAGGCCGGAATAGCTGAGCGACTCGGTCAGGATGGTGTCACCGGGTCGGGCGATGGTGCGCAACACCGCGGCCAGCGCATGCTGCGCACCGTGCGTCACCATGACCCGGCTCCATGCGCCGCTGGTGCCGTACGCCTTGAGCCAGGTTGCGCCGGCGATGCGGTGGCGGGTGGCGCCGGCTTCGGGTTGGTAGTCCAGCAGACCGTCGGCCTGTGGTCCTGGCATGCCCAGGTGGGACAGCGTCTGGCGCAGCGACTCCATGTCCTGCGTCGCAATTGCGACGTTGTGCGCCAGGTCAATCAGCCGCGTGGCAGGCTCTGGCTCCGTTGCGGGTCGCCAGGCGTCGAGGTTGCGCACATAGGTGCCGTCGCCCACCCGTGCCAGCGCCAGCGCCTGGCGCTCCAGTTGCGCATACGCCCGGCAGACGGTGCCGACCGTGACGCCAAGTCGCCGGGCCATGACCCGGTGCGAAGGAAGCTTTTCACCTGGCGCTATCTGGCCGTTGATGATCGATTGCGCCAGATTGTCCGCGATCGCCTGGTATTTGGATGGTGGTCGGGCCACCGGTTTCGGCAATGGGTGTTTCATGTTTCAGCGGGCTTGCGGGATGGCCCGTGACGGGGAGTCTAGTGGCTGCGGCGACGGACCGGGCCGACAGGACGGCAGGCCAGCACCACCCATCTCTTGGCCATTAGTATTACTAATCCTCCGACGCATGTTTGCTCGTTTGAATCCTTGGTGCGAAACACGGACACTCGCGCAGCGTCGCCAGCACGGCGAAGATTATTTATCGCCATTTGGCGCAGTGGGAATGAAAGCCATGCCTGAGACAAGTAGCCCGGACAGTTGCAGCAACACCGTCGACATTGCGTATCCCGTCTCGCAAGGAGCATGGACCGAGCAGTTGGCATGTGACCAGACGGAGCACCATAAGCTGGCCGACATCCGGGCGGCCGACCGCACTTTGCCGCCGCTGTCCGATGCGGATTGGGCTGCGCCGAATGGTGCCCGCATCCGCGTCGCCACGCAGGGCGCGTCGCCCCAGGTGCTGCTGCGAAACGGCCTTGTCGATACGATGCTTCCCGCGTTGTGGCTGCGCGCGCGCAGCCCCGACCCGAGCCAGCGCGACGCGCTGACCGGCCAGCGGCTGATGAATCCGCACCGGCTGCCAGATGATCTCGCGCTGACCGATGCCTGGCTGGATGCAAAGGGTCTGCACCTGGCGTTCAGCGACGGTTTTTCCGGCTATTTCGATCCGGCCGAGCTGGTGGCCGGATCGGTGCTCGACGAGGGCTGCCCGGCGCCCCTGCCCTGGCGCGCCGATCTTTGGCCGCTGCCGTCCTACCCGTGGGATGCCCTGCAGAGCGACGATGCGGTGCTGCACCGTGCACTCAGGGACTACATCGAACGCGGTTTCCTGCTGATCGAGGGCACGCCGACGCAACCCGATTCCATCCTGGAGATCGCGCGGCACTTCGGCTCGGTGCGCGAAACCAATTTCGGCCGATTCTTCGAAGTCTATTCGCGCCCGGAGTCGACCGATCTGGCCTACCGGCCGGTGGCGCTCGGGCCGCATACCGACAACCCCTACCGCAACCCCGTACCCGGTATCCAGTTGCTGCATTGCCTGCAGAATGAAACCTCGGGCGGCCTGTCGACCCTGGTCGACAGCCTGGCGGTGGCGCAGCAACTGCAACAGGAAGATCCCCAGGGCTTCGCGCTGCTGGCCAGCGTGCCGGTGCGCTACGAATACCGCGACGCCGACAACTGGCTGGTGGCGGTGCAGCCGATGATCGAACTCACTGGCAAAGGCGCAATGATGGGCGTGTTCTACAGCCCGCGGCTGGACGACATTCCGTTGATGTCCGACCAAGACACCCGCGCCTACCACCGCGCGCGCAAGCGCTTCGGCACCCTGCTGTCCGATCCGCAGTACGAATGGCGCTTGCGGCTCGAGCCGGGCCAGCTGATGATGTTCGACAACAACCGGGTGTTGCATGGCCGCTCGTCGTTCGACCCATCCGAGGGGCATCGCCAGTTGCAGGGCTGCTACATTGACCGAGATGGCCCGCGCGGGCTGTACCGCATGCTGAGTCAGCGACTTGGCGCCGAACCGGCCGTATCGACTGATCACTGAACACCGGGAGCATTGCATCATGGACACCGTCGACTTCATCGAGATGAAACAGGGTACGAAGGCGGAATACGAATTCCTGCATACGCAGGAGAGCCGGTACATCCGCGCCTTGCCCGACCGGCTGCTGGCCGCGCTGCAACGGCTGGATGGCTCGCTGGAAGGCTACAAGGTCAGCCGCCTGACCCATTCACTGCAGGCCGCGTCCCGCGCCGAGGCCGATGGCGAAGACATCGAGATCATCGTCGCGGCGCTGGTGCACGACCTTGGCGACGAACTGGCGCCGGAGAACCACTCGCAGCTGGCAGCGGCCATCGTGCGACCGTACGTGCGCGCCGAGGTGACCTGGATCATCGAGATGCACGGCCTGTTCCAGATGCAGTATTACGCCCAGCACTATGGGCGCGACCCGAATGGCCACCTGGCCTTGCGCAACCATCCCTGGTACCACGCCTGCATGCGGTTTTGCGAGCGATTCGACCAATCGGCGTTCGACCCGGACTATCCGACCCGGCCACTGTCGCATTTCGAGCCCATGCTGCGCAAGGTGTTTGGCCGCGTGCCGTTCGATTCGGGTGTGCTCAAGGAGCCGACGCGCCTGGAGTGACCTGGCGCGCAGCGGCCCTGGGGAGGGATCCGCTGCGCGGGTTGGTAGCCACCGGTGCCCAGGCTGCTTCAGCCGGGCATCGACAGGCCTTCGCCGCGCAAGTTCTCGCCGAGGAAATCGAGCAACAGGCGCACCGCGGGCACCAGGCCGCGACGTGACGGGAAAACGGCATGAACAATGCCCCGCGGAGGCGCCCAATCAGGCAGAACGTGCACCAGCGTTCCGCGCTTGATCTCGTCGTGGCACAGGTAGTCCGGCATCCAGCCGATACCGACGCCCTGCAACACGGCCAGCTTGAGCGTCAACAGGTCGTCTGCGACCAGACGCGGCGTGTGCTGAACGGCAACCTGCGCACCCGAAGGACCCATCAGCTGCCATGTGGTGCGCCCGTTGGCCGACGCCATGGCCACCGTGTCAAAGTGCTGCAATGCCAGCGGCTGCTCGGGCCGGCCCTGGCGCTCCAGCTGCGACGGGCTGGCCACCAGCAGGGCCGTGCTTTCGCCAAAACTCTTGAGCACCATCGAACCACTGTCGTCGAGCGAACTGCGCACACGCAGCGCGACATCGAAGCCTTCCTCGACCATGTCGACGGCGCGGTTGCTCACCTGCATGTCGATGCTGACCTGCGGGTAGCGCGCCAGAAATCGGGGCAAGAGCAGACCGATACTGGACTGCGCCAGCGTGATCGGGCACGCGACCCGGATCGTGCCACGGGGTTCGGTATGGGATTGGGCCACCGCCTGTTCGGCGGCCAGGGCTTCTTCGCGCATCGCCACGCAATGGCGGTGGAACATCTCGCCCACCGCCGTGAGCGACAGCTTGCGTGTCGTGCGTTGCAGCAAACGCGCGCCGAGTCGGGCTTCGAGTTCGGCGACTCGGCGCGACAGGCGCGACTTGGGCAGGCCCAGACTGCGCCCGGCGGCGGCGAATCCACCCTTGTCGACCACCTCGGCGAAATACCACATGTCGTTCAGATCGCGCATATTGGTCTCCGATTGTCCTGCTGGTAGGACGATGAATCGCCATTTTGGCTACTTATCAATGATTAATCGCGTCCACACAATATAACTACCGGACGATGCGAGGCTTAACCCGTTGATTGCACGCCGCTCTCCAGAACCGCAAACCATAGACAGGAAACATGACCATGCGACTACTTCATATCGATTCCAGCATTCTGGGCACCCAATCGGCCTCGCGCGAACTCACTCGGGCGATCTCGCAGCAGTGGATCGACGCAGATCCAGACACAGTGGTCGACTACCTGGACCTGGCGGTGAGCACGCCCAGCCATCTGTCGAGCGAATCGCTCGGATTCCGTCAGCCATCCAAACCGGCTGGCGAACTCAGCGCGGTGCAACGGCGCGAAAACGCGGTCTCCGAGGCGCTGGTCAGCCAATTCCTGGCGGCTGACGTGATCGTTGTCGGGGCGCCGCTGTACAACTTCTCGATCCCCAGCCAGCTCAAGGCATGGATCGACCGGATCGCGCAGGTCGGCCGCACATTCACCTACACCGACAAGGGACCCAAGGGTCTGGCCATTGGCAAGACCGTCATCGTGGCGTCGACCCGCGGCGGTGTGTATTCGACCACCGACGGCGGCCGTGCGATGGAACACCAGGAGAGTTATCTGCAGACCGTGTTCGGTTTCCTGGGCATCACCGACGTGCGTTTCGTGCGTGCCGAAGGGCTGGCGATGGGCGAGGCGCCCAAGGCCGATGCATTGGCGTTGGCTGGCGCTGAGATCAAGGCGCTGGACACCGTGTCGGCGAATCAGTCCGAACTGGTGCAGGCGGCCTGAGTCGGTCGACGCGGCTGGAACCGCCGCAGCAGGGGACAGGCGCAAGACGCCGGCGACCGGCGCTGCGATGTGCCATGGACCGACCGCAATACCGCGCAGCCAGGTCTGCGCGGTATTGCCTGCTAGCATCGCGGGCGTCATGAACCGCGACGGCCCTTTAACGCCAACCAGCCATGGCTGACCCGGATCTGCTGGTGGTTTGCCTGTGCGCGCAGTGGTGCGGCGTGTGCCGTGACTACGGCGCCATCTTCCAGCGGGTTGCGGCGCAGTTCCCGTTGGCCCGCTTCGTCTGGATGGACATCGAGGATCAGGCCGATCTGGTCGATGCGATCGACGTCGAGACCTTTCCGACGGTATTGATCGCCGCAGGCCATCGGCCAGTCTTCTTCGGTTCCCTGGCGCCGCAGGCCGGGACACTGGAGCGCATCGTGCGCGACCGCGCCGCGCAGGCCGACACACTGCCGGAGTCGAGCGTCGCGCTGCAGCAGTTGGTGCGGCAATTGCGCGACCGGCCCTGAATGCCGCGTTGACCGCGACAACGCTGTCGGCCCATCGCATGCCGGACGATTGCGGCGTCGACGTCTGCCCAGGCGGGGCTTACAACTTTACAATCCCCGGCGTTGGCCAGAGGATCGGCTCGCCTACAGTACACCATTCGCCAACCGGGAGGTGGCTTTGCATGACAACAAGAATTTTCGTCCGCACGCACGTGGCGTCGTCGCAATGGGCTTCAACGACCGATCGCGGGTGGGGCCGCGCATCAGGTCGATTGCGGCGCGCTGTGTCCGTTGTCGCGCTGATGATGGCGGGCGCGTCGTGGGCGCAATCCGGGGTGGAGCCGAACATCGTCGAGATCCAGTGGGGCGATACCTTGTCGGGCATCGCTGCGCGCTATACCGGCGACCTGCGGACCTGGCGCAAACTGTACGATGCGCAAAAATCCGGTATCCCCGACCCAAACAAGGTCCAGACCGGATGGCGGCTGGAACTGGTCACCGAGGCCTCGGGTGGCCGCTATCTGCGATTGATGGGCCAAGGCGAAAAGGCCAGTGCCAGCACCCTGGCGATGCCGGCGGCCACGGCTCCGATTGCCTCCAAACCGGCGCCGGAACCGGCGCCCGCCAAGGCGGCTGTTGCCAAGGCTGAGCCTGTCGTCCCTGCGGCGGCACCCGCCGCGTCGCCTGAGAAGAAACCAGTCGCGGCGTCCACTGCATTGGCTGCCACGGCACCGCGGCCCCCCCCAGCGCCGGCAAACGCACCGGTTGCGACGCCCGTTGCCGCCGTAGCGGTGGCGCCCGCTACGGATGAGCCCCTGACCATTGGCGTATTGCCCAATATCGCGGCCATGGACCTGCTAGCGCAATACGACCACCTCAAGCGATACCTGGAACGTATGGGTTCGAGCAAGGTGCGCATCGTCGTGCCGGCGGGCTTCAAGCCGTTTTTCGACAGTACGATGCGTGGCGACTACGACGTGGCAGTGGCCGCGCCGCATTTTGCACGGGTGGCCCAGCTCGAACGCGGCATGATCCCCATCGCCATGTATGAGCCGCGCATCAACGCGCTGCTGATCGCGCCATCCGACGGCAGCGTCAACTCGGCGCGCGACCTCGCCGGCAAGTCGGTGGCGTTTGCCAACCCGACTTCATTGGTTGCGATGTACGGCGTGCAGTGGCTGTCGCAGCAAAAGCTCGAGGCGGGCAAGGATTACCAGGTCAAGCCGGGTCGCACCGACATGGGCGTAGGGCGTTTGATGCTCTCGGGCGAGTCCGCCGCCGCGATCATGAGCAATGGCGAGATGCGGACTTTGCCGGCCGACGAATCGGCGCGCATGAAGGTGGTGGAGGTGTTCGCGCGCATTCCCAACTTCATCCTGCTGGCCCACCCCCGTTTGTCCAAGGAGCGCATTGCGCAACTGCGCAACCAGTTCCAGGGTTTCCTGGCCTCACCGGAAGAAGGCGCAGCCTTTGGCAAGGCGACCGGATTCACCGGCATCGTGGGTGTGGACGAATCGGTGCTCAAGGAACTGGACCCGTATGTTGCGCAGACCCGCAAGGCGATGGGGATGGGCAACTAACATGAATGCGATAGCGAGGGACCCGTCGGCTGCGGTTGCCGCCACGGCCCATTTCCCGAGCACTTCGCCGGGCGCTCTGGCACCTGCTGCGGCGTTGATCGCCCCGGCTCTGCTGGACGACGCGGCGCGCATGTTCGATCAGTTGGGGCTCAAGGCCTTCCGAGCTGCGGTGGTAGACCTGGACTCGCTGGGGTTCCACCGCGTTTGGAGCATGTCCGACAGCGGCGCGACTGGTGAGCATGCACCGCAGATGCCCCTGAATAGCCAGTTTCCGGGCGCGACCGCCACGTTGATGCAGTTGGCCGATGCGCCGGCCAACACCACCGTGGTGCAGCGCCTGAGTCCGCGTCACTGGTCATTCGCCTGGCGCCTGGATGCCGAACGCGCTGTGGTGGCGGAGGCGCGCTACCAGGACGCGCGCGCCATGATGTGTGACATCGATACCGCGCTGGTGCGCCTGGTCTGCGATACCGGTATTCACGCCGGACTCTCACCCCAGGACGACGCGGACGATGACGAGGAATCGCTGGTCTGGCCGCCGTCGCGGGAGCGCCGCCAGCGTCGCCGGGGTATGCGCCAGTCCCGACTGGGCGCGATGGTGTTTGCGGCGGTGAGTGCCCTGCTGGCGTTGTGGATCGCCTTTTTTGCCTTGCCCGATATGTCGGGCCAGTCGGCGCGCCAGCAGGTACTGGCCGAGAAGACGATGGCGCACATGTTGTCGGTCGCCATGGCCACCGGCGACTATGGTGAGGTACAGAGCGCGTTGTCCACTTTCGAGTCGATCGGCTATTTCAAGAGCGCGGCGGTCACCAATCCCAAGCAGCGCGTGGTGTCACTGGCCAACGCCGAACCGGGTTGGCGCATCGGCGATGCGACACCGGCCGCAGCCGCGATGCAGGCCCGTTCGCTGGAACTGGCCATGGGCAGTGAGCAATACGGCAAATTGTGGTTGATCAGTGCTAGTTCCGGTGGCGGCGGGCAGCGCCTGATCTGGACCCGCGTGGCGGCACTGGCCGCTTTCATGGCGGCTGCGTTGGCCGTTGTTCTGCTGCTGTGGCACCGCAGACGGTCCCGGCGCAGTGGCGACTGAGTCGCCGGTTCGGTCGGCGCACAGGCAATTCCTGCTCGGTGGGCCGAACAAGGACTGATTGTGGGGCCGACGACCCACCCAGAAAGCACCATCCATGATCGCCGCAAAGTCACCAATCCAGCGCGCGCCTTCCCGGGCCACCCTTCATCTGCGGCCGAAAGCGCTTGTCGCACCGGCATGCCGGCGCATGCTGGTGCTACTGACTGCGGCGCTGCTGGCCGCTTGCGCGCAGCAGCCCGTGCTGGAGGGCCGCAGCGCTACCAGCTTGCCTTTGCTGCAGGGCTGGTACGAAGGCCAGACCGTGTTTTATGTCACCACCGACGTGTCCGATGCCGAAGTGGCGCGTGAAAAGAACGCCAATTTCGCGCCGCGACTGGCGCTGGCATTGCCGGCGGTCGGCGCCAGCCCGATCGCCGGCAGATCCTCCGTCGACAAGGTGTATGCGGTCACCAATTACAACCAGGCCAGCGTGTTCGCATCGGCACCGCGGCCGCTTGGACCCCTGAACAGGGAAGCGGCCTACAGTCCGCTGTGGCAGATGGTCACGGTGACCTGGGCCAGCGGCATCCCCGGGCGTACCTTGAAGTCTGAAGAAGAGGTGCTGGACGCGGAGCAAAAAGGCCAGGTCGCATTGCAGACCACCCGCGTGGTGCTGAACTGCCCGATCATCCGCCCGCCCGGCTGAGCGTCTCGATTGCGGTGCCCGGATCGCTACAGCAGGACGAGATGCGCTTGCTGCGCGCCGGTCACGGCGCTCAACGGAATGCGCAGGTCGAAGGTCACCAGCCTGCCGCCGTGCCGCACCGCCAGCCCAAGTAGATACAGGTCGGTGATCTGGCGCGAACCATGGATGAGCGGGTGGCGAAACTGCGATGTGTCGAGCATGCTGATGTCATCTGGCCAGAACGCGTGATGCTGCCCGCTCGTGGAGTCGTGCAGCATGTTCACCAGCAGGGATAGCGGCTGCGCATGCGGGTAACCAGGCTGGCTCATGATGCGAAGGCAGCCGTTCTGCGTCAAAGGGCAAGATGCCCAGCCCAGTTCCATGTTGGTGAGCAACCATTGCACCGCCACGCCGTGGTGCACATGGTCCTGGTCATGCAAGGCGATCAGCACATTGACGTCGAGCAGCGAACGCATCAAATTCCTTCGGCGTCGCGCAGGCGGTCAATCAGTTCATTGCTGATGATGTCCCCGCGCGATGCAACGGGCTTGATGCCGTAACGCGCCAATTGCTCCTCAACCCGCGGCGCATTGCCAGCCGGCGTGCGCGGCGCCTGGGTGAGCCTGGCTTGCGGGTTCCTGAACGCCTGCCGCGCCAACTCGCTGATGATGTGACCGATCGATTTCTTTTCGCGCTGGGCAATTTCCCTGGCGGCGAAAAGCACGTCGTCGGCTATGTCAAGCGTGGTACGCACGGTCAACTCCTTGTCTGATGTTTGATGCTTGATGCTAGCACATCGCGCATCCATGATCCGCCGGCGATGGAGGATGGGTGCATTGCCGGCACAGGGGTCCATGGCTCGTGCCACTGCGCCAGCCCACCACCGGCGCGGCAGTATCTTGCCGGGTCGGCCAGCATGCGTCAGCCGTGGGCATCCTCCATCTGCCATATCGCCAGCAGTTTCGGTAACGCCACGTTCCAATCGAGCACGCCGGCGTTCTGCGCCCAGCCGGCATAGTCCCTGGTCAGCCGGTGCACCAGTGCAGCGTTCTTCGCGGCCAGGTCATGCAGCTCGGTGCGGTCTTGCTGCATGTCGTACAGTTCCCATGGCTGATTGAAGCGGCGCACCAGCTTGAGGGGGCCGTCGCGCACCGCGCAGTTGCCCTCGTGTTCCCAGTAGATCGGTTGCTGCCGGCTCCAGGGCCGGCCCTCGAGCAGTGGCAGCAGGCTTTCGCCGTCGGGTGACTGGATCGCCTGGCCGCCGAACTCGGCTGGATATTGCAGGCCCGCCGCCTCCAGGATGGTGGGCATGATGTCGACCACGTGGCAGGGCGCGTGGGCGACGCCGGGGCGCTGCAGGCGTGCCGGCCACTGCACGATCAGGGGCGTGGAGATGCCGCCCTCATGTACCCAGTGCTTGAACGAGCGGAACGGCGCGTTGGAGACATTGGCCCAGGGCAGGTCGTAGCTCTGGTAGCTCAGAGCGCCGCCGGGCCGCACGTCGGGGCGGTTGCCCATCTGGATGCGCCGCCCGTCGTTGTGGACGTCGGGCATGAACTTGGCCCAGCCGTCCTCGGCCATGAATTCCGCGCAGCCGCCGTTGTCGGACAGGACCATGATCAACGTGTTGTCGCGCTGGCCGTTGTGCTCGAGGGTTTGCAGCACACGCCCGATCGACTGGTCCATGCGGTCCACCATGGCCGCATAGACCGCCATGCGGCCGGCTTCCCAGTCCTTGTGCGGCGTGTCGCGCCAGTCGGGCGCGTCGGGGTCGCGCGCCGAGATCTGCCAGGGCTGCTGCAGCACACCCCGTGTGAGCATCTCTTCGTGACGCGCAGTGCGGATATGGTCCCAGCCCGCGCGGTAGACACCGTCGTAACGGGCAATGTCCTCGTCGTGCGCATGCAGCGGCCAGTGCGGCGCCGCATGCGCCAGATACAGGAAGAACGGCTTCGTGCCCGCCGGATCCTCGTCGATCATCGCGATCGCCTTGTCGGTGATCGCGTCGGTGAAGTAGAAGTCGGTGGGGGAGACCTCGATGCGCCGGTCGTCCTCCATGATGCAATGCGGCGAGAAGAAATGGGTGACGCCGTCGATGATGCCGTAGAAGCGATCGAAGCCGCGTTGGCGCGGCGTCGGGCGGTCCACGTCGCCGATGCGCCAGCTGTCGACCAGCCGGGCCCAGAAGTCGCCCCCGACATGCCATTTGCCGGCCATCAGCGTGCGGTAGCCGCCGGCCTGCAGCAATTCGGCGATGGTCGCCGCGTCGTTGCGCAGATGGCCCTGATAGGCCGGCGTTCCCAGGTCGGCCCCCATATGACCGATGCCAGCCTTGTGCGGATACAGGCCGGTCAGCAGCGCGGCCCGGGTAGGACAGCAGCGCGCGCAGTTGTACATCGAGGACAGCAACATGCCGTGGCGCGCCATCGCGTCGATGTGGGGCGTGCGGATCTCCGACCCCATGACGCCAAGATCGGCGAACCCCATGTCATCGACCAGGAGCAGGATGATGTTGGGTCGCCCGCCCTGTTGCATGGGGGCCCTGTCTCAGGTCAGCGCGAACCAGGCCGACTTGCCCTGCATGTATGAGCGCAGACTGTCGATGTGCTTGTCGCGCGAGTTGCCCGACTGCTTGTAGCCGCCAAACGGCTGCGTCATGTCGCCGTCGCCGAAGCAGTTGATCCAGACCACGCCGGCTTCGAGCGCGCCAACGCAGCGGTGCGCGCGGTTCAGGTCGGCGGTCCAGACCGAGGCCGCCAGGCCGTAGACCGAGTCGTTGGCCAGCGCCATAGCCTCGTCCTCGGTGTCAAAAACCATCATTGACGCGACGGGGCCAAAAACCTCCTCGCGATTGATGTCCATGTTGCCGGCCGTGCGGGTGAAAAGCGTTGGCGCGACAAAAGCGCCTTCGCCCGGCAGCGCGTCCGTCGCCCCGCCCATGGCCAGATGGGCGCCCTGTTCGCGCGCCCGCGTGACACGCGCCAGCACGGCGCGGCCATGCTGCGCGCTGACGACCGGCCCCATGCTGGTGGCCGGGTCCAGTGGATCGCCGGGCCGGTACAGCGCGGCCGTGCGCGCGACGAAGCGCGCGACGAACGCATCATGGATGCCGCGTTGCACCAGCAAGCGCGAACCGGCGTTGCAGACCTGGCCGGCGTTGTCATAGATGCCGCCGATGGCCCGCTCGACCGCCGCGTCCAGGTCATACAGGTCGTCGAAGAATATCTGCGGGCTCTTGCCACCGGTCTCCAGTGCCACGCGCTTCATGTTCGACTGTCCGGCATAACCCAGCAGCAACTTGCCAACGGCGGTCGAACCGGTGAAGGTGAGCTTGGCTACATCGGGATGCAGGGCCAGCGCCTTGCCAGCCTCCGGCCCCAGACCGTTGACGACATTGAACACGCTCGCCGGGCCGCCCGCTTCCATGAACAACTGCGCCAGCCGGATACACGACAGCGGCGCCTGCTCGGACGGCTTGAGCACGACGCAGTTGCCCGCCGCCAGCGCCGGTGCGAGCTTCCAGACGGCCATCAGCATCGGGTAGTTCCAGGGCGAAATCGCACCGACCACACCCAGCGGTTCGTGCACGATCATGTGCAGCGAGCCGGGCGCGGTATGCGTTACCGCGCCCTCGATCTTGTCGATGCATTCGGCGAAATAGCGGATCGTGCGCAGCACCTCGGGCAGGTCGATTTTCAGCACGTCGCTGATCGGTTTGCCCATGTCCAGGGTTTCCAGCAAGGCCAATTCATCGGCGTGCCGTTCGATCTCTGCTGCAAACCGGAGCAAGATATCCATCCGTGCGCGTGGCGCCAGACCGCGCCAGCGCTTGTCCGCCCAGGCAGCCTGTGCGCTGGATACGGCCAGATCGATATCGGCGCCGTTGCCCTTGGCCACACGCGCCAGCACGGCGCCATTGGCCGGATTGACGCAATCGAACGTGGCGCCGGAGCGCGACGCCAGCAACTGGCCACCGATGAAGTGGCGGCCTTCGGGTGTCAGTGCCGCAGCCCGGCTCTGCCACTGGGCATGGGTCAAGAGTGTGTCTGCCACTGGCTTACTCGGCCACCAGTTCGCTCGGGTAGCCCGGCGCGCGCAATTCCAGCCCGCAGGCCTGCTCGATCATGCGCACCACCTCGGGCGACTGCGCCTCGGAGCCGAACAGGCCGCGTGCACGGCGGAAGATCTGTTGTGTGTGGCTGCCCAACTCCAGCGGCACCCCGAGCTTCTCGGCGATGGCGTTGACCAGGCCCAGGTCCTTGCAGGCCAGGTCCATCGTGAACTTGACGTTGTAGCTGCCCGAGAGCACCAGCTTGGATTCGGTCTCGTGCACGAAGCTGTTGCCCGAGCTGGCGCGAATCGCGCGCCAGGTCGCGTCCGGATCAACGCCGTACTTGGCCGGCAGCATCATCGCCTCGCCCGCCGCCACCAGGTGGATGAAGGCCAGCATATTGGTGACCACCTTGACCACCGAGGCATTGCCCAGCTTGCCCATATAGATGATCTCGCCGCCCATGGCCTGCAGGATCGGGGCAACCCGATCGAACACCGGCTGCTCGCCGCCGACGAGTACCGTGATCTGGCCCGAATGCGCCAGGTGCACGCCGCCGGTGACCGGACACTCCAGCACCGCAATGCCCTTGGCCCTGGCCATTTCCTGCTGGCGCTGCAGGTCATTCAGATCGGTCGTGCTCATCTCGATCCAGATGCCACCGGAAGCCAGATGCTCGAACACGCCCCCCGCCCCCTCCACCACCTTGCGCGACGCGGCCACCGATGGCAGCGCGGTGATCACCACGTTGGCACCGCGGCAGACACCGGCGATGTCGTCCGACCAGTGTGCGCCGGCCGCGATCAGCCGCTCGGCATTGGCCTTGCTCAGGTCGGTCACAGTGACTGAAAAACCCTTGCTGACCAGGCTGTTGCACAGGGGTTCGCCCAGGTTGCCCAGGCCGATGAAGCCGATCGTGAAGTCTGATGCCGTGTTGCTCATGGAGGTGTTTCGCCGCAAAAGGGTGGATGAAGAATCGCAGTGTGCCGCAAGCGGCGTGCCAGGACAAACGGACAATCACCCGGTGTAGGATTAGCGAAACTAATACCTATCTAATGAGGCTGCCATGGCACGACTTCCCCCGCTGAACTGGCTGCGGGCATTCGAGGCTTCGGCCCGGGCGCTGAGCTTTACCGAGGCGGCGCAGGAACTGCACATGACGCAGTCGGCGGTGAGCCAGCAGATCAAGAGCCTGGAGAGCGCGCTCGGTCGCCAGCTGTTTCACCGGCGCGCGCGCGGGCTGGAGCTGACCGACATCGGGCGCGGATACCTGCCCACGGTGCAGGCCGCGTTCAACACACTGGAGGAGGGCACGGCGGTGCTGACCGGTCGCAACGAGCCCGATGTGCTGGAACTGCATTCGAACATCTCGTTTGCGATCTTCTGGCTGACGCCGCGTCTGCACCAGTTCCTGGCCGAGTTTCCGTGGGTCCAGCTGGACGTGGCAACCTCGGTCTGGCCGACCGAAAAGCCGCGCAACCTGGCGGCGGTGGAGATCGTTCTCGGACTGGGAAAGTGGGAGGGACGCGCCGGCCATCGCCTGACGCGCGACACGATCTTTCCGGTCTGCACCCCCGCGGTGGCCAAACGTATCCACGACGTGGACGACCTGCTGCGGGAACACCTGTTCGATCTGCCCGGCACACTGCAGACCTGGGACAACTGGCTGGCCGGTCACATCGGCCACCGCAAATACGCGCGGCCCCGCATCCACCGGGGCAGCACCTGGGTGCTGAGCATGAACTGGGCGCTGCAAGGCCTGGGCGTGTCGCTGGCGCACGACACCGTGGCCAATGACCTGATCGCCGCCGGGCGCCTGGTCCGGCTGCTCGACTACGCCATTCCGATGAAGGAGGCCTACTACCTGATCTCGCCCGAGGGCAGCCTGATCAATCCGGCGGCCAAGGCGTTCAAGGGATGGTTGCTGGCGCAGATCAAGCACGGAGGGCGAGAGGCAAGTGCTTGAGCCCATGTCGCTGCGGCTCCCTCGGTCTTCCGTGTGATCCACGAGCCGCTTAAAGTCATCGTTCGACTGGTTGTACCTGGTCACCCCGAGACCGCCCCGTTCCCGCGCCAGCGCATCGCCCTTGCCGGACAAGGACAGGAGCGCCACCGTAAAGCCGTCTGCGGCCATGATCGATGTGTCCACCCTGCGGGTGGCTCAGGGCTCTGGCCCAGACCGATGCTCCTGGCGCCAGCTACTGGGCAGCCAGCTGGCACTTGAACTGCAGCGCATACCTGCGCCGCCCAGCTCCAGGCCCTTGCGCCGCCACGGGTACTTCCGATTTGGCGTCCATGCAACCCAGGGCGGTTCGTGGTGCCGGCTCAAGCGATGGCGCGTTGCCCAGGCTCGATCACCACCTGGTCGATGGTGCCGGAGTATCGGTAGGCCCCATGGCGCTCGAACAGATCCCAGAACACCGGCGCACGGCGATCGATACCGATGTCCAGGCCTTCGAATGGCCCCAGCGACATGGTCGGTGACAAATCGATCCATTCGAGTGCCTGGCCGCCGTCGAGCCAGAGCCGACCACGCCCGCGACGCGCGCCGAGTGCTTCGTAGTCGAGCACCACGCAGTGCTTGCCTGGAGCGAGCGCGACCGGCGGAAAGTTGCAGGTATCGTTGAAGCCGTTGTAGTGAAAGTTGATCGCACTGCCACGGATGAACAACACCATGCCTGCGATCGTGTCGCCAAGTGCCCACACCACGCCCTCGTCCCCCGTCTGTTGCGAAAAATTGGCGCTGATGCGAAAACTGCGGTTGCTGACCAGGGGCATCACATCACTGCGATGGGCGGTTTGGGACCCTGGCAGGAATCGGCGCGGTTTGTCGGCACGCTCACGCAGGTATGCAGGTGTGTCGCCAAACTTGCCAGGGCGACCCCGGTTGTCCAGGGGATACACGAGGTATTTCCAGGCCGCCTGGTCGAATGCCTCGGTGAGTTCCGCAAGTTTCTGCGGGTATTGCGCTGCCAGGTCGGTGCTTTCTGAAAAGTCCTGCTCCAGCTGGTGCAGGGTCCAGTTGTTCATGTCGATCGGGGTATCGCGCACTTGCAAGGAACGCGCGAGCCACCCATCGCGGTAATAGGCGCGATTGGACCAGCACTCGTAATATTGCTCGGACCGGGGTGAGGGGGCGTCCTCCAGCAACACCGCTGCGCAACTTCGTCCGTCCAGCGGGCGCGTCGGCAGACTCTGGTTGCGGGCCAGTGGCGGCACCCCTGCCAGTTCGAGCAGGGTGGGCATCACATCGGTGACATGCATGAACTGGCGTCGGATGCGGCCGGTGTCCTGCAGGCGCGCCGGCCAGGACGCAATGAAGCTGACGCGCCTGCCTCCGCCACCGGTGTAGGTCTTGAAACTGGGAAATGGGGTGTTGGACACTTCGCCCCAGGCGGTCGGATACAGGGAGCAGCTTTGGGCCCGGCCCAGCTGCCCGATGTTCGCGCGGTCGTGCTGCACGTCCCGCACCGGCAGCCCGGAGTAACGCCGATTGTTGTTCACCATGCCGTGTTCGCCACCGGCGTCGGTGCCTCCATTGTCCGACGAGAAAAGAATGATGGTGTTGTCGAGTTCGCCGATCTGCTGCAGGAACGCGACCAGCTTGCCGACGTTCTGGTCCGCGTTGTCCAGCATGCCGGCGTAGGCCTCCATGTGGCGCGCAAACAGCGGACGATCGAGCGGATCGGTATCTTCCCACCGGGGTGCGCGCGGATCGGAGACCGGCAGCCGGGTGCCGGCAGGTATCAGGCCCATCTCGATCTGCCGCCGATGGCGTGCCGTACGTGCCGCAGTCCAGCCCGCGTCATACCGGCCATGGTACTTTTGCAGGTCCGCCGGCTTGGTCTGCAACGGCGCGTGCATGGCATTGTTCGCCACGTACAGCAGGAACGGCTTGGCAGGATTGCTTTCGCGCAGTTCCTTCACGAACCGTACACCCTGATCCATCCAGTCGTCCCCGCTGTAATAACCCTGCGGGTAGCTGTCGATCGGCAGCACCTGATTGTTCTGCATCAGGCGCGTCGGAAAGAAATGGCTGGTCTCGCCATCCATGAAACCGTAGAAGGTGTCAAAGCCGCGCTGCGTAGGCCAGTTGTGCTTGGAGCCGCCCGGCACGATGTCGGCAGCCGGTGTGTTGTGCCATTTGCCAACCATGATGGTTTCGTAGCCCGCCGCACGCAAGGTTTCCGGCAAAGTGGCGGCATCGGGCGGGATCTCACCCGAATAACCGGGATATCCGGGATGGTTGTTGGACAACCAGCCGGATCCCACGGAATGCGCGTTGCAGCCGGTGAGCAGGGCCGCGCGCGCGGCCGAGCAGATGGCATGGGTGGTGTAGTGGGAGAACAAGACGCCGCGGCTTGCAAGGGCATCGATGTGGGGCGTGCTGATCTCCGAGCCGTAACAGCCCGGGTCGGACCAGCCCATGTCATCCATATAGACAATCACGATGTTGGGCGCACCCGGCGGCGCCTCTTTGCGCGGGGGCCACCACGGCGTGGACTGCTCGCGTGTGCGGCCGATGCTGCCGCCGAACTCGGGTTGAGGGTCTGTCATGCCGTGCTTCAGTCGAGTTTCGCGCCGGACTTGCGCACGGCGTCGGCAAACTTGGGCACGTCGCGGGCAATCCGGGCGTTGGCTTCATCGGGGCTGTTGCCGGCCATCTCATACCCCTGCGAGATCATTTGCTCGGCCAATGCCGGATCACGCAGGATCTTGACGATTTCAGCGTTCAGCATGGCGACGATCGGCGCCGGCGTGCCGGCCGGCACCAGGAGGCTGTTTTCGGAGTCCAGCACGAAGCCGACCTTGCCCATCGCTTCGAGCATGGTCGGAACATCGGGCAGCTGGGGCATGCGCCTTTCGGAGGTGACCGCCAGGGCTCGGAACTTGCCCGCCTTGATTTGTGTCATTGCGCTGGCGAGCACCGGAAATGCAAAGTCGGTGGTCTTGGTCAGCATCGAGTTGAGAATCTCGACCGAACTCTTGTACGGGACATGCAGCGCTTCGATGCCGGCGCCCGCCTTGAACAACTCACTGCTCAAGTGCGCAAGGGTCCCGTTGCCGCCGGATGCATAGGAGAACGCCTTGGGATCGGCTTTGGCGCGGGCAATCAGGTCCTCCACCGACTTGATCGCAGACTCGGCTGGCACGATGAGGACCGATGGCGTACGGATCAGCCCGGTGATCGCCGTGAAGTCCTTCTGCGGGTCGTAACCCGGCTTGCTGAACAGACTGGGGTTGGTGGCGAAGTTGCTCCCGACCGCGACCAGCGTGTAACCGTCGGGAGCTGCCGCGGCGACATAGGCCGTGCCGATATTGCCCGAGGCACCGACCTTGTTCTCGACCACGACCGGCTGATTCAGGGCGACCGACAACTTTTGCCCGATGATGCGCGAAATGACGTCCGCCGGTACTCCGGCCGGCGTCGGCACGATGATTCGGATCGGCTTGCTGGGGAAACCGGCCGCGCTTTGCGCCGAGACGCACGCCGCCGCGAGCAATCCGCTGCAGAGTGCTGTCAGGCTTCGAATCAGTGTTCTCATGGTGTCTCCTTCTAAGTGATGTGGAATCGTCATAGGTGGTTCGCCGCGCGCGGCATGTCAGGGCATCACGCTGCCACCGTTGACCTCGATGGCCTGTCCCGTGACATAACCCGCCAACGCCTCGTTGGCGTCCAGCAGCAGTGGGTGGAACATGGGTACTACCGCATCGGCCTTGGGCGCCATCATCAGAAACTCGGAAAACGGGCGGTTGTGGCGCGTGATCACGAAATGGTAGCTGTACACCGACGAACCATGGAGCACCACGAGCGTGTTGTGCGCTTCCGCCAGGTTGGAGATCTTGATCAGCTCGGTGATGCCGCCACACCAGCCGACATCGGGCTGCAGCCTATCGCAGCACTGCATTTCCAGCAACAGGCGAAAACCCCAGCGCGTGCCTTCATGTTCACCCGTGTTGACCAGCATGCCGCGCAGTTCGTCCCGTACCGGGCCACCCAGCAATGCGTGGACCGGCTCCGTGCGCAACTTGCCGAGCAAATCCCACAATGCCAGGTCGCCGCCGGTCGTGACCGAAAACCCGACCGTGCCGTCGCTCGCCTCGATTTCGACGACCAGTGTCCCGAGGACGTTGAGCCCGAAACTCTGCCTGCTTTGCCGGTAGGCCGGGTACTTGGCCATCGGGGTGGCGATAGGGTCGTCGATCCAATGGTTCGCTCCTTGGTCGTGGTAGTCCGAACCGCCCCCGCGGCCGGTGAAGGCGCGCACGTGGCGGATGGTTGGCAGCATGGTGGAGGCCCGGTTTGACCGTATGGATGGTGTCAGTCGATTCCACTGTAGGATGACCCGGCATATGAGTCAAATCACAAATTCGGATCTATTCATTCCAATATGGAATATCGAAACCAGACGACAGACCCCCAACCCAGGTTGGTGAACCGGCTTCGCTTGAAGCATTGGGCCTTGCTCGCCGCGTTGGCGGAAACCACCACGCTGCAAAAGGCGGCGTCGGAGATTGGTGTCTCGCAGCCATCCGCCACCAAGATGCTGGCCGACATCGAAACCGCGTTTCAATTCGCCTTGTTCGAACGTCACCCGCGCGGGCTGCGCCCCACCCCGCTTGGGGGCGAGGTTCTGACTTACGCCGTGCACTCCCAAGGGGCCCTGGTGCGCTTTATCGAGGACCTGGAAATCAAGCGGCGAGGCGGGCATGGGCTGCTGGTCGTGGGTTCCATCCTCGGCGCCGGCCCGGATCTGGTGGCGCGTGCGGTTGCCGAGATCAAGAGGGATCGCCCATTGCTGAGCATCCGGCTGCTGGGCGAAACCAGCGACCAGATCGGACTGGCCCTGGAGCGGCGCGAAATCGAACTCGCCGTGGGCCGCTTCACGACGCTGCAACAACACACGCTGCTGGACTTCACGCCGCTCTCGAATGAGCAGGTGCAACTGGTGGTCCGGCGTGGACACCAAGGCGCGCGACGCCGCAGCCCGACGCTTGCGGACTTGATCGCGTGGCCCTGGATCATGCAGCCGCTCGCCAATCCGACACGCCAGTTGCTGGAGCAGGAGTTCAGCAAGCAAGGCTTGGCCAGTCCTGTCAACGTGGTGGATTGCGGATCGGTTTTTGCCATGCTGCAATTGCTGCAAACCAGCGATGCGGTGGCGGCGCTGCCCGAATCAGTGGTTCGCGACCACGTCAATGCCGGATTGCTGCGGGTCCTTCCGGTTCCCATGGGCGCCGAGCTTGGGGGCTTCGGGATCTTGACGCGCAGGGGGGAAGTGCTGTCCGAGATCGCCCTGGCCTTTGTCGGCCTGCTACACCGTTTTGCCAGCGCGAGCCGCGCGACGGTTCGCGCCGGCAGGCGCCCCGCGCGACCACTTGGCCACAGATTCCTTTGACGAAGCGAATCGACTTGCATGTCATGGCCCTGCGGCAGCGCGCATTGCGGGTGCCCAGCCGGCTGGTGTCCTGCGCATCGCCGGTTCTGCGTAGTGCCGGCACTTGTGCATTGCAGGGGGTCAATGCGGTCGATGGAGCAGCTTGAACCGGCCCGACAAGGCCCGATTGCGCGCAGTCTGCGCGCCGGCATGCGAGCCAAAGCCCTGCGGTGTGCGTGTGCCCGCAGTTCTGCGAGCGGGGCAATGGTATGGATGAAACGCCTCGACGCGGTGGCGGGGCAAGGCGCTGGACACAGTGCAGATCCAGGTCGGCATGGATGGGGCCTTTGGCGATGGCAAGATGCCGCCATTTCTGCCATCCATGCCAAATCCGCCCAAGCCGAGGAAGAAATCCAAGACCGCCAAATAGCCGATCACGACGCCAGGCCCGATAAGCCGGATTGACCCTCAGTCCAGGAAGGCCGCCGGCTCCGGTACCACATTGCAGGTCCCGGGGCTTGACGCGCGGCACAGGATGTTGAAGTCCGAGCCGGTACCCACAACAAGGCGCGGAAGCCAGCAACATGGTCGTTCGAACAGTCGTATCGGATACTTTGGAGCGGGCCTGGACGATGCACGGCGCAGTTGCAGCGTAATGCGGGCGTGCCGACCCGTTACCGGGAGACGCCCGACACGCACTCGGCGGTTACCATGCTGCCATGGACGCGCTGCCACTCGCCCTGATCGGCCCGCTCATCGGTGGCCTGGGATTGTTCCTGCTGGGCATGGGGATGATGACCGACGGGCTCAAGCTGGCCGCAGGGCCTGCGTTGCAAGGCATTCTGGCGGCGGCTACGCGCACCCGCTGGCATGCGCTGGGGTCGGGCATCCTGGTCACTGCGCTGGTGCAGTCCTCCAGTGCCATCACGGTGGCGACGATCGGCTTCGTCAATGCCGGGCTGCTGGGCCTGGCACCTGCGCTGTGGGTCTTGTTTGGCGCCAACGTCGGCTCCACGATGACCGGTTGGCTGGTCGCCGTGGTAGGCCTGCAGTTCAAGATCGAGGCGCTGGCATTGCCGCTGGTAGGAGCCGGTGTATTGCTGCGCCTGACGGGGCCCGGCCGGCGTGGTGGCGCCATCGGCACGGCGGTGGCCGGCTTCGGCCTGCTGTTCATGGGCATTGGCCTGTTGCAGCAGTCGTTCACCGGCATCGCCGGGCAGCTCAGCCTGCCACAGGGCGATGGTTGGATGGCGGTGCTGGTGCAGTTGCTGGTGGGCCTGCTGATGACTGTGTTGATGCAGTCGTCCAGTGCCTCGATCGCGATCGCATTGACAGCGGCGCAGGGCGGCCTGATCGATGCCCAGGGCGCCGCCGCGGTGGTGATCGGCGCCAATATCGGCACCACCGTCACGGCCCTGTTGGCAGTGATCGGCGCGACGCCCAATGCGCGGCGTGCCGCTGCGGCGCATGGGCTATTTAACCTGGTCACCGCCGGCGTGGCGTTGGCACTGCTGCCGTGGCTGATCGCGGCGCTGTCCCGCGCGCAGCAAGCCACCGGCATGGCCGATGGGCCGGCGATCCTGTTGGCCATGTTCCATACCCTTTTCAATCTGTTGGGTGTGTTGCTCATGTGGCCTTTGGCCGCTGGCCTGACGCGCTGGCTGCAACAGCGGTTTCGCGCGCGCGAGGACGACGAAGCACAGGCGCAGTACCTCGACGACAACGTGTTGCAGATACCGGCGCTGGCACTCGACGCGTTGGAGCGCGAGATCGGCCGCATGGGTCACATCGCATCGCGCATGGCGCGCGCCGCGCTGGCCGGTGTCGATGCGGCGGTGGTGGCAAGCGATCAGCACATCGCAGTGCAGCTCGACCGTGCCGTCGAGCGCTTCGTCGAGCGCATGAGTCGCGCCGCGATGGCGCAGGGCACCAGCAGGCGACTGGCTTGGGCCTTGCGAGCGGTGCGCTACCACGAGACGACCTGCGAGCAGGCCGTTCTGGCCAGCCGGTTGTTGCCGTGGGAAGCTACAACCGGTTCCGAACTGGCGCTGGCACAGGCGCGTTTCGCGTTGCACGCGGACGCGCTGTACGCCCTGTGCGATCCGACACAGGGTGAGACGAGTTCTGGCATGGTTGCCGCAGCGCTGGACGCGCAGGAACAGGCCTACCAGTCGCTCAAGGCCGAGTTGCTCGATGCCGGGGCGCACGGGCAGATTCCGCTGGCCGCAATGGAGCAGGCGTTGCGCCGCAGCAGCGCCTTGCGCCGCGCCGCACAACAGTTGGCCAAGGCGAACCGGCGTGAGGGCGCTGCCGCGGCGCCAGCACCCGGCGAAGTCGGCGATTGAGCCACGGTATCACGCGGTCCAGGACATGCGGGCATGTTCTTGATGTCCCGCGATTCGATGCCCGCGATACCCGCAAATGACTGGCTCCTACCGGTCGAACGCGATCGCCAATGACTGCTACCATCACGCGCCGAGTTGCACGATCGCGAGGAGCTGCTGTCCGCTGCGCCACCAAACCGGACTGTCTAAGTTCGCCAGGTCGCGGCGCGCTCATCGTGAGCGATCGATCCGGCGAGAGAGACTGCTCCTTCGGGTCGCGCGTTGATGTTTGCGCCCCAAAGCGGTCGTCGGTCGTGCCAGCGGTCTCAGACGCAGCAAACATTCAGCCATCGGCGAAGGGCACCGGAAGCTAATACGAAGGCGGGAGGAGCTTGAACATGCACGAAATCATCTGCCCGCACTGCGGGAAAGCATTCAAGATTGACGAGGCCGGGTACGCGAACATCGTCAAGCAGGTTCGCGACGGCGCGTTCGAGCAGCAGTTGCACGAACGGCTTGAGCTGGCAGAACAAGACAAGCGCAACGCCGTCGCGCTTGCCCAGGCGAGGGTCGCCAGCGAAATGCAGAAAGTTGCCGTAGCCAAGGACTCCGAGATCCAGCAACTGAAGGCCAAGATCGATGCCAATGAAGTCGCGCAGAAGCTCGCCGTGACGCAGGCCCAGAGCGCCGCCGAGAAGGAGCGTGACACGCTCGCCAATGAACTTGAGCAGGCCAGGCGTGACAAGCACGCCGCATCCGAGCTAGCCGAGGCGAAGCTCCTGAACGGAATGCAGAAGGCTGCCGCGACGAAGGACGCGGAGATTCAGGGCCTGAAGGCCAAGCTCGACGCCATCGAGGTTGCGCAAAAGCTCGCGATCACCGAGGCGGTCGGTGCGGTGGAGAAGCAACGCGACGAACTGAAGAACGGCCTCGAGCGCGTGGTGCTTGAAAAGCAACTCGCCGAGAAGTCGCTCAAGGACAAATACGAGACGCAGATCAAGGATCGCGACGATGCGATCGAGCGCCTGCGGGACATGAAGGCTCGCCTGTCCACCAAGATGGTCGGCGAAACCCTTGAGCAGCATTGCGAGACCGAGTTCAACCGTATTCGGGCCACGGCATTTCCGAGGGCCTATTTCGAGAAAGACAACGACACGCGCACCGGCAGCAAAGGCGATTACATCTTTCGTGACTCGGATGAGGCCGGCACGGAGATCGTCTCGATCATGTTCGAAATGAAGAACGAGAGTGATCGTACCGCGACGAAGAACAGGAACGGGGATTTCCTGAAGGAGCTCGACAAGGATCGCACCGAGAAGGGGTGCGAGTATGCCGTGCTGGTCTCCCTGCTCGAGCCAGACAGTGAGCTTTACAACACTGGCATCGTCGACGTGTTCCACCGCTACCCGAAGACGTACATCGTTCGACCGCAGTTCTTTCTTCCCATCATCACGCTGCTGCGCAATGCGGCGATGAACGCGCTCAAGTACAAGTCGGAGCTTGCGCTGGTCAGGGCGCAGAACATCGACATCACGAAGTTTGAAACCGAGCTTGAGACTTTCAAGGCGGCGTTCGCGAGAAATTACGACCTCGCCTCCGGGCACTTCCAAAAGGCGATCGCAGAGATAGACAAGTCGATCGACCACCTGCAAAAGACGAAGGAGGCCTTGCTCGGCACCGATCGGAACCTTCGTCTTGCGAATGACAAGGCGCAGGACGTGACGATCAAGAAGCTGACCCGGGGCAACCCGACGATGGCGGCCAAGTTCGACGAGCTCAAGAATCAGGGTCCTTCCGATGCGGGATGAGCCAGGTCATGCGCGAGGGCTCGCGGAACCAGCTGTGCCTGGCACTTCGCCTTGCTGCCTTGGATATGCATCTTGCGGTTGCGCTGGTACTGCCCCAGATTGCCGACGACTTGTTCATTAACGACGACGACGGCGGTCGATCGAAGGACGGGCTCGAAGGCAACGTCGTGAGGCTGTAGCAAGCGCTTCGGACGGGTAACTGCCGGCAGTCCAATCGGGCGCCGACTGCTTGGAAGGGAAATGGGCCGGCGGCAATCCAGTTTGCCGGATGCTCCCCCGACGGCCGCTTGCAGTGTCGGCCGGCGGTGGCGGCGCCACGGCTCGGCGCGCGGCACAACCTCATAATGGAACGGACCTTACAAGCTCCGGATGCTGACACACCTGATCACCAACCGACTGATTACGCTGCATGGCTTGCTGGTATTTGCCGGCTTGGCGATCTACGTGATCGGTTCGCGCGCCCGGGGCCAGCGCCGGCACCCGTCGGCAGCGATTGCCTGGGTGGTGTCGCTGGCGCTGATGCCTTATGTCGCGCTGCCGCTGTACCTGCTGTTCGGCAACCGCAAGGTATCGCGCCGCGGCGTTTTGGCGCACCAGCCCGGGCCGGTGCCGGTCGACGCCGATGCGATGCGCCCACTGACCACGCGGTTTCACCAGTTGGCCTGCGCGATGGGCCTGCCGGCGCAGTCGTCCTACCATGCCCTGGCCATCCACCAGGATGGTCAGCAGGCGTTGACGGCGCTGCGCACGGTGCTGGCGCAGGCGCACCACACGCTCGATGTGTGCACCTTCCTGGTTGGGCGCGATGTGCTGGGTCGTGAGCTGGTCGATACGCTGGTGCTGCGTGCGGGCGAGGGCATTCGGGTGCGGCTGCTGGTGGACGGTATCGGCATCTACCTGGGCGGGCGCATCGACATGCGTCGTCTGCGCGCGGCTGGGGTACAGGTGGCGCTGTTCGTGTCGCCGTTGCGTTCGGTCCTGCCGGGCCGCACCAATCTGCGCAACCACCGCAAGCTGGCGATCGCCGATGGCAGCCGGACCTGGACCGGTGGGCGCAATCTGGCAGCAGAATACTTCGTTGGCGACCCGTCGCAGCGGGTTCGGCGCGCGCCCTGGGTCGACCTGAGCGTGGACTTTTCGGGCCCGCTAGCGCACCAGACGCAGCAGCGTTTTGATCAGGACTGGGCCTTTGCCACCGGCAATCCGGTCGTCGATACGCCAGCGGCTGGCGGCATCGACCACAGGCCAGCCAGCGGCGCCGCGCAATTGATCGCCAGCGGCCCTGACCAGTCCGACGACACCCTGTATGCACTGCTGGTGTCGAGCCTATTCGGCGCGACTACGCGCGTGCTGGCTGTCACGCCGTATTTTGTTCCCGACCCGGTGCTGTTGATGGCGCTGACGCTGGCCGCGCGGCGCAAGCTGGCGATTGACCTGGTGTTGCCGCGCCATTCCAACCACAAGCTGGCCGATCTGGCCCGGCATGCCGCGTTGCGCGAACTCACCGCAGCGGGCGCACGCATCTGGCTGGTGCCCGGCATGGTGCATGCCAAGGCGGTGATCGTCGACGCCGATCTGGCGCTGGTCGGTTCGGCCAATCTCGATGAACGCAGCCTGTTCCTGAACTACGAGCTGATGGTGGCTTTCTACGAGCCGTCCGAAGTGGCACGTTTCGCCGACTGGATCGCGCAGCACCGCGCCAGCGCCGAGCTGTACCGGGGATCGCGTCCCGGCCTGCCGCGCGAAATGGTGGAGGGATTGGTGCGCTGGTTGGCGTTCCAGCTCTGAGCGGGCCTGCCGCGTCAGCCGGCGGCTCTTGCGTCGGGTCGACCAGGATGCGGCTGCGCCACCGGCACGCTGCCCTCGGCCCGCAGGTGCTGCGCCAGAATCCATGCGTACCAGTCCTGCATGCCCGCGCCGCTGTGCGCCGATACCTGCAACACCGCGATGTCGGGATTGACCTGGCGCGCATACGCGATGCAGCGATCGACATCGAATCGAAGATACGGCAGCAGGTCGATCTTGTTGAGCAGCATCAGCTTTGCCGCGCGGAACATGTGCGGGTATTTGACCGGCTTGTCCTCGCCCTCGGTCACTGACAGCACCAGCACCTTGGCACGCTCGCCCAGGTCGAACAGGGCCGGGCAGACCAGGTTGCCGACGTTCTCGATCATCAGCACCGAGCCGGATTGCGGCTGCAGTTGCGACAGGCCGCGCGCCAGCATGTCGGCGTCGAGGTGGCAGCCCGAGCCGGTGTTGATCTGCACCGCGCGCGCGCCGGCCGCGCGAATGCGCTGCGCGTCATTCAGCGTTGCCTGGTCGCCTTCGATGACGCTCATCGTCAGCCGGCCCTGCATGTCGCGGATGGTGCGCTCGAGCAGGCTGGTCTTGCCGGACCCGGGCGAGCTGACCAGGTTCAATGCCAGCACACCGCGGCCGGCAAACCAGCCGCGGTTGCGCTCGGCCAGCATCTGGTTTTTGGCCAACAGGTCCTGTTCGAGTTTGATGGTCCGGCCGTGCAAAGGCGCATGGTCCGGGGCAGGGGCGTCGTCTGAAGATACCAGGGCAGACGCGGGGGGCGCAAACAACGGGTTTGGATCGGGCGCCTGGCCAAGCGTGTGCGCGTGCGCATCGGCATGGTCGTGGTCTTGCCCGAAAATGTGCCCTTGCGCATGTCCGTGCGTGTGGCTCGTGCCATCCGCATGCGTATGCCAGCCGTCAGAGGGCGTCGTGCCCGACGTCTGGTGGCCCGTGTCCAGGTTGGTCAGCAGCACCGCGCCGGCATTGGAACATCCACAGGTCACACACATGATTGCACCTCCATCGATTGTGTTCAGCAGATGCGGGGCAGCTGTTCGCCCACCAGCATGTCGACGATACGCTGGCCTCCGAAGCCGGACTGCATGATGACTACGCCGGCGGGTTGTTCAACCACTTCGCCAATGATGGCCGCATCACGCCCGGCCGGGTGGGCCTGCATCGCGGCCAGCACGCAATCGGCCGCTGGTGCGGGCACGACGGCCACCAGTTTGCCTTCATTGGCCAGGTACAAGGGATCGAGTCCGAGGATCTCGCAGGCGCCGCGCACCGCCTCGCGCAAGGGCAGGGCGGTCTCACGCAGCCGGATCGATACACCCGAGGCGCGCGCAAATTCATTGAGTACCGTGGCCACGCCGCCGCGGGTGGCGTCGCGCAGGCAGTGGATGCCGGGGTGGGCGGCGAGCATGGCCTGCACCAGATCGGCCAGCGGCTGGCAATCGCTGCGGATATCGGCCTGCAGATCCAGTTGCTGGCGCGCCACCAGGATCGCGGCGCCGTGGTCGCCGAGGTAGCCATTGACGATGACCACATCGCCGGGGCGGGCGTTGCGTGCCGACAGGTCGATGCCTGCGGGCACAACGCCGATACCGGCGGTGTTGATGAACAGCTTGTCGGCCGCGCCGCGCTGCACGACCTTGGTATCGCCGGTCACGATCTGCACGCCGGCCTGTTCTGCCACGCGCTGCATGCTGGCGACAATGCGCCGCAACGACGCGACCGCAAAGCCCTCCTCCAGCACCACCGCGCACGACAGGTACAGCGGCCGGGCGCCGCCCATCGCCAGATCGTTGACGGTGCCGGCCACGGCCAGGGTGCCGATGTCGCCACCGGGGAAAAACAGCGGGTCGACCACATAGCTGTCGGTGCAAAATGCGAGCCGGTCGCCATGCGCGGCCAACGCTGCCAGCGGCATACAGGCCTGGTCTTCCAGGGCCGCGAGCAGGGCGTTGTTGAACGGCGTGACAAACACGTCGGCTATCAGGTCATGCATGGCCTTGCCGCCACCACCGTGGCCCATGTTGATGTGGCTGTCGCGCATCATGCCGCCTGCTTGCGGGGTGCGTCCGGGCCACCTCGGCCGTGGTGCAACAGCGCAGTAGCTTCGATCCGGCCGTAGGTATATTGAGCCGCGCAGGCGCCCTCGCTCGACACCATCAATGCGCCCAGTGGGGTTTCGGGTGTGCAGTCGGTGCCAAATACGCGGCATTGCTGCGGCCGGATTACCCCGGTCAAAACGGCGCCGCACTGGCAGGCCGCAGGGTCGGCAACGCGCAGGTTGGGCAATGAGAATTTACGTTCTGCGTCGAAATCGGCGAACGCCTCGCGCAGACACACGCCCGATTGCGCGATCGAACCCAGGCCACGCCATTCGAAGAACGGGCGCGGTTCGAACACCGCATCGATCGCGGCCAACGCCTGTGGGTTGCCGTGCTCGGGAACGATGCGGCCATACTGGTTCTCGACCGCGCAGCGACCCTCGGCGATCTGGCAGATCACCATTTCCAGCGCGTGCAGCACGTCCAGCGGCTCGAACCCGGCCACGACGATCGGACGGTGGTAATCGCGTGCGATAAAGTCGTAGCAGTGGGTGCCGATCACCATGCTGACATGGCCAGGGCCCAGAAATCCGTCCAGTCGCAGATCGGGCGCATCGAGAATTGCGCGCAGCGTCGGAATGATCGTGATGTGATTGCAGAACAGCGAGAAATTGCGCACCCGGTCTGCCTGTGCCTGCAGCACCGTCATGGCGGTGCTTGGCATCGTGGTCTCGAACCCCAGGCCAAAAAAAACGACTTCACGCTGCGGGTTGGCGCGCGCCAGCTGCAGTGCATCGAGCGGTGAATAGACCATGCGCACGTCGGCACCCTCGGCCCGGGCCTGGAGCAGGCTGCGTTGCGAACCCGGCACCCGCATTGCGTCGCCAAAGGTGGTGAGAATCACTTCGGGCCGCGCGGCCAGCGCCAGGCAGTCGTCGACCCGGCCCATCGGCAGGACGCAGACCGGACAGCCTGGCCCATGCACAAACTCGACCGATTTCGGCAGCATCTGCGCTATGCCGTAGCGAAAGATCGAATGGGTATGGCCGCCGCACACCTCCATGATCTGCAGCGGACGGCCCAGACGCTGCGTGATGCCGTCCATGTGCTGCGCTATCGCGCGCGTCAAGGCGCCGGCCTTCACCGGATCGCGGAACTCGTCGACATATTTCATGGCACACCGCCTCCGGCGTTCTCGGTGGAGGCGCCGATCAGCGCGATCTCGGCCTGCGCCTCGCCCAGCTCGTGGAGCAGGGCCAGGGTCCGCGCGGCCTCCTGCGCGTCAATGCGGCTCATCGCAAATCCCACGTGCACCAGCACCCACGTACCCAGGCAGTCCTGCACCGGATGCGCCTCGTCGACGATGAATGCGACATTCACGGTGCGCCGCACACCACCCACGTCGACCAGCGCCAGATTGCGCTGCGCATCACTGATCGCGACGATCTGGCCCGGTATGCCTAGACACATGCTGCGCTCCCCGTTGCTGACCTTGCTGCGCCGTCGTCCATCGTACCGGACCGCGCCAGGGCACGCGCCGCCGCAATCGCCGCCTGACCCAGCGACAGGCCGCCGTCGTTGGCCGGTACCTGCCGGTGCGACAACACATCGAATCCGCCGGCTTGCAGCCGCTGCGTGACCTGCTCCAGCAGGATCCGGTTCTGGAATACACCGCCCGACAGGGCCACGGTACGCAGCGCGTACGCCGGACCGGCGTCGGCGGACAGCTTGTGGACCATCGCGCTGATGGCGATGGCCAGGCCCTTGTGGAAGCGGGCCGCGATGAGCGGCGTCGGCGTATCGTGCGCCAGCGCATCGAGCAGTGCGCGCCACATGGGCAGTGGGTCCAGAAACGGCAGATCGGTATCGGGCAGATGGCTGATGGCAAAGCGGTAGGCGTTCGAGTCGTGTTCGCGCGCCAATGCCTGTTCGTCGGCGAGGGCCTCGAATTCCATCGCCGCCTGGCCTTCATAGGCGGCGCGATCAAAACATATGCCACAGGCTGCCGCGACCGCGTCGAACAACCGGCCGCACGAACTGGCCAGCGGACTATTGACGCCACCGCGCAACATGCCGTCGAGCAGGGCCCGGGGCTTTACCGCCAGGCGCCGCACCAGATGCAGTGCGCCATGCTCCTGCGCCAGGCGCTCCCAGCCGATGGCCGCAACCAGGTGGGCATAGGTATTGCGCCAGGGTTCGCGCATGGCTTGCGCGCCGCCGATCAGCGCAACCGGCTTGAATGTGGCCAGGCGCCGGCATTGGTCATAACCGGCGTGGAGGAACTCGCCACCCCACAGCTCGCCGTTGGCGCCATATCCCAGGCCGTCCAGCGCGACTCCGATCACCGCCGGCGTGTCGAGCGGCATGCCGTTCTCGGCCAGGCAGGCCGCGATATGGGCATGGTGGTGCCCGATCTCGATCAGATCGAGACCATCGTTATCCCCGGGATTCTCGTGCCAGGCGCGGCCGAATGTGCCCGACAGGTAGTTGGGGTGGCGGTCCACCGCCAGTATGGCCGGCTTGTGTTCGAACAATTGCAGGTAGTCGCGCACCGACTGCTGGAAATCGGCAAAGGTCGGGGCGTCCTGCAGGTCACCAATGTGGTGCGAGACCACAGCCCTGCCGCCCTGCAGCAGGCAAAAACTATTTTTCAGTTCGCCGCCCAGCGCCAGTACCGGCGGTTCACCTCCAAAGCCGGGTGGCATTTGCAATGCCAAGGGGGCCATGCCCCGTGCGCGCCGCAGCACGCGCGAATGGCCCGCCACCATGCGCAGCACCGAATCGTCGACTCGCCGGGTGATGTCGCGGTCGTGCAGCAAGAAAACATCGGCAATGGCGCCCAGTTGCTGCAGCGCTTGCTGGTTGTCGATCTGCTGCGGTTCGCCGCACCGGTTGCCACTGGTCAAGACGATCGGATGCGTCATGGCCTGCAGGATCAGGTGGTGCAGCGCCGTGTTGGGCAGCATGAAGCCCAGCGTGCGCAGCCCCGGTGCGACGCCTTGCGCAAGCGGTACGGTGTTGGTCGGAGCATCGCTGCGGCGGGCCAGCACCACGATCGGCGCGGCGGGGCTGCAGAGCAGTTTCTCTTCTTCGTCGGTGACGATGCAGTAGCGGCGCATCTGGTCCAGATCACGCGCCATCAGCGCAAACGGCTTGTGGTCGCGGTGCTTGTTGCGGCGCAGCCGCGCTACCGTTTCGGCGTTGACGGCGTCGCAGGCCAGCTGGAACCCGCCCAGGCCCTTGATCGCGACGATATCGCCCCGCAGCAGCAGCATGCGCACCGCGTCGGGCGCGTCAAGCGCGCCCAGCCGCGATGGCGCAATGATCGCGCCATCAGCCAGCGCCAATTGGGCCTGGGGACCGCATTGCGGGCAGGCGATCGGCTGGGCGTGGAAGCGCCGGTCGGCCGGATCCTCGTATTCGGAGCGGCACGACGGGCACATCACAAAAGCCCGCATGGATGTGCTGGACCGGTCGTAGGGAATACCGCGCACGATGGACAGGCGCGGTCCGCAGTGCGCGCAGTTGGCAAATGGGTGGCGGTAGCGACGCGCAGCCGGATCGAACACCTCGGCCACACAGGCCGGGCAACTGGCGGCATCGGGTGCGATTGCCGTGCGCACGGCGCCAGGCCTGCTCGGCTGGATCACAAAGCCGGCATCGGCTGGCAGCGTCTGGGCGTGCGCGCGACGGATGCGCTCGATCCGCGCCAGCGGCGGCGCTTCATCGCGCAAAGCGCATACGAACTGCTCCACGGCATCGCTGGGGCCGCAGACATGCAGCAGAACACCGCTGCCATCGTTGCACACCGTGCCGCGCAGGCCCAGCCGTTGCGCCAGGTGCCAGACCGTGGGGCGGAATCCGACGCCCTGAACCAGGCCTTCGACACGGATCAGTTGCGCGAGCTCGGTCCTGTCGATGCCGACCATGTTCATCGACCGTACCCGGACGCGCGGTGTGCGTGCATCGGCCAAGCTTAGACCCTGCCCGTTTCTTGCGCCACCGAATGGTCTTGACCTGGATCAATTGCCGTCTGATTTTTTTGCATGTCCCGCGACACGATGAAGCCCGCACGCGACACACGGTGCGCGTGTCGGCAAGCCCGCATCCGCTTGGCGCACAAGGCCAGACAGCCGGACATCCGACAAAGTGCTGGTGCCAGAGCAAAAATTGCTACGCAATTTCTTGGTCTGGCACGCAAGGTCAAACTGCCAGACAGCCGGACATCCGACAAAGTGATGGTGCCAGAGCAAAAATTGCTACGCAATTTCTTGGTCTGGCACGCAAGGTCTCAGTATTTCATCACGACGAGCCGGGTCTGGGTGAACTCCAGCATGCCGTGCTTGCCGTCGTCGCCACCCAGGCCGGATCGTTTCCAGCCGGCGTGGTAACCCTGGTAGGGGTCGGCGGGGGTGCGGTTGATGTACAGCTCGCCGGCCTCGATCTCGTTGCTGGCCTGCATTACCTGGCGGTAGTCGTTGGAGAACAGCACCGAGGCCAGGCCGAATTGGTGGTCGTTGGCCATGGCCAGCGCGTCGTCGAAGCTGTCGTAGGGCAACACGCACAGCACCGGACCGAAGACCTCCTCCTGTACGATCTCGGATTCCTGGCGTACGCCGGTGAGCAGCGTCGCCGGGTAAAAGAAACCGGCTCCGTTCGGCATCACGCCACCGCATTCCAGTTTGGCGCCGTCGGCTACCGCGCGTAGCACCATCTCGTGGATGGCCTGTCGGCTGTCGGCACTGATCAGCGGGCCCATATGGGTTGGCTCGGCCGAGCGGTCTCCGGATCGCTGCGCACGCATCTTGCTGCGCAACATGTCCACCAGGGCATCGTGCACCGACCGCTGCACATAAACCCGTTCGACGGCAGTGCACAGCTGCCCGCAATTGGTGGTCTTGGATCCGACGATGGCGCTGGCTGCCTGTTCCAGGTCTGCATCGGCCGCGACGATGGCCGGCGTCTTGCCCCCCAGTTCCAGCGAGGGCCTGGCGATATTGGCCTTGCAATAGTCGAGCACCCGCCGGCCGGCGGCCACACCCCCGGTCAGCGTGATCATGCCCACCTTGGGGTGGGTACACATGATTTCGGCTTGTGCATGACCCATGGTCATGATGTTGACCACGCCGGGCGGCAGACCGGCTTCCAGTACCGCATGCGCGATCTCGAATGCACTGCAGGGTGTGTTGTTGCTCGGCCGCACCACCACGGTGTTGCCGGCGATCAGCGCTGGCGCGATCTTGCGCAGCAGGGTGTAGACCGGATAGTTGAACGGTATCAGGCAGGCCACGACGCCGATCGGCTCGCGGTGCAGCACCAGATTCTCCGACGGGCTGTCGCTGGGGATGACCTCGCCTTCGATGCGCCGTGCCCATTCAGCGTGGTACCGCGTGATGTCGGCCGCGTATACGGCCTCGTTGGTCGCGTCATCCAGGCTCTTGCCAGACTCCAGCGCGAGCGCCGCACCGATTGCGTCCTTGCGCGCAACCAGCGCGTCGGCGAGGCGGCGCATGAAGTCCGCGCGTGCGATCGCCGGCGTCTTGCGCCACGCGCGCTGGGCTTGCGCGGCGGCGGCACAGGCTTGCAGGACCTGCGCTGGACTTGCCAGATGGACCTGCCCGGCAATCGCTTCCGTGGCGGGGTTGACAGCGTCGATGGTGGAGTCAGGGTCGGACGCGACCCATTGGTTAGCGATGAGGTTCTGGTAGGCTTTCATGGTTTCTTGCTCTGGCACTCAAGGTCTCAGTAGTATCCCAGCGGGTGCTGCGCCATCTCCAGATGCAGCGCGGTGCCGGTGTAGGGATGGGCCAGTGCGACTTCCTCGTTCAGTTCCACGCCCAGGCCCGGGTCCTTGCTCGGGATCACGTAACCGTCTTCCCACTGGATCTTTTTCTTCAGCAGCTTTTCATGGAAGCCGCCCAGTTGCTGGATGCTCTCGAGGATCAGGAAGTTCGGAATGGATGCCGCCAGCTGGATGTTGGCGGCGGCCTCGATCGGGCCGCAGTACAGGTGCGGCGCAATCTGCGCATAGTGGGTCTCGGCCATGCCGGCGATCTTCTTGCACTCCAGGATGCCGCCGACGCGACCGAGTGCCGGTTGCAGGATGCTGGCGGCGCCGGTCTCGAGCACCCGCGCGAACTCGTACTTGGTACACAGGCGCTCGCCGGTGGCGATCGGGATGCTGGTGTGGCGCGCCACCTCGGCCATCATCTCCGGGCGCTCGGGTGGGGTCGGCTCTTCGAACCACAGCGGGTCGTATTTTTCGATCCGGCGTGCCATGCGCTTGGCGCCGGAGACGGTGTACTGCCCGTGGGTACCGAACAAAATGTCCGCCTTGTCACCGACCGCCTCGCGGATCAGCTTGCAAAAGCGCTCGGACAGGTTCATGCGCTCGAGCGTGGGCTGGCGCGGGTCGAACACCGAATAGCCGCCCACCGGATCGAGCTTGACCGCGGTGAAGCCCTGCTGCACATAGACGGCAGCGCGTTCGGCCGATTTGACCGGATCGTCGTAGAACGACTCGTCTTCTTTCTCGTCGGGGTAGAGGTAGGTGTAGGAGCGCAGGCGCGGATTGACCAGGCCGCCCATCAGCTGGTAGATGGGTTGTTCCAGTGCTTTGCCGGTGATGTCCCAGCAGGCCATCTCCAGCGCGCTGAGAACGCCCATCAGCGAGACGTCGGGCCGCAGCGTGAAGCCGGCACCATAGGCCTTGCGCCAAAGGGTTTCGATCTGCATCGGGTCCTGACCGGCGAACACACGCGCAAACAGATCCTCGGCCATCGCGGCGATCACATGCGGGCTGAAGGTCGCCGCATAGGCCTCGCCGACGCCTTCGATGCCGCAGGCGGTGCGGATTTTCACAAACACGAAATATTTGCCGCCAAACGACGGTGGCGGGTTACCGACGATAAAGGTCTTGATGGATGCGAGTTGCATGGTCATGTGCTCCTGGTGAAATCAATGCTGCGCGGCCAGGATGGCCTGCGCGCCCTTGTGCGCAACCATCGTGGTCGGCGCGTGCGTATTGCCCGAGGTGACGTTCGGAAACACCGACGCGTCAACGACATACAGATGGTCGAGTCCGTGCACTTTCAGGTCTGGGCCGACAACCGAGGTGGCTGGGTCCGGCCCCATGCTGCAACTGCCCACCGGGTGGTAGCAGGTGCTGGCCCGATTGCGAAAGTCTTCCACCATGTCCGCATCGGACATGGTGGCCAGGCTGGGCGCGATCGGTTGCTCGATCAGGCCCCGCATGGCTGTGGTCTCGCACAGGCGCCGTATCAGTTGCGCGCCGCGCAGCGCCTGCGCCACGTCTTCGGGGTGCGACAGGTAGTTGGGCAAGATGCGCGGTGCCTGCGCGGCGTCGGGTCCGGCGATCTCGACCCTGCCGCGGCTCAGCGGTCGGCAGGGCTGGAAACACAGGATGAAGCCGGCGCAGCGGTCGGGCACGATCTGGGTGCCGGTCTTCGATTCGGCCAGGGTGTAAGTGATTGGATTGCAATAAAGCTGCATGTCGGCTTGCAATGCCTTCGGATGCGAACGCACGAAGCCACCGCACTGGTTCACGCTGATGCTCAAGGGCCCGCCCAGCGTGCTCACATATTGCAGGCCGACCCGCAGCCTGCCCCATGCGGAGCCGAGCACGTTGTTCAGCGTGGGTTCGGTGGCCTTGAAGGAGTAGCTCATGGCCAGATGGTCCTGCAGATTGGCACCCACCTGCTCCTGCACCAGTACCGGCGCGATGGCATGGCGCTTGAGCAAAGCAGCAGGGCCTATGCCCGAGAGTTGCAGCAATTGCGGACTCTGGATCGCCCCGGCGCTGAGTACGACCGCTGCGCGCGCGCGCGCCGTGTGGATGGCGCCGCCCTGGCGATAAGACACGCCGACCGCCCTGCGGCCCTCGAACAGCACGCGCTCCACGCATGCCCCGGTCTGCAGGTCGACCCGGCCGCGCCTTTGCGCCGGACGCAGGAAGGCATCGGCGGCCGACCAGCGCATGCCGCGGCGGGTGTTGATGCGGTAGCGCCCCACGCCCTCGGGCTGGGACCCATTGAAGTCCTCGGTGAATGCCAGCCCAGCCTGGCGGGCGGCGTCGAAGAAATGGTGTTGCATGGGATGCAACTGGCGGCGCACGTCGCTGACAAACAGCGAACCGCCCGGCGCCGCAACGCCCTCGGCGTCCACCGGGCGCTCGAATTGTTCGTAGACGGCGCGCACGTCAGGCCAGGACCAACCGCGATTGCCCTCCAGCGCCCAGTCATCGAAGTCGCGCGGCAGGCCGCGGCAATAGACCATGGCATTGATCGAACTTGAACCGCCGACAACCTTGCCGCGCGGGAAATAGATGCGCCGGTTGTTCAGTCCCGGGTCTTGTTCGGCCTCGAACTTCCAGTTGACGCGTTCGTCGTAGAAGGTCTTGCCGTACCCGATCGGCATGTTGATCCACAGGCGCCGGTCATGGCCACCCGCCTCCAGCACCAGCACCGTGGTGCGGCCGTCGGCGCTCAGCTTGTCGGCCAGCACACAGCCGGCAGAACCGCTGCCCACGACGATGTAGTCGACTACTGTGTCCGCCACGAGTACCCCGCATGACGGTCCGATCCGACGCAACACTGCGTGCGCAATGGCCCGACCGCAAAGTGTAGGCGCTCCATCATGCGCCCAAGGACTATCGCCCTGGGGGCAATTCAAGTAATTGACCCGCTCCGGGCTCAACCCGGTCCGGACCTCCTGGTCGCGGGAATCGGTTCCTCGGGTGGCGGTGCCGCGGCGTCGTCGGTCTTTTGGCTTGGCATGGCGCTATCGGGAATGCGCGGATCCATCGGCAGGACCGCCTGTGTGCTGCTGCCCGCCATCACATAGTCGGACTTTTCATTGGGATCGCCGTGGTTGAGCGGGAACTTGCGCTGGTAATGCCACGTGAGCGCTCCCAGCACCGATAGCACGCCGGCAAAATACAGCATCAATGCCTCCGGGCCCATCAGGTCCATCAGGCCGCCGGCCAGCGTCGGGCCGATGGTGGCGCCCATACCGTTGAGCAGCAGCAGGCCGCCGGTGACCTGCAACACCTTGGCACGATCGACCAGATCGTTGACATGCGCCACGCTGATGCCGTAGACGGTGAATGCCAGTCCGCCGAAAACCACACCCAGTCCGATCAACGAGCTCTCATAATCGCGCGCCAGGATGTAGCCGACGCCGGCGACGGCAGCGCAGGCGAGCGCAACCCAGAGCAACACCAGGCGTCGGTCATGCCGATCGGAGAAATGGCCCACCGGCCACTGGAACACCGCCCCGCCCAGGATGGTGGCGGCCATGAAGGTGGCGATGCCGGCCTCGCTGAAGCCGACGCCAGCGCCGAACACATGGCCCAGGCCGAGCAGCGGCCCGCTCAGCATGCCCGAGACCAGTGCGCCGATCGTTCCGATCGGCGAGATCGTGAACAGCTCGATCAGGCTGAACTTGGGCGCTTCGGTTACCACGGGCTGGTCTACCGGTGTCAACGTGATTGGAACCAGCGCGAACGAGAACAGCACCGAGACCATCACAAACGGAACGAAGCCGAACCGGTCGCCAACCAGGATCAGCCACTGGCCGACAGCCAGCGACACCATGTTGACGACCAGGTAGATCGCAAACACCTTGCCGCGGTGTGCGGTCGGTGCAACCACATTGAGCCAGCTCTCCACTACCAGGTACAAGCCGACCAGGCACAGGCCGGTGACAAAACGCAGGGCACCCCAGTACCAGGGGTTGATCCACAGCGCGTGCAGCAGTGGCAAGGTCGAGGCGATCGATGCCATGGCGGCGAATGCCCGGATGAACCCCACCTTGCGGATGATGTGCGGGCAGGCATAGGTGCCGTAGATCGCACCGGCGAAATACGCCGACATCACCAGGCCGGTGACCAGGCTGGAGAATTTCGCAGCTGCCGCCTGCGCGCCGATCGCGGCAAACATCAGGCCGGTGCCGACGATCAGCAGTGCAACGCCGCTGAGCAGTGCCACCAATGGCAGCAGGAGTTTTCCCAAGATCGAACCTCAATGCAAATAGATGGTTGCAGATAGCTGGCCGTGTTCCGGCCCCATGGGGCCTCAAGGTATCACATGGCACAACCGGTAACGGGTGGTGTTGCGACTTTGTCGGATCTATTTCGTACAAAAATATGAATCCACTGAGCGGCGCGCTGCGTCCTTCGCATGGGATCAAAGCCAACGGCGTACCGTCATTGCAGCTGCCGGCATCGATTCGCAGTAGAAGCTGCGTGAACCTGTCTCGGCAGCGGCCATCGAGCAGGTCCGGCGCGGCGGCGCCCGCTGTGACCGAAAATAGCCTTTCGATGCATATCCGACCTTTTCTCGAAGCCGATGCCGACTCCGTCATCGCCCTGTGGCGGGCCTGCGACTTGACGCGCGCCTGGAACGACCCGACGCGTGACATCGCGCGCAAACTGACGGTGCAACGCGAGCTGTTTCTGGTCGGCGAGACTGGTGGCCGCATCATGGCCGGCGTCATGGCCGGCTATGACGGGCATCGGGGATGGGTGAATTACCTGGCGGTGCATCGCGATTTTCGTCGTCAGGGCCACGGTGAGGCCTTGATGCGCAGGGTCGAGCGGGATCTGCTGGCACTGGGCTGCCCCAAGATCAATCTGCAAGTGCGCACCAGCAACGCCCCGGTGCTCGATTTCTACCGCGCTTTGGGTTACACGCAGGACGATGTTGTCGGCATGGGCCGGCGCCTGATAACCGATGAGCCCGGCGCGGCCGGGTAGTCAATCGGGCGTGAGCCTGAACAGTTCCTGCGTCTTGGCGATGCCGCGCATTTCATGGCGACCGACGCTGATGACCGATGCATCGATCTGGCGTGCGAAGTCGGCCGACATCAGCAGCGGTATCTGCAGCTCCTTGGTCATTGACTGGATGCGTGCAGTCATGTTGACCGCCGGTCCGACAACGTTGAAGGCCAGCCGGTTGGGCGCGCCGACGTTGGCATGGGTGACAGTTCCCAGGTGCAGGCCCAGGCCGAATTCGATCTCGGGTTGCCCCGATCGCCGACGGCGGTTGTTGACGACCGCAATGGTGTCGAACGCGTCCACCGCAGCATCGAGCGCCGCCGCGCAGACGGTGCGGGTGCGCGAGGGGTCGGTGATCTCGAACACGATCAGGATCGCGTCGCCGATGAACTGCAGAATTTCGCCGCCACGCGCAGCGGCGGCTGCGGCGCAATATTCGTAATAGTCGTTGAGCAGGCGCAGTAACTGGTCGGTGGGCAAGGTTTCGCTCAGGGCGGTGAATCCGCGCAGGTCAGAGTACCAGAATGCGGCCGAGATCTGCTCACCGTCACCGCGTTTGACCTGGCCCTGCAGGATGCGCTCGCTGATCCGCTTGCCGACAAAGGTGTCCAGCAGGCCGAGCGTGGTCCGTCGTCCGGCCATCAGTTCGACCAGCGGCGTGAGCAAGTTGGTCAGGGCGGTGAAGCGTGCCACGTCGTCGTCGCTGAATCCGGGCGTGTCGCTGGTCGCGACGGTCAGCGTGGCCATGCGGCCGGCGGCCAACACCATCGGTATCGCCAGGTAGTCCTGCAACCCGGCTGCGCGCAACTCCTGCCATATCGGGTGCTCGCCCTCGGAGGCTTTGGGCGAAATACGCTGGTGCAGCATCTGCTGATGCAGCTGGACGAACTCCATCGGGCTGCCGATATACGCATCCGTCAATTGCACGCCATGATGGCCGGACCAGAACTGGGCTTCCTCGCCGCGGCTCCAGCTCATGCCGAGCGCGACGAACTGCGGGTGCAGCGTGGGAATCGACATGCGGATACGGTCAACCCGTGCACCGGCGTTGTTGAGGTGCTCCACCAGCGCGCCGATAAACGCCCGCGGTTCGGTGATATGCCGTCCGTCCGTGAGCATCCAGGTGGCAACCGGCTCCAGCGCCCATCTGTCCGTTGGACCGAACAAGGCGCCGCTGGCTGCGCTTGCAGGACCGCTTGCCTCGGCGGCCGTTGATCTGGTGTCGGTCATACCCCTCCCGTCGCGCGCATCCAGCGCGCAGCCTTCTCCGCAATCATCAGTGTCGGTGCATTGGTGTTGCCGCTGGTGATGGTCGGCATGACGCTGGCATCCACCACCCGCAGGCCCGTTACGCCGCGCACCCGCAAACGCGCATCGACCACGGCGTGCGGGTCATCGTCGCGACCCATTTTGGCCGTGCCCACCGGATGGAAGATGGTGGTGGCGATGTCGCCAGCCAGGCGCGCCAGCTCCTCGTCGCTCTGGAACTGCACGCCCGGCTTCCATTCCTGCGGCTGGTAGGGCGCCAACGCCGGCTGGGCTGGGCTGCGATTGCGCGCACCTGGCGCAGGCTGTTGGCCGCGATCAGGCGGTCCTGGTCGGTGCTGAGGTAGTTCGGTGCAATGGCCGGCGCGTCGTCGGCCGATGCGCTGCGGATGCGGATGCTGCCGCGGCTGGTCGGGTTCAGGTTGCAGACGCTGGCAGTAAATGCCGGGAACGCGTGCAGCGGGTCGCCAAACGCATCCAGGCTCAGCGGTTGCACATGGTATTGCAGGTTGGCATGCGGCTGGGCAGCGTCGGAACGGGTGAATGCGCCCAGTTGGCTGGGCGACATGCTCATCGGGCCGGTGCGCCGGAGCAGGTATTGCAGACCGATCGCTGCCTTGCCCAGCAGGCTGTTGGCCAGCGTATTGAGCGTGCGCGTGCCCTGGACCTTGAACACGGCTCGGATCTGCAAATGGTCCTGCAGGTTGGCGCCCACTCCTGGTGAATCCGTTACCACGTCTATGCCATGTTTGTGCAATAGCGTGGCTGGCCCAATGCCCGACCGCTGCAGCAGTTGCGGCGATCCGACCGCGCCTGCACACAACACCACCTCGGACTTTGCCGTGATTTCGACTCGATCGCCACCGCGCCGCACAACCACGCCGGCGCACCGCGGCTGGCCCGAAGGACCCGGCTCGAACACCAGGCGCTCGGTCAGGGTTTCGGTCCACACCTGCAGATTCGTTCGGTGTCGCACGGGACGCAAAAACGCCTTGGACGCGTTCCAGCGCCAGCCCTCCTTCTGGTTGACCTCGAAGAACCCGACACCGAAGTTGTCGCCGGTATTGAAGTCGTCGGTAGCCGGAATGCCGGCCTGGGTCGCCGCGTTGGCGAAGGCCTCCAGGATGTCCCAGCGCAGTCGCTGCTTGTCGACGCGCCATTCGCCGCCATGGCCGTGCAAATCTGAAAAACGGTGTGCTCGCTGCTGCGGGTCGGCGCCGCCGTCCAGGCGGAAATGGTCTTCATGGGCCTTGAAATCGGGCACGCTGTTGGCCCAGTTCCAGTTGTCCTCGCCGGTCAGCGCGGCCCAATGGTCATAGTCGCGCGCCTGGCCGCGCATGTAGATCATGCCGTTGATCGATGAACAACCCCCCAGCGCCTTGCCGCGCGGGTAGCGCAGGCTGCGGCCATTCAAACCGGCCTCGGCCTCGGTCTGGTACAGCCAGTCGGTGCGCGGGTTGCCGATGCAATACAGGTAGCCGACGGGGATATGGATCCAGGGGTAGTTGTCCTTGCGGCCAGCCTCGATCAACAGCACCCGCCGGGCCGGGTTCTGGCTGAGCCGGTTCGCCAGCAGGCAGCCGGCGGTACCCGCGCCTACGATGATGGTGTCGAACGAGGTCTGGTCCATGCGTTGGCAGTGTCAGTTGGATGGAACGGTTGTGCCTGCGCCGGCCATTGGGCCAGGATCGGCGTGGCGTCACGATACAGTCGCGGATACAGCGCGATACAGTATAGGCAGCCGGTGGAAAGGCCCGCGCGTGCGCCGGTGTATCAGCAAGAGGCAATCGTGTTGCCACCCGATGAAGGAAATCCATGCCGGAGCCGAACCTGGAAACCCGCACCCGCATCGACCTTGCCATCGCCTTTCGCTGGGCAGCCCGGCTGGGCATGCATGAGTCGATTGCCAACCATTTCAGCGCGGCGGTGTCCGGCGACGGCGCGCGTTTCCTGCTCAACCCGGTCGGGGCCCATTTCTCGCGCATCCGCGCCAGCGACCTGCTGCTGCTCGACGCCGCCGATCCGGACGTGGTGCGGGGCCCCAACGCACCCGACCCCACCGCGTGGTACCTGCACGCCGAGTTGCACCAGCGCCTGCCGCAGGCGCGCTGCATTTTGCATACCCATATGCCGCATGCCACGGCCTTGTGTTGTTTGCGGGATTTCGAGTTCCTGATGCTGGACCAGAACGCCTGCCGATTCCACGGACGCATCGCCTATGACCGGGACTACAGCGGCATGGCGCTGGCGGCGTCCGAGGGCGCGCGGATTGCCGGCCTGCTCGATGGCGGCAAGAGCGTGCTGTTCATGGGCAACCATGGCGTTATCGTCGTCGCGCCATCGGTGGCGCAGGCCTTCGACGAGCTGTACTACCTGGAAAAAGCGGCTCAGCTGCAGGTGCTGGCGCTGTCCACAGGCCGTGCGCTGGCGCTGATTCCCGAGCCGGTCGCCGCCATGGCCGGTGCGCAGTGGAACAACTACCCGACGCGTTTTTCCGAACTGCATTTTCAGGCGCTCAAGGACATCCTGGACCTGCAGGAGCCGGACTACGCCGATTGATCCGTGCCAGTGCCTGTTGAGCGATCCCGGATCGGCGCGCTGGGACGAACCAGCCTGCGCAGCACCTCGTCCCGGTCCATGCCGAGGTTGATCCGGTTGACGTTTTTCCTGTGCAACAGCTGCGCCAACCGGATGGTACTTGCGGGTACAAGTCCGGCTCGGGATACTGCGCGGCCACCGCCGGGTCGCTGCGAGCCGGCCCGTTCGCCCCGGCGCCAGGGCGGCGCTGCATCCGTTGGGCCGCCGGCTGCGTAGTACAGATGAGATGATGGGAGCGCCGGTATGACGCTTCCAGCCTGATGCACCCCCGGGACCGGCCGCGCCTTCACCGAAAGAGTCACGATTGCCCAATAACCTGATGATCCGTTACCCAATGCGGCTGACAGCCTTGCTCGCTATCGCGATGGCCTTGTTGTTGAGTGGCTGTTCCGGCACCGGCGTGCTCAACGCGGTGACGGCTAGCAGCGGCTACACGCTGCAATCCGACGTCGCCTACGGTGCGCTGCCGCGCCAGAAGCTCGACATCTACACGCCGACGGCAACCAAGCCGGCGGCCGGCTGGCCTGCCGTGGTGTTCTTCTACGGCGGTTCGTGGAACACCGGCGAACGCGCCGACTACCAGTTTGTGGCCGCGGCCCTGGCAGGGCGCGGGGTGATGACCCTGGTCGCCGACTATCGGCTCTACCCCGAGGTGCGTTACCCCGATTTCCTGGCCGACAGCGCACAGGCGCTGGCCTACGGTCTCGACCAGGTTGTGCGTCTGGGGGGCGACCCGAAGCGGGTGTTCGTGATGGGCCACAGCGCCGGCGGCTACAACGCGGCAATGCTGGCGCTCGATGCGCGCTGGCTCAATGCCGCCGGCCATGCGCCGGGCGAGCTCGCGGGCTGGATCGGACTGGCCGGCCCCTACGACTTCTTCCCGACCGGGAACCCCGACGCGCAGCCCGTGTTCTTCCACCCGAACTACCCCGCGCAGGCACAGCCCATTGGGTTCACACCGCCAGACGCACCGCGCAGCTTTCTCGCCGCCCCGGTGGACGACCCGCTGGTCAGTCCGCAACGCAGCACCTTGCAGCTGGCGAACAAGCTGCAGGCGGCAGGAGTGCCGGTGACGCTGAAGTTCTACCAACGCGCCAGCCACATAACCCTGATCGGCGCATTCGCCTGGCCGCTACGCTGGATCGCGCCGGTGCTGGACGATGTGCAGGCTTTCATCAACACCGCAGCGCCGGCGCGCTAGGCGGCAGTCTTGCCGGGCCCAGAAAATGTCCCGTGCGGCCGACCCGCTGACCGATATCAATCTGGACGACCTGCTCGATGCACTCGGGCTGCTGTCGCTGCGCGGTGCCTTGCCGCGGGTGCTGCTGCGCCCGGCGGTGCAGCGCTTCACGCGTATCGTGCGGGCGTTCGACGACCGGGTCGGCGCCACGGGGCTTGCCGCCGCCAGTGCGTGGGTGCTGGGGCGCCTGGCCGGTGGCCTGCAGGTCGCAGGGCGCTCGCACATTCCGGCGCGCGGGCCATTGCTAGTGCTGGCGAACCATCCCGGCATGACCGATACGGCGGCCCTGTTCGCAAGCCTGCCGATGCGACCCGACCTGCGCGTGATTGCGCGCGACCGGCCTTTCCTGCGCGCATTGCCGCATGCGAGTGCCAGTCTGCTCCTTGTGGCCGACGCAGACGATGCCTCGCGCGCCCGTGTCCTCTATGCGGGCCTGAAGCACCTGCGCCGTGGTGGTGCCTTGTTGACGTTTCCCGCTGGCGAAATCGAACCCGACCCGGCCGCCGCAGGTACCTGGTCGGCAGTCGACGCCTTGCAGGCCTGGTCGGGCAGTTTCACGGTGTTTGCGCGTGCGGCGCCCGAGACGTGCATCGTCACGGCCATCGTCAGCCAGGTGGTGTCCCCCCAGGCGCTGCGCCATCCGCTGACGCGATTGCGGCGTGACGCTGCCGACCGGGAAAAGCTGGCCGCGGCGATGCAGATCCTGTGGCCGCCTTACCAGGCGATGCCGGCACGCGTGGCATTTTCTGCGCCGCTTGCCGCGCACGCGCATGACCCGGCCGAGTTGCGTCAGACCATCCTGGCATTGGCCAGCGCATTGATCGCAAATCCGGCGGCGGCATGGGAGCACTGATCCTGGCGTGCTCTGCGATACTGTTTCGGTCCGCCAGGGATGCGGCTTGCGGGCAACCCCAGCCAGACCATGCAACCCGATAAGCTCTCTTTCCTACCGCCGGCCTCGTCTGCGCCGCAGGCCGGTGTTGACGGTGTCTGGGCGGCTTGCCTGGCCGTCGCCGCTACGCGCCGGGCCGGCGCGCAGGCGATGGTGGCGCAGCATGGCCGATTGCGCCGGACCAATGCCGATGGCTGGATACTGGATGGCGCGGCGGATCCTGCAGCACAAACGCTTTTGGAGCTGCTCAAGCCCATGCTCGATTGCCGACCCGACACGCAGCCCTGGGTGATCGGCCAGTTGGGCCAGAGTCTGGATGGCTGCATCGCAACCCGGAGCGGCGATGCGCGTTTCGTCAACGGGCCTCAGATCCTGACCCACCTGCATCGGCTGCGCGCGCTCGCCGATGCGGTCATCGTGGGCGCGGGCACGGTGGCGATCGACGATCCGCAATTGACGGTGCGCCATGTGCCGGGGCCCCATCCGGTGCGGGTCCTGTTCGATCCGCAGCTGCAGTTGGCGCGTTACGCCCGGACGGCGCGGGTTTTCAGTGACGCAGCAGCGCCGTTGTTGTGGCTGTGTGACGCGCGCTGGGGGCCCGAGGCCAGCGCGCTGGTGGGGCCGCAACGGGTGTTGGCAGTGCCGAACCTGGTACGTGACGACGGTACGCCCGCGCTCGCGAGCGGGCTTGCAGCGCTGTTTGCGCGTGGCCTGCGGCTGCTGTTCGTCGAAGGCGGCGGTGTGACGGTGTCGCATTTTCTGGCCCAGGGTGCGCTGGACCGCCTGCATTTGGCAGTGGCGCCGCTGATCATCGGCAACGGTCGCCCCGGCCTGCGCGTGCCGGGCGCGGCCCGCCTGGCCGATTGCCGGCGTCCGCCATTCAAGGTGTTTCCGATGGGCGCCGACCAATTGTGGGATCTGGACCTGGCCGCCGCGCTGGCAGCGCCATAAGGTCCACATGCCCCACGCGCAAATGCGTGTGGCCGATCGATGCCATGCGCCGGGCCTGCCAGGCGCGCACGTCATCGAAGGCGTCCGGCTGCTGCGCGATGGCGGCGTCGGCCATGCCCTCGATCATTGCCGCCAGCATGGCCGGTGCGTGCGGCTGGTCGCCGGCCGCGTCGATCATCCAGTCGCTGCGGGCCTGTACTACCGCGTAGTGCGCAGCCGCGAGGCAACGGTCGGCATGCGAGCCGGCCGCGGGCCCCAGCGCCGGGCCGAGTCCCTTGTCGCGCCGCTGGTGCTGGGCGAACAGCCGGTGCACGGTGGCATCGGCCGCGTCGGGCGGTTGCCACTCGGTGCGGCCGTCGACCGTCAACGCGCACAACACTGCGGTTCCGGCGCCGCTTGCCTGGTTGATCAGTTTGTCGAGCCAGCCGGCCGAAACCAGGTCGAGCAGCGCCGAGGCCGTTATGAGATCGGGTTGCCCGAGGGCGATGCTGTCCAGGCCGCTGGCAAGATCGACGCAGACCGTGACCAGTTTGGCGCTGAACCCGGCGCCTTCGATGCGCAGCCCGGCGCCTTGACCTTGGCCGGTGTCGATCCGGTAGCCGTGTTCTCGCGCCCACCGGGCCATGGCGTGAGGCAGCGCAGCGAGCAGGGCAGGGTCGTGGTCGACCAGGCGCCAGGTCTGTGCGCCGCCCAAACGCGGTGCCAGCGCGCGCAGATTGGCGCCGGTGCCGCAGGCCAGGTCCAGCACGGACAGCGGTGGCGGCAGGCCCGATGTGGCGCGTGGTCGCAGCGCATCGACATGCCGGCCGAGCGCCGGCCAGGCCAGCGCGCGCGCGGCCTCATCAAAGGGTTCGCGCAGCGTCAGCCAGTCGGCGCTGAATCTGGTCATCGTACGGGCCTTGCCATGGCGCCGTGCTCTATTGCGTCCAGCGCGGCTGCGAAACGCCCGACTGCCACGGGCCAGTCATGCAGGCATGCGCGCGCCTTGCGGGCACCTGCAGCCAGGGCCGCGCGCCAATGCGGGTCGTCGAGCAGGCGTGCCAGCGCGGCGCGCAACGCGGTGCCGTCACCCGGGGGCACCAGCGCTCCGGCATCGGCGGGCACCGTCTGGGCGATCGCACCACCTGTGGTGCTGATGACCGGCAGGCCTCGCGCCAGCGCTTCGGCAAGTGCCATGCCGTAGCCTTCGTAATGCGATGCCAGCACGAATGCGTCGGCGCGGGCGTACAGGGCCTGCAGCGCCGTGCTAGTCAGTTCGCCGTGCAGCAGCACGCGCTGCGCCAGTCCGAGCGCCGCGATGCGTGCGCGCAGGTCCCGGGTGGTCGCGGCATCGCGCTGGGTGTCGCCCACGCAGTGCAAGGTCCAGTTCCGGTCCTGCAGGCCGGCCAGGGCGTCGAGCAACAGCGCGTGCCCCTTGCGCGGCGTCAAACTGGCCACGCATAGCAGCGTACACGCTGCGCCATGGCTTGCATAGGCCGAACCCGCGGCCAGCGGCGCTGGCGTTGTGCCCGGCTCGACGACGTGGATGCGCGCCGGCGTTACGCCGTAGTCCGCCAGTGCAGCGGCGGTGCCTGCGCTGGTCACGATGACACCCCGCGCCGTGGCCAGCGCGCGCCGCTCGCTGTTCAACAGCTGTTGCCGCCGCGCGGCTTCGAGCCCGGTCTCCAGCGCCAGTGGATGGTGCACCAGCGCCACCCAGCGCAGGCGCCGGGCATGCTGCAGCGCGATGTCCGGCAACGCGCCGAAGGCCAGTCCGTCGGCAACCACGCAGGCCGCGTCCGGCAACTGCGCAACGCGCCTGGCAGCTGCGTCGCACGCGGCGCCATCGGGCCAGGGAAAATCGCCGGCCAGCGCAAGCAGGTCCACCTGCCAGCGCGCGCTGCGCAAACCCTCGACGATCCGGCGGTCGTAGATCGTGCCGCCGCTCACGCCGTCCAGCGTGCCGGGCAACATGAACACGATCCGGCGCGACGACGGGGCCTGGGTCATCACGCGGCGCTTATGAGAACGGCGTCAGGCTGTGCCTGTCGGCCGTGGCCCTTGGCGTGGACCAGGATGTCTCATGCGGGCAGGGCGCCTTCATAGGCCGCCCATGCCACATGCGATTCGTGCAGGGTCACGCGCAATTGGCTCAGCGCGCCGGCATGGGGGCCGAGTGCACCTTCGCCGATGCGCGCCGCGACCCGGTCGAAAATAGCCTTGGCCATGAACTCCGTCGTCGTGTTGCGGCCCTGGAAATCCGGTTCGTCATCGAGGTTGCGAAAGTTGATCGCGGCCAGCACCTCGCGCAGCAGTTGCGTGGCCAGGCCGATATCGACGACGATGCCGTCCGGGTCAAGCTGCGTTCGCCGCATTTCCAGATCGACGACATAGGTCGCACCGTGCAGGCGCTGCGCCGGTCCGAACACCGCGCCCTGCAAGCTGTGGGCGATCATGCAATGGTCGCGGACGTTGACGCTGTACATGGGCGGCTCTCTGGTTCAAGGGTAGTCGATACGGCAACACAAGGTGGCGTCCGGCCCGCTTGATGCGAGCCGTGACAACACCGAGGGCAGCTGCGCAAACGGTGCGGTGGCATTGACCAGGATGTCGAGTCGGGGATCGGTCAGCAGGGACAGCGCCAACGCGAGCCGACGGCGATGGTCCCAGCGCCCACGCTGGGCTTGGGCGACCTGACCCACCTGTGAACTCCTGAGCACGAGTCGCCGTGTATGGAAGGCCGCGCCGAGTGCCAGCGTGACGGTTTGGTCGCCGTACCAGCTCAACTCCAGCACGGTCGCCTCCATCGCGGCCAGATGCAGCGCCGTCGCCAATCCCGCGCTCTGGCCACTGGCGTGGATCACCAGGTCGGCGTCGCCGCAGGCATCGTCGGGCAATGCGAACTGCGCGCCCAGGGCCTGTGCAGCGTCCTGGCGCGCGGCCTGCGTGTCAACCAGCTGTACGGTACAGCCCGGTATGCGTGCCGCGAGATAGGCGACCAGCAGGCCGAGCACGCCACCACCCACGACGGCAATACGGTCGCCGATATGCGGCGCGGCATCCCATAACGCATTGACGGCGGTCTCCATGTTGGCAGCCAGCACGGCGCGCGCGGGTGGAACGCCCTCGGGCAGCAGATGCACGGCCGGCACAGGCACTAGATACAGCGACTGGTGTGGAAACAGGCAGAACACCGGCCTGCCCAGCAGATTGGCCGGTCCCTGCTCGACCAGGCCGACATTGCTGTAGCCGTATTTCACCGGCGCCGGGAAGTCCCCGGCCTGAAACGGCGCGCGCATGCGCGCATATTCGCTGCTGGGCACTTCGCCCCGGAACACCCGCGACTCCGTGCCGCGGCTGATACCGCTGTGCAAGGCACGCACCAGAACCTGGTTGGGGCCAGCCGATGCGACCTGCTCGTCGCGCAATTCGGCGTGGCCGGGTGCGACCAGCCAGCAGGCCTGCGCCGCCAGCGCGGCTTCGCCGCACGGCGCGTCGCGGGTCGTTCCAGCCAGGGGGGAGTCCGATGAACGCATGATGCGGACATGATGCCTCAAAGCGCAGCGCCCGCGCCCGCAGCGCACAGCGGTTGTCGCAGCGATACCACGCCGTCAACCGGACGCAGCGTGCGCGCTGTCGATTCTGCGGCAAAACACCCGCGTCCAATCGGACGGGTTGTCAGGCGCCCCGACTGTTTGGGGCGCGCCTGCAGGTTGCGCAGCCACATGCCGGTCGATGGGGGTACGAACCGATCGGGCCACCCGTGGCTTCGCCTGCGCGACCCTCAAATAGTCGATGCGCTGCGCATCGTGCTGGCGCTCAAGGCCCGCGGCGACATCGTCGCGACGACGGGCGATGGCGTGAACGACGCCCCGGCGTTGCGCGCGGCGCACGTGGGCGTGGCCATGGGCGCCCGTGGCACCGACGTGGCCCGCGAGTCGGCCTCGCTGGTGCTCGTCGACGACAACTTCGCAGCCATCGTGGCGGCGGTGCGGGCGCCGCGTCTTCGACAACCTGCGCAAGGCCATGTCGTACATCCTCGCGGTGCACGTTCCAATCGTCGGCATGGCGATGCTGCTGGCCGCGCACTACCTACCCTGGGCCGTCGGCGTGCTGCGGTTTGCACCTCTGCCGGCGCACGAACTGGCCGCTGCCTGCGGACTCGGCTTGCTGAGTGTGGTGTGGTTCGAAGGCATCAAGTGGACACGGCGAAGGGCGCGCAAGCCCAATGGGCCCGACGGAGCCAACCCCATGGTGTCGCCTCAAGGCCGAGCCTGACCCGCGGCGGAGCCGACCTGCGGTGCGGCTTCGCGGCGAAACAGGAGCAGCACAGCCACGAACACAAGAATGCTGACCGCCATCTGAAACGGCCGCTGGTTGCTGCCATCGGGCAGGACCATCACCGGAATCACCGAAGGCCCGGCGTTGATGGCGGTGTGCAGCACCAGCACAGGCAGCACACTGCCTTCGGTGCGGTTGAAGAGCCAGGCAAACAGGACCGATGAGGCGATGGCGCTCAGTGCATACAGCCCCATCGGCAAGTGGCTCTGCACGGTACCCAGGCTGTAGAAGAGCGGCAAATGCCAGAGCGTCCACGCACCACCCAACACCAGGCTGGCGATGCGCCAACCCCATCGGCGCTGCAGGGCGGGCAAGGCATAGCCGCGCCAACCGAACTCCTCGCCCAGCGGGCCGCCCACCAGGAACACCAGGACAAAGTTCGCAGCCGCCAGCAAGAGGTGCCCGACCGCGGGCGACGGGGGCAACGTGCCGCCCAGCACCACATGGATGGCGGCCGCCAAGCCCATGAAGGCGACCGGAAAGAAGAAGGCCACTGCCATCCAGCGCCAACCCACCCGCCACTGCAGGCAGCGCCTCAACCAGCGTCGCAGGCCGTCGCGGCCACCTTGGCGAGCAACCACGGCGACGCCCGCCAGGCTCGGCCCGAACCCGCCGACGAAAGCCAGTGTCGTCGCCGCCAGTGGCGCGTCGGGTTGCAACAGCGGCGCAAGCAGCCAGAAGGACCACGACCATGCGAAGGCCAGCACGAAGAATGTGAACACTGCTGCGAGTGACGCCACCGCTCGATCCAGTACGGCTGGTCTGGATGTCACGGATTCGCCCGACTGCCCGGATTCCTGCAGCGTCATGGCCGCTGCGGGGCCATGAGCAGCGCAAGGATCTCCGCGCGCACCGCGTCGTCATGTCCGACCCAGACGTGCCCGCCACGGTCGAACCCGACGAACTTCGCGCCCGCGATTCGGCTGGCGGTGTACTGTGCACTGGCATAGGTGCCGTAGCGGTCGTCGCGCGCACTGACGATGAGGGTCGGGACGTGGATGGACTCCAGCGGAGCGGGTGCCAGATGCTTGCCAACCACCGAATCGCTGCGCAAACCCTCGGCGCGGGCGGACACCGGGAGGATGTTGTCGAGCATCGCATCCACCCGCGCACGTTCGCGCGGGCTGGCTGTCGCGAGCAATTCCGGCGGCGTCGCCAGCACCACCTTGATCACCTGATTGCGCGCGACGTGAAGCGCCGCCCAGAAGAGGAAGTCCGAACCGATCAGCCGCATCATCGTGGCCTCGACCCAGGCCGGCATCGGCGGCGCCGAATCGGCCTGCGTCGGCGGCTTGTAGGCCAGCGGAACGAGCAGGATCAGCGCGCTGACCCGATCGGGGTGGCGGAGCGCCATTTGCAACGCCGATGGTGCGCCCGCCGAGCCCCCCATGACGGCGGCACGGCGAATGCCCAGCGCGTCGAGCAGGCACACATGCGCATCGGCCTGCGCAGCCGCCGACGCATCGGCGGGCATCGGCGTGCGCAGGTAGCCGAAGCGCGACATCGCAATCACCCGGATGCCTCGCTTTGCCAGGGCGCCCGCGAACGCCATGCCCTGGTCGTGCCCGCCGCCGCTGCCGTGCACGGCCAAGAGTGGCACACCGGTGCCGGCCTCTTGGTACTCGATCGGGCCGCAGCGTGTTTGCAGCAACACGCTGCCCTGTGCGGCGTGGGCACGGGCCCGCTGCATGTCGCGGTTGAACTGCCAACCGATCAGCAACGCCGCGCCCACCCATGCCAGGGCGAACACGACGAGCACCCAGCGGCCAGTAGTCATGCCGTCATGCTCAAGGCGACTCGATGCGGTCGCCGCGCACCAGAAAGCGGCCCCCGAACTGGATCGGCAGCGGATCACCGCCAAGTGGCGCGCCGGCCGGCCCCGGCCTCTGCGCGTGGACATGCAGATGCGGCTCGCCGGTGTTGCCCGAGTTGCCGGCCGACCCGAGCCAGTCGCCGACCGCGACGGTGGCCCCCGGACGGACCCGCACACTGCCGGGCCGCAGGTGGCCGAGCAGCACATCGGCGTCGAGGTTGGTGTTGGTGCTGGTGCTGTTGTTGGGATCGGCGCAGCG